>NZ_JAZEVS010000006.1:0-286435 GCF_036668815.1 Acinetobacter sp. ESBL14
TTGGTGGCAACACGACCATTGATTCGACAACAGGTGCAATCACCACAAGTAACATTGGTGGCACAGGTTCGAACACAATTGATGGCGCGATCACCAGCGTGAAAGATGCAGCAACCAAAGCGAAAACTACGGTTACAGCAGGAGATAATGTTGTAGTTACTCCAACCACCAATGCAGATGGTTCAAGCAACTACCAAGTATCGACAGCGAAAGATGTGAATTTCGACAAGGTAACTGTAGGCAGTGTTGTTGTAGATAAAGCAAGTAATACCATTGAAGGCTTAAGTAATACAGACATCAAAGCAAGTGATTTTGCAACCAAAGGTCGAGCTGCGACTGAAGAGCAATTGAAGAGTGCGATTACGAGCAATATTACTGAAGTTGTAGATGGTAATGGCAATAAGGTGAATATTGTTGATCAGATTGTGAACAAAAATCCTGACAACAAGAACCAAGATTCATTGTTCTTAACCTACGATAAAAAAGGTCAAGAAACTACAGATCGCTTAACCATTGGTCAAACAGTACAGAAGATGAATACCGATGGTATTAAATTCTTCCATACCAATGCTGATACATCTAAAGGTGATTTGGGTACAACCAATGACTCAAGCGCAGGTGGTTTAAACTCGACAGCAGTTGGTGTAAATGCAATTGTTGCAGACGGTGCGGATAGTGCGCTTGCAGTTGGTCATGACAGCAAAGCAACAGGTAAAGAGTCCATTGCAATTGGTAAAGGTGCTGAAGCAACAGGCCTGCAATCAATCAGTATTGGTACAGGCAACAAAGTGAAAGGTGATCATTCTGGTGCGATTGGTGACCCGACCATCGTTGATGGATCGAATAGCTATTCTGTCGGTAACAATAACCAAGTGCTTACAAATGATACTTTCGTACTTGGTAATAATGTGACCAAAACAGTAGCTGGTTCAGTTGTGTTAGGAAACGGTTCAGCGGCGACAACAGGAGCAGGTGTAGCGGGTTATGCATTATCTGCTGCAACAACTGCTGATAAAGCAGCAATCTCGAAAACAACCTCAACTACAGGTGCAGTTGCAGTAGGTGATGAGGCGAGTGGTATTTATCGTCAAATTACTGGTGTTGCAGCGGGTAGTGCCGATGCAGATGCAGTGAACGTTGCTCAGTTGAAAGCTGTGGGTAACCAAGTTGTAACAACCCAAACTGCGCTGGTAAATAGCTTGGGTGGTGGTGCTAAAGTCAATGCTGACGGTACTATTACAGGTCCAACTTATAATGTGGCTCAAGCGAATCAAACCAATGTTGGTGATGCGTTGACTGCACTTGATAAGGCAATTGGTTCTGCTGCAACAACATCGAAAACGACTGTGACCAATGGTCAAAACATTGTTGTGAAAAAGAGCAAAAATGCTGATGGTTCAGATAACTATGAAGTGGAAACTGCAAAAGACTTAGCGGTTGATTCTGTGAAAGCAGGTGATACGGTTCTGAATAATGCAGGAATCACCATTGGTAACAATGCGGTTGTGTTAAACAACACAGGACTTATTATTGCTGGTGGCCCAAGTGTAACCACTCAAGGTGTCAATGCTGGCAATAAGCAGGTGACCAATGTTGCGGCTGGTGTTAATGCGACAGATGCGGTGAACAAAGGTCAATTGGATAGCGCAATTAGCAATGTGAATAACAATGTAAATGAGCTTGCTAACAATGCAGTGAAATACGACGATGCTAAAAAAGACAAGATCACCCTTGGTGGAGCAGATGGAACCACGATTACCAATGTAAAAGATGGTAAGGTTGAGCAAGGTTCTAAAGATGCTGTGAATGGTGGTCAGCTTGCGCAAGTTAAAGATAATTTGCAAGGGCAGATTACCAACAATACCAATGCTATTAATAACATTAAAAATGATATTAATAATGGTACGGTGGGTCTGGTTAAACAAGCGAATAGTACAGCTGACGTTACCGTTGCTAAAGACACTGGAGGCACTAAAGTTAATGTTGCTGGTACCGATGGTAATCGCGTTGTTACGGGTGTCAAAGATGGTGCAATTAATGAAGCATCGAAAGACGCAATCAACGGCTCTCAATTGAATGCAACCAACAAAAAAGTTGTTGAATTCTTAGGTGGCGGAGCTGGCTATAATAACATTACCAATAGTTTCACTAACCCTACTTACACGGTGGGAGGTAAAGACTACAACAATGTTGGTGGTGCAGTGGATGCCTTAAATAAAGCCGATCAAGCTTTGGGCAACCGCATTGATAACCTGGACAACAAACTTGAGCAAGCCTTCTACTCAACTAATCAACGTATTGAGGATGTAGAGAAAAAAGCAAATGCAGGTATTGCCGCAGCAATGGCATTGGAAGCAGCGCCATACATCGCAGGTAAATATACCTATGCAGCAGGTGCTTCTTATCATGGTGGTGAAAATGCAGTCGGCGTAACCTTGCGTAAGACTGCGGATAATGGTCGTTGGTCAATCACAGGCGGTGTCGCTGCAGCATCACAAGGTGATCCAAGTGTACGTATCGGTATCAGTGGTGTAATTGACTAAGGGACTCGTTATGCAGGAGAGCCCTTAGGCTCTCCTCATCTCCAATCGATAAAGAGAGTAAAATATGAAAAACATGATAAAAGCATTGGTTATCGGGATCGCTTCTAGTAGTGCAATGATGGCTATGGCGGCAGATGATGAGGTCGTGGTTCAACAAGAGGAAGTCAAATTTCCAGCTGTTGAAAAAAGCTATTTAAAACAAGTGCAGCGTTATGAATACGACAATGTTGCTCGCCTAGGTACTGGCTTAACCAAAGACCAAATTCGACATATCTTGGGAAATCCTCAATTTAGTGAAGGTTTATTCTTTGTTAAAACTTGGAACTATGTATTAGATGTCCGTCAGCCGAATAGTCAGGATTATTTACGTTGCCAGTTACGCATCGATTTTAATAAGGATACGCTTTCTGAACGTTTATCTTGGAAAGGTGAGGCATGTGAAGGTTTAATGGCTTGGGGGGCAAATAATCAAGTTCCAGCTGATGCCAATCTAAATACGTTGCGATCATCAAGTGTATTTTTTGCATTTGATCGATCGAATGCCAATGCAATTGAACAAGGTTCAAGTTCAGTTGCTGCAATTGCGCAACGGATTAAACAAGCGCCATCGAATAGCCCAGTGATTGTTGCAGGTTTTGCAGATCCTTTAGGTAAGTTTGCATATAACCATCAATTGTCAGCGCAGCGTGCCAATACCGTTGCCAAGTTGTTGGTGAATGAGGGTGTTGATGCAAATCGCATCCAAATTCAGGCCAATAGCCAAACTGATTTATATCAACAATGTGCAGGGCATAAAGCAAACCGCCAGTTAGTTGGTTGTTTAGCCCCAAATAGACGCGTGAATGTCAGTTGGTAATACACAATCTAAAAAATGGCTACTTTAACGTAGCCATTTTTTTTGAATAAAATTTATTATTTTTCAAATAAGTATGATTTATTTTTATGATTGGTCAATATTTCTAATTTAACGCTAGCGAGACAATGAAAATATAAAGCTAGTTAAGTATTTAATATTATTTATTTTTATTTATAGATTTAGCTTTTTAAATCGATCTTGCGGTAAAGAGTTTTTATGAGAACTGTCTGACAAAAAAACAGCATATTGTTTAAAAAATAATCTAATATGCATCTTGTGAGATAACATGCTTAGATGTCAGTTTCATGTATTTAAATAATTAAAGTGAGTATTTTTTTACGTATGAATCGTATGTATTGAGCTGCTATTTAGGATGAGTTGAACTTATCAGCTTGATAGAAATACTCAGTATTTGCAAACCATTTTAGAGGGTAAAATGATGTTGGAATCAAAAAAATTGATTGTACTTGATCAGATGCTAGTCTTAACCAAAGAAGGCAAAAATGATTTGGTTTATCAAAATGACACCTTACTAAAAGTAAAAATGATTTCGAATCAGCATATTGTGGTTGAGGATGATCATCAAACCAGTTTTCTATTAAAGCGACAAGATGAAAACGTGATTTGGTCATTTATTTAAGAGCAGAATAACAAGCATTTAAATGATTAAAGAGTATTAAAAATATAGATTATTCAAATGCTTGTTGAAATATATGTTTGTATCTTATGGGGCTATTCATTTTTATAAAATGAGTAATGGTTCTAACTTTGACCGAATTGACACCATCCAAATAAAATCAGTCAATTCTATTTCTATGCGTTATTCTTACATTGAATAAAGACTATTGGGAAATAGCTCGCTCTCGCTAAGGATGGATCAAACAATGCAAAATAATAAATTCACACAGTTTTTAAAACCTGTACTTTTGTCCTGTGTGCTAGCTTCATCATGGGGTATGGTGAATACAAGCTATGCAGCACCTGAAGGTAAACTGGATTTAAGTCTCTCTCCTCATTCACAAAATAAAGTTAAGCAATTATTGAATGATCCCAAAACGTGGCAACAGATTCCAAAACAGGTCACTCTCTGTGTGTTCTCTCCGAATGGCGAACATAGCGAAGCCTTTGAGCAGGCCACTAGTTATATTACTGAAATTCCAAGTATCGTCCGTGTTGCCAAGCAATTTGGCGTGAATATGAATGTGACACGTCCTTCACATTTGCAATTTAAATTAGATTTTGATTATCCAAAATTGAAAAAACAGGCGTCCACGTTGGTGAATCTGAAAGTGTATACCAATGAAGCTGTGTTGACCGAAGATTTCCGTAGCAAACGTTGTGATGGTGCAGGGATTAGCAATCTGCGCGCAAAACAGTTTAATAAGTTCGTGGGCAGTGTGGATGCAATTGGCGCCTTGCAGACCTATAAACAACTGAGTTCTGTGATTCAAGTTTTGGCCAATCCAAAGTTTGATGAAAAGATGGTAAACAAAGATTATGAGGTGGTTGGGATTGTACCCCTCGGTGCAGCCTATATTATGGTCACGGATCGTAATATAAATACTTTGGCTAAAGCAGCAGGCAAGAAAGTTGCGGTGTTCCAATTTGATGAAACTCAAAAGAAACTGGTACAAAATGTGGGGGCACAACCTGTGTCAGTTGATTTGGTGACAGTGGGTGGTAAATTTAATAATAAAGAAGTGGATATCATGGCAGGTCCAGCCATTTTATTTGAACCGCTAGAATTGCAAAAAGGCATGACTGATAAATCAGGAAAAGCCGTTGGTGGTATTATTAAATTTCCTGTCATTCAAGTGACAGGGACGCTGATTATGCATCGTAATAAATTCCCAGCAGGGATGGGCTCAATCGCACGAGAAGTCATTTCAAAACAGTTAGATCCTGCTTTTGAATTTGTTGACAAGATTGAAGCAAAAATTCCAGACAAATTTTGGTTGAAGTTAAACGAAAGTGATAAGCCTGGTTATGTTCGATTGATGCGCGAAGCACGCATTCAAATGACCAAGGAAGGCTTTTACGATAAAGATATGATGAAGTTGTTGAAACAAGTTCGTTGTTCACAAGACCCAAGCAACTATGAATGTGCTTTGAAAGATGAATAATTTTTAGATAACGTGCTGCTAAAATACGATGATCCTCTAATGTATTAGGGGATTTTTTTCTATTTGTTGTAAAACTCGCTAATTGTTCAGATATGAATTAAAATATTGTCTAAAATTTAATATTTTTAAACTATTGATAAAAAATGACAGAATTTAAACCTTTAATTGCAATAGATCTAGGTACAAGTAATTCACTTGTTGGTATTTTTGAAAATGGTCAATCAAAATTAATCGAAAACCCTTATGGGGTGAAATTGACACCGTCTGCGATTGCAATGGATGAGCAAGGTCGAATATTGATCGGTCAGGCTGCATTAGAACTTAGAGGAAGTGGGCAAGAGGTATTAACCAGTTTTAAGCGCTTAATGGGCACATCTAAACGATTGAAACTAGGTCATCAAAGTTTTAGCGCTGTCGAATTATCTTCTTTAATTCTTAAGTCTTTAAAGCAAGATGCTGAGCAATTATTACAATGTGAAGTAGATGAGGCGGTTATTACAGTTCCTGCTTACTTTAATGATATCCAGCGTCAAGCAACCATCTCGGCAGCTAAACTTGCTGGCTTAAAAGTAAGTCGTTTAATCAATGAACCTACAGCTGCTGCTTTAGCGTATGGTTTGGGGCAAACGGAAGATAGCTGTTTTCTTATTTTTGATTTAGGCGGTGGGACATTTGATGTCTCAATCGTTGAGTTATTTGATGGGATTATTGAGGTTCGCGCAAGTGCTGGAGATAACTATTTAGGGGGAGATGATTTCGTTCAACTCCTAATGAAACAATATTGGAAACAACATGCTTCTGTGTTTGGTTTTACAGAACATACAATTCCACTTGATATTGAAATTGCACTAAGAGCTAAAGCCCAATATTGCTTGCATGTTTTAAGCAAGGAAGCAAAAGCACAGTTTTCTTTCAAATGGAAAGAACAAGAGGCAATACTTGAAATTACCCAAGAAGAATTTGCTCATTGGGCAGAGCCCTTATTACTCCGTTTACGTCGCCCATTAGAACGAGCTTTAAGAGATGCGCGAATTTTACCTCAACAAGTTGACCAAATTATTATGGTTGGAGGGGCTACGCGTATTCCTGTTGTGCGTAAAATGGTGACAAAGCTATTTGGACGTTTTCCTTCAACAAGTATTCAACCAGATGAAGCAATCGTACGTGGTGCCTGTGTTCAAGCAGGTTTAAAAGCGAAGGATTTATCTCTCAAAGAAGTTGTATTGACTGATGTATGTCCGTTTAGCTTAGGGCTAGCTGTAGGAGCCGATGATCAGTTTTCACCAGTTTTAGAACGTAATACAGTAATCCCAGCCAGTAAAGTAAATACGTATACTGCGATGCATAAGGGACAACGAGAAATTGTGGTTCGAATTTATCAGGGTGAGCACAGGCTGTGTAAAGAAAACGTGTTTTTAGGTGAGTTAAAAGTTCCTTTACCACCAAATGATGATCAATTGTCGATAGATGTCCGTTTTTCTTATAATCCCAACGGGATTCTAGATGTCGATGTAGAGGTGCCTGCTACAGGGGAAAAACTTCAAAAAGTAGTGGTTAATCATCAAAGTGTGATGAGTGCCGAGCAGATTGAACAGGCCCGCGTACAGTTACAGGAATTAAAAATTCATCCACGTGATAATCTAATGAATAAGAGTTTGTTATTACGTGCAGAGCGTTTATTTAGTGAATATACTGGGGATATTCGCTTACAGATTGGAGAGCGAACGCAGCAATTTAACCATGTCTTGAATTTGCAAGAGGAAAGGCAGATTCGTGAGGCTCGTCAATATTTTGAAGCTTTCTTAAATGAAGTTGAAGATTTGAGCTTGTTTGAAGAATATTAAAACATTTAGCCCCTTTCGACTCTTGGAAATCAGAAGGGGCATGAAAGATATGTGTTGCTTATCTAAATTAAATTTTAGCTAAAAAATATTTAACTGCATCTAATCCAATAAATAATATAATGATCGTAAAAAATGTGGCTGTGAAAGCTAGATACCGAATCAGTTGTGAGATTTTTTTTGTACTCATCCCAACAAAAAGCAAACTTGTGAGAATAAGACCACTTGCATATATGAAGGGCTGATTATTCTCAGATATTAAGAAATAGCCAATAGCTAATACCCAAGTAAGTCTAAACAAGATAATCATTATACTTTTAAAATAGATTTGATTTTCTGTTAAATTGTCATTCTCTTTATTATAGCCAAAGATCGAAAATAAGGGGCGGAATGAGTCGGGAAGTAATAATAGACTGATAGGAATGAGACTGTAAACCGCTAACCATGAATGATCAGGTTTTGCAAGTGATAGGATTGCAAAGAAAAAGCCGATGCAAATCGCAATTAAGCCAAGATTTATAATCCAATGATCAAATTGAGAATCAGCACTTTGTAACAGGTTATTGTGATGTGGTTCTGCATTTAATTTTAAAGCACCAATTAAGAGGACTGAGAATATAAGCCAAGTATAACTTAAAAGCTGGTGCAGACTTTCTGCAAACCAAGGTGTTGCAATACAAAGAATAAATCCACTTAAAAACCAAATTTTACTTAAACGTATGAGTGTTTCTTCTTGATCGGGACGACCTAGGATTTTGGCATGAAGAATAGGTTGTAAAATACAAATAAATAAGGCAATAGTAACCAAGCTAATACATATAACTATCCCTGCTTTGGGTGTTATTTCAAGTAGTAGCGATGCAAAATAAAATGTGCCAATTGAAAAAATAAGATTAATAAGGTTAAATTTTTTGATTTCACTTAAGCTTTTTAAAAATACAAAATTGGGATTGTTTTGTGCACTTGAAATTTGAAGTTGATTTAAAATTTCAGTTGTTGTGAGGTTGGTATATATCTTGTGGAGATGATTTTGTAGACTAATCATTTTGAAAGGCTGTAGCTTTTGTTCTCCTGTTAATGCTTGAAGTGCGAGATATTGCTCAGGTTTTAATTGTTTCAAGATCGAGTGTTTTGATAAATAATCATTCAACTTTTCTTGCAAAAGAGAGGAGTAATACGATTGATCATATTGATGGATATCGTCTGGATAACTTTCGTGCCAGAGTTCAAGAAAACGAAAATATTCAGGTTGTAAATTATTGCTGTCTATTTCTGCCAAAGGCGCGACTAACTGATCCTTAATTTGAATTTGTTGATGAAGAGGGATATCAAATTGCTGATTCAGTAGATATTTAAATTTTTCGAAAGTTGAATCACTAATATCTTTATTCCAAAGTGAATCTGTTACTTCGTTGAGGGTTATGAAAATTGGTTCGGCTACGATGCTATGATCAGACTCAAGGGGAACTTCTTGAACTGTTTGAGAAGTTATTGTCTCGTCATTATAGAGGTCGAGCGCGATATTAGTTTGAGGCTCATGATCAGAAAAGATATAAAGAAAGTCATCGAGATCATATTGCTTTAATAGATTTTGTACTTTATTGCTATAAGTTATGCTGGTATTCGGGTCTGCAATGTTTTGAATTTGGTGATGAAATTGAAGCAATTCATTCCGGATATCAAAATTTATATCCTGTGTTGAAATATGATGTTCTAGATTTTTTAAAGATTCTTCGAGTTGTAATTCATCCGCATTAGGAGAGACCTCACTATTTTCAGAGGCATATTTCTCTAAATCAGGCTCAATAATATCGTTTACTTCATCATCTTCATAGAATACATATGCTGCTTCAAACTGTGCAGTTTCTAAAGCCTCTCTAAGGCGAATAAATTCTTCAGGTTGAGTATCTTGATCGATTAATTTAAGTTGTTTTGCATAGGCTTTCTTAATTTCTCTCTGATTATCTGTTGGTTCAATACCTAGTCGTTGCCACGCTGTCATTCGTTGTACTCAAAATATGTTTTTAATAAATTACGAAAGATTTTATTCAAAAGAATATATAGGTATAGTCTAGCATATTGCTTTTTGCTCTGACCTTATCGTTTATAGATAAAGCTGAAGTCAATATTCCTAATAGATTAGGAGAATGATGTTTATGTTTGAACAGTAATTTGATTCAATAGCTATAATAAAATTCTTATACGATTTTAAAGAGTTGAGGAATAATTGATGATATAAAACTTATGGGATCTGAATACAACAACTTCTATATTGTTTTTATAGTAAAAAAAGTACTCCAGAGATGCCGCTGCATGGTCGTTACCCTGAACCCGATGAGTTCAAGGTGGAGGTGACGCATACTTACTGGGTTTCCTACTCGAGGTAGGCATACACTCAAAATACACAGAACACATCCATAAATTTAAGTATCGGCAGGGGAATAGACGTACTGGCGAACACCCTAGAGATGTTTTCTATTATAGTTAAATCAACACCGACCACAAGAGGAAAGTATTGAGATTTGTATGTTTTACTAACAATTAGAAAATTAAGTTTAATAGAATTATAAAATCTAAAGCGAGATCAATTATTTGTTGAAATAAAATGGGTCTCCAAAATGCCGCTGCATGTCTTTACCCTTGAACACTAAGGTTCAAGGTGGAAAGCGCTATATATCATCTGGGTTTCCTACTCAGGGTAGGCATACACGCTCAATATTTAAAAACGCTTTCCAATTCGGAAATAATTCACGGCTCAGGGGAGTCAGACCAGCTGGCGTACACCTCAGAGATGATTTAATTATAGTAAAAATGAAGGTCATCTCAAGAGGGAGAAATAGAGAAATTTGTAAGTTTAAGTTTATAGTTGAAACATTCAATTGAAGTAATTGAATTGACAAAAATTTTGAAGAATTCGATCTCCCTTATATAGGCGTAATTTTTAGAAAGGAGCACTGTACGTATTATATTTAGTAGCATTTTAGTAAATCTGATCAAATCATGGTGCTTGATCTAGTGGCGCATTTTCTTATAGGAATTGACACCTCGATGTAATGACTCTACTAAATTTATTTATAAGCTTAAATTAATAATATGCGTGCCTGTTTGAGTGGTGGTTTAGGCAAAAAATGGATGGGTGATTGCTGTTTTTCTGAATGTTAAATAATAAACAAATAGATGAATTGACTTGAGAGCGGGAATTCAATTCAGGCGAATTTGAGTAAATAATAAAAATGACGATGAGATAAAGGCGGAAAAGAAGGCTGGTATATGTACTATGGCGCTAAAAAAAGCCTGAAATTTATATTTCAGGCTTTCCAGAGTTAGATGCTTTGTTCTACATCTTCAAGCATGGTTTCTAAAAGACGTTCACAATGTGCATACTGCTGCAAAGATTTATTTAAGCTAAACACTTCTTGAGCCATTTGTAGTGCGACCATAATCACCAGTTTATTATGTTCAACTCGTGGGGCACTACGACGCATGTCATGAAATTTCTGATTAAGTAGTTCCGCAGCGCGCTCTAATTCCTCACGTTTTTCTTCAGTTGTGTTGAGACGAAAGGTCTGTTCAATTAAGCGAAGCTCAACAACAATAGGTTCACTCATGATCAGGTCTCCTCTTGGGTTTCAGCATTCGGATGTGCGAGTTGCTGAATTTCTTGCGCATGTTGATCTTGTGCAGTACCTAAAATTGAAAGGCGCTGAATAATGGCTTCAACTTTAGATTTAGCCAGTTCATTTTTCTGCAACAGACGATCACGATCTTGCTGTAAATCCTGAATCTCTTGCTGGCTATGACGTTGCTGTGCTTGTAGTTTTTCTTTATTCACACGTAAGTCATTGCGCTCAGCCAAAATTTCTTGGAAGCGGTTTTTCAAATCAGTGGTGCTTTTCTCTAAACGGCTATAACGCTCCGCTAGAGTTGTTGCATCTTGATTCAGTTGTTTAAATTGATCTTGTAACTGAGTCAGTTGTTCAGTTAAGTTATCAACTTCTTCCTGCTTTTGCGTGATGATGCTATTTTTCTGCACAACTTGTGCATGATGGTCAGTTTCAGCTAATTGCTTAGCTTCGGTGAGCGATGAGTTTTCTCGCTCCAAGTGATGTAAGCGTGTTTTTAAAACACCAATATGCGCTTGTAGACGCTGTAATTGTTCTAACATAACGAAGGTCGCACAGAGTTGCAATCAAAGGTAATATATACAGCAGTATAGAGATTGGATAAACGAATGCAAGACGATATTTCAGGTTGGACGGAATGGAATGCCCATTTTGATGGGATTGAAGAAATTTCAAGTCCAAGTGAGTTACACGGTTTACTAACAGGTATCGTTTGTGTGACACAAGCGCCGACCTCAGATGAATGGTCACAAATTTTAAACACCCTTAATGTGCCTGCTTTACAAGCAGAGGCATTGGAAAGTCTGACTGATGAAGCGGAAGATGTTGCTCATGCTTTATCTGATGACGAATTAGATTACTTGCCTATGCTTCCAGATGATAGCCATTTACTGGCAGATCGTGTGCAAGCCTTGGCGGACTGGTGCGCAGGCGTAGTCCTCGGTTTTGGTTTGGCTTCAGGTCATATTCGTGGTGAAGAACAAGAGCTGATTGAACATTTACAAGATGTTGCAGCTGTTGAGTTTGAAGACTCGGATAATGATGAAGAAGGCGAAGAAAGCTATCAGGAACTCTATGAGTTTGTACGCTTGATTCCCGTGAGTTTATCGATTGGCCGCACCAAGATTCCTGTTGCTGAAAGTTCTTTATTGCAAAACTTTCACGCCAAAAGCAGAAATCAAGACAATCAAGCAGCAGATCCGCAAACGGTTGTAGAAATGTTTACCCCACATCGTCCGAGTTAACTCGGGCGGTGCCTTAAGCTCTTATAAATAAAGATACTTACAATCATTCATCTTCATCAGAAGGACAATATGAAATTAAGTCAAGCCGATTTTAAACAACGTCGTGATCTTCTTGCTAAACAAATAGGCAGCAATAGCATTGCAATTATTGCGACTCGAGCAGAAATGTATCGTAACCGCGATGCGGACTATAAATATCGTGCAGACAGTAGTTTTTATTATCTGACTGGATTTGCCGAGCCTGAGGCGGTTGCGATCATTGAAACCTTTGAAGACGTTGAAGCATATAGCTATAGCTTATTCTGCCGCGAACGTAATCGCGAGATGGAAATCTGGAATGGTTATCGTGCTGGAATTGACGGGGCGATTGAAATCTATGATGCAGATGAAGCTTATGCAATTGATCTGCTCGATGAAGAAATTATCGACAAGTTATTAAATAAACAGCGTCTTTACTATCGTATCGGCCAAAATGCTGAATTTGATGCACGTGTTAGTCAATGGATTCAAAAAGCGGATGCGCAACAACGTCGTGGTGGTGCTGCACCAGCAGAAGTGGTCCAGTTAGATCGTCTTGTTGATGAAATGCGTTTGAAAAAATCGGCTCAGGAAATTGAGTTGATGCAGGTCGCAGCCAATATCAGTGCTGAAGCGCATACCCGTGCGATGCAATCGGTCAAACCTGAGATGATGGAATACGCGCTAGAAGCGGAACTCAATTATATCTTTGGTAAAAACGGCTGTGTGCCATCGTATAACAGTATTGTTGGTGGTGGTGAAAATGCCTGTATTTTGCATTATGTTGAAAATAACAAGCCATTAAACGATGGCGATTTAGTTTTAATTGATGCGGCATGTGAATACGAATTTTATGCATCGGATATTACCCGTACGTTCCCTGTAAATGGCAAGTTTAGCCCTGAGCAAAAAGCACTTTATAATGTGGTTTTAGAAGCGCAGCTCGCTGCGATTGATGCAACCCGTATTGGCAATCATTATAAATATCCGCATGAAGTAGCTGTCAAGATTTTAACTCAGGGTCTGGTTTATCTTGGCTTGCTGAGTGGCAATGTAGATGAGCTGGTTGAAAGCGAAGCCTTCCGTCAATTCTTTATGCATGGTACTGGCCATTGGCTCGGTATGGATGTGCATGATGTGGGTGCATATAAAACTGGCGAAGACTGGCGTGCTTATGAAGCGGGTATGGTGGTGACCGTTGAACCAGGTTTATATGTCGCACCGGATGATGAAACAGTAGATGCAAAATGGCGTGGTATCGGCATTCGTATCGAAGATGACATTGTCGTCACTGAAAATGGACCGTTGGTTTTAACCAAGAATGTGGTTAAAACTGTTGAAGAGATTGAAAGTTTGATGGCGAACCGTTAATCAGTGAAATGATTGTTTCTTACTTAGTATTTATTTTTATAATTTGATATTATAGTTGAGCAATAATTTAACAAAAGAACTCATATGGACTTAGCCTTTACTTGATTAAGTCTATATGAGGGAATTATCGTGGAATAATTATTTATTTTTAATGTCTTTGATTTAATTTTTTAATGGTTTCACATGGGCGTACGATAAAATCTGTCATGCCTTTATTTTGTATAATTTCATCTTGTGTAAAGGGGTATGTGTGAACATTAAATTTAATATCCTCAGGGCCCTTACTTATTTTTTCAAGAGGACATAAAATATATATTTTTCCTGCATCTGCTTTAAAAGGTGGAATCGGAGTATAGACATTCCAAGCTTCAAACCCTCTATATGTATCTAAAAAACGACCTACAATTAATGAGTGTACCTTTATATTTAACTCTTCAGGATTCACACTTACTAACTGAGTACTTCCAAATAGAGATTTATTTTCTGACATCTTTTGATCATTAACTTCATATATTATGGAACTACCCGCCTTAAAATACTGACCAGCACCTAACCAATCGATATAAACCATAGCTAATTCACTTTTTGGTTTAACTTCCCCACGATACATTTTTGTAGGTTTTAAATGAGAAGAACTACAACCTACAATTGAAGTTGATATGATTAAAAAAAATAAAAATCGCATGTTATTCCCCTTTGTGAAAGTAAATTATATTCTTTTTTTTGTTTGATTTTTAAAAATCTATCTAGAGTCATTAGAAAAGTGGGAAACACACATAGATTAGCTATAACGATAGTAATAATCGCTAAATGCCTAACATAAGTGGGTATTGAAGGGTTTTTTATTGAAGTGGTTCTATTTTATTAATTTATATAATAAAATTTATTTTGATGTAAAAAAGCAGAAAGTTTTGATTTATGAGAAAAATCGCCCAATGTTATGGGTGGTTGAATATTTTTCCAAGAACTTTTAAAAACATAGACCAAACAAAGTACAAATTCCCTTCCTGATTTGAGTTAGAGTAAGATAGGCTGGGGTTTGTTGATATTTCACCTTACGAGCTAAAACTTCCTTAAACTTTGTTATGAAACTTGACAAGGGGATTGGCAATTGCCTACGTTTCATGCCTTGTTTAAGTTGTTTTAGCCTATAACGCAACCATAGATGAAATATCAATAGCCCCCTTAACATCAAGTCATGAAAAACTGATAAGGAATAATATTATGCAGCAACAAGTCATCATTGTCGGTGGAGGTATGGTTGGACTCAGCCTTGCTTTAATGTTGGCAAAATCTAATATCGCAGTAAAGTTATTAGAAGCTGTGAAATATCCAAATTACGATGACGAAAACGTTGCACCTTATCATTCTAGCTTTGATGCGCGGAATACCGCACTGTCACGCCGTAGTGTACAGATTTACCAAAAATTGGGTCTGTGGGAAGCACTTCAGCAACATGCCACGCCGATCTTACAAGTGCATATTACCGAGCAAGGCAGTTTTGGTAAGGCGCGTTTAGTTGCAGAGCAAGAAAAAGTAGAAAGCTTTGGACAAGTGATTGAGAACGCATGGTTGGGGCGTGTATTACTGACCCAAGTACGTCAGCAGCCATTGATTGAGTTGATTGATGGTGTGCAAGTGACTTCACTGACACAAGATGCAGATCAAGTCCAAATTGAAGCCATGCGTAATGGTGAATATATCCATTCCTTAAAGTCCAAGTTGGTGATTGCGGCTGATGGTCGTGATTCATTCTGCCGCCAAGCGATTGGTGTGGGTGTCGATGAGCATGATTACGACCAAGTCGCGATTGTGACCACCGTACAGACTTCTAAGCCGCATCAGCACGTTGGCTTTGAACGCTTTAGTGCACTGGGGCCATTGGCATTGTTACCATTGCCGGGTGAATACCGCCGTTCAGTGGTGTGGCCTGTGAAAAAAGGCACTGAAGCGGAGTGGTTAGGTGAAGAAAATGATCAACATTTTCTTGATGCCTTACAGGAAACCTATGGTGATCGTGCTGGAAAATTTGAAAAAACAGGCAAGCGTTTTAGCTATCCATTGGCTCAGGTGTTGGCACATAAGCAGGCGGTTGGGCGTGTGGTGCTGATGGGTAATGCCGCACATACCATTCACCCAGTGGCAGGGCAAGGTTTTAACTTGTGTTTGCGTGATGCAGATGTGTTGGTTCGTTTCTTGATGGAACAATTGGCAAAGTCCGATGATATTGGTGCTCCAGAGAATTTATTGGCTTACGAGCAATCCCGTTTAAAAGATCAGCAACGGGTGATTAAGTTCTGTGATTCAGTGGTACGTGGTTTTAGTAATCAAAATCCAATTCTCAAGTTATTACGTAATACGGGACTGATCGCATTTGATGTGATTCCTGGGGTTAAGCCTTTGGTTGCCAACTATGCAATGGGACTAAAAGCATGAGTGAGCTGTTAGATGTTGTGATTGTGGGTGGTGGTTTAGTCGGTGGATTAACCGCTTTATTGTTGGCCCAAGGCGGTGTACAAGCAACGGTATTGGATGCTGCACCTGTGCTAGATCAAGAAAAGACATTGGCTGTAATGAATCCTCGAGTATTGGCACTGAGTCAGGCGACGATTCACCTACTTAAAACAGTCGATGTTTGGGATGATTTAGCGCGTCAAATGCCCTATTCAGGTATGCAAGTCTGGAATAAAAATGGCTATGGCGAAATTAATTTTGGTCATGCATCTGAACAGCAACCTCAATCAGATCAGGCTTTAGGTTCAATGGTTGAGCCGAGTGTTTTGAATTTGGCGATTCAACAAAAAATGTTGCAGCAACTCAACGATTATCGTACTCAAGTGAAGGTGATTCGGATTGAGCAGATTCCACAAGGCTGGTCGATTCAATTGGCGGATGGCACAACACTAAAAACCAAGTTGCTCATTGGTGCAGATGGTGCGAATTCTTTTGTACGTGAGCAAGCCTATATTGATCTAGATGTCTTAGATTATAAGCAAGCCGCGATCAGTTGTGCGATTAAAACCACCCAGCCGAATCACTATGTGGCACGGCAAATTTTCCTACCGACGGGTCCACTGGCTTATTTGCCGATGGCGAGTCTTGATCCACAAGAGAATGGCTATTGGCAGTCGATTGTTTGGACTTTACCTGATGATTATGCTGATGAATATTCGGCATTAAATGATCAAGACTTTATGCGCTTACTGACCCAAGAAAGTCTGCAAATGTTGGGAAAGGTGGTTGAGGTTCGTTCCAGAGCGCAGTTTCCACTGAAAGCACGTGCTGCACAGCGCTATATCAAGTCAGGCTTGGCATTGATTGGTGATGCTGCCCATGTGATTCATCCTTTAGCGGGACAAGGTGTGAATATTGGTTGTCTAGATGCTGCAGTACTTTGCGATGTGCTATTACACGATTTAAACCGTGGGGTATGGGCCAACGAGCAAACCTTATTACGTTATGAACACCTACGTAAAGGCCAGAATGATGCAATGATGCACAGTATGTCTGCAATTGGCTGGTTGGAAAGTTCGGAATTATTTCCCTTTGTTTGGGCCCGAAATTTTGGACTAAAACAGGTTGAACAATTTGAGTGGTTTAAAGATCGCTTTATGCAGCAAGCCAATGGTTTGGGTGCTTTACAGCAGACACGCTATGTTTGCTAAAAAATAGTAGATATTTTTTAAACAATCATTTATAAATCAGAGTGAATTTGGTCATAAAAAGTACGTTTTAATCAATATTGTGCTTTGCTAAATCTGAAGAGCTTGCTAAATTTCACCTAGTTCTGATGGCCAAATAGCGATGATGAGAGTTGAGTCATTGTGGGGAGATGAAGATGACGGAAATGAATGATTACGACGAAAACACAGAAGATTCTGCTGTAGACGACGAAGAGGCGAAAGCGGCAGAAAGTGGTGCAGAGAGTGAAGAATCGAGCGCCAATGACGCTGATCTTGCTGAAGCGGAAACTTTAACCGTAACTGCGAAGCAGAAACAACGCCAAGCTTTAGAAGATGAAGTGGCTGCGTTTCTTGCACGTGGTGGGCGCATTACTGAAGTTCCGCCAGGTGAGCATCAAGATTAAGTCTGAATTGACATAAAAAAGCATCACGGTTGTGGTGCTTTTTTATGTTGGTGTGATTCATGTTCACACTCAAGGGGTTGGTGTAACTCTTTTAAAATACCACACTGTTCAATAGTGCGATGTTGAGAGCATTGCTGTTTTAAATGGCTCAGATCCTGTTTGAGATGTTCTAGATTTTTAATCTTCTGGGAAACTTCAGCAAGATATTGGTCAATCAAATGATCGACTTGCATACAGGTCTGGTTTGGATTGGTTGATAAATCTTTGAGTTTTTGAATATCCTGCAAAGTGATGCCAAGTTCCCGACAATGCTTTAAAAATAGCAATTCTGAAAGCATTTGTTCCGAATAATGACGGTAATTACCCGCTGTTCGTTGAGCTTTTTCTAACAACCCAATTTTTTCGTAATACCGAATCGTATCAATAGACACACCTGATTTTTTTGCCAATTGTCCAATGCTAAAACTGATCATGCTTGACTCTGGAGTTACTCTAGGGTTTTAAATCACTATAAAAGATTCAGTGAGAAAAGTCATGGCAGGATGTGGTTGCAACACAACATGTTCACCAACACAAAAGATTAGTCCAAAGTTTAGAAAGGCGTTGTGGATTGCTTTGATCCTCAACGCAACGATGTTCTTTGTCGAAATTATTGGTGGATCGCATGCACGTTCAGTATCACTCTGGGCAGATGCATTAGACTTTGCAGGTGATGCAGCAAACTATGCCATCTCTTTGGCTGTATTGTCCATGACTCTGTACTGGCGAGCGACCGCAGCCTTAGTCAAAGGAGTCACCATGGCTGCCTTTGGTATTTTTGTGATTATGAAAGTGATTTGGTCATGGTGGCTAGGTGTAACACCTGAGCCAATGCTGATGGGCGCAATTGGTGTATTGGCATTGGCTGTCAATGTCGTCTCGGCATTGATGCTCTATGCATTCCGCGATGGGGATGCCAACATGCGTTCAGTATGGTTATGTAGTCGTAATGATGCGATTGCCAATATCGCGATCATTATCGCAGCGATCGGTGTATTTGGAACAGGTACGATGTTCCCTGATCTGTTTGTGGCCTTCATTATTGCGTATTTAGGCGTTACTTCTGGTTTGAGTGTGATTAAGCAGGCAAGGGCAGAGAGAAAAATGGATCAAGCAAATCTCATGACTAAGGCTTAAAACAGCGTGTTGCGATTTCATATTTAAATGATAAAGGGGAGATTTTTGTAATCTCCCCTTTATGTTTTATTGATCGTGTTGAGTGAGTTCCAAAGCCCGCTGATAAGCGATTTTCTTTTTTATTCCCGTCAAATCAGCAGCCAATTGTGATGCTGCTTTTACCGATAAATCCTGTAATAGGCGTTTTAACAACGTATCCAGTTTATCTTGTTCCATGTCTTTTTCGGCAGAAGCACCGCCGACTACCACCACGATCTCACCTTTTTCTTGGTTGTGATCATTTTCAATCAATGTGACCAATTCTTTTAAGGTCATTTTCTTGATGGTCTCAAAGGTTTTGGTAATTTCACGGGCAAAACCGACAGGACGATCTTCACCAAAAACCTGTGCCATATCTTTGATACAGGCCAGAATACGATGCGGTGCTTCATAAAAAATCAGGGTTTGAGTTTCATCTTTTAGTTTTTCAAGCTGGCTGATACGTTGCGATGCTTTTGAGGGCAAAAAGCCTTCAAAACTAAAACGATCACTTGGTAAGCCAACCGCACTCAAGGCTGCAATTGCAGCACAAGCACCAGGAACTGGAATCACACGAATGCCACGTTCTTGTGCTGCGCGAACCAATTTAAAGCCAGGGTCACTAATCAGCGGCGTACCTGCATCACTAATGAGGGCAATATTCTCACCATTGAGCATTTTTTGCAGAAGTTGATCAATTTTGTTACTTTCGTTGTGATCATGACACGCTGTAAGTGGAGTTGAGATATTATAGTGCTTGAATAATTGAGCAGATTGACGAGTGTCTTCTGCGGCAACCACCGATACGGATTTTAAAATATCAATTGCACGAAAGGTCATGTCATCTAAGTGCCCAATCGGGGTTGCTACAACAAATAATTGAGCACTCATAAAAGGTAACTCCCTAATGTATTACAAAAAATATTGGCTGCTATTATGTTTGGCAGCATGTATGAGCCCAGTTTATGCGGACGTACTGGTGATTCTACCCGAATCAGGTACGATGGCGCGAGCGGGTCAGAGCATCAAACGTGGTTTCTTGAGTGCTTATACAGCATCTGGTAGTAAAGAAAAAATCATTTTTGTAGATTCTGCCAAAAACAATATTGAAACGATTTTCAAAAAAAGGGTCAATAGTAAGACTCGACTGATTGTTGGGCCATTGGCACGACCTGAAATTGAAACCGTGATGAAACTGAACCCAGCAATCCCAGTACTTGCATTGAACGATGTCAATAACCAGACCACCAACATCTGGCAATTCAGTTTGGCAAAACAGCACGATGCGCTCGCACTGAATCAACTACTCAAGAAAGACAAAATTAAAAGCTTATTGGTGTTGCGCCAAGCTGGAACTGAGTCGGCGACAGAATTATTTATGATGGCATTGATGTCTGAGTTCGGCTCAGATATCCATGTGGTCAATGAACGGCCTAAAAAACTGGCACGTAGAGAAGGGTTGTTGCTCTTGGGTGATCAACAGTGGTTAGAACAATTAGGTCCATTGCCTGAAAAAAATATCTACGCCACCGCCTTGAGTATTGAACAAGACAAGAGCATTCCGATGGGGCTGAGTTTTTGTGATACACCTGCCTTATATAATGGACAATGGGCAGATTTAATCAGTGCTTATAAAGAACAACCTGAAAATATGGCGTTTCAACGTTTATTGGCCTTTGGTGGTGATGCGTGGAGTATTAGTCAGCAGTTCTTAAGTAGCCCAGATCGTCATTTTTCTTTTGAAGGTCGCACTGGAGCAATTAATGTCAAAGATGGCAAGGTTTATCGTCAACCTTATTGCTATCAACAGCAGAAAAAAGGGATTCAACTGTTAAAATAAGATTGGGGCAGGTATGTCACAACATCGGCAAGATTTAGGGCAATGGGCTGAGCAGGCAGCACTTGCTCTTTTGCAATCGAAGCAATATGAATGTATCGAACGAAATTATCATTCACGTTATGGTGAAATAGATTTAATCGTAAAGCGCGATAAGCAACTGGTTTTTGTCGAGGTTAAAGCTCGATCAATGGGGAGTTATGCAGAGGCCTGTGAAGTGATTTCGCTTGCCCAGCAGCGTAAAATTATTAAGACAGCACAATGCTTTTTACAGAAATCTCCATATTATGATGAGTTTGATTGTCGTTTTGATGTGATTTGTTTTGATTTTCCACAGAAAATTGCAAAAACAGTACAACCAGATTTTTCAAAATTGCAGTATGATCAGCAATGGATTGAACATGCATTTACTTTAGATTGATTGATCGATCTCATGTAAAGCTAAATATTGAAAATTGAACAAATTTGTTTGTAGATAGGGAGTCTTGCCAAGTGTTAAAACGTTTATCGATTACGTTGCTTTGCGCTGCAAGTTTATCGGGATGTGCAAGTTTTATTTCTGGTGGTACAGGCACTTCACCCGTTGGAACGAATAGTGGTGAACGTAGTTTAGGGCAGATTTTTATTGATTCTTCAATCAAACGCACTGCAAATATTAATTTATATAAATTAGACCATCGTTTCAAACAGTCACGTATCAACATTGAAAGTTTCCATAGCAATGTTTTATTGACAGGACAAGTTCCTGATCCATATTTAAAACAACTAGCTGAAGATAATTTGCGTTCAATGTCGGATGTGAAGGCCGTACATAACTACATTACGGTGGGTGATAAAGTGGGCTATAACACCATCATGCAAGATGCTACCGTTACGGCGAATACCCGTGGTTTGCTGATGAAAGCACCGGTTGTGTCTGATAGTAAAGTGCTTGTACATACGGAAAATGGTGTTTTGTATGTGATGGGGCGTTTAAATACTGCTGAATCAAGAGATTTAGATGACGTCTTACAAAAAGTTGGAAATGTGACTAAAATTGTGACGCTCATTGACAATGTGGATCAACCTTCAGGCACTGTAGCAAGTTCAACCGCGGCAGCGCCGATGGTCGGAACAGCAACAACACAGCCTTTAGTTGAAACACCTGTTGCAATTGATCCAGATCAGGCGGACCCTGCGACTATTACCCCAACTAATCCTTAATTTATGAAGCAACTTATCCAACAAGTACAAGAAAATGTAATCAAGGCGAAAACGCTTTATCAGGAGTTTCGCCTTTATGATTTTGCCAGCTATTCGATTAATTACCTGACCCCCAAAGATACCTTTGAGAAGGAAGAGCATCTTGCTTATGGACTAAAAGCAAGACAGCGTCTGGATCTGTATCGAACCAAAAGCCCGAAGAAGCAAAGACCCCTAATTGTATTTGTGCATGGCGGCTCTTGGCAGCACGGTAATAAAAGAGACTATCTATTTGTTGGAGAAAGTTTTGCACGTGAAGGCTATGATGTTGCGGTCATTAATTATCACCTTGCACCTGAGCATATCTTTCCGACCTTTATTGATGATATCGCACAAGCGATTCACTACCTGAGCCAGAATCAAGGCAAATTGAACATTTCTACGGACAATATCATTTTGATGGGGCACTCTGCCGGTGCTTTTAATGTGATGTCAGTGGTGTACTCAGCCTATTCACAAAATTTTAAGTACAAAGATAAAATTCGTGCGATTGTTGGGATGGCGGGTCCTTATCATTTTGACTACAAAGGTGATCCATTAGCTGAGCATGCCTTTGATCAGAAAGTGTCATATCAGCAAGTGATGCCTTATTACTTTATCGAACCGAATCAGATTAAGCATTATTTATTGATGGCTGAACAAGATCAGTTGGTGGGTAAGGAAAATAGTTTTGATCTAGATAAGGCGTTAAGAGAAAAGGGTAACCATAGTCATATCGCCGTGATTCCAAAGACAGGGCATATTACCATTGTTGCGACACTGGCAAGTTTAATGAGCCATTATTTCAAGACTAAACGTACAATCTTACATTTCTTGGATGAAGCCTTAGACCCTTAATCAATAAAAAAGCATCGTTTAAGATGCTTTTTTATTGTCGATCATTTGCATGATCATGCTATGGGCAATACTGCCTTTAAATGGAATTTCGGGAAGTTGGTCAAACTTAAAGAATTGTGCATCACTAATTTCTTCCAGCTGTAACTGAATATCCCCAGATTCATATTCGGCATGAAAGGCAATCATTAGATTACTTGGAAAGGGCCACGGTTGACTCGACATATAACGAATATTTTTGAGTTTCAGTCCGACTTCTTCAAACGCTTCACGTTGTACAGCTTCTTCTAAAGTTTCACCGACTTCAACAAAACCAGCAATTAACCCGTACATATTACTTTTATTGTGTGCGGATTTAGCCAACAGGACTTCATCCTGACCTTTAGTGATAATGGTAATAATGCATGGCTGTACACGTGGATATTGATGATAAGCACAGGCAGGACACACCATGGCATATTCTTTAGGGTGAATTTCAGTGACATGGCCACAATGGCTGCAAAACTTATGGTTACGACGCCATTCGAGCAACTGCACTGCACGACTGGCCTGTAGGAAGTCACTGCTGGACCAAGATTGAATCAATTCCCGAATAGGAATCAGTTGATAGCCTTCGGGAATAGCTTCATTTTCCAGTAGATCACGTGCAATGACGTGATCATTATGATGGATGGGGAGGTCACTTGCTAATTTCTCAACTTGAGGAAGTTGGAAGTTTTGGTCGACTAACAGTTTTTGGTGTTGAAAAATATATGCAAGTGATCGTTGAGTCATTATGCGGCTATCGTTTGTAATTGTTGACTGTTAGATAATGCCACATCAAACATAGATTGCAACACAGGTTGCTTATTCTTCAAGTTGTCCACCAATAAATCTAAACCAGCCACAACATTTAAGATGCAATTAATTTGTTCGGCATCGAAGGCTTGATTTTGAGCCAAGCGGTACTGAGCAAAATGAACCGCACCCAATAAAGCAGTTTGTTGTGCTGAACTTCCCAAAAATAGAGCTGCGCCAGAGAGTTCTTTGAGATACTCTGGCAGAGCTTCCAAACTATGTGCAGTTGGGTCTTGGATATATAAACTCAAGGTCTGAGTTAAGGTATCAATCAGGGTTTTGGTTTCAGTCAATAATACTTTATGCGCTTCATCTAAGCGATCAAGCGAGATCTGCATATTATTGACACGTAATTGTAAACGGCTTGAGGTGTAATTACGTTCCAGAATACCAATCGAATTCATTGAAGCTAGAATGCTGTTCATCAAATGTTGCACTGAAGTCGCATCGGTTAAGGTATTTGGCTGACTGAGTTTTTCCGCTTGCTGAGTGAGTTCTCTTGCCGCCTCATTTAAATTCAGCACTTTGAATACATTTGAGAGCTGGCTTAACTTTTGTTGCAACTCTTGGGTTTTTTCAGTCGACATATTCTGATGGTTGTACTCAATCTCATTACGGATTTGAGCCATTTCATTGGTCATCAATTGACTGATGGTGTGTACTGTTTCATAGTCAGGGCCGTATAAATGACGGCTTAACACCTGTAGCTGTGTATCACTGAGTAACTCATCGCCAATATTGAGTTGTTCACGAATATGGTGTGACACATCATCTTCTTGGCTAATGCAGATACATAGAATGTCTGCAAGATCAGCAATACTATTTTTAAAGCTTGCAGGTTGCAGCAAAAATTTACCAATATTGGTTTCAATTTGAATCAGCGTGCGAAGACGTGCTTCTGTAATGGAGAGCTCATTGATATGGCTCAGCCCCACATTCACCAGTTGCCAGTATTGCTGACTTGGTTGGCCTGTTGCTAAACCTGCCAAATAAACACCGACCAATTTGATCCCTTGTAGATCAAGCGCAGTCTCTGATTGCTGAATCAGTTTATTTAAACAGAGCTTATACAACTGATGAATATATTGTGATTGTTCCAAACTCGGCGCTTGAGGCAAATTAAAACTTGGTGTAATGAACTCAAGCAAAGGTTGTACAGTTTGACCTTCTTTGGTGAGTGGTTTGCCCAATGCTTTCTCTAAACGATTGAGAGTATCGAGTAAGAATTGTGGAACTTTGACTTCACGTAAGCAAATGAATTCAATATAACGCTTCAGCATGGTGGTGCCTTCACTGAGGGCAATCACATCACTGGTTTGAATCTGCTGGGGTTGTGCCATAATTTTACGCATCAACTCAGCAGAGTATTGGGTAATTTGCGATAAATGTGGCATATCAATTAATGCCAGCACTTGTGTACATTGTTCAAACTGGTTCAATGCATCATCAATTCCGAATGGTAATGCTTGTTCTTCGGCAAGGGTATTGACCGCTGTTTCTACCAATTTAATCGAATTGTCGATTTCATTTTTTATTATTAATAATGCCGTTGGGTCGAAATGAATCGAGGTTTGGTAAGACATATGACCTACACCTTTCCTAAGTTGTTATATCCATGGACCTCCTTTTTTAGGAGGTCTAAATCTTTAAGGCTTAATATAACTTAACTTTAGAGCCTTGAAATACAAAAACTTACACTGAGCAGAAAATTTATTTTGCGAAAAGGCAAGGCTCTCCATGTTTTTGTTCAAATTGTTTGACCCAGGTCTCATGTTCATTTAATTCATGTTCTGATGGCTCGATCACAGGGAGGTCGATTTCTACCCGCTGACGAGTGGTTTTACCTTGGTTTTGCTCTGTTTGTGAAAGGGCATCCATATCAAATGAAACTTGCCCGCCCGTCATGGCAAGATAAACATCAGCCAAAATTTCAGCATCGAGTAACGCACCATGGAAAGTACGGTCTCGCGCTGGAATTTCGTAACGACGGACCAAGGCATCCAAAGAGTTCTTTTGTCCAGGGTGCTTATTTTTGGCCATTGCCAAGGTATCTGTGACTTCACAAACCTCTGAAAGTGGAGGTAATCCAGTGCGTTTGAACTCCATATCTAAGAAGTTCATATCGAAGGTGGCGTTATGCGCGATAATTTCAGCGCCTTTCAGGAAGTCAAACAGAACATCGGAAATTTCGGCATATTTCGGCTTGTCTTTTAAAAAGTCATCGCTGATACCATGGATATTTTCAGAGTCGCCGACCGCTTTTTCAGGATTAATATAGATATGGATCGAGCTACCTGTAAGCTTACGATTAATCATTTCAATCGCACCCACTTCAATAATACGGTCACCGTCTTGATAGTAAAAACCAGTGGTTTCAGTATCGAGAATCAGTTGACGCGGACCCTGCACATCTAGTTTTGCTTTGGTGATCACAATGTGGGGATGCTGATTTTCTGTCGTTGTTAGGGCTAGATTGGTTGTTTCACTGTCGTCAGTGGTATCTTCACTTTCTGCTTCTATTTCAAGGTCTGTATCTTCAATCATCTCATCTGCCTCAGCATCTAAATCTAAACCAAAGGGGTCATTTAAAAGCCAGTCAGCTTCAGGCTTTTTTATATCAGCGTTAGCCTGTGTTGCAGATTTAAGTTGTTGGGCGGTTTGTTCAGCACCTAAGTTGGCCAATTGGTCTGCCATTTCATTACCAGCATGCCCAGCATGACCTTTAATCCAGTTCCATTCAATATTACGGTTGGCACAGACGGCATCAAGTTTTTGCCATAAATCTGGATTTTTAACATCCTTCCAGTTTTTCTTTTTCCAACCGTGAATCCATTCGGTGATGCCTTGTTTGACATAATTGGAATCAGTCCAGATGATTAAATGTGCATCAACAGGGCAGAATGAAACGCCTTCGATTGCGGCTTGAAGCTCCATACGATTGTTGGTTGTCTCGGGTTCACCACCAAACAGTTTATGCTCACCTTGTTCGGTAATGACATAAGCACCCCAACCCCCAAGACCTGGGTTACCTTTGCATGCGCCATCAACGTAAAGTGTGATTGTTTGTGACATATCTGAACCTGAACAATAAGCAGAATAAAAATTTGAGTATGTGCAATCTAAACAAGAAATGCACAAGATTTAAGTCAATCTAGATTGAGCTTCAAAGAATCGAGAATTTTAGCATTTTTGAGCGATGTCTTGTATTGTAAAGCTAAATTCCGATTCTGAACGTTACAAAACTCATCTTTTTTAATTTCTTGTAACATTTCCATGCAAATCACGTTAAATTATTGCCTTGTCTAAGTGACATGCTTTACTACAATGGCTAGGGTCTGTTGGCGTTTCACAGATGACAGAAGAATTTTGCCTTGCGCTGTGATCAAAACGGTGCTTTGCTCTTGCTCAGGTTATGGCTAAAACTTCCCCAAACTTCGTTATGAGAACTGACAAGGGGGCGGCCATTGTCTTTGTCCTATGCTTTGTTTGAGTCGTTTTTAATCGATAACGCAATGCATGCTTGAAACATGAATAGACCCTACTTAAGAAATAAACTAGCGTGAGTTGACTGGAAGTTTTTATGTATAAATCGAGCACATTGGTGTCGCAAACATCTGCAACATCATTATTCAAAATCACTGTACTCACTTCTGCTCTCGTTGCGCTGGGAATCACTACAGGGTGTTCTTCAACCCCTCAATCAACTAAAGCGTCAACGTCTAAGCAGGCGGGTTCAGGTTATCTCGATGCAAGCAGTTTAGATTCGCTTGAAGATTTGTTGTCAGCAACAGATATGCGTGCTGTGGAAGGTGATCGTCTATTGGTTCTGAAACACGGTGATGTGTGGAAGCGAATGACAGTTGGATTCAAGATGGACTTGAACCATTGGGATTCACGAATTGAAGCACAACGTAGTTGGTTTATTTCTCGTCAACCGTATTTAGATCGTTTAAGCGCGCGTGCCAGCCGTTATTTATATCACACAGTAAAAGAAGCTGAACGCCGTGGTATGCCAACAGAACTGGCATTACTGCCAATTATTGAAAGTTCCTATGATCCGGCTGCGACCAGTAGTGCTGCAGCGGCGGGTTTATGGCAGTTTATTCCAAGTACGGGCCGAATTTATGGCTTACAACAAACCAGCCTGTATGATGGCCGTCGTGACGTTGTTGAATCGACACGTGCAGCATATGAATTCTTTGGTAGCTTATATAATCAGTTTGGTTCGTGGGAGCTTGCACTGGCCGCTTATAATGCGGGACCAGGGCGTATTCAACAGGCGATTAACCGCAACCGCGCTGCAGGTTTACCAACCGATTATTGGTCATTGAAACTCCCGCAAGAAACCATGAACTATGTTCCACGGTTCTTGGCTGTGGCACAAATTATTAAGAATCCAAATGCTTATGGTGTCAGCTTGCCACCGATTGCTAACCGTCCTCACTTCCGTGAAGTCAGTTTGGCAGCACCTCTTGAATTGAATCAGATTGCTTCAATCACAGGTTTAAGTCGTGCGGAGCTTTATGCATTGAACCCAGGTTATCGAGGCGAAATGGTTGATCCAATGAGCCCAATGCGGATCTTAATTCCAGCCGATCTCAGTCCTTCGATTGATGCAAAATTACGTTCAGGTAAAACCAGCTCTGGTGGTTTCTGGGCAAGTAATAAAACGCCACCGCCGATGAATACCAATCCGTTGAGTACTTCAACCACGGTTCGTACCACGACAAGTACAGGGCAAAGTAATAGTGCATCGACAGTAACACCGCCGAATTTAACGGCGAGTAATACTTCTCGTCCAACGACATCAATTTCGAATACCAGTAAAGTCAGCACACCGAGAGGCTCGAATGCTCTAGCTTCATTTGCCGCAGCGGCGGATGTGCCGAGTGCACCGCGTATTCCTGTTGCGATTACACCTGCAACCAATGTGAAACCTGTGGTGACTGAACCGCCAATTTCTTTGAAAGAGCGTGAGCAAATTAGTGCTGCAATTAAAGAAGAAGGCAAGAAAGAAACAGTGGCTCAAGTATTAGAGCCACAAGCAACACAAGCTGAACGAGATCAGGTTGTAGCTGAAATCAAAGCGATTGCGCCGAAGGGCACAGAAATTGTCGATCCATTTGACGGCAAGATCAAATTAACGGCGATTCAGACCAGCCAGTCGGTTGCAGATGAGAAAGGTCAAGAAGTCAGTAAGGGTTTTGCGTATCCAAAGAACTTGGTTGAAGACAGTGCAACTGCCAATAGTGAAGATGCCAAACGCAACCAAGGTAAGCCATATATCAAAACCGATACCGATGTGGTCGTGGTTGCACCGAAAGGCAAGCGCAGCACCTATGTGGTACAGCCTGGTGATACTTTAGCGATCATTGCGCAAAAAAATGGTGTGAACTGGCGTGATATTGCACAGTGGAACCAGATTGATCCAAACGGCACCTTATTCGTTGGTGCAAGTTTATATTTATATGATGCCAAACCAGAGGCACCAAAAGCTGCTGAAAAACCAGAGAGTTATGTGGTGCAGTCTGGTGATAGCTTAACTAATTTGGCTTCACGCTTTGATTTAAGCCTGAAACAGTTGGCGGATTATAATAATTTGTCTGTGACTGATGGTTTGTTTGTTGGACAAAAATTAACATTGATTGAACCAAAGAATAATACCCGCACAACTCAGCAGCCAGCGCGTGCGACTGACAGCAAGGCAACAACGACTCAAAAAGTTGCAACCAAATCATATACGGTGAAGCGTGGCGAATATTTAAAACTGATTGCGGATCGTTATGCGTTATCGAATCAGGAACTGGCAGATTTAACCTCAGGTTTAACCGCCAGCAGCAGCTTATTCGTTGGACAAAAAATCAATGTCCCATTGCATGAAGTTTCTTCAACTCAAGATACACCTGAGCCAACGAAGAGTAATGTGAAATACGACAATGTCAGTGCATCGACTAGCTATAAAACTGAAAGTTATACCGTACAGCGTGGCGACACTTTATCGAGTATTGCAACCAAGTCGAAAATTAGCTTGAGCGAGTTGGCTGAGCTGAATAATTTGAAGTCAAATAGCGGTGTGCGTTTGGGGCAAAGCTTAAAGATTCCAGCGGGTTCAACCGTACCTGATCAGTATGTGGTGCAGTCGGGTGATAGCTTGAATGCGATTGCGGCCAAGTATAATCTGCAACTGAGCTATGTTGCCGATCTAAATGGTTTAGAAAGAACCTCGGGTGTACGTGTTGGTCAGCGCTTAAAATTAACCGGTGATGTACCAGCAAAAAATACTGCAAGCAACACAAGCAAATCGAGAGAAGAAACTACACCTGATGTTTATACGGTTAAATCTGGCGATACCTTAGGCAATATTGCCAGCCGTCATAATTTACAGCTGGATTATGTTGCTGGGCTCAATGGTTTAACACGTGGCAGTAATGTTCGTATTGGTCAAAAGCTCAAATTGACTGGCGACCTACCGAAGGCTGAAACAGCAAAAGTGGATGACAGCAAAACAACGACTAAGCCTTCAGCACCAAGTCGTAATACTGAAAGATATGCTGTAAAGGCTGGCGAATCTTTAAATAGTATTGCCAATCGTTTTGGAATGTCGGGACGTGAATTGGCTGACTTAAATAATCTGAAAGCCAATGCTAGTCTGCAACGGGGTCAAAGTATTTCAGTTCCTAAAACAGTGAGTGAATACAAAGTCAAACGTGGTGATACCTTGATTGGCTTAGCAAGCCGTTATGGTTTAGACACTAGTGCATTGGCAGAAATGAATGATTTGACGCCAAGTACCCAATTACGCATCGGTGATGTGATTAAAGTGCCTAACTTGTAATTACAGATGATTCAAACGCTGTTCATAAAAAGGCTTGGTTTCTATATGGGACTAAGCCTTTTTGTTCCTATTTCATTTGCGACGATGCAAACCACGCCATATTTGGCGATGCATGTGCAACCTAAATATGCAAAGCTTAAGGTAATGCCTTATGCCAATGCCCATGCACCTAAAGGCGGTATCCTGAGTCAATCGAGTTTGGGAACATTTGATAATTTAAATAGTATGAATGGCAAGGGCAGTTCGACTGAAGGCGTCAATTATCTGTTTGATAGTTTGATGGATCGTTCGCTGGATGAGCCACGTGTGATGTATCCCTTACTTGCTGAAAAGGTCAGTTATGATCCAGATCATTTGCAATCCGTGATCTTTTACTTGAATCCTCAAGCGCGATTTAATAATGGTCAAGCAGTAACAGCAGAAGATGTGAAATTTACCTTCGATACTTATCAGAGCAAAGCCAATTTAGGCTTTCAAATGTATTTGTCTGATTTGGCCAAAACAGAAGTGTTATCTAAACACCAAGTTAAATTTATTTTTAAGTCTAAAAATAATGTGGAAATGCCCCTGATTGTAGCGAGCCTGCCAATCTATTCAAAATTGGATTGGAGAAATAAGGACTTTAGCCGTGTCACACTTCAACCGATTGTGGGATCAGGGCCTTATATCATCGACAGAATTGATGCAGGACGGAGTATTAGCTATAAGCGCAGTCCTAATTATTGGGGCAAAGATTTACCAGTAAACAAAGGCCGCTACAATTTTGATCGACTCAAATATGTCTATTATCGAAATTTGGATGTAAGTTTTGAAGGATTTAAATCCCGACAATTCAATTTATACGAAGAAAAAAATATTCGGAATTGGGTGACGGCTTATAACTTTCCAGCTGTAAAATCTGGTTGGGTCAAGCAGTATAAGGCACGGCTGGGAACACCGCTCGATATTCAAAGCTTGGTGTTTAATACCCGCCGTGCACCGCTCAATGATATTTATCTACGTCAGGCACTGACCTATGCCTATGATTTTGAATGGCAAAATAAGGCACTTTTCTTTAATCAAAATCGACGCTTACAAAGCTATTTTGACAATACCGATTTAGCTGCTATAGGCCGACCTAGTACCGCTGAATTGAATGTATTAAAGCCCCATTTATCCCAGTTCAATCCTGTGATGCGACAAGGTATTTTGGCTGATTGGCGCTATCCTGTTTCTGATGGCAGTGGATTCAATCGGCAGAATTTATTGACTGCACAACAGATCTTAAAAAATGCGGGCTATCTGATTCGCAAGGGGCAGTTATATGATCGAACAGGTCAGGCCATTCGCATTGAGTTGTTGATGCAACAGGAAAACCCACAGCGTGAATTGATGCCTTTTGTGCGTAATCTGAAGCGTTTAGGGATTCAGGTTCAGCTACGGCAAGTGGATGTGCCGCAATATATGGAGCGGATTCGCCATCAAGATTTTGATATGATGGTATTGAAGTTGCCTCAGACGCTTACTCCGGGTAAAGAACAGGCCCAGTTCTGGGGGAGTGCTGCAGCAGATGAGGCGGGTAATTATAATTATTCAGGGATTAAGCATCCTGCGATTGATCAGATGATCGCGAAAATTGTAGCGGCAAAAACACGCGATGAGGTGGTGTTGTATACGCGTGTGCTTGATCGCTTGTTACGTGCTGGCTATTATCAAATTTTGACTTATGGAAAGCCTGAACGTTGGTTTGCTTATTGGGACATCTATCGGCAACCACAAGTCAAACCTAAGCTTTCAGTCGGTTGGGAATACTGGTGGGTTGATGCTGAGAAAGCCAAAAAACTTGATCAATCTATGCGAAAATCTGAATTAAAATAATTAGGATCTTATTAAATGGTTCACTATATTCTGAAAAGAATGTTATTGATGATCCCGACATTATTTTTCATTTTATTGATTAATTTTTGTATTGTACAAATTGCACCTGGGGGCCCTGTTGAGCAGGCGATTCAGCAAATCCAGAATGCGCAAGGCTTCGGTGTCGGTACGAGTACATCATCCAGTTTGACCACCTTGGCACAATATGAAGGTGCGCGTGGTTTAAGCCCAGAAATGATTGAAACCATCAAAGCACAATATGGCTTTGATCGACCTGCGACTGAACGTTTTTGGTTGATGTTAAAAGGCTATTTAAGCCTAGATTTCGGGACCAGCTTTTTTAAAGATAAACCTGTCACCCAACTGTTATATGAAAAGCTACCTGTCACCCTGTCTTTGGGTCTATGGAGTACCTTCCTGATCTATCTGATCGCAATCCCACTGGGCATTAAAAAGGCTAAAAATAATGGCTTACTGTTTGATCAATCTACGTCCTTATTATTAGCCGTGAGTTATGCCATTCCATCTTTTGTATTTGCCATCGTGTTGATGGTTTTTTTTGCTGGTGGCAGTTATTTACAATGGTTTCCCTTGCAGGGACTGGTTTCAGAGGACTTTGCTCAATTCAGTTTATGGGCAAAAATACAAGATTATTTGTGGCATATGTGTTTGCCGATCCTGAGTATGGTCTTGGGTAGTTTTGCCGCATTGAGCTATTTGACGAAATATTCTTTTGTTGAAGAACTGAAAAAGCCCTATGTGCTGACGGCAAGATCAAAAGGTCTTAATGACAATCAGGTGCTTTATGGACATGTCTTTCGCAATGCGATTTTGGTGGTGGTGGCAGCCTTACCAGAAGCATTAGTAGGTATTTTATTTGTCGGTAATCTATTTATCGAAATCATTTTTAATTTAGATGGGATTGGGTTATTAGGTTTTGAAGCGATTACTCAGCGCGATTATCCTGTTATTTTCGGGACTTTATTCTTATTTACCTTATTTGGGATGCTATTGCGTTTAATCGGTGATGTGCTGTATCACTTGATTGATCCGCGCATTGATTTTGCATCAAGAGGTGGAAAGTGATGTCTCCTTTGATGCGCGCGCGTTTTGAGCGATTTAGGCAAAATAAATTGGGCTTTTGTTGTCTGATTTTGTTTTTATCGATCTTTGTATTGTCCTTATTTGCTGAACTGATTGCCAATGACAAGCCGTTGTTGGTTCGTTACCAGCAGTCGTTTTATTTCCCGATCTTGAAAGATTATCCCGAAACCACCTTTGGTGGCGTCTTTGAAACAACAACCGATTATCAAGATCCTGCGGTAAAACAGCTGATTCAAAAACAGGGCTGGATGATTGCTGCACCGATTCCTTTTGCTTATCAGACACCCAATTTATCTTTGGCAGTGCCTGTTCCCTCAGCGCCAAGCGCCCAAAATTGGCTGGGAACGGATGATCAAGGGCGTGATGTGTTTGCTCGAATCCTTTATGGTCTGCGTGTTTCTCTTTTATTTGGTTTTGCTTTGACGCTGTGTTCTGCCGTGATTGGCGTTATTGTTGGCGCAATACAGGGCTATTATGGTGGCTGGATTGATTTAATCGGGCAACGAATTTTGGAGGTCTGGGGTGGCTTGCCAATGTTGTTCATTGTCATGATCTTGGTGAGTATGTTTAGCCCCAGTATTTATTGGCTATTTTTGATCATGTTGTTATTTGGTTGGACTCAGTTGGTTGGGCTCGTACGTGCAGAGTTCTTGCGGGCGCGCAATTTTGATTATGTCCGTGCAGCGCATGCGTTGGGTGTAACGGATCATAAAATTATCTTTAAGCATATTTTACCGAATGCAATGAGTTCAAGTTTGTCACAGATTCCGTTTATGTTGACTGCCAATATTATTGCCTTAACTGCATTGGATTTCTTAGGTTATGGTCTACCGCCTGATGCTGCATCATTGGGTGAATTATTATTGCAAGGCAAAAATAACTTAGATGCGCCGTGGTTGGTGCTGTCTGGCTTTTTTACATTGGCGATTGTACTGTCTTTATTGATTTTTATTGGGGAGGCTGCACGTGATGCATTTGACCCAAGACGATAAACAGTTTGATCAATCCGCCTTATTAACTGTTCAGCAACTCAATATTTGTAATGAAACAGGGCAGTGCTTGCTTGAGAGTTTGAGTTTTGATTTATATCCAGCGCAAACGATTGCACTGGTTGGAGAAAGTGGTTCAGGTAAAACCATCAGTGTGTTGGCGATTTTGGGTTTATTGCCAGAAAGTTTTATGGTGCAAGGTCAGGTTGAAATTGCAGGGGAAAACTTGCTGGCTTTGAGCCAGAGCCAGTTACAGCAGATTCGTGGTAAACGTATTGGCATGATTTTCCAAGAGCCGATGACGGCTTTAAACCCTTTGCACACAGTAGAAAAAATGTTGGGTGAGAGCCTATTGCAACTTGGTGTTACTCAGGCCGAAATTCGACAGCGTTGCGTGTCGTTGTTGCAGGATGTCGAAATCAACGATGCAATAGATATACTAAAGTGCTATCCACATGAGTTGTCTGGTGGGCAGCGGCAACGGGTCATGTTAGCAATGGCTTTAGCTTTAGAACCAGAAATTCTAATTGCCGATGAGCCAACCACGGCTTTAGATGTGCTGCTGCAAGTACAAATTTTAACGTTATTAAAACGCTTACAGCAGCAACGTAAGATGGCAATTATTTTGATTAGTCATGACCTGAATTTAGTTAAGCATTATGCTGATCATGTGGTGGTGCTTAATCAAGGCCGTGTTGAAGAGCAGGGTACGATTAATGAAATATTTAACTACCCTGAAAAGTCCTATACCCAGAATTTACTCAATCATGATTTTGGACAAGCCTTGGTGATGCAGCCTGCACCTACCTTGCTTGAACTGAACGATGTCACGGTCAAATATCCGATTCGGCAGGGGTTATTCCATCAGGTTAAAGCGTATAAGGTTGCAGCAGCATCTATTCAGTTGAGTCTGTCTCAGGGCGAAGCTTTGGGTATCGTTGGAGAAAGTGGTTCAGGAAAATCGTCATTGGCTTTGGCAATTGCACGGTTGATTCGAAGTGAAGGTCATATTCATTTTCAGGCACATGATTTAAACCAGTTGACCCAGAAACAGTTACGACCGCTTCGACCAGAATTTCAGATCGTGTTTCAGGACCCTTTTAGCAGCCTGAACCCTCGTATGTCGGTCGAGCAGATTATTGTAGAAGGGCTCCATCTTCAATCCATTTCAAAGCAGCAGTGCCAAGCTGAAGTCGATGCTGTTTTGGCAAAAGTTGAATTATCTTTAGCGGATAAACAGAAGTATCCACATCAGCTTTCTGGTGGGCAACGGCAACGTGTCGCACTTGCAAGAGCACTGGTGCTAAAACCAAAATTACTGATTCTAGATGAACCGACCTCCGCCTTGGATCGAAGCACGCAGTTAGCCATCATTCAATTGTTACGTCGTTTACAGCAGCAAGAACACATCAGCTATCTCTTTATTAGTCATGACTTACAAGTCATTAAAGCACTGTGTCAAAAAGTTTTGGTGATGCATCAAGGCAAAGCTTTGGAATATCAAGCCACAGCACTTTTATTTAGCCAGCCTCAGACGGAATATACCCGCCAACTGATTTCTGCGAGTGAATATTAGCATTGTAATTAAATTGACATATGCTATTGTCAGTTCATCGGAAGAATGCTTGACAGTAACAATAATCAGATTAAATTAGAGTAAATACTCTAATTGTAGCAGAGGATGACCATGAGTCAGATTGCAGACAGTATCCAGATTCGCAATACCATATTTAAAAACCGCATTATCAAAGGGGCGATGAGCGAGGCACTTGCCAATGATGCAGGGCAACCCAATGATCTATTGATTGGTCTATACGAAGCATGGGCAAAAGGTGGTTTGGGCTGTGCCATTACTGGAAACGTGATGGTAAATGTGGGCGCCAAGAATGAGCCGGGTGTGGTTGCAATTGAAACCGAACGTGATTTGGAAAAACTCAAGCAATGGGCTGCTGTGGGTAAGAAACATGGCATGGTGCAATTGATTCAATTGTCACATCCTGGTCGTCAATGTCCAAAGGGTTTAAACAAGGAAACGGTCGCACCCTCAGCTGTGCCATTTAGTCCAATGCTTGCGGCAATGTTTGGCACACCACGTGAACTTAAGCACGACGAAATTTTAGATATTATCCAGCGTTTTGCGACAGCAGCTGCAGTCTGTGAAAAAGCGGGTTTTGAAGGTGTGCAATTACATGGTGCACATGGTTATTTGATTAGCCAATTTCTATCACCTTTGACCAATAAACGTACAGATCAATGGGGCGGTTCGATTGAGAATCGTATGCGTTTCTTGATCGATGCTTATCAGGCGATGCGTGATGCAACTTCTGAAAACTTCATTATTTCAGTCAAACTGAACTCGGCAGATTTCCAGCGCGGTGGGATTACAGAAGAAGATGTGATTACCGTGTTTAAAGCCATTGATGCTGCGGGAATTGACATTATTGAAATTTCTGGTGGCACTTACGAAGCTCCAGCCATGGCAGGTGCTAAAGCAGAAAAGCGTAAGGCGAGTACGATCGCGCGTGAAGCTTATTTCTTAGAATTTGCAGAAAAAATTCGTCAACATGTGGCATGTAAATTGATGGTAACGGGTGGCTTCCGTACAGTTGAAGGAATGAATGCTGCATTGCAAAGTGGTGCATGTGATTTTATCGGGATTGCGCGCCCATTGGCGGTTGAAGTTGATTTACCTGAACGTTTAATCGCAGGTCATGATGTTCGTTATGCTGTGAACCAAATCAAAACAGGTATTCCATTTGTCGATAAGATGGCGATTATGGAAATCATCTGGTATGCCGCACAGTTCAAAGCCATTGGACAGGGTAAAAAACCAAATCCGAAATTATCTCCATTGTTGGTATTTTTGAACTATGCCAAAGGGAATATCAAGGCGGTGGTAAAAGGTCGGGTCAATTCGCGGAAGTCTGCATAAGATATATCAGGGCTCTTCGGAGTCCTTTTTATTGTTCTAAGCAAATAAAAAAAGCCACTGTCTTAAGATGCAGTGGCTTTTTCAAATTTGGCGTCCCTACGGGGATTCGAACCCCGGTTACCGCCGTGAAAGGGCGATGTCCTAGGCCTCTAGACGATAGGGACTTCTTGAGGTGGGTGTATATTAGGGTTCTGTCACCAAACTGTCAAGAAGGTGAGGAGACAGTTTGTTCAAAATATAGCAAAACAGTTCAGCCGTCTTCTGCGTATCGTACAACGCAGAATGGGCTTCTTTGCCATCAAACTCAATACCAGCCTGAATACAGGCACGTGCCAATACCGTTTGTCCAAACATGACCGCACTTAAAGTCACGGTATCAAAGACAGAGAAACTGTGAAACGGGTTTTGATTTTTGGTACCCGAACGTGCAATCGCTGCTTGCAGGAAACCTAAGTCAAAGTGCGCGTTATGACCCACTAAGACAGCATGGGTACAATGCTGGGCTTTACGCACTTCATTCAATGATTTGAAAATACGACGCAAAGCGCTGCGCTCATCTTCTGCCATTGCAACACGCATTGGATTGAATGGATCAATACCAATGAAGTCTAATGAGCGGCGGTCAAGATTCGCACCTTCAAAAGGATTGATATGTGCTTGAAAAGATGGGCCTGGGACAAATTGCCCATTTTCATCATAGACAATTGGGATACAGGCGATTTCAAGTAGTGCATCGGTTTGAGAATTAAAGCCTGCTGTTTCCACATCGACAACAACAGGTAAAAATCCACGAAAACGCTGACCAATGACAGGCGCTTTGTTTTCTTCTTGGGTCACACTTTTCTCCATTGCAGGGTTTTACCAGCATGAAGTGGAATAATTTTCTGATCTTCAAGATAATCAAAAGATTCAGCGACGGTAATGTCTTCTTTCACTAAGGTAATGGTTGAGGTATTGCGTGGTAGGCCATAGAAATCAGCACCAAACATACTCGCAAAGCCTTCTAGGCGTTCTAACTTACCAACCTGATCAAAGGCCTGTGCATACAGTTCAATCGCATTTGGTGCGCTGTAGCAACCTGCACAACCACAGGCATTCTCTTTGGCATTTTGTGCATGTGGTGCACTGTCAGTACCCAAGAAAAATTTAGGATTACCACTGGTCGCGACTTCTAATAAAGTCGTTTGATGAGTCTGACGTTTTAAAATCGGTAAGCAATAGAAATGTGGTTTGACACCACCGACTAACATATCATTCCGGTTGAATAATAAATGTTGTGGGGTAATGGTTGCTGCAACATTACGATCTTGTTCCAACACAAAATTCGCCGCATCACTTGTTGTAATGTGTTCTAACACGACTTTTAGTTTTGGGAACTGTTTCAATAACGGCGACAGCACTTCATCTAAGAATTTTTTTTCACGATCAAAAATGTCGACGTGATTATGCGTCACTTCTCCATGTAGTAACAATGGAACCTGATGTTCTTCCAGTTGTTCAATCACGGCATACACTTTGCGAATATCACTAACACCATTGTCTGAGTTAGTGGTCGCACCCGCTGGATAAAGTTTGATGGCATTGACGAATTCAGACTCTTTAATTTTACGAACTTCATCTGGAGACGTATGATCGGTAAAATAAAGCACCATGCGTGGGTCAAAGTTCAAGCCTTCAGGCACATGGGCAAGGATACGCTCGCGATAGGCTAAAGCTTCTTCTACCGTTTTAACAGGTGGAACAAGATTGGGCATACAAATTGCGCGTGCAAATTGCTTGGCTAAATCAGGGACAGTACGTTTTAAAGCTAAACCATCACGCAGGTGTGCGTGCCAATCATCGGGTTGCAAAAGTGTAAGAGTATTCAAGGTCTACTTCAAACTTAAAAATAATACAAATAATAATGCATAAAGTGTGAAAATGGTAACTACAATTACGGATAAGTGGTTAAGCAAAGCACATGACAAAATGAGAAATTATGTTATTTTTTATGCGGCACAATAATAGTGCAGTATAAAAAGAGTAGATGGGATGGACAACAGCTATGATCTTGATCAATTAAGGAGGTCAAAAGAAGACCTAGAGCAGCTTGTTGCCCAACATTCTAAATCTAAAAAGACCCATCAGACTTTACCGCAAAAATTAGAAAATGAATTCTGGAGATTTAATGTTGATCGAACTCGTCTCAATGCGATTCAGTTTTTCGGTCAGGGTGTCATTACCTATACCATATTTGTACTGTTGATCTTGCCCTCTAATTTTCTCGTCATTCGTGGAAGTGCATATTTTGTTCTCGATTTTATCTATAGTATTCTCAGTCTGATTGTTGTTGGTATCGCGCTGTTCTTGTTCTGGGCTTTTTCTCGGTTTAAACAACTCAATACATTGTTTTATCCTGCTGCTTGTCTGATCGTGTTCCTGACCATTGTATTAACCTCAGTCTTGATGATGAGTGTTTCAAATCTGGTACTGCAAAATCAAGCCATGGTGCTCATTGCATTCCTGTATATGTTGGGATTTATTCTCAGTGGTATTCGTCCTGTACATATGTTGTGGATTGGTTCGCTTGCTGCAATCACGATCTTGTTTGTTTCGTATTGGTTGGATAACTCAAGTGATTTTCTCATGGTTGGGCGGACATTGATTGGAAGCTTACTGCTTGGTTTTTCGATCAGTGTTATGCTGACTTCCAAAGAAAGAAAAATATTTATAAAGTCCAAAATTTCAGAAATTGATGAGCAGATTTTACGTATCCAAGCCTCTGAGTTATTGCACTTGAGTCAGCATGATGAACTGACTGATGTGTCAAATCGGCGTACATTTGAAGAGATGTGCACTTATTATTATGAGTTAGCTTGTAAAGATCGGAAATCGCTGTCGGTACTGTTTATCGATATTGATTATTTTAAAAACTACAATGATTTTTATGGGCATCAAATGGGGGATCAAGTGATCTCATCCATTGCAAAAACCATTAAAAGCTCGATTCGGCATATGGATTTTATTGCACGTTATGGTGGGGAGGAGTTTGTGGTGTTATTACCTGAAACCTCTGCACAAGGCGCATATGCAGTCGCAACCAATATTTACCGTGCCATTGATCGTTTAATGATCCCGCATGATAAATCTCTAGTATCTAACCATGTCACCATTAGTTTGGGGATCACAGTCTTTAATGGTAATCCTAAAATTAGCCAAGAGATGTTGATACACACTGCGGATAAGGCGCTATATCGGGCCAAGCAACTTGGACGTAATCAAATTTATTATCAGCCTTTACCCAATATAGAGCAGCATATTTGAAATTAAAAAAACCGAATATCAACATGGATATTCGGTTTTTTTATCGAAAATACTCAGATTATTCCAAGAATTTTACCGTTACACCTGAACGTACTTTAGCACCTAAGTCATTGGCATCCCAGTTGGTTAAACGAATACAACCATGCGATGCAGTCTTAGAAATTAAAGATGGGTTTGGCGTACCATGAATACCAAATGATTTTTTACTTAAACCGATCCAAATATTACCGACGGGTGCATTTGGACCCGGTGGTAAAGAAAGAGGTTTAAGGTTTTTACCTTGGACAAAGTTAGAAGGTGAATAGCTATACCAAGGATTTTTTGCCACACCCACTACTTTATAAGTACCTGTTGGAGAAGGTGTATCAGTACTGCCAATTGTTGCAGGAAATGAGGCAATCATTTGATTACGGCTGTTGAATAAATACAGCTGTCTTGCGCCTTTGTGTGCAACAATCAAATGAATATCTTCAGGTAAGTCATTGCGGACATTGGCCACAATAATTTTTTCACCTGCTTTTTTGAACGTCGCTGTTGGATTTAATTTCTTTAAGAAATTTTCATCCATATGGAATTTTTCACCCAACATTTCAGTTACACGGGTGTAATACAAACCTTTCATTTTGGCTTGTAAAGCATAGTCAGAAGGGATTGAATCCGCATATGGGCCTTTGAGGTCAGCATCAGTAATGGTGTATTCGACATAGGCTGGTTTGGTTTGTTTTGCAACCAAGGCATCCCATGTTTCTTTGCTTAACTGACCTGTAGGTGTTAAACCATTCATTTGCTGGAATGATGCGATCGCTTTTAAAGTGTTTTTGCCGTTTGAGCCATCAATCGCCCCAGGTGACGCATGGGCATTGTTCAACATGACATGCGCACGTGCGTAGGCAGGAAGCTGTCCTTTTGGTAAAGCTTCAGGATATTCAGCATTATTCATGCTATCGAGTGTCCACGAAATTTTAGTCGTTGGAGCAGCTGTCGTCGTTGTGGTATCAGGTGTGCTTTCTAATTTTTGCGATACAACTGATGCAGCACCAGTATTAATTTGTGGCTCAGATGCGGCTGGTGCGGCAACACTTGAAGCTGGATTAGCAACAACACTTGACGCTGTATGTTCAATCGCTAATGGGTCAATAGGATCTTGTACTGAACCCGAAATTTGTTTTGGATTTAATGGTTGCTCAGTTGTTGGAGCAGCAAAAGCAACATTAGCAAGAATACAACTTAAACTCATAGCGAGTAATGAGCGAACAAACATGTAATTCAACCTTAAGAATTATTCATATTGGGATATAAGATGTTGCAAGTATTACAGAAAATAATGTCACTTGCAGTAGCAGTTTTGTGTAAAAGCGAAATTTATTTGAGTGCATAAATTTGAATACGATTGAAATTATAAATTCCAAGCTAACTTTGTTATGATGCGCGCTACATGAAAAATTTAGAGATTGGTAATGACAACGTTGAAAAATGATCGTTTTTTACGAGCTTTATTACGTGAACCTGTAGACACCACACCTGTATGGATGATGCGTCAAGCAGGACGTTATTTACCAGAATATCGTGAAACTCGTGCGCAGGCAGGGGACTTCTTATCTCTATGTAAAAATACTGACTTTGCTTGCGAAGTGACGTTACAGCCATTACGCCGTTATGAGCTCGATGCGGCAATTTTATTTTCAGATATTTTAACGGTTCCTGATGCTCTAGGTTTGGGGCTGTATTTTGAGACAGGTGAAGGGCCAAAGTTTCATAAAACAGTTCGTACTGCACAAGATGTGGCGAATTTACCTAAATTAAATGCCAAGTCTGATCTGGCTTATGTCATGAATGCCGTTTCGACCATTCGTTCTGCTTTGAATGGACAAGTTCCGTTGATTGGTTTCTCTGGAAGTCCGTGGACTTTAGCAACGTATATGGTTGAAGGTGGATCAAGTAAAGAGTTTCGCTTCATTAAAAATATGATGTACGCGCAGCCAGAAGTATTACATGCCTTACTTGATCATTTAGCTGATTCAGTAATTGATTATCTCAATGCGCAAATTGATGCGGGCGCACAAGCGATCCAGATTTTTGATAGCTGGGGGGGGGCGCTTGCGCATAGAGAATATGTTGAATTTTCATTGAACTATATGACCAAGATTATTGCAGGGCTTCAACGTGAAAAAGATGGTCAACGTATTCCGATCATTCTGTTTACCAAAGGTGGCGGGCAATGGTTGGAAACCATGCTAACGACAGGAGCAGATGCATTTGGTCTAGATTGGACTACACCGCTTTATACTGCACGTGATGTGGTTGCAGGACGAGCTGCGTTACAAGGTAATTTAGATCCTGCTGTGCTTTATGGTTCAGCTGCTTCAATTGAAAAATCAGTGAAAGCCATGTTGGATGATGCTTATGCCAGTGGTGAAAAAACAGGCTATATCGCGAATTTAGGTCACGGTATCACGCAATGGGTGGATCCAGCACAACCGAAGATTTTTGTTGATACTGTGCATGAGTACAGTGCTAAGTATTTAGGTTGATATTTTTTAAGTCTTTTAAAATAAACACGCTAGGATTCGTTTTGTGCAGTTGATTGTATTACCGCTCAACTTTATCACTAAGGCAGCTTCGGCTGCCTTATTTGGATTGTTGCTTTTGATTGCATTTGCAGTCACCGCCCCGATGGGGAGTCATGAGTATTATGGTTTCTTTCGTTATGACTATTTATTGTTTTACGCACTGATTATTCAAGTTTGCCTGATCTATTTAAAGCTCGAGTCATGGGCAGAAGCGAAGGTGATTGCCTTATTTCATATTATGGCCATGGGGATGGAGATTTTTCTCACTCATCCTGCCATCGCATCATGGCAATATCCGCAGCCTGCGGTTTTAAAACTGTTCACTGTGCCGTTGTTTGCTGGTTTTATGTATTCAGCCGTAGGCAGTTTTTTTGCTCGTTCTCTGAGGCTTTATCAGGTTTCTTTCGAAAACCTACCCAATTTTGGCAATATGCTGTGCTTGGCGGTGTTGTCTTATCTCAACTTTATGACTAAGTTTTTTATTCCTGATATTCGGATTGCATTATTTATCTGGAGCGCTTTGATTTTCTGGAAAACAAAACTGTATTTTCAATTGCAACAACATCGTTTTAGTGTACCGATGTTACCGATTTTATTATTACTTGCATTTTTGATTTGGATTGCAGAAAACATCAGTACCTTTTATAAAATCTGGCTTTATCCAAGCCAAGTCGATGCTTGGCATATGGTGGGTTGGGGGAAGCTTGGGTCATGGTATCTTTTATTATTACTGAGCTTGGTGTTGGTATTAAAAATCTTGGGAACCAGAGATAAAAATGGGGCGTGGCAGTTAAATTAGATGGCTTAAAGTTCTTTTAACAGACTTTTCTAATTCCCCTTGGTTATGAGTATTTCAGATATATTTCAAAATTTATTTGCTAAAACACGCTAAGCTGGTTATTTTAACTTCTGTGTAAGATTGATTACACACACAATAGTGATAACAAATATTGAAGAATAATTGATACTGGAGTTCGTTCCTATGTTAAAAAAAATTGCATTAGCCGCTCTATTAGCCGCTGGTTCAACTGTTGCAATGGCTGACAATGATGTTGGTTGTGGTGTGGGTACACAAGTATGGGCAGGTAAAAAAGGTGTTGCACCTAAAATTCTTGCTGCAACAACCAATGGTATTTTTACTAACCAATTATTAGGTATTACTTTTGGTACTCTAGGATGCCGTCAAGGTGGTACGGTAACAGCTCAAGTGGTGACCTTCACCAATGAAAATGCTGAATCTTTGGCACGTGATATGGCTGTTGGCCAAGGTGAAAGCTTAAATGTGCTTGCTGAATTAATGCAAATTAAAGCCAATGACAAAGCACGTTTCTTTGCTGTGTCTAAAGCAAATTTTGCTGAAATTTATTCAAGCAAAAATACCAACTCACTTCAAGTTCTCGATGCATTACAAGGCGTAATGGCAAAAGATGCGGTGCTTAAAGCATACGTTTAATTGCTGCATGCAAAAACCCTGTCTTGATGGCAGGGTTTTCTTATACCGATTCCTATTATTTTAAAAATTGCGATTGAATGAAATTAGCTACTTTTGCGCTGGCGTTTTTAACGTGCCACTTTGCACATGCTGCGGTTGAATCAGATATTCAGACTTATTTGGATCTAGCCAACAAGAAAAAATTAGATCAGCACGTCACGTGGCAACGCTTGATGTATGCTGACCATAAACAAAATAGCGAAGTCAGTTATGCGGGTTATTTTTACGCAAAAGATGGTCAAACCAATTTAAATAATGAGCTACAGGCGGATATTAAAGCCTTATTTGTTGAAGCTTCAGATAATCAATCGTTCCGTTGTAAATTTCCTGCACGTAGCCGTTGGCTGATGCAACAGCTCAATATCAGTGATCAACAGCTTCCAAAAGTAACTTGTAATGAGTTTGAGGACTGGATTAATCAAATCAAGCCGTATAAGGCCACCTTGATTTATGCAACCGATTTTATGGGTAATCCAAGTTCAATGTTTGGACATACTTTGCTACGTCTAGACCCTAAAGATCAGAAGCAACTCAATTTAGTGTCCTATGCCGTGAACTATGCCGCAACGGTAAGAGGTGAGGACAATTGGTCTTATGCATGGAAGGGCTTAACAGGGCAGTATCCTGGCGAATATTCTTTAATGCCGTATTATCGTAAAGTCAAAGAATATGGTGATTTTGAAAGTCGTGATTTATGGGAATATGAACTCAATCTCACACTAGAGGAAACCCGATTTCTGGTTGAGCATATTTGGGAAATGCAGCATGTGAGTTTCCCTTATTATTTTGTTAGTGATAATTGTGCTTATCGTTTATTGGGTCTAATTGACTTGGTTCGTCCTAATTTAAACCTAAAACAGCAGTTCAATTATGCCGCCATTCCAATTGAAACCCTGAAGGCGGTCGATCAGCAAGATCTAGTCAAAGAGGTGATTTATCGTCCTGCATTAGAAACGCAGTTACTTGCACAGGCCAAACAACATGGCACTGCATTAGCCAAAGTTGCCCATCAAGTTGCTTTTACTGCAATGGATAAAGCTCAACCCATTTTAAACACCTATCAGCAGCAGGATCAGGCCAAAATTCTAGAAATGGCCTATGATGATTTATATCTGCAATATATTAGCCATAAAGTGGATGCCGATTTTGCCCAACCTCAATTAAGACAATTACTTGCTCAGCGCAGTCAAATTGAAGTTGATAAACAACGGCAAGAGCCTATACGCCCGAAAAAACAGCCTGTAGAAGGACATCATGCACGAAATCTTTCTATGAATATTGGAGAGGTGCAAGGACAAAAGTTTGTTGAACTTGGGCATCGTCAGGCTTATCACGATTTGATTGATCCACAGGGGGGTTATCGTACAGGTACGCAACTCTTATTTTTAGATGGTAGTTTGCAATACCGTGACGACAAGCTTAAGTTAGAACATTTAGATCTACTGTCGGTGAATTCCTACAACCCCATTCAACCATTTAAATCACCACTCAGTTGGGGTTTTAATTTGGGTTGGAAACAGGAGTCTGTCGAGAAAGGGCAGTTTAGTGAAGATCAGCAACATGGTGTGATGAATCTAAATATGCAAGTCGGGTATAGCGTGGCAGATTATGATCGTCGAAATTTGTGTTATGCCCAGTTGCAAAGTCATATTCAAGGTGGCACAAATTTAGATAAAGGCTGGCGTGTTGGAGTAGGGCCAGCGGTAGGTTGTATGAATCTGTGGACAGACAATATTAACAGCGTGGTACAGATTGAGTTACCGTATTGGCAAGATCAGAGTCAGTGGAATTTAAGAGTTGGTACGCAACTTCAATATAGTTTGAACTCAAATCACGCTGTAAGGGTAAACTGGGATTATGAACAGCAGGATCATAAAGACTGGAATAAAATTGGCGTGGGCTATGTACGGTTTTTTTAATAATGAATGATATTGATCAAGCACAAGAATTTGAAAAATTACAACAACGATTGGATGAGGTCCAAGCAAGTATCTCTGACCGAACAAAATGGAGAGTTTCTCAATCAGGATCTTTAGATCATTGGAATGATATCAAAGCGCAAGTCTCGGAGTATAGAGAAAATGAAAGTTTATACTTTGATCCTTATGCAGTTGATGATCTGGATGTCTATCAGTTATTAGAGCAGGAAATATATTTTAAAAATTTCTGTTTGGAGCTGACCTATCTGATTCGTCTTGCTTATGATCTGGGTTTGGCTTCAACACAAATTCGAGAAATTTATTTGTCTGTTTATCAGTTCTGGTTGGCCTATGCTGACCTACTGTCACTCATTCAGTCGCATGGACAACAGCTTGGTGTTGCTGCAATAGAACTTACGACAGATTATAGCCATGCATTGTTATTGCTTTGTTGCGCAATGTGTTATGGCGATGAGGCTGATATTATAAAAACAATCGATGGATTATTGCTTTACCCTTCAGATCGGCTGATTGATTTGATTAGCTATCCCTATCTTGAGGTTGAAACGATTAGTGAAAGCTATGCTGTTGCTTATCCATTTAGACAGTTAGATGGCTTGTTGAATACAACAGTCGATGCGTCTACGATGAGTTTGTATTTACAACAGCTTGAACATGATCAGCAGCAAGGTAAATATTGGGAAAAGAAATTTTTCCACAAAATTGCGTTGTTGGGGAAGTGGCGTTTTGAAGTGTTGATTATCTGTAAATTATATGGAATTGAACTAGATGAAATGAAAAATTTCGAGAGTTTTCCAGATGAGTTTGAAATTTAAAGAGGATTGATCAAACCTCAACAATCACATAGTATTTTTTTACTGCTTCCATCACTTCAAAAGTACCGACAAATGCAGCTGGGATAATGCCTGCATTTCCCGCTGTGACTTCAATAAAAGTATTGGTCTTTGCATCATGAATGCGAACAATACCTTCAATGATTTGAAAGAACTCTTGTTTATTGTCAGCAAATATAATATTCCATGCACCGACTTCACACTGCCAGATGCCACAGTCCATATGTGGATGTTCATATAGGCTATACGTGAGCCGCTCAGGATTACCCTGAACCAGACGATCTGGTCGAGGGTAATCAACGCTGGCTTCATTTTTTAAATGACCGAAACCTGCTAACTGAATGGATGACATATGCAGTACTCGTATTAATAGCTTTCAGGCACAGCACTCAAGAACTCGCGACGCGTATCTTTATCTGTTTTAAAGTCACCGATAAAAGAAACCGTACGAGTGGTTGATTCTTGCTTACCCACACCACGCATCATCATGCACATATGTGCAGAGTCGATCACAACTGCAACACCACGTGCCTGAGTTACCTTTGCAACTGCTTCCGCAATCTGCTGGGTTAAATTTTCCTGAACCTGTAAGCGACGCGCAAACATTTCAGTAATACGAGCAAATTTTGATAGGCCTAGTACCTGACCCTCAGGTAAATAAGCGATATGCACGCGGCCATAAAATGGCAATAAATGGTGTTCGCAAAGCGAATAAAATTCGATGTTTTTAACCAATACCATTTCATGGTTATCGGAAGGGAAGAGTGCGCTATTCGTAACTTCTTCAAGCGTTTTGCTATAACCAGAAGTTAAAAAAGAAAAAGCTTTAGCCGCACGCATTGGCGTATCTTTTAAGCCTGGGCGATTAAGGTCTTCACCAACGGCAGTTAAGATATTTGCGTACGATTGCTGCATAGACATAACAATGTTCACTTAGGTGGGTTGAACAAAAACGGCAATTGTACCAGAAAACGATTAGAAATCTTAGTTTTGATAAAAATGCCGATTACTGTTTGTACTTAGGGTTCTTTTCGGCACGTTTGAGTAAGACTAAAACAGCACCTGTACCGCCTTGATTTTCAGGGGCACTGACGAAAGCAAGTACATCACGATGCTGTCTGAGCCAACCATTGACATAGGTTTTCAAGATTGCTTCAGGGCCTTTGCCATGCACAATTTTAACGACATTTTGATTTTCATCTTTTGCCATTTGAATCACTTGTAAAACAGCAGCCCGTGCTTGTTCAACGGTACAGCCATGTAGATCGACCGCTTCAAACCAGCGAATTTTGCCTGCTTTTAAATCTTCAAATACTTTGTGCTGCAAGGTTGCAATGCGATAGCTTAAAGCCGCTTGGCTGGCAACAGGGTTTAAGATCGCTTGGGTATCTGAAATTTCTGTAAGCTCTTGCTCTGCACCACCTTCTGCTGCAGCACGTTTTGCCAAAGTTTGGGCATCGACTTTTTTGCTACGCGCAACTTTAGTATCGGCAATATTCTGATTGTCGATGGGTTTTACCCCAAGTAGGGCTTTTTTAAAAAGTTCAGTATCTTCCAACTCTTCAGCAGCGGCTGGAGTCTTTTGTGACTCCGCTTGTTTGGCAATCGCACTCGCTTGCGGATTGGAAATTTGCTTTTTAAAGGCTTTCAGTAAGTTAAACTGATCTTTAGAAAGCGATGAATCGTGTTTACTCATAAGTTTAGAAAAATAGGCAGATACCAGAGATGTAAAATTATAGTCCGAAACCGTGATGATTTGAACTGAATTGCATTCAGGCAATGTGTAGATAATCTAAAGTAGTGAGTGGCTGTTCAAAAATGGTCAATTAGTTGTAATTATAAGATTATTCAAAATTAGATTGTTAAGAAAAAAAGCTTTATAAAACTAAATGTCAAGTAATGACTCATCAAACCAAACGTCTTCATAATTATTAGCTATTAAGAATCTCCAACCAGGAGGTAATGCTAGAAACTTTTGTATTTGTGGGCACCATTCAGTGATATGTTCTATATGTATAGAATTAAAAAAATTAGGATCATCAGAAAAATCTTCACCGCCCCAGATATACCATCCATTCGTCTTGTCTTCAGGAGGATGTCTTAAGCCATTAATAGGAGTTATATTTTCTTTGATATTCAGTGTTATTCCTAACTTCGTTCCCTCTAAAGTTGGGCAATAATGAGTATCATATTTTCTACATAAGCTTCTTTGTAATGATTCAATTTCTTTATTCGACATAAATTCAAGCTCTTTATTTTATTGTCAATTCAAATCCATATTTTGGCATGGTATTTTTTTAATAATTATCAAAGCCCAATGATAAAGAATTGGGCTTTCATGTTATTTAAAATTAAACTTGCTCAGGCTGCCCAAATAATGCATTAAATGCTTGATCAGGGCGAGGTTGCTTCATAAAACTTTCACCCACAAGGAAAGTATGAATATCATTGGCTTGCATCATGTCTACATCAGCAGGCGTAGCGATACCACTTTCTGTGACCAAAATACGAGATGCAGGCAATAATTTCTTTAAACGCAATGAGGTATTTAAATCGACATCAAAGGTTTTAAGATTACGATTATTCACCCCTAAAATGCATTGTTCAGAAAGTTTTAAAGCACGTTCTAACTCATATTCATCATGCACTTCAACCAACACATCCAACTGATGTTCAAATGCGGTTTTCGACATTTCTTCGAGTTGTTGGTCAGATAAACAAGCCACGATCAATAAAATACAATCTGCTTGCAGTGCACGTGCTTCAACTACATTGTAAGGATCAATCAAAAAGTCTTTACGCAAAGCTGGTAGGGCACAATGCTGACGTGCAATCGCAATATTTTCGTCTGCTCCTTGGAAGAAATCCACATCGGTTAATACCGATAAGCAAGCAGCACCTGCCTGTTCATATTGTTGGGCAATCTCCGCAGGATTAAAGTCTGCACGGATCACACCTTTAGAAGGTGATGCTTTTTTAATTTCAGCAATTACAGCTGGACGTTTGTGTTGTAAGGCATTGGCAAAACCACGAACAGGGGTGGCTTGTTTTGCCCACTGCTCAACATCATGCAAGCTACGTTGTTTTAAACGTGCTGCAAGTTCCTCATGTTTGCGGTCAACAATTTTACCTAAAATGGTATTTTGAATATCGATCATGAGAAATCCTTAATCTGCCTGATATTGTTTCAATGTCTTGGTAAATTCAGCCAAGATACTCATTTTTTCTAAGGCCTGTCCGCCGTAGAGAATATCTTGAGCCAGCTCAACGGCTTGTTTATAGGTTTTGGTAATGCCAGCGACGTAAATGCCAGCACCTGCATTCAATGCAATCATATTTGCGGCTTTTTCGCCAACGTCTGATTTGTCACGACTTAAAGCATCTTTGATCAGTTTTAAGCTTTCTTCTGAACTATTCACCACTAAACCAGTGAGGGTTTGAGAGGCGATACCAACGTCTTCTGGGTTCAGCGTCCATTCGCTAACTTCGCCATCTTTAAGCTCAGCCACAGCGGTTGGTGCAGCTAGGCTAATTTCATCTAGGCCATCTTTAGAATGTACCACCAGTACATGCACTGCACCGAGCTGTTTTAATACTTCGGCAATGGGACGACACAATTCATCTGAGAATACGCCAATCACAAAACGATTCACGCCAGCAGGGTTGGTGAGTGGGCCAAGTAAGTTAAAAATACTGCGAATGCCCAATTCACGCCGTGGCGCCACGGCATATTTCATAGCTTTATGATGATTTGGCGCAAACAGAAAACCTACGCCCATTTCACGGATACAACGTTCCGTTTGCTGCATGTCTAAATCAAGTTGAATGCCAATCTGTTCAAGCACGTCAGAAGAACCCGATTTGCTTGATACACCGCGGTTACCATGTTTGGCAATCGTTGCTCCCGCAGCAGCGATCACAAAACTTGAAGCGGTTGAAACATTAAATAAGTTTTGACCATCACCACCTGTACCCACGATATCGACCAGATGAGGAATATCACTGACATCAATTTTAATCGCAAACTCACGCATGATACGTGCAGCAGCTGTAATTTCATCAATACTTTCACCCTTCATGCGCAAGCCCATCATCAGCGCACCGATTTGAGCATCAGTGGCTTCACCTTGCATGATACTGCGCATGACATCTTCCATTTGTGGCTGGGTCAGATGGATGTTCTTGGTAATATTATTGAGTGCCTGTTGGATATTCATAGTCATGAGTTACAGCATTTAATGATTAAAAAATTTGGATGAAACTGGTTAGTGGTGAAGGATAGCTCGGCTTTTTGTGGTGTGTGTCCCACTCGCTAAGGGCTTATGTTAGCAGAAAATAACGCAAGATTTAGGTTGTGGCTAGAGAGTTTTTAAAATTTAACCCGTTTAAGTAGGTTGATAAATTTGTGGTTGGGAGTGATTGAATGAAAAAGGTATTATTTTATGAAAGGTTTATCTGAGTTTTTATAATAAATAATCAACCATTTGGTATATCTTAATCCGCCATATCTCTATAAAAAATGTGTATAAATTAACTAAATAAAAGTGGATATATTAGGTCGGTCATAATTTTATTCATTCATAAATATGTACCTAAATTACTTGAAATATCTTGGGGCTGTTAAAAACAAAGGTTGTTTTGTTTTTGTCTTTATTGCATGTCTTCACCCATTAGAAACTCATGCTGAGACAAGTATAGAAAAGCCACAAATCGATGCGACATCGGATAAAGTGGTGCGTGTTGCTGTCACAGGCTCACGTATTTCCAAAGCCCAGAAAGATGGCCCAACCAGTGTAACGGTCATTAGCGCAGCCGATATTGAGAAACATGGTTTTAGTAATGCCTTTGATGCCTTGAATAACCTGACCCAAAACACAGGTTTTGTACAAGGTGCGGATTATGGCAATACCTTTACGCCTGCAGCCAACGCGATTAGTTTACGAGGTTTGGGGCCGAACCATACCTTAACTTTAATCAATGGACATCGGGTTGCAGATTATCCAGTGCCGTATGATGGCGCTGTGAATTTTGTCAATTTAGCCAATATTCCGACTGCGATTATTGACCGCATTGAAATCTTAAACGGGGGAGCTTCCGCGATCTATGGTTCAGATGCGATTGCAGGTGTGGTGAATATCATATTGAAAAAGAAAACCGATGGCACTCAATTCAATATTAAGGCGGGTGGGACCAAAGAAGGTGGCGAAAATTTACGTTTACAACTGAGTGGTAGTAAAACACTGGACAAGCTCAATCTGGTTTATGGCGTTGAACTGAGTGGGCGCGAACCGATTTGGGCAGCGGACCGAGATTTTATGTCGAGCCGAACACGTCGAGGGGAAAAACCAGACACGATCGTTGGGCGTAAAAATGCCAAGACAGGCCAGTATCTTTCAATTAATAGCTGTGATGCATTTGATGATCTATTTAAAGGCTCAGTAACAAATATTGGAAAAGCAGGAGCAGATAACTGTGCCAGTGGTTTGGCCCGACCGACTTATTGGACCGTTCAAACCAAGAATCTCAGCCAAAATGGTTATCTCGGATTAGATTATGAGCTGAATGAGAAAACCCAATTATTCGCGGATGTGTTGATTGGCGCCAATCAAATTGAAAACAATACTCGTGGTCCGACATGGACTTCTTTAGGCGCGAGTAGTGGTTATTTCCTCAATCAAGACACAGGAAATTATGAAATCTGGACACGACGTTTTGCACCAGAAGAACTCGGTGGTGTTGAACAAGCCAATAAAAAATGGAAAGAACTCTCCTCCAATTTGAACTTTGGTATCCGTGGCGATATTGGGGACAGTAGTTGGCGCTATGAAGCCGCCTATAATGGCTCGATTTATACCAGTCAATTACGTAAACAAGGGCTGGTTCGTTCGAATGTTGATGAATATTTCCTAGGTCAGCGACTGGGTGTAGACCAAGATGGTATTCCAATTTATTCCCCGCATTTAGATCGTATCAGTCGGCCACTGACCGCTAGTGAGTTTAGAAGCATTTCAGGCACAACGGAGGAAAATGACAAGTCTTGGGCACAGGGCCTAACTTTAAGTGCCAATGGTGATGTATTTGAATTGCCTGCAGGAACGGCCAAGCTTGCTGCTGTAGCAGAAATTGGACGCCAAGGTTTTAAAATCAAACCCGATAAGGCGGTGGAAAATGGGGACTTCTATAATGCCACTTCCAGTGGCGAATATGGAGGGGCACGTACCCGTCAGGCATTGGGTACGGAATTATTCTTACCTTTAGCCAAGCCACTCAATTTAACCTTATCTGGACGTTATGACCGCTATGCTTTGTCAGATAACAGTATTGATAAATTTACCTTTGGTTCAGGCTTAGAATTTAGGCCACATCCAACCTTATTGGTGCGAGGCAACTACGCCACCAGTTTCCGTGCACCAGATATGAATTATCTGTTTTTAAATAAACAAAGAGGGTATTTCCCAAGTACCACCGATTATTTACGTTGTAGCCAAACGGGACAAGCATTAGATAAATGTAGCTTTAAAGATTATTCGCCTGGCGCGAACTACACCTTAACAGGCAACAAAGATTTAAAACCCGAAGAAGGTAAATCTTATGGTGCAGGCTTTGTGTGGTCTCCGAGTAATAAGTTTGATATCTCCATCGATTACTGGGATATCAAAATTGATAATCTAGTGACCAATCTCAGTCCAGATAAAATTTTACGTCAAGAAGCTGCTTGTCGTTTAGGAGCGCAAGATATCAACTCGGCACAATGTGTTGATGCATTGGCACGTGTAGAGCGTAATCCAGCAAATGCAGTGGTTGATCCAAATGTCATCAACAATATCAATATTGTTCCGATCAATGCAGCTTCAGATCATACTCGCGGGATTGATTTCACCAGCAAATGGCGCTGGAAAACTGAAAATATGGGTAACTTCCTATGGACGATGAATTATAGCCGTGTGTTGGAACGTGAATATCAACAATCAAAAGATGGCGAGAAAGATAACTATTTAAAAGACTTAACCATTCCAGATTGGAGAGACCGCTTGAATACCAGTCTCAGTTGGAGTCTTGGTGATTGGGCATCAACCGTATTAGTCAATCGCTATGGCAAGATTCCAAACGGTAATCAAACGGCTTACTTAAGCCCGACTTATTTGGTCAATTGGAGTGGAACTTATCAAATTTCACCCAAGGCCTCTGCATCCATCATTGTGAATAATCTATTTGACAAAGTGAAACACGATGACACAGGCGGATGGCCATATTATCCAGTAGGATCATATTCACCAATCGGCCGTCAGGGTTGGTTGGAGTTTAATTATAAATTCTAACAATGATGTGTGGATGCAGCGACATGGTACACCATTTGCTGCATCTCTTTATTTTAAAAACTACAGAGGACAGCTCTCCTATGTTGGTCAAACCTTCATTTAAAAAACAATTGCTACTGACAACATTACTTTCATTTTCTGCAACACAGCTTTTTGCATCAAATAGCAATGAACAAATTCCAATCGGCAAATTACCTGAATGGGCCATTCCCGAATCTTATGATTTAGATTTTAAAATTGATCCTGCACAAAAAAGTTATACCGGTAAAACCACAATCCACTTAAAACTGACCCAAGCAACCGATCATGTGTGGATTCATGGTAAATCTTTATCGGTAAAAGACGTCAGCATCCTCTCCGCAACTGGGCAGAAAACCACGGCCAAATATGAGCAAGCTTCAGCAGTCGATGGGGTCAGTCTGATTAAATTTGCTAAGACATTAGCTGCTGGGCAATATCGTTTAGTACTGGATTTCAATGCAGATTATGATCAGCAACTGGATGGTATTTATAAAATTGAGTTTGAAGGTAAACCTTATGTCATGACTCAAATGGAGGCGATCAGCGCACGTCAATCTTTTCCATCATTTGATGAGCCGCGCTTTAAAACGCCATTTAATATTCGCTTAACCATCCCAAGCAAATATTCAGGTTTTGCCAATACCAATCAAGTCGCTGAACAGGCCGAAAAATCGGGCTGGAAAACGTTAAGCTTTGCACCGACCAAACCGCTACCAACTTATCTACTGGCATTGGCGGTTGGCCCTTGGCAAGTACAACAAGGGCCAGATATTGCGGCGACTGAATGGCGTAAGCAGGCGATCAAACTGCGAGGAATCGCACCAGATGCTAAGGCTGAAAAAATGCAGCATGCCTTGTCTGAAACCCCAGCCATTTTAAAAACCCTAGAAGATTATTTTGCTTTTGGTTATCCATTCGACAAGCTGGATTTGCTTGCAGCGCCTGACTTTGCTGCTGGTGCGATGGAAAATCCTGGGCTGATCACATTTAGAGATTACTTGATGTTGCTGGATAAAGACTCTCCCGTATCTTTTGTACAGAGCTCATTTAATGTCAATGCACATGAATTAGCGCATCAATGGTTTGGGGATGTGGTGACGATGCCGTGGTGGGATGACCTGTGGTTGAATGAATCTTTTGCCACGTGGATGCAAAGTAAAATCACCCAACAATTACATCCTGAATTTAACGCTGATCTTGAACGTGTGGTCGATACAGCGGGCGCAATGAAAAGTGACAGCTTGGTCAGTGTACGCCGTATCCGCCAGCCCATTTTAAGCAATGCCGATATTCAAACGGCTTTTGATGGCATTACCTATCAAAAAGGTGCAGCTGTTTTAAATATGTTTGAGAGCTATCTAGGTGAAGAAAAATTCAAACAAGGCGTGCGTAATTACATTAACAAGCATCAATATGGCAGTGCGACCGCTAATGATTTAATTAGCTCTCTCGCAGAACAGTCTGGTCACGCTGAGCGCTTTAGCAAAGCGGTGAAAAGTTTTATTGATCAGCCTGGTGTACCTTTGCTGAATACCTCATTGCAACAACAAGGCAATAAAGTCTTTTTAAATGTAAAACAAACGCGTTATTTACCTGTTGGTTCAAAAGGTGATGCCAACAGTCTTTGGGGGGTACCATTATGTGTACGTTACGAAGTTCCCAATGCTGCAAGCAAAGTTCAGTGTGAGTTGATTGACCAAGCCGAAGCCAAAATTGAACTCAAAGGCGCACGTATTAACAGTTGGTATATTCCAAATGCTGATGCGGCAGGCTATTACCAATTTAGTTTGCCTGAACCAGAACTTGCTCGTCTGACTGCGGCGACGGAGAAACTTTCTAATACTGAACAATTGGCTTATGCCTATGCGGTTTCGGCAGCATTTAATCATGGTGATATTAACCTTTTGGCGGTGGTGGATGTCGCCAAGAAGTTTGCGAACTCGAATAGCCGCCAAATTAGTACGGCATTGTTTCAGCAACTCAGCACAATCCAACGCCATGTGTTGAAGACGGAGGTAGAACGTGAGCATTTTAGAAAAGTGCTTGCGAATTTGTATCTACCTAAATTGAATCAATTGGGTTATGCGAGTAAAGCAGGTGAGTCTGCTGAGGATAGCTTGTGGCGGAGTGAGTTAGCCCAATTTCTTGCATTGGAAATTCAGGTACCAGAAGTTCGCCAAAAACTGTTAAAGCAATCCGATGTTTTATTTGAACGGACGCAACTGAACTTTGCCCAGCTCACCCCAGAATTATTGCCAACGATTCTGGCAGTCCGTGTCCAAGAAAAAGGACAGCCTACATTTGACCGTTTAGTGGGGGAGTTACAACGTATCACGCAGCCGACCCAACGTTTGGCGATTCTCACTGCTTTAGGTTCAGCAAATCAGGTGGAAACACGTCAGCAGGCACGTCAGCTCGTTTTAGACCCACGTGTGAAAGTCGGTGAAGTACGTACCGTGATTAACGCAATCAATAGCTATAGTGGTGAACAAGGTGGACTGTGGTCATGGTTTAAGACCAATCACGATGCTGTGTTTGATCGTTTAGGCAAGTCTTCTGCTGGACGTTTCCCCGCATTGTTTAGTGGCGCAGCCTGTTCACAACAAGAAGCGTCGCAGTTGAATGCTTTCTTTGCACCGAAAACCAAAGAATTGGTTGGCGTTGAGCGAGGTTTAAATCAAACCAAGGAACGGATTCAACTGTGTGAGTCCTTAGTTGCGAAGCAAGATGGTTCGCTTGTGCAACAGTTGAAGTTATAATTTATTCAATCATAAAAAAAGCCAACGATCAGGCGTTGGCTTTTTTTATTTTAATCTAGCTTAAGCATCATTATCGGGTTGTGGATTTCTGACACCGAGTAATTGACTGGTCGCTGTGCCTGCAGTCATCGAACCGTTGACGTTTAAAGCAGTACGACCCATATCAATCAATGGCTCAATTGAAATCAGTAACGCGACTAAAGTAATCGGTAAACCCATAGCTGGGAGGACGATTAAAGCAGCGAAGGTTGCACCGCCACCAACGCCAGCAACACCAATCGAACTGAGGGTTACCACCACAACCAACTGCGCAATCCATAATGGATCAAGCGGATTGATACCGACTGTTGGGGCAACCATCACCGCCAGCATTGCAGGGTATAAACCTGCACAACCATTTTGACCAATGGTTGCACCAAATGAAGCAGAAAAGCTGGCAATCCCTTCAGGCACACCCAATTGTTTGGTCTGTGCTTCGATATTGAGTGGAATACTGGCTGCACTTGAACGACTGGTAAATGCAAAAGTTAAAACAGGAAAAACTTTCTTGAAAAAGTCGATTGGATTGACACGTACAAATAGCAAAATTAGTGCATGTACGAGGAACATAATTGCAAGGCCAAGATAAGAGGCAACTAAGAATTCGCCCAGTTTTACAATGTCAGCAACATTCGCCGTTGCCACCATTTTGGTCATGAGTGCCAATACACCATAAGGCGTAAATTGCATCACCAAACGGACAAGACTAATCACCAATGCTTGCAGTGCTTCAATCCCGTGTCGGATTCTTTCGCCATTGACGGTGTCTTTATCCATCAGTTTAAGTGCAGCCACACCTAAAAATGCAGAGAAAATCACCACACTGATAATTGCCGTTGGACGAACACCGGTTAAATCAGCAAATGGGTTTTGAGGGAATAGTGAAAGCAAGAGCTTTGGAACATCTAAATCTGTCACTTGTCCAATGTATTGGCTTTGAATGGTCGCTAGACGCGCCGCTTCTTTGGTGCCTTGTACTAGTCCTTCAGCGCTTAAGCCAAATAAATTGGTGATACCTGCACCCACCAGTGCAGCAATTGCTGTGGTCGCTAACAAGATACCAATCACGAGTACACTGATTTTTCCAAGAGACGTGGTTTGGTGTAGTTTCACCACCGCACTTAAAATCGAGATGAAAATCAGTGGCATGATCACCATTTGTAATAGTTGTACATAACCATTACCCACAAGGTTGAACCATGCAACCGAGTGTTCAAGCACAGGGTTATCGCCGTAGATCGCTTTAAGGGCTAAACCGAAGAAGATACCAACCACCATACCGATCAGAACTTTTTTGGAGAGACTCCAGTCTTTTCGATAAGTAAAAAACAATCCTGCCATGAGCAGGACAAAAACAATAATATTCAATAAAACCAAGGTATTCACAATAGGTTATCCTGATAGATCATTCAGGGGGAATGCTAAGAACAATGACTTAGATTCTATCATCCAGCCGCCCTGAAACTTAATCATTCCTATGACTATAGTTAATCTAAAAAAGTAAAATGCAATCAGACAAAACAGAAATTGAGGATTGAACTTACTTTTTATAACGTGTGAAAAGTGGATTAATTATTGAAAAAGAATGACTTGTTTTTAAGTGTAAGTTTTCAGATTAAGTTTAATGCTGAAAATTTATACCGTGTGTATGAGTTATATATTGTTTTTATATGTTCAAAATAAAAACAGCCCATTGATTAAAAATGGGCTGTCAGGATATTTGATGTAATCAAATGCTCGTGTTTAAGCGTAAATATCCAAGAAGTTTTTGAAAATTTGATGACCATGTTCGCTCAAAATAGACTCAGGGTGAAATTGCACACCTTCCACAGGCAGAGTTTTATGTTTGACGCCCATAATTTCTTCAATCGTGCCATCTGCTTGATTGGTCCAACAGGTCACTTCTAAGCACTCTGGCAAAGTTTCTTGCTCAATCACCAATGAATGATAACGTGTTGCAGCAAAAGGTGATGGCAAGTTGCTAAAAATCCCTTTGTCACTATGGTGCATATCGGATAGGCGACCATGCATCACGGTTTTGGCGCGAATGATATGACCACCAAAGGCTTGTCCAATGGCTTGATGACCCAAGCAAACACCAAGCAAAGGAATTTTGCCAGCAAAGTGATTGATGGCTGGTATAGAAATGCCTGCTTCACTCGGAGAGCATGGACCAGGGCCAATCACCAGATATTTCGGCTGCCATCGCTCAATATCCTCTAATGTCACTTGATCATTACGAACAACTTTTACTTCTTGATTCAACTCGCCAAAGTATTGAACGATGTTGTAAGTAAATGAGTCATAATTGTCAATCATTAGAAGCATGATTATAACCTTTTGAAAGATATGCACTTAATTGTGCTATTGAATTCGATAAACCGATCAGAGCGCTGTATTTTTTCATCTATCTTGAATAGAGAAAAGATTATTCTAGCGATAACGGGAAATCATCATAACAAAACCGATCATTAATGTGGGAAATTTTGAAAGCACTGAAGGCTGAATGAAAGGCCAATTTTGTTTATTGAAATGAGCAGTTAATTGATCATAAATTTTTGTAATTGAAACACTTGAGAAAAAAAACTGAAAGTGAATCGAAAGTCTGAATGAATTGATTGGAATGATGTTGAAAAGAATGATATAAAAAGCCAATTTACGCGAATAATAAAAGCGTAATTGGCACTACATTGGTTCTTTGTTATATGTATTGCACCATTTTGGTTCATTATGTCTTTTTTAGGGACGAGCTGAAATAGGAATGTTTAAATATGGTGCATTTTAAAATGCAGGCATTAAAGTAAGCATAGGACAGGGAGCTTAAAGCATTTTTTCTGCAAAGAATTTCAATGTTTTAGGTATGCTTTGAAATTGTTGGTATGATAATTGCTAATTATACACCAACAACTAACACGCACTTAACAAGTGCATAAAAACTTCATTGGAGCAAATGAGCATGGCGAACAAGGTCCTTCAACTCATCAAAGAAAGTGGCGCAAAATGGGTCGATTTTCGCTTTACTGATACTAAGGGTAAAGAGCAGCACGTAACTTACCCAGCTGATACCATTGATGAAGATACATTTGAAGACGGTAAAATGTTTGATGGTTCTTCAATTGCTGGTTGGAAAGGCATTGAAGCTTCTGACATGATCTTACGTCCAGATGCTGAAACAGGTTTTCTTGACCCGTTCTTTGCTGAGCCTACAGTTGTTGTAACTTGTGACGTTATCGAGCCTTCAACTGGTCAAGGTTACGAGCGTGACCCACGTTCAATTGCTCGTCGTGCTGAAGAATATTTAAAATCTACAGGTATTGGTGATACAGCATTCTTTGGTCCAGAACCAGAATTCTTTGTTTTTGACGAAGTAAAATGGGACATCGACATGTCTGGCGCGCGCCACACATTGATCGCTGAAGAAGCTGCTTGGTCTACAGGTAAAGACTACGAAGCAGGTAACTCAGGTCACCGTCCACGTGTTAAAGGCGGTTACTTCCCAGTTCCTCCAGTTGACTCTCATCAAGACATGCGTGCTGAAATGTGTGCACGTATCGAAGACATCATGGGCCCTGGTCGTGTAGAAGTACATCACCACGAAGTTGCATCTTGCCAATTAGAAATTGGTGTGAGCTTTAATACTTTAGTTCGTAAAGCGGACGAAGTTCAGCAGTTCAAATATGCAGTTTGGAACGTTGCGCATCAATATGGCAAAACAGCGACATTCATGCCTAAGCCAATGGTTGGTGATAACGGTTCTGGTATGCACGTTCATATGTCAATCTCTAAAGATGGCAAGAACTTGTTTGCTGGTGATGAATATGCTGGTTTATCAGAAATGGCATTGTTCTTCATCGGTGGTGTAATCAAACACGCGCGTGCGTTGAATGCGATTACTAACCCAGGTACAAACTCTTATAAGCGTTTGGTTCCACACTACGAAGCACCAATTATGCTTGCTTACTCAGCACGTAACCGTTCGGCTTCTATCCGTATTCCTTACGTTTCTAGCCCTAAAGGCAAACGTATCGAAGCACGTTTCCCTGATCCATTAATGAACCCGTACTTAGGTTTTGCGGCATTATTGATGGCTGGTCTTGACGGTATTCAAAACAAGATCCACCCAGGTGAAGCTGCTGACAAGAACTTATATGATCTTCCTCCTGAAGAAGAAGCAAAAATCCCAACAGTTGCGCACAACTTGGAAATGGCGATTGCTGCTCTTGAAGCGGATCATGAGTTCCTGTTGAAAGGTGGTGTATTCACTAAAGAAATGCTTGATGCATATATCGAACTTAAAACTGAAGATGTACGCCGTCTTAACACGACGACTCACCCAGTTGAATTTGATATGTACTACAGCCTGTAATACATACAGATTGAAAAAGCTCGCTTCGGCGAGCTTTTTTTATGTTTTTGATTCAATTGAAACTCATGCGCTTTTTCTAAAGAAATTCATGTACACTCATAGGGTCTGCTGGCACTTCACCTTGCGAGCTACAGCTCTCATTGCGACAGAGGACATTTTTTAGATGTTACAAGGCAGGTCGTATGAAATTTAGTGCTTCTAAATGAATACGGGCTAACGTTGTAACATCAAAAAATGACCCTGTCCCGAAGGGTTATGTCTAAAACCTCCCCAAACTTCGTTATGAAACTTGACAAGGGTATCGCCATTGTCTACGTTCCATGCCTTGTTTGTGTGGTTTTAGCCTATAACGCAATGCATGGCTGAAGTATCAGCAGACCCTAATGATGTTTTTAGTGAGCCAAGCATGCGAAATTTACGACCAAACAGAATTAAGGGACGAGAGATCCCAGCTGAATTAAAAAAATGGTTGTATGCATCTGGTTCCCTCACTCAGCAATTGACTGATTTGGGTGGGGGGGAGTTTCATGTTGAACGGACAAAAGAGCATTTTCAACGACTCACTTTCAACGATAGCCAATGGATGCAAATGCCAGCACACCATATTGCCTGGGTACGTGAAACCAATCTTTATGGCAGTGAAACAGAAGCTTGGGTTAAAGCAAAAAGTATCTTTCCAATTTTAAGCTTACATAAGAAAGCACGTTTATTTCGGCATATTCGTAATAAGCCTATTGGTTGGTTTTTATTTCAACGAACCAATCCTGCCTGTGAAAGAAGAGTGATTTATCTTGAAGAAGGGTGGACCAGACAAAGTTGTTATACTTGGCATGGTTGCAAATTTATCGTGCAGGAGACCTTTCTCCCTGCATTTGAACAGTTTATTCGACAGCATTGACTCTAAGGATTCATCATGGAAACAGTGCAACACACAACATGGCGGCAACGTTTAGAAGCCTATTATTATTTATGCCGCTTTGATAAACCGATTGGCACAGAGCTGGTCTTTTGGCCAACCATGTGGGCGCTATGGATTGCTGCTGGTGGTTTACCACCCTTGCAGATTCTCATTGCGATGGTCTTGGGCACTATTTTTATGCGTGCAGCAGGTTGTGCGATTAATGACTTTGCCGATCGCAAAGTCGATGCCCATGTAGAGCGTACCAAGACACGTCCATTGGCGACAGGTGTCATACGCCCACGCGAAGCGGTTTATGTTTTTTTGGGTTTGGTTGCTGCTAGTGCTTGTACCTTATTTTTTCTACCTATTGCGACCTTTTATTGCGCTTTGGCAGGGTTGGTGCTGGCGTTTATTTATCCCTTTATGAAACGCTATACTCACTTACCACAAGTGGTTTTGGGCATGGCATTTTCATGGGGAATTCCAATGTCTTTTACGGCAATGGGGAAACCCTTGGATTTAACCTGCTGGCTTTTATATTTCGGCAATTTGGCATGGACAGTGGCTTATGATACCCAATATGCAATTACTGATCGTGAATATGATTTGAAGATTGGCGTGAAATCGACAGCGATTTTATTTGGTCGTTACGATATCCAAATTATCGGTTTGTTACAGCTTTTAAGCCTGATCTTGATTGGTGGGGCTTTATATCTGGAAAATCTGTTACTCCCATTTGGGTTGGCTGCACTTTTGATTGTTGCAGGAGATTTTATCTATCAAGCGGTTAAAACCAAAGATCGTGACCCACAAATCTGTTTTTGGGCATTCCGTCACAATCGCTGGGTGGGACTGATTATTTTTATTGGAATTTTTTTAGAATTCATATTTTAAATTGACTGAATAGTTGAAAAGTGTCCTATGCAGGGCACTTTTTTTATGCCTTAATAATGTGGCATGTAGTTTCATGCTTAAAATAAAACAAGGACTAAAAGGATATTTTATGAAACGGTCTAAAATTGCATTAGCAATAACATTCTCTATTTCGGCATTATTTTTAACCGCATGTAATGACAATGATGATGATTATACTGGGGTAGATTCGAATAAAACCTATCTGTCTGAAACGACTTATTCTAAGGATAAAGTGGATAATGCCTCATCACTCAAGGTAATGACTTATAACATGGAGAATGTTCAAGGTCGCACTGCCAAAGCAACCGCACTGGTGATGTTCCCTAAAGTCGCTCAGCCTACTGATGGTTATCGAGTTGTGGTGTGGGAGCATGGTACGGTTGGGGTGGGTGATAGTTGTGCACCAAGTAATAATACTGTGAATCCTCGCTTTAAAATCCTCGCTGATACTTTATTGGCGGCGGGTTATGTGGTGATTGCGCCAGATTATGAAGGTTTGGGGACTCCTGGAATTCATCCATATCTAAACTTGAGTAGTGAAGCTAAATCTGCGATTGCAGCGGTAAAAGCAGCAAAAGATCATTATGGGGCGAAACTCAACGGACAATGGATGTCTATTGGTCAGTCTCAAGGTGGTCATGCTTCATTGGGTACTGCTGAATTTGCAAATAATGATGCAAATTATAAAGGTGCGGTTGCGGGCGCGCCTGCGTCTAGTCTTGGCTATATCATCTCTGTTGTTGCACCACAGGCAATTGCGAATATTCTTAAGCAAGAACAGGCTGGTCTTGCACCGGTAGGTACAGCAGTTGAAGTCTATGCAGAGCTGCTTGCTTATGCTGCATATACGACTGTGGGTATTACTGCTTATGATCCTAAATTTAATTATCGAGAAATTTTTCAGGAACGTTCTCGCTCAATTGCTGAATTCGCCGAAGGTACGACAGGTGAAAATGGCGTATGTTTAGATGATTTGCATAATAAGTTTGCAGCAGATATTCGTGACTTTATCAGCAAAGATACCACTAAAACTGTTTTGGACTATCCAGGCTTAGCGGGTAACTTCCAAGAAAATCCAACAGTGAAAAAATTCTTAACAGATAATCAACCTGCGACCAAGAAAATCAATACACCTGTCATGATTATTCAGGGGACATTAGATATGGCCGTGCCTTATCCTGTAACAGACTCCTTGCAAAAAGGATTGATTGCATTGGGTACTAAAGTAACTTTCTTGCCTGTTGTTGGGGCGAGTCATACTCAAGCAATTGTATGTAAGAATGCGGATGCTTATGGCTTTATCCAAGCCAATATGTCAGCAGGTACAGGTATCGTATTGACCGATGCGCAGAAAGATGCGAGTCAAAGCCCGCACTGTACGGGTAAATTCTAAGATTTCTTTGCTTATTTAGAAGAAATTTGCTTTTAAAAAAGAGCCTCTTTATAGAGGCTCTTTTTTGTTATATTGTTACGCATCTTAAAATTGATGCCGTTTGAGTTTGAAGTCGTTATGAGCCAGCAACCTGTTGAAAAAAGATCTGTTCCTTGGTTATTGATGGGGCTTGGATTATTAATTCCAATTTTTATTGTGGGTATGGCTTTTCTTGCGGCAAGAAGTGATGCGCAAACCAAGAAAAAATATGATCAGCAACATGCTGAAATTGCAAAAAAGTTTGAACAACAAAAACAAGCTGAACCAAGCACTCAGGCTGAGTAATTTATCTGAGAGCGATTTATTATCGAATATCCATCTGTAATTGTTTTACAGATGGAATTTGCGTATAGCGCTGTACCAAATAGCCTGCTTCTTGCAGCATCTGATCACGTTTTTTATCTTCTAATTCCTTACCGACATGGCTTGGGTCATCTAACTCAATAATCGCCAGTACATTCATCTCTTGATCTAAAACCACAAAGTCGGTCACTTTGCGATTAAATTTACTGCGGATCTTGTAATGATCACTGGTAATCAACGCACTAAAGGCAACTTGTGCAAGTACATGATGTTGAGGAAAGGCCTGTTGCAATCGTACAAACATTCGTGATTCGAATGAAGTAATGACGGGGCGAGCAAAGAACTTTTGCTTTGGAAAGAAAGGGCGTAGACAGCTAAACAGCAATATCGCTGTACTAACGAAGCCAATCGTTAGAAAAAAGAGGTGGTTCGATTCAAACATGTATTTATCAAAGAGCAAATAAAAAACCCACTCAATTAAGAGTGGGCTTTTTAGAATCTTGGCTCTCCCACCTGGGCTCGAACCAGGGACCTGCGGATTAACAGTCCGTCGCTCTACCGACTGAGCTATGGGAGAATCTGGAGCGAATTTTAGGGCTTAAATGCAAGTACGTCAAGCAAAATGAGTATAAATAATAATCGCTTAACTAAAATATTGAGTATTAGCGTGAAACTTGATTACATTGCGCTAATTCTGCTGAGCGCGCATTCCAAATTTCACCCGCTGAGTTTTTATAATAACTAATCTTGCCGATACGTAATACGAGGCTTTGACAGGAGTCTAAGGAGAGGGAATTGCCCCAAGGGCCAGACATGCTACATACACGACCATTACATTTCCAAACGACATTGGGCCCATTTTCAATGGGCACCGTTACGGTACCTTTATAAGTAGAACCTGCATACCAAGTGGTCTGGGCTGCCATTGCTGGACTGCATAGGAATATTAAACAGAATAGAAGTTTTTTCATTATGTGTTTTCCTTAACATCATCGTTAAGTTTTATCTTATAGTTAAAATAAGAGAGGAGGTTTAAATTTATACGATACTCAACATGAAATGAACAAAATAATCGTAGTGATCGTTTTAATTATATTTTACGCATTTAAAATAAAAAGCCCAGATCAATGATCTGGGCTTTTTAGAATCTTGGCTCTCCCACCTGGGCTCGAACCAGGGACCTGCGGATTAACAGTCCGTCGCTCTACCGACTGAGCTATGGGAGAATCTGAGTGCCATTATAGGCAGCTTTTAAAATTGGTCAAGATAAAAGTGTCATGTTTTCTTCATTTTTGTGTCGTATGCTTTTTATTTGCACAATTGCGAGAAAGTCGCAAAAATTACTTGAACTTTAAGCAGGCTATTGCTAGATTCAAATGAGAAAGAGCGTTTAGATATTGATCTAAACAGTGTGGATTTAACCCTACTTGCCAGCACTAAAATGGCTAAACCGGAGGTCGAAATGACTATTCTCAATATTCAATCTATTTTTTCAAATTTTTCTTTTTATCAAGAGCATTATCTCGAAATTATTCAAGACCCTGCGCAGTATTATGCGCCAGTGGAACACGCATTTATCAATACTTTTCCGTTTAAACAGCAAGCCTTGTATTTGGGTGATTTATTACAATTATGGTTTGGTAATAAATGGAAAATTCAAACGGCTAAAGATCTACTCACACAAAAAAATACATTGACTGTTGGTGAGCATACGCCTCTGTATTTATTCCAACTCGGTGGTGAATTATTTCTAGGTGCGAATACGGCTTTGGCTTGGTCTGTCGCAGAGCAAAAGGTTGTTTCAGTGCAAGTGAAAAGTATTTGGCAATATGCAGTATTTAGCCATTTATGCATTCGTCCAAAAAATTTTCAAAGCAATAAAGCCATCGCATAGGGCTATAAAGAAATAGCCCATGTGTTTTGATTTAGGCTTATGGGCGAATGACCATGCAGGTAGCCGTGGCATGGGCATAGAGTTTGCCATCAGCATCGACAATCTTGCCTTCAGAAATGCCGAGGTTCTTACTCATATTAATGATATTACCAATTGCAATCAGCTTTTGGTTTTTAGGAATAGGGCGGCACATTTTAATATTTAGATCAATGGTGCCATAACCGACACCAGCTTCTAACAATGTATGCACAGCGCAGCCTGTCACTGAGTCCAACACGGTGGCAGCAAAACCACCATGAACGCCGCCTAGCGGGTTAAGATGGCGCTGATCTGCTTGTACTTCAAATTTGATAAAGCCTTCCGCAACTTCAACAGGTTGCATTGGAATTGTTTCACTAATACTGGCTGCTGGAATGTGTCCTTCACACATTGCCGTTAAAAACTCAAGTCCATTCATTTCTTTCGGGTGTTTCATCTTTTTTCCTATATAGTTCTAAAAAGGAACTTGTATATAACGTAGTCTTTCCAATAGAAACTGTCAATACAGTTCATCGCTGAATCCTAAGTTTTACAAATTATTGATTGCAGCATGTTTGCTTTGTTTTATGCTAACCATAATTCATCAATAACAATTTTGAATAAAAGGTAAATTTATAATGAAAGGACAATGTGTTTGTGGTGAAACCACATTTGAAGTTGAATTAAGTAATCATGATGTACATGCCTGTCACTGCTCAATTTGTCGTCGACAGACCAGTGGCGTGATTATGACGATTGATGTGAAACAGGGCAGCTTAAAATTTTTAAAACAAGATCATCTCTCTGTTTATAACTCATCAGCTTGGGGTGAGCGAGGTTTTTGCAATGCTTGTGGTACCAATTTATTTTGGCGAACTAAAGATCAGAATTATTGCAATATCAACGCCTTTGCATTAAATGAATCACCACATGATTTAAACCTTGATTTGGAAATCTATATTGATTGCAAACCTGAGTTTTATGCTTTTCAAAATGTGACCAAGAAAATGACTGAAGCTGAGGTGGTCGCGCTATTTAGCGGAGAATCTTCAGAATAGGGTGAATCATTTTTTAATTTAAAAATAAAGATAAAAAAAGAAGCTTCATAGAGAAGCTTCTTTTTTATTGCGGCAAAAATTATTTTGCAGCTTTTTCTGCTTGGATAGATGCAATTGCGGCATCAACGCCTTCAATTGAATCGGCAGCTTTTTTAATACGCGCTAAAGCATCAACTAAAACTTCGTCAGCAGTTGCATAAGAGATACGCATAAATCCGCCTAAGCCAAACGCATCACCAGGAACAACAGCAACACCAGTTTCTTCCAGTAACCATTCAGAGAATTCTGTGCAAGATTTTAAACCTTTGGCACGAATTAATGGGCGAATGTTTGCATACGCATAGAACGCCCCATCAGCAGGTAAGCAAGAGATACCATTGATATCATTTAAACCATTCACAACTAAATCATGACGGCGTTTGAATGCTTCAATCATTGGCTGTAATACGTCTTGTGGGCCATTCAATGCTGCTTCAGCTGCAACTTGTGAAATCGAAGTTGGGTTCGAAGTCGATTGAGACTGGATTTTTTTCATTGCACCGATGATTTTAGCTGGACCAGCCGCATAACCAATACGCCAGCCTGTCATTGCATAGGCTTTAGAAACACCATTTAACACGATAGTGCGGTCATATAAGTCTGGTGCAACTGTCGCGATGTTGTAGAACTCATCTTCCCAGCGGATTGGCTCATACATATCATCAGAAGCAACGAACACTTGTGGATGACGACGTAACACTTCAGCCAACGCTTCGAGTTCTGCTTTGGTATAGATCATGCCTGTTGGGTTTGATGGGCTGTTCAATACCACTAAACGTGTGTTTGGTGTGATTGCTGCTTCTAATTGTTCAGGTGTAATTTTGAAACGCTGTTCTTCACCACATTTTACGATCACGGGTGTGCCTTCAGCAATGATCACCATATCTGGATAGCTGACCCAGAAAGGCGCAGGGATAATCACTTCATCGCCTTTATTTAACAAAGCAAGTGCCAAGTTAAAGAAGCTTTGTTTACCACCGCAAGACACCAAAATCTGGTTGGCTTGATAATCTAAATTATTATCGCGTTTGAGTTTTGCAATAATTGCTTTTTTTAAGCTTGGAGTGCCGTCTACTGCTGTATATTTGGTAAAGCCTTTATTAATCGCTTCAATTGCAGCATCTTTGATGTGTTGAGGGGTATCAAAGTCTGGTTCGCCTGCACCTAAACCAATCACGTTTTTACCAGCAGCTTTAAGCTCGGCAGCTTTGTTGGTGACTGCTAGTGTAGGGGACGGTTTGATGGCATTGACACGATCAGAGAGACGTACGTCCACGGCATTATTCCTTCTTATGGGATTAAAAAATAAAAAGCAGCTTATCTTAGCTTAAATCGACTTCTTTGTGGCTGAAACTTGCCTGAATCGCATAAAAAGTTACTAAATTTTAAGCATTAGAAGGATTCTGTTTTTTTACATATTTTATTTTTATAAAAATGGCAAAAATCTATTACAATATGCGGCTAGAAATCTAGATTTCGAGAGAATTCCAATGACTACCCAACAACCTAAAGCCAAAAAAGCTTTGGTGAAATTGCCTTTTCCAATGCCGTCTGCTCAGGATGATGCTGAGGATGCAACCCATAATCAGGTTCGTCCAAAACCTGAGCAATATGCCGATCGTACTTGGATGCCTCCACGCGGTACACGTCGTTCGATGGGTAAGCGTTAATAAAAAAGCCAATCTGTTGATTGGCTTTTTTTGATTAATGGCGGCGGTTTAAAGGATGCTGTATTTGTAACTCGCCGCGCCAAAGTTTGAGAAAATCATATTCATCAATATCATACAATTCCATTAATGCAATAATCACACTGACGAAGGTCATGGCACCTTCTGCATTGTTATGGAAATTGAAAATTTTGCCGTTTAATTTGCCTAAAATATCGTTAATCTCATGTTCTCGACCACGACCATAACGGTCACGTGGGTAGAGTTCTTCATTCAAAACAACCAAAGCAATGGCTTTTTCTGCGGGGCTTAAATTGGTTTGATCAAGTGCTTCTTCGAAGGACTCATAGCCATGATCGAAGTAGAAAATCACCTCATCTGAAATAAAGGCATGAACCGCATCAGCAGTTAAGTCTGGAAATTGGGAAACAGCATCTTCTTCAATATAAGGGCGAAATGATTCGGGGAAAATCACATTGGAATGAATCCCTTTGAATAAAGGGGCAATTTCAGACACTTTATAACCTGCAATCCCGCAACCCAAAGCGGTTAAAAAATATTTCATTTTGGGATGGTGCTTTGCATAGACTTTAAAGTCTTCTACATAATGCTCAATTTGAGCCAATGGCATTTGTTGTAGGTGTTCATTCAGTGTCGGGATCGCAAAAGTCTGCCCAGCCCATCCACGCCCAACGCCTTTGACTGCAGCAAAGTGTTGTGCTGCGACACGAGCTGCACCACTGTCATGGATACCTGCTAAATTACTGCCGAAAACAAAGACAGTATCTTCAGGGAGTTCGGTTACTATTGTTTCGTCATGGTATTGGTAAGCCATATTTTTATCATTGCAATAGAGTATAAGTTCATGTTGCAGTTGATTATGCAAAGGGTCAAGCGCTGTTTGTACTTTTCTTTTATATTTTATTTTGAAGCCCTGTTTCGTATCGACTGATTCATTTCAAGGCAGTTAAAATCCTAAAGTGTTTGTTTAGGTCATTAGATCGAACGAAATTTGATTACGTCCATTCTCTTTTGCTTGATAAAGTAAATCATCTGCGCGCTGCAATCCTTGTTCAATTTCATCAAAGCTATGTATTTGCGTGAGGCCATAACTGGCCGTCATTTTAATTTTATGGTTGGTAAATGTACTTTGTTCAAGCCGTATTTTGAGCTGTTTTGTTCGTGACAGTGCCTCAGTCGCATCTTTGGCAGAGATTAAGCAAATAAACTCTTCACCACCAAAACGTGCCATTAGATCATTTGGTTTTTTGTGCTGTAACATGACTCGGCTGACTTTTTGTAAGACCTGATCACCCACATAATGTCCCCATGTATCATTAATTGATTTAAAGTGATCAAGATCTAAGCAAACTAAGAAATAACAGTGATTGCCGAACGCGAGCTTTTCGCTTTTTTCGAAAAAACCTCGCCGATTCAGTAATTGTGTTAATGGGTCTTCTAGGCGCTCATTGTTGAGATGTTGTATGACATCCTTGACCGCGCCGCCACTGATGACGATTGCGAATAGAATATTTAAAATAATATTGACTGACATCCCCAATAACCACCATGTTGAAGAGGTGAGGATGATATGGTCTCGATCAATGCTATCTAAGAAGATAAAATTAATGATGGCACGACAAAAAGAATAGGAAACATTCAGCAGATAAAAAATCAAAATCCAGCGATTAAATGATTTGCTGCTAGGCAGAAATTTTAATACCGCAGGAATGCTAATAAAGCCAATCAATCCTAAGCTGGCGTTCAAAATAATCAACCTTAGCCATATCTGCGGATTCACATAGGAAAAGTAGGCCAGTGTAATAATGGCAAAGGTTGAGAGTGTTAAAGCGATGTAATGATTGAAAGACGTATTTAATTTAATGCTGATGGCATATGCGCCGAGCCAACTACCTAATAAATAAAGAATTGCAGTGAATGGGGCAGCAATCGTCAGTTGCGGGTTGCTCATTAAACATTGTATAAAAAGTGCTATGGAGGGAATCGCGTAAGCCAAACCAATCCATAATAAAAAAATCTCAGCTTTAAAAATTAAGCGACAAAATGTAAATGCTAAACCTATGAAAAATAGGCAGCTGGGAACGATTAATATAAAATATTGTGTATTAACTGAATTCACAAAAAAAAATAAAGTTCTTGATATTTTTGAAGCGCATAGATTAATGTGCTTTTGTATAAAAATTCAATCTTTTTAGTTGGAAATATAAAATTAGCCGTACTTTTTAAGTAAATAAATATGTGAATTTGAAAATAATCATTGAAATTTAAGCGTTACATCTAAAAACGTATTAAAGTCGCTAAAATAGATTGTAAATTCTATCCAATGACGTCATTAATAGCACATATTCAGCAAAGAGAAGTCTCGTGAGCGAAAACCAACCTTTTGAGTTAGTCACCAACTTTCAACCTGCGGGGGATCAACCGCAGGCGATTCAGAAATTGGTCAATGGTATTGATCAAGGTTTTCGTAATCAATTACTGCTTGGTGTAACAGGGTCAGGTAAGACCTATACCATGGCCAATGTGATTGCCCAAACGCAACGGCCAACCATTATTATGGCCCATAACAAGACACTTGCAGCGCAACTCTATGGAGAGTTTAAAGCCTTTTTCCCGAATAATGCGGTGGAGTATTTCGTCAGTTATTACGATTACTATCAGCCTGAGGCATACGTCCCATCTTCAGACACCTTTATTGAAAAAGATTCGGCGATCAACGATCACATTGACCAAATGCGTCTTTCGGCAACACGTGCTTTATTAGAACGTCGTGACGCCATTATTGTCGCTTCGGTTTCTGCAATTTATGGTTTAGGTGATCCAAATGCCTATATGCAAATGCTATTGCATATCGTGCAAGGTGATCGCGTCAGTCGTGATGAGATCATCCGCCGTTTGGTGGAAATGCAATATACCCGTAATGAACTGGAATTTTTACGAGGTACTTATCGCATTCGGGGAGAAATCATTGATATTTTCCCTGCTGAGTCGGATAAAGATGCGATTCGGGTGGAGTTGTTTGATGATGAGGTCGATTCGATTCGCTGGTTTGACCCACTGACAGGAAAGTTGGTGCGTAAAGTTCCTCGCGTGACCATTTATCCAAAAAGTCATTATGTGACCCCGAAAGATCATTTAACACGTGCGATTGATACCATCAAAGATGAGTTGAAAGATCAGCTTAAATTCTTCAAAGAGCATGACAAATTATTAGAGGCTCAGCGGATTGAACAGCGTACACGTTATGATTTAGAGATGATGCAACAGTTGGGTTATACCAATGGGATTGAAAACTACTCGCGCCATCTTTCTGGTCGAGGAGCAGGTGAAGCACCACCCACACTGTTTGATTATATCCCTGAAGATGCGTTGTTGATTATTGATGAGTCACATGTCACTGTTCCACAAATTGGTGCGATGTACAAAGGTGACCGTTCGCGTAAGGAAAACTTGGTCAATTATGGTTTCCGCTTGCCGAGTGCATTGGATAACCGTCCAATGAAATTTGAGGAGTGGGAGCGAATTGTTCCAACGACAGTCTTCGTTAGTGCAACACCTGCACATTATGAATTGGAAAAGTCAGAGCAAATTGTTGAACAGGTGGTTCGTCCAACAGGCTTGATTGATCCTGAAATTGAAGTCCGCCCAGTGCTGACCCAAGTGGATGATGTGCTTTCTGAAATCAATATTCGTAAACAGTTGAATGAACGTGTGCTGGTCACGACTTTAACCAAACGTATGGCTGAGGATTTAACTTCATATTTGAAAGAATATGGCGTTAAAGTCGCTTATCTGCATTCGGATATCGATACCGTTGAGCGTGTGAAAATTATTCACGAATTACGTACTGGTGTGCATGATGTATTGGTCGGGATTAACTTGCTGCGTGAAGGTCTGGATATGCCCGAAGTGTCATTGGTTGCAATCCTAGATGCGGATAAAGAAGGCTTCTTGCGTTCAGAGCGTTCATTGATTCAAACCATTGGTCGTGCGGCGCGTAATGTCAAAGGTAAAGCAATCTTATATGCCGATCGTATGACTGACTCGATGCGTAAAGCAATTGATGAAACAGACCGTCGTCGCAATAAACAAATTGAATTTAATGAATTACATGGGATTACCCCACGTAGTGCGGTACGCCAAGCAATCAAGGAAATCGATACAGGCGAAGTGCTAACTGATGATGAAATTGATGAAAAAGTGCTTGAGCAAGCGCAGGCGATCAGTGCGGATGAGCAACATTTGTTATCAGATCCAAAACTGTTTGCAAAGCATATTGGCAAACTGGAAAAGGAAATGTTAAAAGCCTCGAAAGAGCTCCAGTTTGAGCAGGCGGCAAGATTACGCGATGAGATTGTCCGTCTCAAAGCGCATATGTTGCAATCTTAATCTGGGAGAGAAATCCTCAAGAGGGATACATATCGCAACAGTTTTTGTTCACAAAGTAAGCTATTTTAAATTGCTAACTATATGACTATTGATAACAAATTACTGTTTTGAGGATTTCTCATGCCTTTTATTAAAAATTTCCCGAAAGCGAGTTGGCGCCTTGCAAAGATTGCGATTGGTGGGGCTGTCTTAACAGGATTGGCAGTTGGAACGATTGCTTATGCACAAGCAAAACCGTTGCCAACAGTAGATAAGGTCGAACTCGATAAATATTTGGGTGTATGGTATGAAGTGGCTCGAAAACCGATGTTTTTTGAGCGTAAGTGCGCCTATAACGTGACCGCAACTTATACCTTAAATGAAAATGGCAATATTGTTGTCGATAATAAATGCTATGACAGTGATGGAAATCTTCAGCAAAGTCTAGGTGAGGCATTTGTCGCCAATGCGCCCTTTAACAGTAAATTGCGTGTCAGTTTTTTACCCGAAGTGGTGCGTTGGGTACCTGTAATCCGTGGTGACTACTGGATTTTAAAACTCGATGCTGATTATCAAACTGTACTGGTGGGGGAGCCGCGTCGTAAATATTTATGGGTGCTTTCACGTATTCCAAATCCGAAAAAAGAAGTGATTAATGAATATTTAAATTATGCGAAATCATTAGGTTATGATATTGGTGATGTTATTTATCCTGAACATCATTAAATCAGCTATACTTGTTGAAAAACCATGCATGCATGGTTTTTTTTATTTTCTATAGTGGATAAATCACGTACTTTTTGAAATATTCTTCAAGTAGAGGCTGAAAATGATTAAAGGAATTGCTTATTCAATTTTGGCTTCTGTCACTTTTGGTGTTCTCTATTTTTATAGTCAATTCCTCGGTTCTTTGGATAGTGAGCAGACCTTTGGTTGGCGAATTATTGCTACCATTCCATTTCTGACTCTATTTATGTGGTTGAGTGGTGATTTATCCCTGATCAAAACCGTGTTTAAGCGGATTCTTGCCAATCCCAGCTTATTATTGCTTTTATTGACCACCTCGGTGCTCACTTCTGCTCAGCTCTGGCTATTTCTGTGGGCCCCCATGCATGGCAGAGGGTTGCAAGTTTCCCTGGGTTATTTTCTTTTACCTTTGGTTTTGGTGCTGGCTGGAAGTTTTTTATACGGAGAGAAACTTTCTAAGTTCCAATATGTCGCTGTATTGCTCGCCGTATTTGGGGTTGGGCATGAAATATGGCGTTTAGGCAGTATTGCTTGGGAAACTGCTTTTGTTGCATTGGGTTATGCTGTTTACTTTGTGTTGCGTAAAAAAATTCAAACTGATCACTTGGGTGGTTTTTGGTGGGATCTCATGTTGATTTTACCGATTGCGATTTTCTTTATTCAAACCGGCGAGATGTCATATCTCAAATTCTTGGAGCATCCAAGTCTCATTGTGGTGGTGATTGGTCTAGGGCTATTAAGTGCGATTGGTTTGGGGAGTTATATTCTTGCCAGCCGCTACTTGCCTTTGATTATTTTTGGTTTACTGGGCTATCTAGAGCCTGTTTTATTGGCATTGGTTTCTTTATTGATCGGTGAAAAAATCGGTGCAGATGAATGGCTGACTTATATCCCGATTTGGTTGGCTGTGTTGGTATTGGTGATTGAAGGGGCAGTGCATTTGTACCAACAGAGAAAGCGTAAGCAACATTTAGAATTGAACTTAAAACAGTATTCGCAACGTGTGAATCTAGACGATAAAGAACAAAAAAGCTGATTTGAGCACCAGAATGATCAGTAAAATTGTTATTGCTGTGAGCGAAACCAGCGCTATTATGATGATAGGAAAAGATTTTTACCAAAATTCACAAAAATAATTATAGGTATTTTATGAATTTATAGTCAATTAGGACAAAATCTTAGCCCGTTTAACAGCTTTTGATTCAATCTTGATGATAATTCTATTACAATAATGGCGTTTTAAAAATTCACGCCCAGTATATATAAATTAGAGGACGTAACTGTGAGCAAAGAAACAATCGTTGCCCTACACGCTGAACACCAAGGTCGTTGGAAAAACCGTGAAGAAATCGCGGAACGTATGATTACCTTAATCGGTCAATTATACCGTGAGAAAAATATTGTTGTTTCTGTTTATGGACGCTCTTTAATTAACCGTTCGGTTATTCAAATTCTTAAAACGCATCGTCGCACACGTATGCTTGATGTTGAACTTTCAGTGGTAAATACCTTCCCAATTTTGGAAGCGTTAATGAAAGTTGACAATATCGGTTCGGCTGAAGTTGATATCGGTAAACTTGCTGTTGAATATAAAAATCAAGGTGGTGATGTAGACGCTTTTGTTGCACAAGCGGTTGCTTCAATCAAAGGTAATGCTGCAACTGCTGCACCTAAAGATGTTGTCCTTTACGGTTTTGGTCGTATCGGTCGTATCTTGGCACGTTTAATCATCAGCCAATCAGGTTTAGGCCGTGGTTTAAGCTTAAAAGCAATTGTAGTCCGTAAATCTTCTGACGGTGACTTGGCGAAACGTGCTTCTTTATTACGTCGCGACTCGATTCACGGTACTTTCGACGGTACGATTTCTGTTGATGAAGAAAACGAAGCAATCATTGCAAATGGACAATTCATTAAAGTGATTTATGCATCAAGCCCAAGCGAAGTAGATTACACCGCTTATGGTATTGATAACGCACTTCTGATCGACAATACAGGTAAATGGCGTGATGCTGAAGGCTTAAGCCAACACTTGAAATGTGCTGGTATTGCACGTGTCGTCTTAACTGCACCAAGTAAAGGCGAAATGAAAAACGTTGTATTTGGTGTGAACAACGGTGATATCTTAGATGAAGACAAGATTATCTCTGCTGCAAGCTGTACAACTAACGCAATTACACCTGTGTTAAAAGTTTTAGACGACAAATACAAAGTATTAAATGGTCATGTTGAAACAGTTCACTCGTTCACAAACGACCAAAACTTAATTGATAACTACCATAAAGCAGACCGTCGTGGTCGTGCTGCAACATTGAACATGGTGATTACTGAAACTGGTGCTGCAAAAGCCGTTGCAAAAGCATTGCCAGGTCTTAAAGGCAAGTTAACAGGTAACTCGGTACGTGTACCGACTCCAAACGTTTCACTTGCAATCCTGAACTTGAATTTAGAGAAAGAAATTGATCGTGAAGAAGTGAACGAATACATTCGTCAAATCTCGATCAACTCGAAGTTACAAGGTCAAATCGGCTATACCAACTCCACTGAAGTTGTATCAAGCGACTTTATTGGTTCGCGTACAGCGGGTGTTTTTGATGCGCAAGCAACAATCGCTTCTGGTACACGTTTAACTGCTTATGTTTGGTACGATAACGAAGTGGGTTATAGCTGCCAAGTATTACGTATTGCTGAACAAATGTGTGGCGTGAGCTATGCGAAAGTTCCTGCTGAAACAAATGCATAATTTGTTCGCAAAGCGATAACAAAAAGCCCAGTTTCTAACTGGGCTTTTTTATTGACTGTACAGAATATATGCTGAATTAAACATAAAAATCGATAAGAATAGGGGAAAAGGGAAATAATTAATCGAAGGATAGATCATTGTTGCAGTTCAGACGTTTGTTCGTGGTATTTGCTTTAATTGTGGTTGCCAACTTGTGTGGTGTATACATCGCAATGTGGGTGTTTAAGCATTTTAATATTTATATTCCATTGAAGAATCAAGATGTCGCAATCGACTTGCAAGAACCGTTACAGGTTCGGGTCAAAGTTAAAGATGCGCTCAATGTGGATGTGAATGGACGTGTCGATGCCAAGATCCCAATTAATGAACAACTCAATGTTCCACTGACTCAAACACTGACGCCACGGGTTTATTTCGATAATGTTGTCCCGATCAGTACCACGATTCCTGTGAAAGAAACCATTAAGGTCAATCAAAGCCTACCGATTGATACCAAGGTTCAGGTTAAAATTCTGGGTAAAGATGTGACTTTGCCCTTAAAAGGTTCGATTCCATTGCAACTGGACGTGCCGATTGATATTCAAGTGCCTTTACAGCAAAAAGTCCATTTAAAGTTTGATGCGCCTGTGCGTACTGAACTCAAGGAAAACTTGAATATTCCGTTGAAAGCGCAACTGAATGCCAATATTCCAATTCAAGGCAATTTGAATGTTCCGATTACCTCTGAGCTCAATGCCTCGGTGGATGTTAAAAATACCTTACCTGTTAAAATTGCACAGGGAGAATTAAAAATTCCGCTCTCGACCATGTATTTGGATCGTGTCAAAGCACCACCTGTCGAAGTGCCAGCCGCTCAACATGATTTAAAAGCAGGTGAGTAATGGATATCACCAAATCGCTTAAAAGCTTATTGATCAGTTTTGTGATCGTGACCACTTTGGTGGCGATTTTATTTTGGTTCTATTTGAATATTCAGGCGTCTTTGATTGTTTCCGCCCAGCAAGCGGATATTCGTTTGCCTGAGTCTTTAGGAACTAAGATTCAAGTCGGTGATCATTTAAGAGTGAAATCGGAAGGTCAGCTCAATACGGTTTTGAATATTGATCGAACCTTGCACTTGCCATTAAAAGGGAAGTATTTGGCCGATCTGAGTTTTGAGGTAGAAACACCAATTACCGTGGATATTAACTACGAAACCATGTTGAAAGTTGATGAAGTGGTACCGATTGAAACCAGTACAGATTTGATTTATCAAAATAAATTATTACCTAAGTTTCCTTTGAGCCTGGATATTCCTGTCAAATTGGATATTCCATTTCAATTGAAACGCACCTATACCGTTCCTGTGAAAATTGTGTTTGATGGGCCGGTTTATTTTGCTTTTGATGAGTCAGTTGATTTACCTGTGAAGCATCAATTTAAGCCAAGCTTTTATATGAATGATGCGATTAATATGAGCAATATTTCTTCTTTCGATGCGATCATGTATAACTCGGTACAGCAAACCAAAGCCAATTTGGATATGCAGATGGAATTACCGTTGAAGAATGTCAGGCCATAGACGCTATATTGTTAATCATTTTTTATCATTTAAAAGAGACAAATAAAATGAAAAAATCTTTTGGGGCTTTGTTAATCAGTTTGGTTGTGGTTCCAACTTATGCAAAAGCAGCGGTATATGATTTGAAGCTATTTATGCAGGATCGTTATGAAAAAGATTGTGCTATCCGTGATGATTATGATCTATATGAATTTCCTAGCGTTGCTAAAGTGATAAAGCCTTATGTTATTAAAAATAAATTTGTTGAGGAGCGAGCTTACGTCAGCAATACCTTTTTCTTAAAGAATGTTGAGTATCTTGGTGTTCCAGTGAAGAAAATTGAGTTTTCTTATGGAAATATGGCGAAGCAAATGAATCAAACACTTTACTTTGATTTATCGACGTTTAAAGCGCAAAAGAACTTTGCCAAGCTCAAATTTAATTTTCAGCAAAACAAAGAATATGCTGGACTCGATGTTGAGAAAAAAGGGACTTTAGTCTCAGTGCATTGTTATTGGCCAGACGTTAATTTTGCGATGAATTAAGTTCTCACTGTCTTTTGTAAGTATTAAAAATAGTAAAAATACATATTGAACAAAGAATAAGTTTAAAAAAATCAATTTGCTGATTTTTCTATTCGAGAATTTTCTTAAAATGTGGCAAAATAGTCCGCTTTTAAGAATTTGAGGATTGGCACATGCGCTTTGTTGATGAAGCAGTCATTATCGTAGAGGCTGGCGACGGTGGCAATGGCGTAGCCAGTTTTCGCCGTGAAAAATTTGTCCCTTTTGGTGGTCCAGATGGCGGAGATGGGGGACGTGGCGGAAGTATTTACATCCAAGCAGATGATGATACCAGCACACTTGTAGATTACCGTTATACACGTCGTTATCGTGCAGAACGCGGTAAAAATGGTTCGGGTGCGAATTGTTCTGGCCGTGGCGGTGAAGACGTTATTTTAAAAGTACCTGTTGGTACAACCATTGTTGATACTGAATCTGGCGACATCATTGGTGACTTGATTGCTGATGGTCAGCGTGTAAAAGTTGCCCATGGTGGTGATGGTGGTTTAGGAAATACTCACTTTAAATCATCAACCAACCGTTCGCCACGTAAGTGTACGCATGGGATTAAAGGTGAATACCGCGAAGTTCGTTTAGAGTTGAAAGTATTGGCAGATGTCGGCTTACTGGGTATGCCGAATGCGGGTAAATCAACATTTATTCGTGCAGTCAGCGCGGCAAAACCAAAAGTTGCTGATTATCCGTTTACCACGATGGTTCCAAACCTTGGTGTGGTCGATGCGGATCGTCATCGTTCATTTGTGATGGCAGATATTCCAGGATTGATCGAAGGTGCTGCTGAAGGTGCTGGTCTAGGGATTCGCTTCCTGAAGCATTTGGCGCGTACCCGTATCCTGTTGCATATTGTGGATGTTCAACCAATTGACGGTTCAGATCCTGCACACAATGCACGCGCAATTTTAGGTGAATTAGAGAAGTTCTCTCCAACACTGGCAAAACTTCCAGTGGTATTGGTGTTGAACAAACTTGACCAATTGCCTGAAGAGTCTAAAGAAGAATGGTGTCAGCACATTCTTGATGAATTGCAGTGGAAGGGTCCTGTATTTAAGACATCTGGTTTGATGTCAGAAGGAACCAAAGATGTTGTGTATTACTTAATGGATCAGATCGAGCAGCAACGTGAGCGTGAACTTGAAGATCCTGAATATGCAGCAGAAGTGAAAGCATTCCGTGAGCAGCTTGAAGCTGAAACACGTGAACAAACCATCGCAGCAAAAGAAGCCTATCGTGCCCTGCGTAAAGCTCAGCGTGAAGCAGGCTTGGACGATGATGAGGACTTTGATGATGATGAGGATGAAGGCGATGTAGAAAGTATCTACATTCGTGACTAGTAAACCGAGGGAAAAATGATAGAAGTGGTCGATGGGCAACGTCAGCTCAATGCGTGTAAACGAATCGTTGTTAAAATCGGATCATCTTTACTGACTGCAAATGGGCAAGGTTTAGATTTAAATGCAATTTCGCATTGGGCGAAACAAATTGCAGATCTACACAATGCTGGACATGAGATTATTCTCGTGTCTTCAGGTGCAGTGGCAGAAGGGATGGTACGTATGAAACTTGCGAGTCGACCCACTGATCTACCCAGTTTGCAAGCTTGTGCTGCCATTGGTCAAATGGGCTTGATCCATACTTGGTCTAGCGTATTGGATCAACATGGTATTCAAACGGCACAAGTGTTACTTACACATGATGATCTTGCTGATCGTCGTCGTTATCTCAACTCTTGTGATGCTTTGCAAAACCTGATTGATTGGCATGTCATTCCTGTCATCAATGAAAATGACACCGTATCAACTGATGAAATTCGCTTTGGTGATAATGATACTTTGGCGGCGATGGTTGCAGGACAAGTACAAGCGGAATTATTGATTATTCTGACAGACCAACAAGGCATGTTTGACTCAGATCCACGTAGCAATCCAAATGCTAAATTGTTCTCTGCTGTTCGTGCATTGGATGATAGTCTGTTTGAAATGGCAGGCGGTGGCGGTGTGCTAGGTCGTGGTGGCATGGTCACCAAAGTCCGTGCAGCACGTCTTGCAGCACGATCAGGTTGTCCAACTTTGATTGCCAGTGGTGAAAGCGACAACGTGTTGGCACGCTTAATGGCGGGTGAGATGTTGGGTACCTTATTCACCACTGACAATGACCGTGTGACTGCACATCAGCAATGGCTGGCTGCGCATTTGCAAACTGCGGGTCGTTTGGTGATTGATGATGGTGCGGTTGAAGCGATTAAGCTGAAACATCGTAGTCTGTTACCCGTTGGCGTTAAAGCAATTGAAGGGCATTTTGATCGTGGTGATGTGGTTGAATGCGTCGATAAAAACGGTGGTCGTATTGCCGTGGGGCGTGTGAACTTTAGTTCACGTTCAGCCGAAATGATTAAAGGTTTGTCATCAGAAAAAGTCTATCAGGTACTGGGTGAAGCACGTTCGCTAGAAATGATTCATCGAGATCATATGGCCATTTATTAATATTGCTATAATCTCATGGCATTAAAAAAGACCTCAAATATTTGAGGTCTTTTTTTGTGATGCAACGAAGGATTTTATTTTTGTTGGATGGATTGACCTATACGTGCCAATAAGATGACTGGAATGAGTCCAACCACTACAATCAATAAAGCGGCAATTGCACCATCTTCATAAGTTCCTCTGGATGCTTCTGCATAGAGTTGTGTGGCCAGTGTCTCCAGATTCAGTGGTCGAAGTAAGAGAGTTGCGGGTAACTCCTTCATACAATCGACAAAGATCAGTAATGCAGCAGAAATCATTGCAGGGCGTAATAAAGGTAAATGTACTCGCCATAGTGTTGCGGATCGGTTGTGCCCCAAGTTTTTTGCTGCATCATCAAAAACAGGATGGATACGATTGTATCCGGACTCAATGCCACCAATCGCAATCGCGAGAAAGCGTACACAATAGGCATAAATTAAAGTAAAAGTAGTGCCTAGAAATAATAATCCGGTATGGATACCCAGTTGAAACTCAAGAAAGTCTGCAACAGCATGGTCAATTGCACCCAGAGAAAGCATCAATCCAATGGCTAAGACGGTTCCAGGAATGGCATAACCTAAGCTGGAAATACGGCTGAACCATGTGTTCTGATTAAAACGTGCGGCACTGACAATCAAAAAAGCGATGAGAACTGTAATGAAGGTTGCAATACTTGCCAAGCTTAAAGTGTTGATTGAAGCTTGTAATAATTCAGGAGAAAAGCCTGCATATTGTAGGCGTTTATACGATTCAGCGACTAAATAACTGGTTGGAATGAGAAAACCAATAGCAACGGGAATAAAACCAAGTCCAAACAAAAGCAATGCCTTTATACCAGTGATCGGTTGAGCAGGCATGAGTTTGCTGCGTTGTGCTGAATTCATATAGCGCTGTTTACGGCGCCCAAACCGTTCAATAATCACCAAGAATGTAATAATCATGAGCATAAAAATGGCAATTTGAGCGGCGCTGGCTAAATCGGACTGATTGGTCCATGTGGAATAAATGGATAAGGTCAGCGTTTTTACACCCAAAAACTCAGTTGCACCAATATCATTAATGGTCTCCATTAGCGCTAAACTGGCACCTACCGCAATGGCTGGTCGAGCCAGTGGAATGGCGACGCGAGTGAAAACTTGATTCGGTTTGAGGCCAAGACTACGTGCTACTTCAATCAAACTGGCAGATTGCATGAGAAACATGGCACGGGTACTTAAATAAACGTAGGGATACAGGACAAAGCTTAATAAGAAAATACATCCCCATACGGTACGAATATTGGGAAACCAATCAGGTTGTCTATCCCATCCGAACCAAGTGCCGAGCGTACTTTGTATCGGGCCAATGGGATGTAACAGGTCAATATAGCTATAGGCAATGATATAGGTGGGGACAGCCAATGGTAGTAATAGCGCCCAATTTAAAAAAGCACGTCCTCTAAACTGATAAGCCGTGACCAGCCATGCACTTCCTGTTCCAATCAAGATCGTGAGTAGACCTACCCCCAATAATAATAAAGTGGTATCCAGTAATGTAGGAGGCAGTACATATCGAATCAAATGCTCCCAAATCTCACTATTGCCTTGTAATGCGGACCAAATCAGCGCCAATATAGGTAAGCAGGCAAGTATCGTGAAAAGTCCACTGAGCGAAAATAATGATGGGAATACAGATTTATTACTTATCATCAAGAGTGTCAATTTACAGAATATGAAGCTGAGTGAAGCAAGGTGGCAAGTCAATGCCGCCTTGCTGATGCGATTTAATGATTAAATTGTACTTTATCGACCAAAAGATTAGCTGTTTTACGGTATCGAGCGATATCACTCAAGCGTATTGTATCGACATTCAATTTACCAAAGCTGGCAATTACAGGGTCTATTTTGACTCCAGGTTTAACTGGATATTCGAAGCCACTTTGTGCGTAGATGGCTTGTGCGTGGTCAGAAGCTAAGAACTCAAGTAACTGGATCGCTTGTTGAGCATTCGGTGCATTCTTGGCGACAGCCGCACCAGAGACATTGACATGGGTTCCGCCATTGCTAAAACGAGGGAGAACGACGTTGATGGCATTGCCCCAGCGTTGCTGTTCAACATCATTTCCTGTACGCATACGACCCACATAGTAAGTGTTTGCAACACCAATATCACAGATTTTACCCAAGATATCGCGTGCCACGTCACGATCACCACCACTGGCTGGTCGTGCCAAATTGGCTTTGACCCCACGTAGCCATTGTTCAGTGGCTTTTTCGCCATGATGCGCAATATAAGCCGCAATTAGGCTGGTGTTATAGACATGACTGCCAGAACGAATACAGATTTTACCTTTCCATTTCGGGTTGGCCAGTTCTTCATAATTGATTGCAGTCAATGGAGCGCGTTCTTTTGATGCATAGACCGCACGAGCCCGCATGGATAGGGCATACCAATGTCCATTGGCAGCACGTAAATTACCTGGAATAGCTTGATTTAAAATTTTTGACTGAATGGGTTGGGTCACACCGCCTTCGACTAAATCGACTAGATTACCAAAATCAACGGTGAGTAGAACATCTGCAGGAGAGCGACGGCCTTCGGCTTTTACACGCTCAAGTAAACCATCTTTGATAAAAACCGTATTGACCTTAACACCTGTCTTGCTACTAAATTCTTGTAGCAGAGGTTGAATCAAGGCAGGTTCGCGGGTGGTGTACAGATTGACTTGGGCGGCATGTACCCAACCGCTACCGAGTGCTAGTAGACCTGTTAAAACGAGATGATGCTTAAACCGTAACTTCATTTTGTCTCACTCATATTTAGGATATTGAATAGCAAGCTGCTGATCTAGCAAATTAAGGCTTAAATGCTAAGAGGCATAGTAAAAACATGTATTTAAATCAACAGAAACATAGACATTTTCTTGTTCTGAAAAATGTTGTAGGTGATCAACCTGAGCAATTAAGGTAACTGCTTCAGTATTCAGTTGTAAATGTAATTGCTGCATATGTCCCATAAAGGTAGTTGAAATGACTTTTGCTGCTAAAAAGCCTTCAGATTGCTGATGCTGAATGCGTAGTTGATGCGGTCGAAAATAGCAGTGAATGGACTGCTGAGTTTGGCTTAAGTGCTGCGGGAGTTTGATAGAACCAAATAATGTGCTCAGTTGCTGATTATTTTGCTGAGTGGGTATTTCATTAAGAGTCGAAAAATAACGGGCAGCGAATTGTGTTTCAGGTTGTAAATAAAGTTGTTTTGGGCTGCCAATTTGAATGATTTTGCCTTCATGCATCAAAATAATCTGATCTGCAATTTGCAAGGCTTCTTCTGGATCATGGGTGACAATAACAGTGGTGGTGGCGGTTTTTTTTAACAGGCTGATCGTGTTTTTGCGGATTTGGTCTCGTAGACGATGATCTAGATTTGAAAATGGCTCATCCATTAATAAAACATGCGGTTTAGGTGCGAGCGCACGTGCCAATGCGACACGTTGCTGTTCTCCACCAGACAAGGTGTATGGATAGCTCTGTGCATGATGATGCATCGAGACATGTGTTAAAGCTTGTTCGGCAATCTCTTGTTGTTGCGATTTCGGGAATTTACCTAAGCCAAACATGACATTTTCCAGCACACTCAGATGTGGGAACAGCGCATAGTCCTGAAAGACTAAGCCGATATTTCGCTGTTCAGCTGCAATGTGTTGTTGGCTATCCCAAAGCGTATCTTTTTCAAGCTGAATGGAACCTGAACTCGGTGTTTCTAAGCCAGCAATGAGGCGCAGCATGGTGGTTTTTCCGCAGCCCGAATGCCCAAGTAAGCAAATGATCTGACCGCTTGTGGCAGACCAAGTTGCTTGATCAACTGCAAATCGGTTGCCGAATTTTTTGCTCAGTTGTTGAATGGTTAAAATATTGGCCTGAGGTGCAGCAGAAGCGGTCATGGTCAATTCACAACATTGTTAAAATCGTTAAATATTAATTTAATAATAGCTTAATAAATTTGCTTGTATAGTCTTTTTTCTAGGCGTTACCAAACTATCGATTTTCAACAATCGACTATTGAACAGTAACAGTCGTATCGCGCCCAACCATATAGGGATAGTCTGCCAAAGAAAGCATATCGAGATCTTCTTCACTATTGCCATAGGCATAAATTGCTTGATAATCAGCTAAATTATACTGCTGTAAAATGCGTAATTTCTTTTGTTCGCGACTACAGTCTTCTGAGCGATAACGACCCGTTAAAAGCCCATCTTTAATTTCAGTTTGTGTGCAGATGAGTTCAATATTCAGAAATTCACAAATGGGTGCCAAGTAAATGTCTACTGAAGCAGACACCAGCACGATATGGTCACCGCGTTGTTGGTGCTGTTGAAGTTGTTGTAGTAAATCCTGATCAAGTCGTTTAATCAACTTTAGTGCATATTCTTGGGCGAGCTGCTCAACAACATCTGCAGAAATGTCTTTAAACATGCTCTGAAATAATCGTGGGCGCATAGCATGCGCAGGGTAGAGGCGTAAATAGTAGGCTTGAATCCATGGCAGGATTTTCAAGCCTCTTTTGACAATATGACGTTTTGATAAAGCGAAGAAAATAAACCCTGTGAAACTGTCTCTTGGATAGAGTGTTCCATCAAAATCAAATAAAGCAAGATTTAGAGTTTTATGCGTTTCGCTCTTTGCATGCATGTTTCATATCGTCCATTAACGCGACTGGCGAACCAATTGGTGTTGTAGTCGCGGCTCAGTTTGGGGCCTGAAATAACGACTTCAGGCATCATTGCATAAATCGGTTCTTTATTGGTTTTACTTTGATAAAGTTTTTGAACAGCTAAATAGGTTTGCGTATCTTCAAACTTTTGTTCTTTTTCTTTCTTTAAATCGGCACGAATCTGACGAGGGGTCACCAGAATTTTATTATTGGTAAACGCTGAGATCACTTCTTTTTCAGATTGGCTCAGTGCGGATTGAGGATTGCCATCTTTATTGTAAAGTAACAGGTCGCCATCCAAATCAAGGTCTTTTTCTTGTATAACCTCAAGCATTTTCTGGAAAGCTGCATTGCGGCTAGAATACATACCTGAATTATAATCGGCAAAACGATAGATGGCTTTGTCATAATCAGCAGAGTATTCCATCAAGCGATGGATACCGTAATATAAGCCGCCGTACTGGGTATAGAGATCATTACGAAGTTCAGCAATATTGCCACTTTGCCGTTTATGCTCTTTGGCATAGTTAATATGCACTTGCATTGAACCCAAGGTTGTAATTGGATTCATTTTCTCGCCGATATCTTGTCCAACTAATTTGGCTGCACCCGTCAGTGCACTGACATGGTAATGCTTCGACATATAGTCAAAAATTTCTCGATAGAGTAAATCAAGTTCGCGCTCGGTTCTGACTTTGCGCATTTGGCTCATGTAGTTGTTTTCTGGTGAGGGTTGGTTTTTGAGTACATCCTCAAAATAGCCTGCAACAGTTCCACCAATGGTTTCCCCAAGCTTGGCTTCAAACTTTTCTTTGAGTCGGGTGTTGATTTCTTTGACCGCTTTCTCACCCAATCCAGGCACAGCAGGGTCGGCCACAAAATTTGATTCCTGATCGACAACAGCGACAATGCTGCATACATTTTGCTTGGTCTTAGGAATACTGAGTTGTTGCATGATATCAAAGATATCTTGTGACCATGATTGGCGATCATTGACACGTGGCGGAAGAACGCTGGTAATTTGTTCTGCCTTCATTTCAGGTTCTTTACTATTTGACCACCAAGCATTATCGCCACAAGCCGTTAAGCTTATGCTGATTGCCAAAAGGCTAAATGTTTTGAGTAGAGGACGAGTCGAAAACGATTGGTTCATAATGAAGACAACACCGCACAAAAAGATGAGCCGAACGGGCGAATGAAGTATACTATGTTGATCAGAAATTGTAAGAAAATATATGTATATTGGTTCATATCAACTGTCAAATAATTTGATTGTTGCTCCGATGGCAGGCGTGACGGATAGACCCTTTCGGACGCTATGTAAATACTTTGGTGCAGGACATGCAGTCAGTGAAATGATGACTGCTGACAAGACACTACGTATGAGTAAGAAGAGCTTGTATCGGGCTAATTTTGATGGCGAGCTTGCGCCAATTTCAGCACAAATCGCGGGTTCTGATCCTGAACAACTTGCTGAAGCGGCACGTTACCAAGTTGCGAATGGCGCACAAATTGTGGATATCAATATGGGTTGTCCAGCCAAAAAGGTTTGTAACAAGTTAGCGGGTTCCGCATTGCTACAAGATGAAGATCTCGTCGCACGGATTTTAGATGCTGTGGTTGCGGCCGTGGATGTGCCAGTCACTTTAAAAACTCGATTGGGTTTTTTAAATGGCCATGAAAATATTTTACGTGTGGCAAAGCGTGCCGAAGAGTCTGGAATTGCGGCATTGGCCTTACATGGTCGTACCCGTGAAGATATGTATTTAAATACCGCACGTTATGAACTGATTAAGCAGGTCAAAGCACTAATTGATATCCCATTGATTGCCAATGGTGATATTGATAGCCCAGAAAAAGCCAAATATGTACTGGATTATACGGGGGCAGATGCGATTATGATTGGACGTGCTGCTCAAGGCCGACCTTGGATCTTTAGAGAAATTGCACATTACTTAAAGACTGGTGAGCATCTTGCCGCACCAGATATTGCTGAAGTTAAGACGGTATTACTTGGGCATTTGGCAGAACTGTATCAGTTCTATGGTGAATATTCAGGCTGTCGTATCGCCCGTAAGCATATTGCTTGGTATACCAAAGGTCTACGTTCAAGTAATGAGTTTCGTCAGAATATGTATAAAGTTGAAAATACGGCTGATCAAGCCAAAGTGGTCGAATCGTATTTTGATGAATTACTTGATCAAGGTCTACGTATGAGCGATGTGCAAGTTGAACACGTTAATTTATTAGATATTTAATCATTATTATTTTAAGTCGAAAAAAAGCCTGTAATTTAATTACAGGCTTTTTTGTTTTATTAAGTTAAATGAGCGGTGATTTTCTGCAGAATCTGCAAGATCACATCAAATTCGCTTTGCAATGGCGTACTTTTACGCGTCACTAAAGCGAGCGTGCGGCTTGGTGCGGCTTCAATTGATTTCACTGCAATATCTTCATTGAAATGAATCATACTGTTTTTCAGTGCAATCTCAGGTAACAGGGTAAAACCTAAATCTGAAGAGACCATCTCCACCAAGGTTGGCAATGAACTCGCTTTTAAGCGGTGATCATTTTTACGTTCGCCAACAGGGCAGGCACTGAGTGCGTGATCACGTAGACAATGTCCTTCTTCAAGTAACATCAAACGTGATAAATCCAAATCATCTAAAGAGTTTGCATTGGCTGCATTGGTATCTTGCTTGTTATATACAAGGAACAGGTGTTCTTTGGCAATTTCAGCGACTTTTAAACTACGCGTGTCAAATGGAAGCGCAAGCACGATCATATCTAAATTACCGTGTTCCAGTTTCTCTACAATCTTCTCGCTTTGCGCTTCGTGTAGATGCAGTTGGATTTTGGGTAGTTGTTGATGAACTTCATCGAGCAATTGCGTCAAGATAAACGGTGCAATGGTTGGAATAATACCGAGATGTAAATCACCTGTTAGTGGTTCACTCATTTCTCGACTTAAACGCATCAGGTCTTGAGCATCGGCCAGTAGTACCCGTGCACGAGCCACAACCTGTTCACCTAAGGGGGTTAAACGGACGTTTTGACGATCACGCTCAACTAAGACGCCACCTAATAAACGCTCTAATTCCATGATGCCGCCCGATAACGTTGACTGGGTGACAAAGGAACGACGCGCTGCTTCAGTAAAATGTAAAGTTTCTGACAACGTAACTAAATATGATAGCTGTCTTAATGAGGGTAATGCAGCCATAGTGTCCTAGTGTGATGATCTAAAGTGGTGAGCAAATAAACCACTAAGTTGTGGAATGAAATGTGCAGGAATATCATGCCCCATTCCTTGGATTAATTCAAACTTAGCACCAGAAATTGCTTTTGCAACAGCTTTCCCGTGACTCGGTGGTAATAGGCGATCTTTTGAGCCATGTACAACCAGAGTTGGCTGAGTAATCGTCTTGTTCAATGGTAACAAAGAACCCGTACATAATATTGCTAAAAATTGTTGAAGTACACCCGCTGGATAGAAACTACGTCGATATAATTTACGAATGGTTTGAATTGACTCAACTGGATTGACATAACCAGGCGAACCAATAATACGAAAAACATTCAAACTGTGATTAATAATGGTTTCTTCATCATGCCCTTCAGGCTTTCCTAATAAGCTAAAAAGTTGCTTTGGAAAAGGGGGAGGGAGAAAAGGCTGATTATTACTGGTAAATAATAAACCGATTTTTTCTACTTTTTCTGGATATTTTGCTGCAACAATCTGTGAAATCATCCCGCCCATAGAGGCGCCAATAATATAAGTTTTCTCAATACCTAACTGATCAATCAGCATGGATACATCATCCGCCATATCATACAGCGTATATGGTGCGCCTTCATTGCCAAGGCCAAACATGAAGCGACCCATCAGTTTCATGGTGTTGAGTCGTTTTCCTTTATTACGAATTTTAGAAGATAAACCGATATCACGGTTATCGAAACGGACGACACGGAAACCTTGATCAATTAAGGCCTTACAAAAGAAATCTGGCCAGAACAGCATTTGAGCGCCTAAGCCCATGATCAATAAGATGGTTGGGTGCTCAGGATTCCCCCCCATTTCAACATGCAACTCGATCCCATTGCCCAAAGTGACTTTGGTTTCTTGCATAAATGAAGCATAAGGCGACACATTAAATTGAAGGGCACTGTTCATGGTATTTGTTCCGAGTTGAATTCTTCTTATTGGTTGAGCGTTTGCTGGATGTTTTTTTCCAGCAAACTCCCGTATTTAAACCTTAAACCTGTGCAGGAATCAAGTCTGGAACCAACTTGGTTAAGGTTAAACGCTGTTTCGCTGCGGTTGCACCGAGTAGAACAAATCCTCTCAAAGTGCCTTCGCCGTCGGCCGCTTTTGCCAACATACCATCATCAAACTCTTCAGTTTCCCAGTTCACATCAACATCAAGCGGAGCGGGTAAAACGGTCAATGGGGCAGCAGGTGTTTTTACCGCAACTGGCATAGCAGGGTAGTGTACGGCTGTCGTTTGACCACTCAGTGTTTTTGCCAAAGCCCGTGCTTGTTGCATGATCGGCATGACAAATGGCAACAAGGTACCATTCACTTCAGCACAGTCACCCACAGCATAAACATCAGCCTGATTGGTTTCTAATAAAGTATTGGTAATAATGCCACGACTAGTTTGGATGTCTGCTGCTTTAGCCAAAGCAATGTTTGGCTGTAAACCAATTGCAGAAAGAACAATGTCCGCAACCAAAGTTTGGCCATTGGCTAAGGTGACTGCGTAGTCTTCACCATCGTTGATCTTCGATACTTTTTCAACGGTCGTAGAAAGGGCGAACTTGATACCCGCTTGTTCCAGGTTGGTTTTGAAGGCTTCAGCAACGTGGTTTGGTAATAAACGACCCAAAGGTTGTGCTGCAAGGTCAATCACGGTGACATCATAATTGCTATGCAAAAGATCGTTGGCAAATTCACAACCAATAAGACCCGCACCGAGAATCACCACGCGTTTGTCTTTACGTTTTGCGAGATTTTCACGGAAAGTACGATAGTCGATGAGTGAATTCACCACATGAATATCATCACTGCCATCGCCAGCAATGGCTAAGCGTATTGGGTTTGCACCGACTGCAAGCACCAGTTTTGAATAAGGTTGAGTAACCGTTTCACCATTTTTTTCTAATGTGAGTTCGTGGTTTGCTGCATTGATTTCTTTCACCCAGGTTTCTGCTTCAATGCGCATATTCAGTTGAGTTGCCATTTTGTTGGCATCGCCTAAAGCAATTTGTTCAGGTGCTTTATTGCCTGCGAAGGCATTGGATAATGTTGGTTTTGCATAATTTACCGCATCATCCGCGCAGATCATAACGAGTTCTTGTTCAGGACTCAGTTTACGAAACTCTCGAGCAAGGGTATAACCCGCCATACCTGATCCGATGATAACGATAGGATGCATTCTCTTCTCCAATATTTTCTTATTTAAAAACAAACAATAGCAAAAAAAAGACCATGATCATTGTCACGGCCTTCTCGATCTATTTAGATTTCAATCATTTCAAAATCAGCTTTTGAAACGCCGCAATCTGGGCAAGTCCAATCATCTGGGATATCTTCCCATTTGGTTCCTGCTGCAATGCCGTCTTGTGGCCAACCTTCTGCTTCGTCGTAAATCCAACCACAAACGATACATTGATATTTTTTCATGTGACTCTCCAAACTGATAGGTATGCTCAAATTGCCTTTCAGTAAAACTATTCCATAATGTCGCTACGATCGCTGCAATAGAACTAACTTGTGTTGATCGGGAGTTAGATTTTTACGCAGAACGCCATTTAAGTAAAGTAAATGCAAGAGTTTAATCATTTATTCAAAAAGCGATATGGCAATTTTATCTGAAAGTCTTGTTATTTGAGCAATTACTCTAATTTTTTACAGCAATATAAATGCTTATGTAATTAAAAATGAATAATCGTATGAATATAGTGTGTATAAAAAACAAACATTCAGAATCAAGTTATGATGAATCACAACAATGAAAATGGAGAATAGAGCATGGAAACTCTGTCATATAATATAAAAATTTATGCAACGCCAGAGAAAGTTTGGGAGGTTTTGTGGACACCTGAGAGTTATCAGGCATGGACAAAATTCTTTGCCTGCGATTCAACCATGAAAACCGATTGGAAAGTAGGTGGTAAGACTTTTTTTGGTGATGGTAAAGGCAATGGCATGGTGTCTACCATTGAAAGCATAGAAGAACCTAAAGAGATTGTGTTTAAACATCTTGGAATGATTCAAGATGGCAAGGAAGATCTTGACAGTGAGGAGGTGAAAGCTTGGGCGGGTGCTTTAGAGAAATATATGCTGTTTGATTTTAATGGTGAAACCCAACTGCATGTTGAAGTGGAAATTCAACCTGAACATGCGGAATTTATGAATAAAGGCTTTGATCAAGGGCTTGCCATGGTGAAACATTTGGCTGAAAAATAATACATTCGTAAGCGCTTTCTGACAGTGAATTGCTGCGTTATCTAGATTCAAAAAACGATCAATCTTGATTTTTTTGAATTGTCTGGTTGAAACAATACGAAAATGAGTTGTGATCTGCTATTCTATGTCACTTCATTTTTTACTTAATCGAGGCAGAGATGACGCAACAAAACGCTCAATCGACTTCTGAACAAACACTTTCCGAAAACGATTTAATCGCACAGCGTCATGCCAAATTAAAGCAAATCCAAGAGACTGCAAAACAAACGGGTAAGAGCCCGTGGCCAAACACGTTTAAACGTGAGCACTACACTGCTGATTTGCAAGAACAATTTAAAGACCAAGATAAAGCGCAAATTGAAGGCGCTGAAAAAGTTTATGTAAAAGTTGCGGGCCGTGTCATGCTCAACCGTGGATCATTCATCGTGATCCAAGACATGACAGGTCGTATCCAACTGTATGTTGACCGTAAAGGTTTACCGACAGACATTTTAGAAACCATTAAAAGCTTAGACCTTGGTGATATTATTGCGGCTGAAGGCTATATTGGGCGTTCTGGTAAAGGTGACTTATATGTTCACCTTGAAGGCTTTGAATTACTCACTAAATCACTTCGACCACTTCCAGATAAATTCCATGGTTTAACAGATACTGAAGCGAAATATCGTAAACGTTATTTAGATTTAATCGTAAACGAAGAAACGCGTAAAACCTTTGAAATTCGTGCCAAAGTGGTTGCAGGTATTCGTGCATTTTTGACCAATGAACGTTTCATGGAAGTTGAAACGCCGATGATGCATGTGATTCCTGGTGGCGCATCTGCAAAACCATTCGTAACGCATCATAATGCCTTGGATATGGAGCTTTACCTCCGTATTGCGCCAGAACTGTATTTAAAACGCCTTGTGGTCGGTGGTTTTGAACGTGTTTTTGAAATCAACCGTAACTTCCGTAATGAAGGGGTTTCAACACGTCATAATCCAGAATTTACCATGATTGAGTTCTATCAAGCCTATGCTGACTATAAAGACTTGATGGTACTGACTGAAAACATGCTGGAAAAATTGGCAGTTGATATCTTGGGCTCTACTGATGTGCCATATGGTGAAGAAGTCTATAGCTTCAAAGGTCCATTCAAAAAAATCTCAATGTTTGATGCGATTCTTGAGCATAACCCAACATTTACACCTGAAAATGTCAATGACCGTGAGTTTTTGGCGAAGTTCACTCAAGATGTGTTGAAAGAGAAAGTAAAACCAGGATTCGGTTTAGGTAAGTTGCAAACCATCGTATTTGAAGAAACTGTAGAAACGCAATTACGTCAGCCAACATTCATTACGGAATATCCAGCGGAAACTTCTCCATTGGCACGTCGTAATGATGATAACCCACATATTACAGATCGTTTCGAATTCTTTATTGGTGGTCGTGAGTTGGCAAATGGCTTCTCCGAGTTAAACGATCCGATTGATCAAGCTGAGCGATTCCAAGCACAAGTGGCCGAGAAGGATGCGGGTGATGATGAAGCTATGCATTACGATGCCGACTTTATTGAAGCGTTGGAATATGGTTTACCACCGACAGCTGGTCAGGGCATTGGTATTGACCGTTTGGTGATGTTATTTGCGAATGCACCAAGTATCCGCGATGTCTTGTTATTCCCGCATATGCGCCGTAAAGATTAAGCTTTAGATGTATTTAAAAAAGCCACTTCATTGAAGTGGCTTTTTTTCTTTACCGTTAAAAAATGTAATTGTTTCGTTTGACGATTGAAAAGTATGCATAAACCAACGATCATGTGTGCATAAATATATTTGAGAACAGTTTGGACATGTTTTTAAAAAAATCGCTTTATATGGCGTTATTTGCCTCTCTTTCTTCTCCTGTATTTGCTCAGGGTCTGGTGTTAAATGATCAAAATTTAAGAACGGACCTGAATTGGTTAAACCAACAAGGTGTTATACAAATCAGTACATCGACTTGGCCAATGAGTGGTGACGAAATTCAACGTGCTCTATCTCAAGCTAAGGTGAGCAATACGACTCAACAAAAAGTTATTGATTCAGTCGTGCATGCACTGCAAGCGGATAACGCAACTGTAAAAGCTGGTTTACATGCAGGTACTGATCTTAAAACGATTCCTCAAGCATTTGGTGATAATCAAAAATCACAATATCAAATTGCCGCTGAGTTTAATGCAGGCGGTGAAAACTGGGATGCTAAACTCCGTGTGAATGGTGAGAAAGATCCACTGATCGATAATGGACATGATGCCAATGTTGAAGGCTCATATATCGCAGGTAAGCTTTGGAACCAGTGGGTCATTGCGGGTCAAATTCCAACCTACTGGGGGCCAGGTCATGACGGCAGCTTGATTCGTGGTGATGCGAGTCGTCCAGTGTATGGTGTCACTGTTCAGCGAGCTGTTCAAAATGCCTTTGAGACAAAATGGTTGTCTTGGATTGGGCCTTGGCAATATCAACTATTTGGAGGGCAGCTAGATGATTATAAAGCTGTTCCAGATGCAAAACTGCTAGGTTTACGTGTTACCGCACAGCCTTTTCCTGCTCTTGAGCTTGGTGCTTCTCGTGTCTTACAATGGGGCGGAGAAGGGCGTTCAGAAAGCCTTGACTCACTTTGGAATGCCATTAAAGGGAATGATAATCTTGATTATGATACGGATAAATCGAATCAAATTGCAGGATTTGATTTTCGCTTAAATACACAACAATTATTGCAAGTACCTATCGGTTTGTATGGGCAATATGTGGGTGAGGATGAAGCTGGGTTGTTACCTGCTAAAAAAATGTATTTGGCTGGTATAGATTTCTCATCTGCTTATAAAAATATGCCATATCAACTTTATGCTGAATGGGCAGATACTCGTACAAATGGAAAAGTAGATGCTGTGTCATATAACCACTATGTTTACACAGATGGTTATTACCAACATGGTTTTTCATTAGGCCATGCTATTGGTGGGGATAGTCAGATGTATTCGGTTGGTGGAGATATTCGTTTTGATCTCATGAACCGTTTAAATGGTCGTGTGATTTACGCCAAAGTGAACCAATCTAACTTATCTATTAACGCAGCATTTCCAAAAGAAGATACCGTAAAAGGCCTCGATTTGACTTGGACGCATTATTTAAAACCGACTATTCCTTTAAAAGTGAATGGTTGGGTCAGTGATTCTGATCTAAATGGGCGTGATGGTGGCGTTTCTGTTGGTGTAGAAATTCCATTAGAACGTAAAATGTTTGGTTTTTGATAGAAACTAAATGATTGAAAAAAGAAGCCTTTAGGCTTCTTTTTTTGTTTTTGATTTATGTGAAATTGGTTGTATTGATATTCCAGAATCTTATTTTCATATCATAATTTTGCATATTGATATGAAAAAACAAGCTAAAGAACTCAATCTAAATTATTATAATGAATAACCTTTACTCAGTAGCAAATTCTACTGCAAGTAAGAATATCGATATCATGAAAAATTGGAGTTGTTATGGCACTCGTTCCTCCACACAGTCTTCAAAGTGGTGGTTTAATATCACTTATAGATTTTATGGATAGCATGGATAAGGAGGAAATTGTACATGACTGAAAATAGATTGACTCACCTCAAACAACTTGAGGCAGAAAGTATTCATATTATTCGTGAAGTTGCAGCTGAATTTGAAAACCCTGTGATGCTTTACTCAATTGGTAAAGATTCAGCGGTGATGCTGCACTTGGCATTAAAAGCATTCTATCCAGCAAAACTGCCATTCCCGCTACTGCATGTAGATACCGGTTGGAAGTTTAAAGACATGATTGCGTTCCGTGACAACATGGCGAAAACGCATGGCTTTGATTTGATCGTGCATCAAAATGTAGAAGGTCGTGAGGCTGGGATTAACCCGTTCGATCATGGCAGTTCAAAATATACCGATATCATGAAAACCCAAGGTTTAAAACAAGCCTTGGATAAGTATCAGTTTGATGCTGCTTTTGGTGGTGCACGTCGTGATGAAGAAAAATCTCGTGCCAAAGAACGTGTTTATTCTTTCCGTGATAATAAGCATCGTTGGGATCCTAAAAACCAGCGTCCAGAACTTTGGAATCTTTACAACGGTAAAGTGAACAAAGGCGAAAGTATTCGTGTATTCCCATTGTCGAACTGGACTGAGTTAGACATCTGGCAATATATCTACTTAGAGAATATTCAAATCGTTCCGCTTTATTTCTCTGCCGTTCGTCCTGTGGTAGAACGTAGTGGTACGTTGATCATGGTGGATGATGAACGTATGCGTTTAAAAGAGGGTGAAGTTCCACAAATGAAATCGGTACGTTTCCGTACGCTTGGCTGTTATCCGCTAACGGGTGCAGTTGAGTCTGAAGCAGATACCTTGCCTGAAATTATCCAAGAAATGCTTTTGGCCACGAGCTCAGAGCGTCAAGGTCGTATGATTGACCATGATGAGGCGGGCTCGATGGAAAAGAAAAAGCAAGAAGGTTATTTCTAAGCTGCTTGGCAAATTCGATTTCAAAAATTTTGTGGAGTTTTGAGCAATGTCTCATCAATCAGATCTTATTAGCCAAGACATCTTGGGCTATTTAAAACAACATGAGCAAAAAGATTTATTGCGCTTTTTGACTTGCGGTAACGTCGATGATGGTAAAAGTACCTTAATTGGTCGTTTACTTTATGATTCAAAATTGATTTATGAAGATCAATTGCAAGCGGTGACCCGTGACAGTAAGAAAGTGGGAACCACAGGTGATGCGCCTGACCTTGCCTTACTGGTCGATGGCTTGCAGGCTGAACGTGAGCAGGGCATTACCATTGATGTCGCTTATCGTTATTTCTCTACAGAAAAGCGTAAGTTCATCATTGCAGATACACCAGGACATGAACAATATACGCGTAACATGGCAACCGGTGCATCGACAGCTGATCTTGCGATTATCTTGATTGATGCGCGCTATGGTGTGCAAACACAAACGCGCCGTCACTCATTTATCGCAAGCTTGCTCGGTATTAAAAATATCGTGGTTGCGATTAACAAGATGGACTTGGTGGAATTCTCTGAAGCGCGTTTCAATGAAATCCAAGTTGAATATGATGCTTTCGTCAGCCAACTTGGTGATCGTCGTCCTGAAAATATTGTGTTCGTACCGATCTCGGCACTGAATGGCGATAACGTGGTGAATCCATCAGCAAGTACGCCGTGGTACAAGGGTCAAACCTTGATGAGCATTCTTGAATCAGTGGAAATTAAACGTGAATCAAATAAACATGAATTCCGTTTCCCGGTTCAATATGTGAATCGTCCAAACCTCGATTTCCGCGGTTTCGCGGGGACCATTGCGTTGGGTGAAATCAACGTTGGTGATGAAATTGTTGCTTTGCCATCTGGTAAGAAATCAACGGTGAAAGAAATCGTCACCTTTGATGGCAATCTTGAGCAAGCAGTTGCAGGCCAAGCCGTGACGTTAACTTTAAACGATGAAATTGATATTTCTCGTGGTAACGTTTTGGTTCGTGCAGGCGAACAACCTTTGATTTCACGTAGTGTACGTGCTTCAGTGGTGTGGATGAATGAACATCCGTTGGTGAAAGGTAAGCTGTACAACGTCAAAATTGGCACACAAACTGTTCCAGCGAAAGTCACTGCAATTAACTTCCGTGTCAATGTGAATACGTTGGAACATACGCAAGTTGAAGAACTTGAGTTGAATGCAATTGCGGATGTTGTGGTTGAGTTTGATGCGCCAGTGGTCTTCGATCAATATCAAGATAGCCGTTACACCGGTTCATTTATCTTTATTGACCGCCTCAGCAACGTGACTGTTGGTGCAGGTATGGTTGAAGCTGCAGTTGAATGGACGGCGCATAGCAATCCTGTGACTGCAGAAGATCGTGCGGCACGTTTAGGTCAAAAACCTGCGGTAATTGGTGTGTCTGCATCGTTGATCGAGAAAGCTCAAGCATTAGAAAGCTTATTGATTCAACAAGGTGTAGTTGCCATTGCAAAAGCAAATTTAACGGTTGAGCAGATTGCCTTGTTACGTGAAACGGGCGTTGTTATTATCACAACGACTGTGGATGGTACAGATACAGAGATTGCTGCTGAAACGGTTGAAGAAGCCGCTGAAAAAGTGGTGGAGTTAGTTCGTCTTTAATCGACTGAATTGATTTTGAAAAACCCGCATAAGCGGGTTTTTTTATGCTTACAGGTTTAACTGCATAATAATAAAGCATTTAAAATATGCATGATATTTCACATAAAATATTTCTCTATACAATGCCTTGCTTAGAGAGGTATGTATGAAAAAAATATTATTTTTAATGGGGTTATGTCTTGCTTTTAATGTTGAGGCCAAACAGGTAGGGGGTAGTACAGAGGTAATTAAACGAAAAATTATTCAAGAATCTATTGAAAGTTATCCAGGTAATTGCCCATGTCCCTATAATACTGCACGTAATGGTAGTCGCTGTGGTAAGCGTAGTGCTTATAACCGTGCAGGCGGATACACACCTTATTGCTATCCAGAAGATGTGAGTGATCGAGAGGTAAAAGAGTATAAAGAAAAGAAAAATTTGGCTTGAAAAAAGCCCCTTCAATGGGGGCTTCTCAATAAATCAAAGTTGCCTTTTTAAAATGCATGCATTGATAATTTGCAAATATATTTCTGGGCATCGAAAGGATAATCTTGAATTAATTTTAAGAAAACCTCTTGATCCCCCTGATATAAAGCACGGGTTGCTTCTTCATAATTTGGCATATTGCCTAACATCGCAGACATAAAGCGGTCAGTAGCTTGTTTGGCAAGCATGATATTACTTTCAGAATTAGGATCATTCAGCTCTTTATCAATCAACTTGCGGATCACAGCCGATGCGCTGGCACTTTGTTGATCTAACCAATCCCAATGCTTCTTCTGTAAGGTGATTTCACGAGAAATAACCCCAAGTTTAGGCCTTCCAACTCGTTTAGTTGGCTCAGGTTCGCTATAGCGTTGTAATAACTCTTGTTCAGAACCAGAAAGGTCAAGATCAATTTGTTGACCTGTTTGATCATTAAAAATCAAAATATTTTCATTTGCCTGAGAAAGATGTCTGATCTTGATCGCAAGCTCAGTCGGCTGGCCAGTTGCGACCAGTGTACTGCCATTAAATGCAGTGTAGGTGGTTTGAGTATTCATATTAACAATATATTTTTATCTGGGTAAAATAATATTATCAGGGTAAAATGTATTTGGCAAATAAATAAACAATAATTCAAAAAAGATCTGATTTCATAAACCTGAATTCTAGAGTAAGTGCCACAAATACAGTAAAGACGGCAAACCATTTTAAATTTTTATTCTGCTTTAATATTGCTTTTATGAGACAATACTTTTTTATTTTTGTGTATTAGGACTCCCATGATTGAGCAATCTCCTGAATCTTTAAGCGATATCGAAATTTTAGACATTTTACAGTCTATGAAAAAAGATAAGCTGAATACGGAAGCAAATGAGATGATCCGTAGTGGGGGGAAAGCTGGTCGCCAAGAAGCACATAAACAGGCTTTGGTTGCACTCAGTACAAGCTTTGAAGAAAAATTTGTCGAAGCAGTGACACTGGCATTGGGCTTGAATGCAGGTCAGGCAAAAAAGATCCGTTATAAAAAAGACCGTATTCGTATTCTCAAAGTGCGTGGTATTGATTATTTAGCAATTGATGGTGCTGAAACGGCTCAGGTCTTAGCACAAGTTGCACAAGCCATCGGCCGTGAAGATGCGACAGTTACACACGATTTGCATAATATTTTCCCATTCTGGAAAGAAGGCTGGCCGATGGTTCAGTTTGATAATGCTTATAAAATCTTAGCAGAAGATATTGGTATTCATTATCAAGCCGTACTTGATGAGTTGATTTCATTGTATGGTGGAAATTAAGTGATTCTAAACATCCTGCTCTGATGTGGTTTCCAATAGAAAATAACAAGGATTGTTAATTTTATGACCTTAGCACCGAAGATTCCGCCAGAAGCGCTCAATGTGCTTAGAGCAGGGCAATTGATTGATGCCATTAAGATCACGCGAGAAAAAACAGGTTTAGGTCTCAAGGAATCTAAAGACTTAATTGATCAGTATCTGCAAGATCATCCACAAGAACAGGCACAGATCCAAGAGCAATTGGTACAGCGCAGTCGTGGTGGAATTAAAGTCTTGGTTTTGATCTTCTTGATTTTGGCTGCTCTGATCTGGTTTGCCATGAAATAAAAAAAGCCCATTGTTGGGCTTTTTTTATGAACTGTTCAGCTTAGTCTTCTTGCGTCGCAGATGTGTCATTTTCCAGACTAGGGATAATTTGTGTGACCAGCAATTGGTCAATTTTATAGTGGTCGATATCGACTACTTCAAATTTAAAACCAGCATATTCAACCGCATCTGCAGGGCGTGGGATCTTGCGCAGACGATACATGATAAAGCCAGCAATGGTTTCGTAATTTTCATTTTCTGGGAATTCTTCAATTGCCAGCGCATGTTTTACATCTTCAATTGGAGTACTGCCATCAATCAGCCATGAATGATTATCACGTTTAATGATTTGTTGTTCTTCATCCATCGGGGTCACCCAGTCGCCCATAACCGTGATCATAATATCACTGAGGGTAATCACACCGACTACTAAGGCATATTCATTGATTACCACTGCAAACTTCTCTTTAGTTGAGCGAAAACGGTCAAGAAGTTCTGATAGCGTAAGGCTATCTGGGATAATTAAAACGTTACGGATAATCGATTCATTCAGTTGCGTAAAGGACTGATTATTTAAAATACGGACTAAAATATCTTTGGCATCGACATAGCCAATGACTTGGTCGATATGTTCATTACAAATTAAGAATTTTGAATAAGGATGATCAGCCAGCTTTTGGCGAATACTATGCTCAGCTTCATTCAAAGTGAAATAAACAATGTTTTCTCGTGCTGTCATACTGGATGGCACGGTACGCTCTTCAAGCTCAAATACATTTTCAATGAAATGATGTTCTTGTTTTTGTAAGACACCTGCTTGCGCACCTGCATTTACGATGGCAGAAATATCATCAAAGGTCATGCTGTCGTCGCGCTTGGTATCAATTTTAAAAATTCTAAAAATTGAATTGGCAATGATGTTAATAACCCATGCTAAAGGTCTACAGATTTTAATGAAAATGGTAATGGGATTGATAACTTTAATTGCCAGTTTTTCTGGGAAGATCATTGCCAAGCGTTTTGGCATTAAGTCAGCAAATAAGATAAACAGGGAGGTAACGGTTAAAAAAGATAAACTAAATCCAATCGTGTCTGCCCAAGGTCCTGGATAAAGTTCAGTTGCCAAGTTGTGGAAGTAAGGACGTAATGAGGATTCACCGACAATACCGCCCAAGATCGCAACAGCATTAACACCCACTTGGGTTGATGCAAAAAAGTCTGCTGAGTTTTCTTGTAACTCAATGACTTTATTTGCACGTTCTTCGCCACTTTCGGCAATGAGTTTCAGTTTGAGTTTTCGTGATCCAGCAATCGCGATTTCAGATAAGGATAAAAAGAATGAACATGCGACTAGAATTACTAGAATCATCATGCTTTGGAAAATATCCATACATCACCTTTGTTGGTAGGACACAGCCTATACGTTCGCTTATGCAAATAATTGTCGGTTAGGCATTATTTCACTCGCTTATTCTTTAAGAGAATATAATCTATCAATAAGTAAAAGAAATAAGTTTTTATTGATATTATTATTAAAACAATCAGCCACACCTAAGATATGGCTGAAATTTCATCTAGCTAATCCGCTCAATTAAAAAAAGCTATGCGGTAATTGTGAATTGCCATTATTCAACAAATACTCGCGGTTTTCTTCCTCGATCATTTGACGTGCAACAAAAAGAATTAATTGTCTGAGCCAACGATGCGCAGGATGATGGTGTAATAATGGACACCAAGCCATTTTTAATTCAAATTCTGGAATATAGAACGGTGGATCCTTTATAACCAGTCGTGGATTCTGAGTTTGCAAACGCGCCATACGGGTTGGTAAGGTTGCGATTAAATCTACATTTTGCGCCAGTAGTGCTGGCATTTGATAATGGCGGGTAAAGACCGAAATTTTGCGACGTTGGCCAATACGTTCCAAAGCCTGATCGATCCAGCCTAGACCTGCTTGTTTCTCAGGATTGACACCAAAGCCTACACCCATACCCGTTTTAGACACCCAAATATGTTGTGCATCTAAATAGCTTTTTAAATTAAGGTGAGTTACTGCAGGATGTTTGTCGTTCAGAATACAGCTAAAACTATCGCGCCATACTAAAACTTGATGGAAGCTTTGCGGGATTTCATTGAAGCGGTTAATGGCTAGGTCAACTTTGCCTTGCTCCATATCGCGATAAGACACATCACTAGGCGTCAGAAAGTCTAAAACGACATTCGGTGCTTCTGAGCGTAATGCTTTCACTAAGCGTGGAACAAGTGTGGCTTCAGCATAATCGGATGTCATAATCCGGAACACACGATTACTGGTATAAGGACGGAATTCGGTACGTGGCTCAAGAATCATTGAAAGGTCTGACAATGCATCTCGAATACGCGGTTGTAATTCTAATGCACGTTCAGTTGGCGTCATGCCTTCAGAAGAGCGAATGAGTAGGGGATCATTAAACAAATTACGTAATCGACGTAAAATATTACTCATTGCAGGTTGGGTAACACCCAATTGCTCCGCTGCACGGGTGACATTTTTTTCACGAAGAAGTACATCAAGATAAATTAATAAATTGAGATCGACCCGCTCCAGATTCATAAAAAAAATACCGAAAATAAAATCCTTGAATTGCCTTGAATTATGACATATCCAAAGGGATTTGTGTAACTTAATCCTACATAAAAGCAACAGCGACAATGCTTATGCTGCAACTTGGCACATTCTGTTGATTTATTTAATTTAGCCAGTTTCTTGGAGGGGATCTACTGGGTGTAAATTAGACAAAAGCGCAGAAAAAAATTGGCATTTTTTAGGGTTTGAATCGTCAAAATCTAGGTTTTTATGAACTGATGAGTCTAGAAAATAGGTCTAAAATTTGATGATTAGCTTAAGTTGTGTATTTTGTAAAGTTAATAAAAACAAATATTTATATGGTGTTTTTTGCATTTTTGAAAAATGGTTATGCATATATTTTTTTAGAAAATACTGAAGATTAAGCCAGAATATTGGATAAATCGCTTGCCAAAGACTAAGCTTTGAGACATGTTGATGGGGCGCTTGAAATCTAGACTAACTAAAATCAGGATTTCCTAGCCCTCATTCGATGCCAATCCTCAAAGGAATATATCATGACTACATATCAAACAGCGATTGATGCAATCCGCGAATTAAAAGCAAAATTTGGCAACACTTGGGCAGATATTAGTCCTGAAGATGCTGCTCGTATGCAATTACAAAACCGTTTCAAAACTGGTTTAGACATTGCTAAATATACAGCTGCGATTATGCGTCGTGATATGGCTGCTTATGATGCTGATTCTAGCAAATATACTCAATCATTGGGTTGCTGGCACGGTTTTATCGCGCAACAAAAAATGATCGCGAATAAAAAATACTTTGGTACAACTGAACGTCGTTATATCTACCTTTCTGGTTGGATGGTTGCTGCACTTCGTTCAGAATTTGGTCCACTTCCTGACCAATCTATGCACGAAAAAACATCTGTTCCAGCATTGATCGAAGAAATCTACACATTCTTACGTCAAGCTGATGCGAAAGAATTAAACGATTTATTCCGCGCACTTAAAAAAGCAAACGAAGCGGGTGATACGGCTAAAGCTGCTGAAATCACTGCTCAAATCGACAACTTTGAAACTCACGTTGTGCCAATTATTGCGGACATCGATGCAGGTTTTGGTAACGAAGAAGCAACTTACTTACTTGCTAAGAAAATGATCGAAGCGGGTGCTTGTGCACTTCAAATCGAAAACCAAGTTTCTGATGCGAAACAATGTGGTCACCAAGCTGGTAAAGTAACTGTTCCACACGAAGATTTCATCGCTAAAATCCATGCATTACGTTATGCATTCTTAGAAATGGGTCTTGATGACGGTATCATAGTTGCGCGTACTGACTCTGAAGGCGCTGACTTGACTCAAAAAATCCCAGTGGTTAAAGAGCCAGGCGACATCGCTTCTCAATACATCAGCTACCTAGATACAACTGAAATCGACATCGCTGATGCCCAAGAAGACGAAATCCTAATCAAACGTGATGGTAAATTACATCGTCCTAAGCGTTTAGCTTCTGGCTTGTATCAGTTCCGTGCTGACACTCAAATTGACCGTGTTGTACTTGACTGTGTATCTAGCCTTCAAAATGGTGCTGACCTTCTTTGGATCGAAACTGCGACTCCAAACGTAGAAGAAATTGCTCACATGGTTAACCGTGTACGTGAAACAGTTCCAAATGCGAAGCTTGTTTATAACAACAGCCCATCATTCAACTGGACTTTAAACTTCCGTCAACAAGCTTACGACCGTTGGGTTGCTGAAGGTAAAGACGTTTCTGCTTACGACCGTGCTAAATTAATGAGCGCTGAGTACGATGCGACTGAATTAGCGGCTGATGCTGATGCTAAGATCCGTACTTTCCAAGCTGATGCTGCTCGTGAAGCGGGTGTGTTCCATCACTTGATCACACTTCCGACTTACCACACTGCTGCGCTTTCTACTCATGAACTTGCACAAGGTTACTTCGGTTCTGAGGGTATGTTGGCTTATGTTGCTGGCGTACAACGTAAAGAAATCCGTGGTGGTATCGCTTGTGTTAAACACCAAGCAATGGCGGGTTCTGACATCGGTGATGATCACAAAGAAATCTTCTCTGGTGACAACGCTCTTAAAGCGCACGATGATGCTAAAAACACAATGAACCAATTCGCTGCTCACTAAGCACTGAACTGATTCAAAAGAAAACCCTGCGAAAGCAGGGTTTTTTTATTGCTTAAAAATTTGATGTATTGTGGTGATTTAGAGCTAGTGCTAGGGGTGGCTGAATTTAAGTTTATTATTAGGGCGGGGGCTTTTTCGAGCTGAGATAAGAGGGCGGCTTTTAAAACAATTGAACGGTGTGAGTATCAATTAAACTTAAGTTTTTCATTCTAATTGTAGTCAGGTTGGTTTGCTCTGATGGATGCTAAATCGCATCGCAAAAAAAACTGCTCATCAAGAGCAGTTTTTTATTCAAGAAATAATCAATTATTTCTCAACACCTGCTGGTTGACCTGCAAGTTTTGCATTTGCATAGTCCCAGTTTACTAGGCTTTCTAAGAAAGTAGCGATGTATTTTGGACGTAAGTTACGGAAGTCGATGTAGTAAGCATGTTCCCAAACGTCGATGGTTAATACTGCAACTTGACCATGAGCAAGTGGCGTATCTGCATTGGCAGTTTTAGTAATCGATAATTTACCGTTTACTTCATCAGCAACTAACCAAGCCCAACCTGAACCGAATTGAGTTGTTGCAGCAGCAGTGAATTCTTCTGCAAATTTTTCGTAGCTACCAAAAGCTTCTTCAATTTTCGCTGCAATCGCACCTGTTGGCTTACCACCACCATTTGGTTTCATGCTGTTCCAGTAGAATGTATGGTTCCATACTTGCGCAGCATTGTTAAAGATACCTGCTTTAGATGCATCGCCAGCAGATGCTTTGATGATTTCTTCTAAAGTTTTACCTTCAAGGTCAGTACCTTTGATTAGGTTGTTTAAGTTAACAACATAAGTATTGTGGTGTTTATCGTGATGGTATTCTAAAGTTTCGCGAGTGATGTGTGGCGCTAAATCATCATAGCCATATGGAAGTGCAGGTAAAGTAATGGTTGTCATGTTTCATTCCTTGCAAATTTGCTGGGTTTTACATTAAGTGCCTTTATTGTAAATGATTCTATAGACAATAGGGCAGTCTTTTAATACACAAAATATGCAAAAAATTTCTTTATGAGACATATACCATACAACAATGATTAGAGTTTTTAGCTGAGTTGGTGAACGTTGCAAAAAACTCTAACTTATTTTTATAGAGAAGCTAATTTAACTTGGACTACTATGAAAATTACTGAGTTTTGGCTTGTAATGCATCATGATAACGACGATTGACTTCATCCCAATCAACCACATTATAAAAGGCAGCAATATATTCAGGACGACGGTTTTGATATTTTAAGTAGTAGGCATGTTCCCATACATCTAAACCTAAAATAGGGGTATTACCATGCATCAAGGGCGAGTCTTGATTGCCGCTACTTTCGACCACTAATTTGTGTTCAGGTGTGACACTTAGCCATGCCCAACCACTGCCAAAACGACTAATCGCTGCCTTGGTGAATGCATCTTTAAATGCATCGAAACCACCCAGTTGTTGATCAATTGCTTCAGCAACAGCTCCTGTTGGTTGTCCACCCCCTTGTGGGCTCATGATCGTCCAAAAAAGTGAATGATTGGCGTGTCCGCCACCATTGTTAATCACCATATTTTTAAGACCAGCAGGGACGTCATTCACTTTGGCAACCAATTCTTCTACAGGGAGTTTTTCCCATTCTGTTCCTTCAATTGCACCATTGATATTATTGATGTAGGTCTGATGATGTTTGCTATGGTGAATTTCCATGGTTTTGGTATCAATATTGGGTTCAAGTGCATCGTAAGCATAAGGAAGCGCTGGTAAAGAATAGGCCATGTGTTTGATTCCTTTTAATCAAAATGATTTTATTGGCATAAGTTAAAGCGCCTTCATTATTTATTTAAAAGCAAATGAGAATCAATATCTTTTAATTTGCTTTTATCTATATAAAAAGGGATAAAAAATAAATTTTATTTATCATTGCTTTTATTAGGTCTTGAATTGGCTGAGCAATACGAACAAGTCTTTGATTCTTAGTCTATTAAAAGTAGACAGAGGTATTGCAGTGAGAAATACTTGATTATTTCAATCACTCAAGTTGCACAGGTATTGGTTTAAACATTGAGTTGAAATACAAAGGGAAGGAGTGAAACGAACTTCACTCCATTCAACATTGGATCGGGTTAAATCGGGTTGTTGAGCTCAAAATACTCAGTTTCGATTGAAAATTGTTGGGCAATGGCTTGTGCCAAACGCTGCACGCCATAACGTTCAGTGGCATGGTGACCACAGGCGAAATAATGTACCCCCAGTTCTTTTGCCTCATAGAAGGTACGTTCGCTGACTTCACCAGAAATATAAGCATCACAATCTGCTTGAGCTGCTTTGGCGATAAAGTCTTGCGCACCACCTGTGCAGAAGCCTACTTTTTTGATTAGCGTTTTATCACTCGGCAGATGAATCACATTAAAGTCAAAAATGCTCTGTAACTTCGCTTTAAATTGTTCAGGATTCAGGGAATCGCCTAAATAGGCGATATTACCGATTGGGTGTTTTTCGCTTGGATCTAATGCTTCTAGATCGTGTAGACCAATCAAATCGGCAATAGCGATGTTATTGCCTAAAGTTGGATGTGCATCCAAAGGTAAATGATAGGCAATCAGGGAAATATTATTTTGAATCAGTTTCTTGATACGATTGCCGCGCATTCCTGTAATTGGGTAGGGTTCACCTTTCCAAAAATAGCCATGATGAACCAATAAGGCATCTGCTTGTTGGGCAATTGCAGCATCAATCGCATCTTCAGATGCAGTCACAGCACATACAATTTTATTGACTTCGGGCTTGCCTTCGATTTGTAAGCCGTTTGGTGCATAGTCTTTAAATTCATTGGCTTTTAAAGTCTGGTTACACCATTGCACAAGGTCATGCAAATTTGCCATGTGATTCCTCAATTTTTTTACATCTTTTCTCAGCAACCATAAGAACATATTTTTAAATGTAACTAAAGCTAGACAAAACTTTTTTAACTTTTGCATTGATTTTAAGCAATTTACTTTACAATAGTGGAAACTTCCAGTTCTTCAATAAATTACGTTCATCACATAATTTCGCCTAGAGGATAATAGACGTGCGCCGTGCATTTACATGGTTACCTTGGGTATTACTCATTCTTGTTATTTTTAGTTTTCTGGCTTGGCAGAAATCACATCAACCGAAGCCAACAGTGGCTGCTGACGGGGTGAAAATGCCCGCAGAAAAGGTTGAGCCACTGATTGATACCACGCGTACGGGTGGGGTGGTTTCATATAGTGCTGCGGTGAAAGTGGCAGCGCCTGCTGTGGTCAATATTTTTACCACGCAAAAAGTGAAACAGATGAATCATCCATTGCTGAATGATCCTGTGTTTCGTGAGTTTTTCGGCAATCAAATGCCGCAGCAACCTCAAAATGAAAACAGTTTGGGTTCAGGCGTAATTGTACGTGCGGATGGTTATATTTTAACCAACAATCATGTGATTGCACAGGCTGAACATATTGTTGTGGCTTTACAAGATGGACGCCGTGCTGAAGCGACCGTGATAGGAACTGATCCAGACACCGATTTGGCGGTAATCAAAATTGAATTGGACAAATTACCAGTGTTGCCATTTAAGCTCAGTGGCAATGAAGTGGGTGATGTTGTGCTTGCGATTGGTAACCCATTTGGTGTTGGTCAAACCGTAACGCAGGGGATTATCTCCGCAACTGGACGTTCGGATTTGGGTATTAATACCTATGAAGATTTTATTCAAACGGATGCTGCAATTAACCCAGGTAACTCGGGTGGTGCATTGATTGATGTTGCGGGTAATTTGATAGGGGTCAATACGGCTATCTTCTCGCAATCTGGTGGCTCCCTTGGGATTGGTTTTGCGATACCAGCCAAAGTGTGTCAGCAAGTTCTTAATTCAATCTTGAAAGATGGTCGTGTGGTACGTGGCTGGTTAGGGATTAGCTTAATTCCAAATAACCTTGATGAAGATGTTTTGACCGCTAAACCGATTGGTGTCACTGTTGCCGATGTCTTACGTGGTGGACCATCTGATTCTGCAGGTATTAAGCGTGGCGATAAGATTATTCAAGTGAACAATGAGCAAATTTCATCGGCATCACATTTGATTAATTATGTTGCGTTACAAGCACCAGAAAGTTTAATTGATGTGGTGATTGAGCGTGAAGGCAAGCAACAAACTTTACAGGTTAAAGTTGGAGAGCGTAAAGTGCAGCAGAATGCACAATCGCAATATATTCCATTGCCTAAGCGTCAACAACAGTAATGTCGCTTGGATGATAAATAAAGGCTGCCGATGCGCAGCCTTTATTTATTTGAAGGCATAAAAAAAGCTTGTTGACCAGTTGATCAACAAGCTTTTTGCATTTTATCGAATTTTTTATTTTTTATTAAAGCATCGAAATTTGATGGTTTGATGACAGAGCTTTGATGTTTATATGACAATGATAAAGTACGAGCTGTCTGCTTCAATGCGCACAAAATGCTTGATTGAAGTACTCAAATAAATCAGGGGTTTGAAACCAGATTAAGATCGAAAGACTCATCAAGCACAGAAGCGTGACAAACAATACCCACTTAAAATGACGTTCTATATTAGTCATGAATCACAGCCTCTTCATTCACGAAAAGATGGATAACCACACCAAAAGCACTCAGTACTAAACAGGCAAGCCAGATCATATTGTAGTTGCCTGCAATATCATGATTGACCCCACCGAGCCAGCCGCCAAAGAATGAGCCGATTTGATGGGTAAAGAACACAATACCACTGAGCATGGATAAATATTTGACCCCAAACATATTGGCCACAATCCCATTAGTGAGCGGGACCGTTGACAGCCAGAGTAGTCCCATAATGATCCCAAAACTATAAACGGTCAATGTACTGAGTGGGAGCAAGAGAAAAGCAATAATGGCAATGCCACGTAAACCATAAAGCAGCATCAGCAATCTTGGTTTTGAGTAGCGATCACCTAACCAACCAGCACCATAGGTTCCCACAATATTAAATAGACCGACCAGTGCCAAGAATATCGTACCTGTTGTGGCATCAAAGCCATGATCAATTAAATAACCAGGTAGGTGTACCCCTAAAAATACCACTTGGAAACCACAGACCAGAAAGCCGAGGGATAACCACCAAAACGGTTTGTGTTTTCTTGCGATGTGTAAAACTTGTTTAAAGCTAAGGCTGGGTTGATTCAGCGCTTTCGGTGCTGTGGAAGAAGGGGATTTCAATAACCAAGCCAAGGGAACAATGAATGCAATAGCAAAGGCACTCACCAGTAAAGCAGAAGACCAACCGATGGTTTTAAGGAGTAACAGAGTTGAAGGCAGCATAATAAACTGGCCAAAGGAACCCGCAGCACTGGCAATCCCCATCACCATACTGCGTTTCTCTGGTGGCGCAGCGCGACCAACTGCAGAAAGCAATACTGTAAAAGAGGTCGCAGATAGGGCAAGTCCAATCACGAGCCCTAAGCTGAGGTTAAGTAGTAGCCCCGTAGAGCTAAACGCCATAAGGATTAATCCAATAGCATAGAGTACACCTCCTGCCATCACGACTTTTTTAGTACCGTACTTGTCAGCAATCGCACCAGTAAAGGGTTGTGCAGCCCCCCAGATCAGGTTTTGCATGGCAATCGCAAAACTAAAAATATGATGGCCCCAACCAAAACTATCGCTCATGGGCACCAGATATAAACCAAAGCCATGGCGTACACCCAAGGAAAGTGCAAGAATCAGCGCACTTCCGATCAGCATATAGACCAATTGTTTGGAAAATTGAGCGTTTGACATTGTTGTTGTAATCTTGGAATAAGTGAAAAGTATTCTAAAATACTTCGACCAATATTTCGATTCTAATCAAAAATAATTGTACTTCAATGCTCAACAATATAAGCGGACAATAGAATATTGACCGCTTATATTGAAAATCTAAATTGTGTTTAGAACTTCAATTCCAAACCGAGCCCGACAACGGGTTGCTTGTCTTTTTTATCTGCTTGTTCCAGCGCTAAATAACCTGCATAGCCATAACTTTTCACCTGCTTATTAAAGGCATAGTCAGCCCCAAGCATGATTTGCTTGGCTTTAAAATCAGCTGTGCTATTTTTAAAACGGGTATCATTCTGGCTATATTGTGCTTTCAGCATCCATTTTTTTGCACTTGGAAGAATATATTCGGCACCCAGTAACCAGCCTTGAGCATCATCAATATTATTGGCTTTTGTGGCCCATTTTGTTGCTTCAGCGGGGTCTGCATAGTTGCTTTCTTCAACATCGGAACGTTGATACAAGCTTTTAATTGCCAAGCCTTCTATTGGATTTAAACGTCCGATGGCACGTATGGTATTTGCTGCGGCAAACGTTTGTGTGTCGGTGGTATAAGCCTGTCCTGTGGCAACATTGAGAAAACCACGTCCTGCAAAAGTGCTCGGAATGGCTTTGTCATAGCCAAGTCCTGCGACAAAAAATGGATGTTCATAAACCAGACTGGCAGACCATGCATCGCCTAAGCCACGACCAGCAACTTTTGCACCACCACTCGAACTTTTAATTCCAGAGGATTCTCCACTGGCGAGCAAAGCATTGAGTTTAATCACACCTTTCGAGAGGCGAATGGCTGGCGACTCATAGAGCACAACATTATCAATTCGATTTTCTCCAGTCAGAATACCGCCGATATCTGCTTTATTGGCCACATAATTGTTGAAAATATCAACTGTACTTGAGAGCTGTTTAACTGGGGTATCATGTTTCCCCACTTTGAGCGTACCGAATTGACTATCCTTTAAGCCGACAAAGCGGTTTCGTTGTGTCCAGTCTGTTCCATCACCATCAGCACTCAATCCCCATTCAATTGCATAGACCGCACTTAGGCGCTCAGTCAGTTTCTCATCTCCTTTAAGACCGAGATAGGAACTATTGGAGCTCACTTCCCAGACATCTTTATCCGAACGATGAGCATTTTTTTCTGGTAAATAATCGATACTTGCATCAATTTCCCCATAAAGTGTAGGTGCTGCAAAAGTAGTCGTGGTTAAGCATCCAAGCATGGCAAAGCCAAGAAGATTCAATTTCATATTGAGACCCCTGAAAAATGGTGTTGAAGTATTTAATTTGGAAATTGTGTGGGAGGGTTTATCCCACACAAAATGTGCTGTGATTAAGCGAGAGAATTACGTTCTAATACAGCTTGCTCGAACAATTGTTGTTCTTTGGCTTTATGTTCGACAGAGAAGCGAATAAGGATGACACTGAATGCGGCTACGGTCACCAACGCACCTAAAATCATCAGGCAGGTTTGTACATCCAGTAAACCTTTGAGTAAGAAGCCTGCAGCAACAGCACCGACATTACCGCCTGCACCAATGATACCAGCAACACCACCTAGAGCATTGCGATCAATAAATGGCACAAGCGCGTAAGTTGCACCACAAGACATATGGGTAAACAAGGCAAAAACGGTCATGCTGATAATTGCAAGTGCGACGGTATTCATCTGAGAAAAAAGTATGAGGAATAAGCCTTCACATAGGATCATGATAAACAATACTTTTGTGCGGCCATCTAAACCTTTAGTGATCGCAACTTTATCTGAAAGATAACCTCCGAGCGCACGGGCAAATAGGGCAAGCAGACCGAAAATACCTGCAGTCAAACCTGCTTCTTTAAGCCCCATATTGAAGTGATCGACATAGTACATTGCGGCAATGTTGTGAATAAAAATCTCGATACCAAAGCATGCAGCATAAGAGACAAATAGAATCCAGACACGATAATTACGTGCAGCTTGCATCAGAATCGCAACGCCGCCTTTTTTGCCAGCACCAACTTCGATACCTTGTTCACGAAGCTCTTTAAAGTTTCCTTGAGGGCAATCTTGAGTGAGTTTCCAGTACAGTACGCCAACGATTAGCATCATGATGCCTGGCACAAGTAATGCAATTCTCCAACCCATCGCTTGTTCAACACCAAACATGACAATCGCACCTAAGATAAGCGGCATAATTGCTTGAGTCGCACCACCACCCGCATTGCCCCAACCCGCTGAAGCTGCATTGGCTGTACCCACAACATTGGGTGCAAACATCACACTGGTATGGTATTGGGTAATGACAAAGCTTGCACCAATTGCACCAATCAATAAGCGGAAGAACAGGAAGGATTCATAGGTATTGGCCGCAGCAACACCAAAAACAGGAATACTGCCAAGCAGTAAAAGAGCAGTGTAGGTCTTGCGTGGGCCGTATTTATCACAGAGTGGGCCAACGATGAGGCGAATTAAAATAGTAATCGCAACCGCAGCAATGTTGATATTGGCGATTTGGTCTTTGGTTAAATTGAACTCGCCTTTGATGACTGGCATGAGGGGAGCACAGGCAAACCATGCGAAGAAACAGACAAAGAATGCCAGCCATGTCATATGGAAGGCACGCATGGCAGGCGTAGAAAAGCTAAATAATTTTATTTCTGTGGCTTTTTTTGCATCAATATTCATTGGTGAAGACATAACTTTCTCCTGAACTGCACGTCATTTATTTTGCTTAGGCATTACGCTGATTAAGCAAATCGAACAGAACGGACGTCGTTGGCCGTCATCAAATATGTTTATGAATCGTCGTTGATTCCATGTGTTTGATATATAGCAAGTGCCGTGCCAGAAAAATAAATTAACCAAATGAATAATTTAAAATGTTAATCATCAAGGTGTTTATGCGTAGATTAAGTTAATTAACAACATTGTGATTGATGTACAGGAAGCAAAAGGAGTGTCTATGTCAGACAAATTAATAAAAACTGCTTATTCATAGTGCGTGATTTTTGATCGTAGTGCTTTGAGAGGTTGCATAATAAAAAAAGCAGCGAGTGCTGCTTTTTTTATTAAATAGAGTTTAGAAACGGTAACCGACACCTGCATAACCTAAAATAGGGTTGATCTCGATATCTGTTTTTGCGCGAATGAGCTCTCCATATTTAGAATCATTCACGGTTATTGTTGCTTCTCCTGTAAGGTGTGCATATGAAACTGAACCAACGGCAAACCAACGATCGTTGAAATCATAAGTAAAACCAGCAGTGGCAACAGGTGCAAATGCATCTGAAGCTTCTAATTTAACTTTTGGATCACCAGAGCTAGTCTTTTGATCCAAGGCTGCACCTGCTTTACCATCTTTAATATTGACAATCATATGTCCAGCATTGATTAGATCATTTTCGATTGCGGAATTGATTTTCAGCTCATTAAAATAAGCATACATTAGACCTAATCCAACATAGGGTCTGAATTTATTTACACCTGTTTTACCGAAATGATATTGGAGTTCAAAAGCTGGCGTCCATGCTCTAGCCGTTGCTGCTGTACCATGTGCTTCTAGGTCAGTAATGAAAATTTGTTTTTCTAAATCGATTGAAGGTAAATCTATCCCTCCAATAATAGGAAGTTCTATTGATGGATGTGCTGTAGCTGTTAATGGTGCGTAAATTTGCCCTTTGCCTTGAATGTCGACCTTTGGTGGAATACCTGCTTTAACTTCAAGTGAAACATTATCAGTGAAGAAGTAATTTGTCATGATGCCAAGAGTCATGACATCATCTGCTTCTAATCCTGTACCTGGGTTATTCCATTCGTTTAGACCATAGATTTCGGCATTACCACTTAATGAACCAGGTAAGGTTTCTTGTCCCAACCCATCTAAAAAATTAATGAAAGCTGTTGATAGGTTAGGGTCCATATCTTTAGATATACTGTCTTTAACGGTTTTTATTGAAACATCTCCAACTTTGGATTGTTCTCCGTTTGCAACAGCAGTGTTAACTTTGACGGGTTGTGCTTTACCTGTTGGCTTTACATACAAAGCACCTACGGAAACCGAAAAGCGTTTAAACCCATCTCCATCTTTCAAACTAAAATAAGGTGAGTCTGCGAAAGCAAGTGTCGGTAGGGCACATACGCCTGTAATCAGGCAAGCGAATGATTTCTTCATCATTTTGGGACTCCATGTCCAGAAGTTTGTTAGGATTTTTCTTGCGCCCACCATAACGCTATTTTTACGCAGGCTTTGTTTAGTTAAATTTTATAATTGTTATGCTTATGAATATTTTTGTTTGATTTAAATAAATTGATGAAGAAATTGTGAAGAGATAAAAAAAGCCACCGAAGTGACTTTTTAAAAATAATTCAAAGATTATGAATTACATAAAGCGTGATAGATCTTCTTCAGGGCGAGCGGTAAGTACTTCGATCCCTGTTTGTGTTACCAAAATCGTATGTTCATATTGAGCAGATAACTTGTGATCTTTTGTGACAACCGTCCACTTATCACCTAAAAGTTTAGTCTGCCAAACACCTGCGTTTACCATTGGTTCAATAGTAAAGGTCATGCCAGCCTCTAGACGCATACCTGTACCTTTTTGCCCATAATGTAAAACTTGTGGTTCATCATGGAACACATTGCCAATGCCGTGACCACAATATTCACGCACCACACTAAAGCGTTCAGACTCAACATATTGCTGAATAGCATAACCAACATCGCCAAGGTATGAACCATCTTTTACCGTTGCCATACCACGGTACATGGCTTCTTGTGCGACTGAACATAAACGATTGGCAAGAATCGATGTTTCACCACCAATGACATACATCATATTGGTGTCGCCGTGATAACCATCTTTAATCACAGTTACATCAATATTTAGAATATCACCGTTCTTTAAGATTTTATTTTCAGATGGAATACCATGACAAACCACGTGGTTCACCGAAGTACAAATAGAATGTTGGAACGCAGGGCGCCCTGGGGCAGCACCATAGCCTACGCATGCAGGAATTGCCTGTTGAACATTTTCAATATGATTACGACAGATTGTATCGAGTTCTAGTGTGCTCACACCCGCTTTAATATGCGGTTTAATCATGTCTAGAACTTCAGCCGCCAATTTCCCTGCAACACGCATCTTTTCAATTTCTTCAGGTGTTTTGATTAATCGACGAGGCGCTGTATAAGTTGTATTCATGATCTCTAAAAACTTTTGGTAATTTGCAAGCGTCTATGGTATAAATAGCCGCCTATTTTATCAAATGCTTTTCGTGACTATCTTTTATTATTTATGAAAAGATTTTACGAAGATATCTGATAACAATAGTCGTAAAAAAATCCGCACATATATCGACACATTACTCTGGGTGCCTAGCAATAGGTGGAGAATGCGGATATATGGAGGCCTAACCCAAACTTTAAGGTAAAGAAAATGGCAGATTACAACGTAAGCATGCGCGACCTTCTTCAAGCAGGCGCACACTTTGGTCACCAAACTCGTTTCTGGAACCCAAAAATGCGTCAATACATTTTTGGTGCACGTAACAAAATTCACATCATCAACCTTGAGCACACTGTTCCTGCGTTAAATGATGCTTTGAACTTCGTTAACAACTTGGCGAGCAAAAAGAACAAAGTATTGTTCGTTGGTACAAAACGAGCTGCTTCTAACATCATCCGTGAACAAGCTCAACGCGCTGGTCAACCATATGTAGATCACCGTTGGTTAGGTGGTATGTTGACGAACTGGAAAACACTTCGCCAATCTATCAACCGTTTAAAAGATCTTCAAACTCAATCTCAAGACGGTACTTTTGCTAAGCTTACTAAACGTGAAGCTTTAGAGCGTACTCGTGAGATGGAAAAACTTGAACGTGCTTTAGGCGGCGTTAAGAACATGGGTGGTTTACCTGACGCATTATTTGTAATCGACGTTGATCACGAAGCGATTGCAATCAAAGAAGCGAAAAACTTAGGTATTCCTGTAATCGGTATCGTTGATACAAACTCTAACCCAGACAACGTTGATTACGTTATTCCGGGTAACGACGATGCGATCCGTGCAGTAACTTTATATGCTTCTGCTATGGCTGATGCGATTCTTGCTGGTAAAGAATATGCTCAATCACAAGCAAATGCACAAGCTAAAGGCGACGACGCTGCTAAAGACGCTTCTGAGGCTTAATGCGTTTTGACGCAAGCTTGTCATTTTTGCGACATGTAATGGTGGCAAATTAAAGCGTCGAGATTGCAAACGGCCCAGAGATTCTTTGGGCCGTTTTTGTTGAACAGATTTATTTTCTACCGATTTTAGGAGATCAACATGACTGCAGTTACTGCGAGCATGGTAAAAGAATTACGTGACCGTACTGGTCTTGCAATGATGGAATGCAAAAAAGCATTAACAGAAGCAGGCGGTGACATCGAACTTGCGATTGATAACCTTCGTAAATCAGGTCAAGCAAAAGCTGCTAAAAAAGCAGGTAACATTGCTGCTGATGGCGCGATCACTATTATTCAAAACGGTAACAAAGCAATTCTTGTTGAAGTTAACTGTCAAACTGACTTCGTTGCTAAAGACGAAAACTTCAAAAACTTCTCTGATAAAGTTGCTGCTGCTGCACTTGCTGCAAACGAAACTGATGCTGCGAAAATTGCTGAACTTAAGCTTGAAGACGGCGCAACTGTAGAAGAAGCTCGTGTTGCATTGGTTCAAAAAATCGGTGAAAACATCCAAGTTCGTCGTGCTCAAATCGTTGAAGGCGAAAACTTGGCTGTTTACAAACACGGTTTAAAAATCGGTGTTGTTGTTTCTTACACAGGTGATGCTGACACTGGTAAAGGTATTGCAATGCACGTTGCTGCGTTCAACCCAGTTGCTGTAAATGCTGAAGCTGTTCCAGCTGACTTGATCGCTAAAGAGAAAGAAATTGCTGAAGCGAAAGCATTAGAATCTGGTAAGCCAGCGAACATCGTTGAGAAAATGGTAACGGGTTCAGTTGAAAAATACTTGAACGAAGTTGCTCTTGATCGTCAAATGTATGTTATCGATAATGACAAGAAAGTTGCTGATGTATTGAAAGCAACTGGTACTGTTGTCGCTCAATTCGTTCGTTTCGAAGTGGGTGAAGGTATTGAGAAGAAAGCTGAAATGAGCTTTGCAGAAGAAGTTGCTGCTGCTCAAGCTGCTGCGAAGTAATTCGTATCTTCTAAAAAAACCCAGTCATTCTGACTGGGTTTTTTATTGCCTGTAGAAAAGTCCACTATATTGAGTGGGCTTTTATCGGTAGAAATAACTTATTCAGCTTCTTTCTTGAGTTCGTATTTGTCAGCTAATTCGCCTGTAATCTCTTTGCCTTCTGTGTCGAGGGCTTTTAAGTAGCCTTCAGCAACAAAGTATTTACGGCCATCACCGGCTTTGTCGAGTTCAATAATAGAGGTGTTTTTGCTGTCAAAAGTAAAGCTACCTTTGCTTTCAAATGCTTTACCATCACCTTTGCCAAGATAAGTCTCTTTGAGCTCGTAAGTTTTATCTAGATTAAGTTCAAGTTCGGTTTCAATTCCTTCGCAATCTGCGCAAGGGAGTACACCTTTATATGTGCCATTCCAATCTAATGAGTTTTCTGCTGTATGTGCGCTATCAACAACTTCAGCGCTGTTTTCTGTACTCGTTGCAGCTGGGGTTTGTTCATCAGTTTTTGGTGTTTCTGCTTTATTGCATGCAACTAAAAAAATAGAAGCTAAAGAAATGGCGATAATTGATTTTTTCATCTTAGATATAACCTTGTGAAAACATTAATATCCAAGTTATTAGATTTTAAAAAGAAATGGTAGTAAGGGAATGTAAGGGTTATTTAACCTTTGGTAAAGCAAGGCGAGTTAGCCTTGTCTTGCTTTGAAGCGAGGGTTTGATTTGCAGATGACAAATAACTTGCCGCGACGCTTTACAATCTGGCAATCGGGACTGCGATGTTTTGCGCTTTTAAGGGATGAGCAGACTTTCATTTTGGGTCTTTATAAGTAAATGTAATGTTATAATATTGCATTTAATTTGTGTTGTAAAGCTCGCCACATTGTCGAAAGCCTGAATAAAAAGGTGGGAATTGGAAATAAAAAAGCCCTTATCTTTCGAAAAGGGCTTTTGAATCTGGAAAGGAGATTCGAACTTACGGTCTCAGTCTTGGCAGGGTTTAAGCGCTGTTTAAATTATTAACTCTTTTGTTGAGTTAAACGATTTTTTTTGAGTTAGCAAAACATAAGAAAAAATTTAGATTTATATAGATATATCAACTAATTGTAAGTTTATATTTGTTGTTGGTAACTTAGATTGTATGCAAAACTTCATAAAATATCATTCGGTCTTAGCGAAAAGTTGATATGTTCACGGACTAAGGTTTGCATGGTTGGAATAATATTTCGAATATCCCCGCGTCTCCATTGAAAAGCGTAATGGAGTGGGGCTAATGGTGGATTACTTTCAAGTTGAATCAGTGAGGTACCTACGCCATTTTCCATCCAACCTTTAGGTAAAAAGCCAATACCAACACCTTCTCGAATCATTCCAGCAACAGCACTCCAATGATTACAAGTGATACGCTTAATTTCATGAATATTCTGACCTAATAGCCAGTCATCCAAAATACGGGTTGTTCCCGCTCCTGCAGGTAGGGTAACGAGTGTATGTTGAGTTAATAGGCTTATTAAATCTTGAGCTGAGGTCTGATCGAGTAATGGCTCGGCGATCATCCATACAAAATCAGCTTTCATAATCGACTGGGAGAGAATGCTACTTTTAGACGATCGACCAGCCATAATAGCAAAATCTAGTTCACCAGCCTCTAATTTCCGTTCAAGTACTGCACCAACATCAACATAGGGTTCCAAATGTAAGAGCGGGTGCTCTTTCTGGGCAATGGCAATAAATTTGGGTAGCCATGTTAGTGCTGATAACTCTCCAACACCAAACTTTAACCTACCATTCAAGCCTTTTTGTTTATCCGTAAAGGTTGTTTGTAGTGTTATGACAGCTTCAAGTACTTTGCTTGCCATACTTAATAAGCGTTCTCCATCCTCAGTTAACACAGCTCGATGTCCACTACGATCAAAAAGTTGATGATCCAAAATGCCTTCTAATTCATGAATTCTTTGTGATAACGACGAAACTGATATATGTAGACGTTGTGCTGCGATAGCAAAATTATCACATGTTGCTGCCCAATAAAAAGCTTCCAATTGCTTAATGGTAGGAGATGACATTGTTCGATTTTTCCGAATAACCTTGTTTGAATAATACCGCTTTTATTTATGTTCCTCTATCACTATAAAGTAGATTGTGGAAAATGGATGAGCGACTTTTATGGATGCACATAAGCAAAATATTCAAGGAGGAAAGATGTCTTCTAAGAACATACCTAAAGTGCTGGAAGATATTTTATGCTTACAAGATTTTGAGGAAAAAGCACGTCGAAAACTACCTCGGCCAATCTTTGGTTATATTGCTGGCGCAGCAGAGGAAAATACGAGCCTTCAGGATAATCGTAGCGTATTTAAAAATTATCGTTTTATCACGCAGGTCTTAACAGATGTTTCTAAGCGAGATCAAAAAGTAGAGCTATTTGGAAAAACTTATCATTCACCTTTTGGCATCGCTCCTATGGGCTTAAATGCATTGTCAACCTATCGGGGAGATGTGGTTTTAGCACGTACTGCACAAGCTGCCAATATTGTTTCAATTATGAGTGGTTCATCCTTAATCCCCTTAGAAACGGTGGCAAAAGCCGCGCCAGATACATGGTTTCAAGCCTATCTTCCTGGAGACACACCGCGCATTTTGGCATTGCTGGAGCGGATAAAGAACGCTGGTTTTAAGACACTGGTGATTACGGTCGATATACCCGTTTCTGCAAATCGGGAAAATAATGTGCGTTCAGGCTTTTCGACACCATTACGTCCAAGTTTGCGTTTGGCTTGGGATGGGCTGACTCGACTTTCGTGGTTATTTGGAACCTTCTGTCGGACATTTATGAAGTATGGGATGCCTCATTTTGAAAACTCCTTTGCGACGAGAGGGGCGCCAATCCTATCTGCCAATGTGCTGCGTGATTTTTCTGCCAGAGATCATTTAAATTGGGAACATTTCAAACAAATTCGTGACTATTGGCAAGGACATTTGGTGATTAAAGGGGTGCTCAGTGTTAAAGATGCTCGTCTTGCCAAAGAAATGGGGGCAGATGGCATCATTTTATCTAATCATGGCGGTCGTCAATTGGATGGAGCAACTTCTCCCATGCGAATTTTACCGGATGTCGTTCAGGCATTAGGCTCAGATTATCCTGTCATGATTGATAGTGGTTTTCGACGGGGTTCAGATGTGCTTAAAGCGGTTGCTTTAGGGGCAAAGATGGTCTTTGTTGGACGACCATTTAATTATGCAGCTGCTGTAGCAGGCGATACAGGCGTAGAACATGCGATTAGCCTGCTACGTGATGAAGTCGATCGTAATATGGCAATGTTAGGTGTCAATCGTTGTCATGAGCTGAATCCCAGTATGCTCATCAATTGTCGATCTTCAGATTAGAGTGTCTTTTTACTTTTAATTATCCGCTTAAATTATGACCTGTCTTATAGATGGAAACTATAGGCGATAGGGGTCATGCGCCTTAAATAAAGGATTATTCGTATGCAAAATGTTCATGAAACAGAACAAGAAAAAGCCAAACGTTTAAAGAAAGTTGCAACGGCCACCATTGTGGGTTCAATGTTGGAATGGTACGACTTCTACTTATATGCCACGATGGCATCTATTGTTTTTAGTAAAGTTTTTTTTGATAAATCTGATCCTAGTACAGCAGCGATTGCCGCCTTTGCGACCTTTGCAATTGGATTTATTGCTCGACCATTTGGCGGTATATTTTTTGGTTTTTTTGGTGATCGTTATGGTCGCAAAAAAATGCTTTATATCACCTTTTTGCTGATGGGGCTATGTACTGTATTTATCGGACTCATTCCTAGTTATGACACGATTGGGATTTGGGCTCCCATACTTTTAGTTTTTTTTAGGATTATTCAGGGGCTTGGTGCAGGTGCGGAATTCGCGGGAGCGGCAATTACTTCTTATGAGCACGCATCGGATGAAAAACGTGGTCGTCAAGGGACTTGGCCAGCATTAGGTTTAAACTTGGGCTTATTATTGTCCTCACTGACTATTTTTCTACTCACTTTAAATGGAGATGAATTTTTATTAAATGGCGGTTGGCGTATTCCATTTCTATTAAGCTTTGTATTGGTCCTTGTCGGGGTTTGGGTCAGAAAAAATTTACCTGAAACGCCAGATTTTGAACAAAAAATTAATGACGATTCAAAAGTGAAGATTGAAAATCCTTTTAAAAGTTTACTTAAAGCGAATCTAAAAGGGGTGTTGGTTGTTTTGATTGTGGCAATTGGATATAACGCACTAAGCTACATTTTTAAAACCTTCTCTTTAGCTTATTTAACACAATTTAAAGAGGTGACAGCACATGTTACATCTTTGTCGATTACGATCGCCAGTTTAGTCGCCATCGTAACCGTGCCCTTGTTTGGATGGTTGTGTGATTATTGGAGTAGTAAAAAAGTACTGATCTTAGGTGGGCTTTTATCCTTATTGTTTGCTTATCCCTTTGTGAAATTACTGGAAACAGGTCAGGATATCTTTATCTATATTGCAATTGCGATAGGAACCGGTATTTTGGCACCAATGATGTTTGCTTCACAAAGCTCATTTTTATGCCGACAATTTTCAGTAGAAAATCGTTCTACTGGGGTGAGTTCTAGCCGAGAAATTGGTACGGCAATTGCTGGTGGTCTAGCTCCATTGGGTGCTTTGAGTATGGTTGCAGCCTCACCTACACACTCAACAGCCAGTGTTATCATGATTTTAATCGCCGCAGCAGTTTTTGTTGTGATTGCCGCATTATGTGATCAGGGCTACCGATTCTCTAAATATAAAAATTAATATCAATCACCTAAACTCAATTGATATTAAGATCTGAAGAGTGATGTGGAAAAGTCATATAAGTTGTTCGTTGTGGGTGTGCTCTGCACACTCAAATATGATGAGGTCGAGTCTAATCATACTGAACTAAGCTGATACTATAACGAGGAACAAATAAAAAGCCCTTATCTTTCGATAAGGGCTTTTTTGAATCTGGAGCGGGAAAGGAGACTCGAACTCCCGACCCCAACCTTGGCAAGGTTATGCTCTACCAACTGAGCTATTCCCGCAATAGGACGCATTATAGAGAGTTTCATTCAAGTGTCAACTCTTTATAATGCTGAGTGTTTAATTAATCAGCACGGCGCCAGATTGTACCTTGACGCGTATCTTCCAAAACCACACCTTGATCGAGTAAAGATTGGCGAATGCCATCGGCTTTCGCAAAGTCTTTGGCTTTTTTCGCATCAACACGTTGCTGAATGAAGTTTTCAATTTCAGTATCAGACAGTGTAAGTGCTTCCTGACCAATATCTGACTTAAGGAATTCATCCACATCATGTTGAACTAAACCAAGAATGTTGGTTAAGTGACGTAGGGTAGAGTAAAGCATTGCCGCTTGTTCTGCTTGCTCTTCTTTCACCGCGCGATTCAGTTCTTTGTTGAGCTCAAAAAGTACCGCCATGGCTTCAGCGGTATTAAAGTCATCACACATTGCACTGTTAAAACGTTCAACAAAGTTTTGCTCTAATGTTTCAATCGTTTTTTGACCATATAGCTGTTGATAGGCTTTAAATGAATGATAAAAACGACTCAGAGCAGTTTTTGCTTCTGTTAAGGCAACATCAGAGAAGTTGACCGGGCTACGGTAATGAGAAGACACGATGAAGTAGCGAATTACCTCAGGGTGGAACTTCTCCATCACATCGCGAATGGTAAAGAAATTGCCTAATGACTTAGACATTTTCTCGCCATCAACATTGATGAAACCAACATGCATCCAATAATTGACATATTGTTCACCAGTCGATGCTTCACTTTGTGCGATTTCATTTTCATGGTGCGGGAACATCAGATCTGAACCGCCCCCATGAATATCGAAATGATTGCCTAGGCAGCAGGTCGACATCGCAGAACATTCAATATGCCAACCTGGGCGGCCATTGCCCCAAGGTGAAGCCCATGCAGGTTCATTTGCTTTGGCATGTTTCCAAAGAACAAAGTCAAAGGGATGTTTCTTTTCAACTTCAACATCCACACGCTCAGATGCACCGGCTTGCATATCATCCAATTTACGACCAGATAAACGACCGTATTTATTGAACTTGCTCACCTCAAAATAAACATCGCCATTGGCAGCAGGGTAAGCAGCCCCTTTATCAACCAAGGTACCAATCATATTTTGCATTTGATCAATATATTCAGTTGCTTTGGGCGCTTCATCAGGTTCAGCACACCCTAAGTTAGCCGCATCTTCATTCATTGCTTGAATAAAACGAGCAGTGAGTTGTTGGATGCTTTCGCCATTTTCATTGGCACGTGCAATGATTTTGTCATCAATATCAGTAATGTTGCGAATATAGCGAACTTTCCAACCTTGGCTGCGTAGAAAGCGAATGATGTAGTCAAATGCAACCATAACCCGAGCGTGCCCAATATGACAGTAATCGTAAACCGTCATACCACAGACATACATATCGATTTGACCTTCTTTACGTGGGACAAATTCAACTTTTTTACGTTGCTCAGAGTTATATAGAACAAAAGGTTGCATAAGGGTTTTCAAACACTCTACAAAAATCGTTATTCATCATAACGTATGCACCATATTTCATAAAGTTATCAGTAGAAAAAAGATGGCTTTCATTTGCAATATTTCATGATTCAAAACCAATTTGACTTGTCATTCGAAGTTGAGCTTTTTTTGCGAAATAATAATAAATCACAGCCGTTGCCAGAATGCCGACCAACCAAGAGATATCGATACCCCCTAACATGGTCGCGATGTGACCCGTGTAAACTTTGCTATGAATAAAGGGGAGTTGTAGTAACACGCCCATGATATAACACCCAATGCCGATACTATTCCAGCGACCATATTTTCCATTCGGATCGTATAAGGCAGCGACATCACATTCTTCTTTAGAGATGAAATAGTAGTCTACGAGGTTAATTGCACTCCAAGGAATAAAGAAGGTGAGTAAGAACAAAATAAATGCTTTAAAGGTATTTAAAAAAGTGTGCTCACCCAGAATTGCGATGATTGTAGAAATGGCGACCATCGCAAGGACGATACCTAAACGTGTCATTCTTGAAATTTGATAATGTGGTTTGAAGCTATTCCAGATGGTTGCAATGCACATGAAGCATCCATAGGCATTTAGCGTGGATAGCGTAACTTTACCGAAAGCGATACTGAAATATAAGAACGTAATGATCAGCGCTACAGCGTTCATACCCACCACATATTGCACTTCATTTCCGACAAAGCCGCCTTGTGAAATCTGTGCAATGAATACCCCTAAAGTCATTGAGATTTGTGAGCTGAGCAACGACCCCAAACCGACTGCCAAAAAGACGCGAGTCGAAGAGGTATTTGAAGGGAGGTATCTGGAATAATCAGCCACATAAGGGCCAAATGAAATTTGCCAAGAAGCAGAAAGCGAAATTGCTAATAAGAATGAGGACCAGCTAAACTTTTGAACGGCCATTAATTCAGAAAAATTGGAATGGGTTAAAATTTGAGTCAAAATAATGATAAAGGCAACTATGCCAATAACGCTTGCAACTTTTCCCACCCAGTGGATTAAGCGATAACCAATGGTGGCAAAGATCACAATAAACGCCGCATAGATTAAAATTCCAGTGCTATTGCTGACATTGATGAGTTGTGCGATCGCTTTACCTGCGAGGACTTCGCCTGTGGCAGTAAATCCGATGTACATCAAGCAAACTAAGAAAATCGGAATGCAGGCACCATATACGCCAAATTGAACACGGCTTGAAATCATTTGAGGCAGGCCAAGTTTGGGGCCTTGTGCTGCATGCAAAGCCATGACGATGGCACCGAAGCATTGTCCAATGAATAAACCAATAATCGACCAAAACACATCACCACCTAGTACAACCGCCAAAGCACCTGTAACGATTGCTGTGATTTGTAAATTAGCACCAAACCATAGTGTAAATTGACCGAAAACACTGCCGTGCCTTTCATGTTCTGGAATAAAATCAATACTGCGGTTTTCAATAAATTGATGTTGTTCTTTCTCATCCAGTGAGTTCATCTTTTTACTCCGTATCCTTGAAGCATTTATCGTCTTAAATACCTAATTGGGTGCTTAGGTCTAGTCATGTATGATCTTATTTGTATATGTATATACAACTTGAATTAATAATAAGCAAGTTTTTTCTATCAAGTAAAGAGGGGGCGCATGATGAAAGATGGCTCTACATAGGCTGAACTAAATAGGGATTTAAAATATGGATGTTTAGCCAAATATAATGTGTCTTATTTTTTATACTTCATCTCTTCATTTTTCATGAAAACTTATACATTTAGAAACGTGTAATATTTGCAGATATGCTAGAATCTCCACCATTCTTTTGATTAAAATCGTCTACCGTACAGGTGGATAGAGTATTATTTTGAGTCAAACTCATATGTCACAAACCATAGATTTCCAAAAAAGCGCATTAGAAACGTTGCGTGTCGAACAACAAGCGATTGAGGTTCTTGCTGCCCAGATTAATGAGCGTTTTGACCTTGCATGTGAGATTCTCTTGCAATGTCAAGGACGTGTTGTTGTGACAGGAATGGGTAAATCAGGGCATATTGGTCGTAAAATGGCGGCTACCTTTGCATCGACAGGAACCCCATCCTTTTTTATGCATCCAGGTGAAGCTGGGCATGGTGATTTGGGTATGTTGGTGCGTGGAGATGTACTGATCGCGATTTCAAACTCTGGTAAAAGTGATGAAATCATGATGCTAATGCCATTGATCAAGCATTTAGGTGTGCCTTTAATTACCATTAGTCGTGATGACAAGGGGCCAATGCCGCAAAATGCGGACGTTGCCTTGACCTTGGGACAAGCAGATGAAGCTTGTCCTTTAGGCTTAGCACCAACCTCAAGCACCACCGCGACTTTGGTGTTAGGTGATGCCTTAGCAGTGGCACTATTAGAAGCGCGTGGTTTTACAGCAGATGATTTTGCCCGTTCACACCCCGCAGGCGCTTTAGGTAAACGTTTACTTTTGCATGTCAAACATTTGATGCATATCGGGGCTGAGTTACCCAAAGTTCGACCAGATACGCCGATGAACAAAGTGTTATATGAAATTTCTGACAAGCGTCTGGGTTTAACCACAGTTGTGGATGAAAATGATACCTTATTGGGTATTTTTACAGATGGTGATTTACGTCGTATGATTGACCAGCAACAAGGTTTTGATGTGAATTTACCAGTGTCTGCAGTCATGACTAAAAACCCATTGACGATTTCTCAGGAAGCCCGTGCGGTAAAAGCTTTAGAAAAAATGCATGAGAAAAAAGTTAATCAATTTGTGGTTGTTGATGAAGCCAATAAAGTCATTGGTGTGATTAGTATGCATGACCTCATTCAGGCAGGAGTAAATTAAGCCATGGCATCTTATGCTTTACAAGAACAAGCTCGTCATTTACAAGCCCTTGTGCTTGATGTAGATGGGATCTTAAGCGATGGCTTTGTCACTTTAACCAATTCAGGCGATGAAATTAAATCATTTGATATTCGTGATGGCTTGGGCATGAAATTGGTTCAGCAAGCAGGAATGAAAGTGATTATTATCACTGGGCGGAAAAGTAACATTGTTGAAAAACGAATGTCTGATCTTGGTGTAGATTTGGTGTTCCAAGGACGTGAGGATAAAGGAACTGCATTACGTGAAGCGTGTGCACAATTGAATCTTTTACCTGAAGATTGTATCTATATGGGTGATGACTGGCCTGATTTATCTGCCTTTGCGATTGCAGGTATGAAAGTCACTGTGCCAAATGGCCATGAAGAGGTACGCCGTCGTGCGAATCTAGTGACCCAAGCAATGGGTGGCCGTGGGGCAGTGCGTGAAGTTTGCGATATGTTGTTGATGGCAAAAGGTGTTTACCAAGAACTGCTTGAAAAATATCTTGCTGTACCACATTAATATAGTGTTGATTCGCTCAAAGGTTAGGTAACCCTGTTTATGGATACCAAAGTTTTATATGTTGTTGCTGTTGTGGTCGCTACGGTGAGTGGTGGCTATTACTATTACAGTGGCAAAGCAAAAAAGTTGGATGTTGATTCAGCCAAGAATATGACCTATTCAGCGCAAGGTGTTCATTTAACCCAAACCGATGAACAAGGGAATTTGTATATTCGTGCTCAAGTCAAACAGCTAGAACAGAATATGCAACAAAAAACCTCTCAGTTTGATCAATTGAATGCGGTGATGTACAAACAGGGCAAACCTGATGCAACATTTTATGCCAAGCAAGCACAAGGTTATGATGATAATAGTAAAGTTGTTCTGCTGGGTGATGTTGTTGCAACGAAATTGTCTGATCAGGGTAATAAAATGGAGTTTCATACCGATGAACTCACTGGTTATCCAAAAACAAGAGAGCTTGAAACACAACATGAAGTCACGGTGCAATCACCATCAGCTCAGTTTGTGAGTCAAGGCCTCAAGGCTAATTTAAATAATGGTCAATATGAATTTTATAAAATTCGAGGAAAGTATGCGCCTAGCTCTTAATTCTAAATCTCGTTCTACTTTCCTGAAACAAGCCACTTGTGCTGTTGTGCTTGTGTTATCTTCTGCCGCAAGTTTTGCTTTGCCCTCAGATCGTAATCAACAGCTTTCTTTAGTCGCTGATCGTGCAACCTATAATGATAAAACAGGTGTAACCACCTACACGGGTAATGTGGTGATTGAGCAAGGTACGATGAAGCTGCAAGCAGATTCAATTGTTGCAAATTTAAATAGCAAAAAAGAGATTCAAATCATCACTGCAAAAGGCCAGCTTGCAAAATTTCAGCAGCAAATGGATGCAAATAAGGGCTTAGCTCGTGGTGAAGCACAAACCATCGTCTATAACGCAGATACGGGTATTATTACTTTAACGGGTAAGGCCTATCTGTATCAGGATGGCTCAAGTATTCGGGGTAATAGCCTAAAATATAGTATGAATAAAGGGGATGTAGAAGCACAAGGTTCTTCAACCAATCGCGTGCAAATCATTATTCCACCTTCAAGTTCAAAAAGTTTCCCAGGGGCGCGTGATTAATGGAGCAATCAGTGCAACAACCACAAACGCTTTGTATTAAGCATTTGGCTAAAAACTATAGTAAACGTTGGGTTGTGAAAGATGTTTCTTTTACAATGCAGAGTGGACAGATTGTGGGTCTACTTGGGCCAAATGGTGCAGGTAAAACCACAAGCTTCTATATGGTCGTTGGTCTTGTTCGCATGGACAAAGGTGAGATTCACTTAGACAATCTTGATTTGTCCGATCTGGCAATGCATGAACGTGCGCGTAAAGGCATTGGCTATTTACCGCAAGAAGCTTCAATCTTTAGAAAGCTGACCATTGCCGAAAACATTATGGCAATTTTAGAAACGCGTAAAGATTTAAATAAACAGCAGCGTCAACAACGCCTCAATGAATTATTAAGTGATTTTAAAATTAATCACATTAAGGACTCTTTGGGAATGAGTGTATCGGGTGGTGAGCGTCGCCGTGCTGAAATTGCACGTGCTTTGGCTGCTGATCCGAAGTTTATGTTGCTGGATGAACCTTTTGCGGGCGTGGATCCAATTTCTGTTGGTGACATTAAAGATATTATTCAGACACTCAAAGATCGTGGCATTGGCGTGTTGATTACCGATCATAACGTTCGTGAGACCTTAGCCATTTGTGAGAAAGCTTATATTGTGAGTGAGGGATCTGTGATTGCAGAAGGCACACCGCAAGAAATTCTGGATAATGAACAAGTTCGTAAGGTATACCTCGGCGATGATTTTGTTGTTTAATCTGCAAAATCTGTTTTAAGAAAAGAACCAAGAGGTTCTTTTTTTATGAAGAAAAAAATGATGAGCGGTGAAAGATTAGACAGATAATAAAATGTTTGAGCAGGGCTTTAGTTAATTTATTGATACCTATTTATTTTATTTATTCTATTACCAAGGCATAATCTATTAAAATGTGAACTGTTTTACAAAAATATACACATATCTATGTGGGAATTTATGTGGGGAACATAGTGTTTTTTATAAAAAAATGCTTAAAATGAAAATGCTGAAATGATAACAATACGAAAAAAATATGAACTTGCACAACGATATAAAAGTGAATAATGGAACATGGAAAAAAAGTATGGATTTTAAGTGGTTACTCTATGTAGCAACACTGTCTGTGCCAATGACACATGCAACACCACCGAGTGAACAGTATCACACTTTAAAAAACAATATTTCTAAGCTTTTTGTCCCAAAAAGTAGTGATGAGTTCAAAGTGGCACAAATGCAGAAATTGAGTAATTTTTCTGTAGATACTTCATTGGGACGTGATTTGCCTGTGGTGGGGTCAGGTCGCCCTCAAGTCGATACGATTCCAACTGCTTTTTGGCAAAATCAACGCAAAGTGCTTACGGATGCAGTACAGATTGCAGTACAGCGTAATCCTGAAATTTCTCAAAGTATTGCAGCATTAGCTTCACAAAATGCCAATATTGATGTCGCCAAGTCTGGTTATTATCCACAGATTGGTGGTGGGGTCAGCACAGGTGATTTAGGCAAAAAAAGTACTCGAGGGCAGCAGTTGCTGACGTTAAGTGCAACGCAAATGCTGTATGATTTCGGCAAAGTAAAGTCGGGTGTTGATGTCGAAAAAGCTAAAGTTTTGGTTGGTCAAGCCAATGTTTTGGTCAAGATTGATGATATTTCTTTAGACGCCGCCCAGACGATTATCAATATTCAGCGGTATCAAAAACTGATCCAGATTGCGAATCAGCAAATTGCAGGGATTAAACGTATCCAAGAGATGGCGAATTTGCGTGCCAATGCGGGGATTAGTAGTCAGGCGGATCCGATACAAGCACAGTCTTATTTGCAATCAGCACAATCGGCGATGATCGCGCAACAATCTTTGCTGAGTCAATATCAGCAGCATTTGTATACATTATTGGGCTTTGATACACGAAATGTACAATGGGCCATTTCAGAAGATTATGTAAAACAATCAGATTTATATGCGGCACCACAGTTCAATACCATTCCACAAATGATTGCAGCACAAGCTGGGATTGAAGTTGCACGTAATCAAAAATTACAGACACAGGTGAGTAATTATCCGACACTAGCTGTAAAAGGTGAACTGAGTCAAGCTTTACATGGCAGAAACCCAAGCAATGATAAAGAGGGCGGGTTTGATAGTGCCATCATGTTTGAAGCTAGCAGTCAGTTCTATCAGGGTGGAGCAACCGCCTCAAAAACCCGAGCGGCGAGTTTTGCTGAAGAGGCAGCAAAAGCACAGGTCAATGCCGTGTATTTAAAAGTGTTGGATCAAATTCGAACCAGCCGTGAACAAATTGAAAATAAGCAACGCCAAATGCAGGTTTTGGCAGGGCAACAAGCGACAACAATACGAACTAGAGAACTTTACCAAGAACAATATAAGTTAGGGACCCGAACTTTGGTTGACCTGCTCAATGCAGAACAGGCAATTCATAGTGCGAATTCAGAAGCAGAAACGGCACGTTATGACATTTACAGCAGTATTGCACAATATATTGCTGCGACTGGACGTTCTCGCCAAGCCTATGACCTCAATAATATAAAAATCCAAGGATTTGAGGTACAACCATGATGACTACAAAAATAAATTATCAGCCTTGGTTACAGGCCATACTGACGATTGCAAAACATTATCGCATTGAACCTTCTGAGGAGCGGATTCGTTTACAGCTCGATTGGAACCAAAATCAAAATCTAGATGAAGTATTGGTTTTGATTAGTCGACAGGTTGGTTTAAATGTCAGACGGGTTACTTTTAGTGATGACGTGATTAACCCCTGGCGTTTACCTGTGCTGGTAGAGTTAGCCGACGGGCAAGTTGGTGTTATTGATAAAGCCGACGGTTCAGGCCACGTCAGTGTTCAACTGAGTGGTGATCAAGGTTTATCACAAAAGTTTGCAGTGGGTGCATTGAAGCACATTATTAAAAATGTATATGTGCTTCGTCCAGAACAGTCAGTGCCTGATGCACGTATTGATGAATACATTAAACCGTATGAACCAAGCTGGTTCTGGTCAATTGTCTTACAGGATTGGAAACGTTATATCGATATCATGTTGGCATCGATGATTGCCAATATTTTGGCTTTGGCCACGATTATCTTTTCGATGCAGGTCTACGACCGTGTAGTTCCATCTCAGTCTATTCCAACGCTTTGGGTACTTGCTGGTGGAGTGCTGATTGCAGCTATTTTTGAGTTTGTATTAAGACTATCGCGGGTCTATATCTCCGATATTATAGGTAAACGTGCAGATTTAAGGATCTCTGATCGTGTCTTTGGCCATGCACTAAGAATTAAAAATAGTGAGCGTTCTAAGTCAACGGGAACCTTTATTTCTCAAATCCGAGAGTTGGAAGGTGTTCGTGATCTGGTGACGTCAACCACAATGGGAGCAATTGCTGATCTCCCTTTCTTTTTCTTATTCCTGATTATTTTTGCAATTATTGGCGGCAATCTCTTTTGGGTGATGCTGCTGGTTGTTCCCTTGATGATTTTGCCTGCAATTTTGGCCCAGAATAAATTGGCACAACTTGCACAGGAAGGGATGCGTGAATCTTCAATTCGTAATGCCATTTTGGTAGAAGCAGTACAAGGCATTGAAGATATTAAGTTATTGCGCGCAGAGTCACGTTTCCAGAATCAATGGAATCATATGAATGAAGTGTCTGCCGATATTAGTATGCAGCAGCGCAAGATCGTAGGTGTATTGACTGCGTGGACACAAAAGATTCAGGGCTTAACATATGCCGCGGTGATATTAGTGGGCTGTTTTGCGGTGATGAAAGGTGACATGACCACAGGTGCTCTGGTCGCCTGTTCGATTTTATCTTCACGTATGCTTGCGCCGATTTCACAGATCACCGGGATTTTGGGACGTTTGCAACAGGCAAAAGTCGCGAAGAAAAGCTTAGATGAGTTAATGCAGAAACCTGTAGATCAACCAGATCAAGCACATTTAGTACACAAAGAAGTGTTGCATGGCGATTATGAGTTGAAGAAAGTGGTGTTCCAATACACGGAAGAGGATCCACGCCCAAGTTTGGTGATCCCACAACTTAAGATTCGTGCGGGTGAACGTATTGCAATCTTAGGACGCAATGGTGCGGGTAAATCTACTTTATTACAGATTTTATCTGCAATGCAGTTCCCTAATTCGGGTTCGGTGTATTTGGATGATTTGGATATTAGTCTGATTGACCCTGCCGATGTGCGTCGTGATATGGGCTTACTTAATCAGAATGCTCATTTATTTTATGGCACAATTCGTGAAAATCTGACACTTGGCGCACCTTTAGCGCGTGATGAAGATATTCTTAAAGCTTTAAAAGTAACAGGTGCCTTGAGTTTTGTGCATGAAAAGAAAGAAGGACTCGATCATTTGGTTTTGGAAGGTGGTGTTGGTTTTTCTGGAGGGCAACGACAAGCCTTATTGTTGGCGCGCTTATTGATTCGTCAACCGAATATTCTATTGCTAGATGAGCCTACAGCGGCAATTGATGATGTTGCAGAGAAGCAACTGATTGATCACTTGAAGAGTTGGCTCGGTTATCGAACTTTAGTGGTTGCAACACATCGACGTGCTGTTTTGGAGTTGGTGGACCGAATTATTGTCATGAATGAAGGTAAGATCGTCATGGATGGACCAGTAGATCAAGTTTTACAACAATCATCAATAAAACAAAAAATAGTTTAATACTTCGAGGAAATTTTATGAGTGAACAACAACAGAACAGCAGTCGTCCCATGAACGTAACTTATAATGAACCAAGGTTACCTCGTTCGACGCTTGTTGTTTGGATGATCGGGATTGGTTTACTTTCACTCTTAATCTGGGCATGGTTATTTAATCTGGAAGAAGTTTCAACGGGTACGGGGAAAGTGATTCCCTCTTCAAAAGAGCAAATTATCCAGTCGCTTGAAGGGGGAATTCTCACAAAACTTGATGTCAATGAAGGGGATGTAGTTGAAAAGGGGCAAATCCTTGCTCAACTTGATCCTACACGCTTTGCTTCAAATGTTGGAGAGTCAAAGTCTTTATTGATTTCTGCGCAGGCAACAGCTGCACGTTTACGTGCTGAAGTGACAGGTTCGCCTTTAAGTTTTCCTGAAGACGTGCAAAAGAGTCCTAAATTGGTACAAGAAGAAACGGCATTGTATTTATCACGACGTGCCAATTTAGAACAGTCAATTGAAGGTTATGAACAAGCTGCAAAACTGGTACGACAAGAACTGGCAATGACTGAGCCATTGGTTGCCAAAGGGGCGGCCAGTGAGGTTGAAGTCTTGCGTTTAAAGCGTGAGGCCAATGATTTAAATAATAAAATCAATGACACGCGTAATCAGTATTATGTCAAAGCACGAGAAGAATTGTCTAAGGCCAATACTGATATTCAAACTCAGCAGCAGATTGTGAATGGTCGAAATGACAGTCTGGAACGTGCAGTGTTTAAAGCCCCTGTACGTGGCGTTGTGAAAGAAATTGATGTTACGACTTTAGGTGGTGTGATTCCTCAAAATGGTAAGCTCATGACCATTGTACCTTTAGAGGATAAGTTACTGATCGAAGCGCGTATTTCACCACGTGACATTGCTTTTATTCGTCCTGGCCAGGAGGCCTTGGTTAAAATCACGGCCTATGATTATTCAATCTATGGCGGTTTGGATGGTAAAGTGACGGTGATTTCACCCGATACTATTCGTGATGAGGTTAAGCAAGATCAGTTCTATTATCGTGTTTATATTCGTACGGATTCAGATCGCTTATATAACAAGGCAGGTAAAGCCTTTAGCATCACACCAGGTATGGTGGCAACCGTGGATATTCGTACGGGGCAAAAAACCATTATGGATTACTTATTGAAACCGTTTAATAAAGCCAAAGAAGCATTGCGTGAACGCTAACTTGTGCTGATTGAAAACCTCGCTTGATGCGAGGTTTTTTATTTGGATGCGAAAAAGCTATAATTGCGTTTTAAATTTGTATTTATGCTTTATGCCATTCACCATTGCCAGTCCGGTCACTTTCGAAGAAGAAATCAAAAAAAGTCGTTTCCAAGCGATTGCTGCTGTTGTTGAAAATGAGCAGCAGGTTAAAAATTTTTTAGAAGAACATAAAGATCTGTCGACGACACATCAATGTTGGGCGTGGAAAATTGGACATCAGGTTCGATTTAATGATGATGGTGAACCCTCTGGCACAGCAGGGCGCCCTATACTTGCGACGATTGAAGGCAATGAGTTGACCAATGTCATTGTATTGGTAAATCGTTGGTATGGTGGGATTAAGTTAGGCACAGGTGGATTGGTTCGTGCTTATGGTGGCTGTGCAGGTCAATGTTTGCTCTTGGCTGAAAAAATTGAATTGATTGAAAAGAAGGAAATTCGCTTTGCTTGTTTATTTAATGAATGGGCGATTATTCAATATGAGCTGATGCAACAGCAGATCGAATATCAAGAACAATATACCGAAACAGGGGTGGTCATTGAGGCACGTGTTCAAGTGCATCAAATTGAACCTTTAAGACTTAAACTTCAGGATGTGAGTAGAGGACGTGAGAAATTACATGTATGTGATGATTGAAATGTATCTGTCCTCTCTTGCGAGGCGATGCCTCTCAGGACGTGAGCAAGTGGTGTTGCTCGAGGAACAACAAGACGATGAATGATCCTTTATTGAAATACCGAGAGCAGCATAAACAGCGTCTGAATTATATGCCTTGGCTGTATTGGACACTGAAACCCAAACACCGTGAATGGGCTGAGGCATGGCAGGCAGAGTATCAAGCCTATTTGATGGAGATGGAAACCGTTGAAATTGGTCAGAATTGTTTTATTTCACCATTAGCCCATATTTTTGCTGAACGTGGTCGAAAGATTAGTATTGGCGATAATACTTTTATTGCGGCTGATTGTACTTTGCATGGTCCTTTAGAAATTGGCAATGAAGTGGCCATTAACCACCATTGTATTTTAGATGGTGGTCGTACCGGAATTAAGTTGCATGATCAAGTTCGAATTGCGGCCTATAGTCATCTCTATGCATTTGATCATGGCATGGAAATGGATCGTCCGATCTATCAACAACCCGTGACTTCCAAAGGCATTGAGATTGGTCGAGATGTGTGGCTAGGTGCTCATGTCGGGATCAAGGATGGAATTAAAATTGGCGATCATGCGGTGGTGGGAATGAACAGTATGGTGACTAAAGATATTGAGGATTATGCGGTAGTTGCAGGCAACCCTGCCAAACTTATTCGTTATCGAAGCGAATAAAAAGCGTATGAGATTCGATACATAAATTTAACCCACCATGCTTTTATCTATGTTAAGTTAAAAATAAGTAGAAGACCTAAGGTATATACCTAGAGAGAGGCGAAAATGAACCGTGTAATTGCATGTATTGATTCTTCACCCTGCATTGATGCTGTTGCGGAAGCGGCAGTATGGGTTGCGAAACAAACGCAAAGAGAGTTGGTATTGTTGCAAATCTTGGACTATTACCCAGCTAGCTACCATTTAGGTGAAATCAGTGGCGTGATTGGCTTTGAAAGTAATGCCATGCTACTTAAAGAACTCGCGGAGTTGGAACAAAAGCAAAGCGAGCTAGCACTCGATTATAGTAATAATTTGCTCAATCACATTTCCGAGCTGATCGAAAAGCAATATGGTTTAACCAGTACTAAAATTCAGGAAAAAGGCGATTTTCTTGAACAAAGTTTTAATATCCTCAATGAAAATGATGTCGTGATCATGGGTCGGGTTGGTGAGCGCGCCGCGGAGAAGAATAAAGCCATTGGCAGCAATGTCGAAAACTTTATCCGTGGGGCGAATTGTACCGTCATCACAGTCGGCGAACATTTTCAGCCACCGAAACGTTTCATCTTTGCTTATGAATATTCACCGACTTGCCAGAAGATGCTGCAACGCATTGCGCAAAGTGATCTGTTGAAAAAACTACAATGTCATTTGCTTTATGTGGGTGATCATCCAGAAATGTTGGCGGAACCTGAAAAGTATTTAACGGATGCGGGTTTAGAGGTGGTTTCTGTATATCGTTATGGTGATGTCGCACAAAATATTCTTGAATATCAAAGAGAACATGATATTCAACTAATTGTACTCGGTGCATTCAGCCACAGTAAAATTCATCAATTTTTCTTAGGTAGTATCACAACAACCATTTTTCGTAATGCCAATGTTCCGCTATTAGTTGCTAAGTGATTCATTTTGTTCCATATAGTTATCCGCAATTCCTGTGGATAACTGTATGGAAAAGCATAGCAGATAAATATAATTTATTGATATTACACAACTAAATTAAATAGGTTGTTTTTTGACCTTTATTTTACAATGGCAATGGCAAAACCATCATGGCCTTTTGAGCCGACGGTTTGCAAAGCTGTGCAAGAAAGCAGCTGAGGATGATCTTTCAATGCAGTGAAAGCTTCACGAATTCCTTCAATACTAGGTTTCTTGTTATTCTCGTCTAAAATTGCGCCTGCACGGATCACATTATCCAAAACGATAATGGTGCCTGAATGCGACAGTTTGAGACTGAGTTCAAAATATTCACGGTAACTTTGTTTATCTGCATCAATAAAAATCAGATCAAAGGGTTCACTGCCATCTGCAATGAGCTGGTTCATAATATCTGCACCACGACCTTTTTTGAGCTCAATATGGGTGGGCATATTGGCATAATCAATATTTTCTTGGGCAATGAGCACGTGAGTATCACGTCCTTCAACCGTCAGCAGATAACCATCATCAGGTAGAGCTTTAGCAAGCCAAATAGTACTGTATGCTCCAAACGTACCGAGTTCCAATACACGTTTGCATTGGTTCATTTGAATCAACATTTGCAAAAACATGCCTTGATTAGGCGCAACAGCCAAATGATTAGAAAAACCCTGAGTATCAGTATTGTCTAATGCATGTTGAAGTCTTGGATCTGTGGGAATTAAATGTGAATTGATATAGTCATCAATCTCGGTCCACATCTGTTGCATAATCAAGTTTACCTACCAATTTGTTAGCTCTGCATTTTAAACGTTTATGCTGAGAGTGCAATTTTATTGCTGATTGAATCTATAGGATTAAAGCAAAAAAGAGATCATTTTGATCTCTTGTTAAGAATATGATCTATTTTTAGAAATTACACATTGAGCTGTTGCGGGTAAGATCAGGGCCCCAAGTACGATAGCCTTGGGTATCAATATGAATCTGACCAGAACTATATAAGCCAATTCCCAAGTCTAGGCTTTGGCCATGCTGTGCCCAGAACTGACATAATTTAAACTTGGTTTGCTCAATATAGGCATAATCTTGAGGTTGAGGATATTCAGGCCCAATACGGAAATCGATGGCTGAGTTGAATAAATGTTTGGAAGAACCCGCACCACCCGCACATTGGTTGAGTGGCAAATCACGATAGACAGAAGTCACTTCAAAATCGGTCAGGATTTTGGCTGCGATTAAATACTTAAAGACCCGTAAGGTCGAAAGGGAATTGTTCCATAATTCACGGTTAGGCACCATATATTCGGTACGACCACATTTTTGCCAGTCGCGAGCAGTACGAAGTAACTCAAAGCTTGGAATAATATGCGCCACATTATTACGTGTCAGAAATTGTTCATATTCCCGAACACGGGCATAATTTTCACCTTGATTCAACCATTGGCGATAAGATGCAGGTTCAACTTTGTTTGGGATCGGGCGGGTAATCGTGACTTGTTCTTGGGGAATGTAAATTCTTTTACCTTGCTGCTGATTTACTTTTGTCGTTGAGCTGGTACAGCCCGCCATCATCACAGGGATGATAAATAATGATAATAGACCCTGTAATTTATTTCGCATCATAAAAAGGCAGTTCAAAATCTGTAGGCGTACTATTTTAATGCAAAATAGCGCATGAATAATGACGTAATTGCAAAGAAATGTGTGGTTCAGGTATAAAAAAGACCAGTAAACTGGTCTTTTGAATTATTTTTCTAAATATTGTAGCTTGTCTGGCTTACCATTCCATTCTTCACGGTCTGCTGGTTGTTCACCAATTTGTGTGATGTTATTACCTGCCCATTTTTCTGATAATTCAGCATTGAGTTCGATAAAGACTTCTTGACCTTCTGGTAATTCATCTTCAGAGAAAATTGCATTTGCTGGGCATTCTGGTTCACAAAGTGCACAGTCGATACATTCATCTGGATTGATAACGAGGAAGTTCGGACCTTCGTAGAAACAGTCTACAGGGCAAACTTCAACACAATCTTGATATTTACATTTAATACAATTTTCAGTGACAACAAAGGTCATGGCGACAGCTACCTAAAAATACGGTTTTTTGTTTGGAATGAGGTATTGTAGGCAAAAAAGGGGTAAACAAACAATTGCTTTTATTGATATTGTTTATTTATACATATGAAAAATAGATTAATATATTGATAATAAAGAAAATATTGCAATCATTTTTGGGTTTTTTGATTAAAAATAAAGTCATAGCCTGCTTAATTCGCTCATTCATTGCAACTGAATCTTATTTTTATTCTCAATTAAAACAGCTAATTAACAAGGCTGAATCAGCTTTAGTTTTTTATTTCTACTGAGTTGTGTAAAAAGTTAAAGTGTATAGAGCAAGTGAATGTCTTCTGGTTCTCGTTCCAACAGCTCTTGATCAGGTTGTGCGATCAGTTGAGCACCTTGTTTAAGGTAAAAATCCACTGTGCGCTGACTCGGGGTGGCAGAAATATAGAGTTGTTTGGCATTAAGTTGTCGTGCTGAGTTAAGAGCTGATAACATCAACTGAGTGCCAATCCCTAAACCTTGATGATCAGCATCCACATAAAAATATTGCAGTAACTTGGCATCAGGATAGTCAGCAATATACTGATTGGAAACGACCTGTATCGCAATCAGCTGATTGTCTGAATCAAATCCACCTACGCATAGCGCCCCTTGTTGATGCAATTGTTTGAGCAAAGCTGGGTCATTTTCCAAATGATAGGTATCCCAATTTTGCTCATCATAAAAACAATCAATGAGTTTCAAATCTAAACCCTGTTGGACATACATTTGAGTGATCAGTTCACGCCGACTAATCTGTTGCCAGATTAGATCAATTTCTGAAAATTGTAGGATTTTAAACTGAATATTAATGGTTTTGTCCTTAACTTTTATATTGAATCAGAAGGTGAGTCAACATCATCTCATTGGTAGAGGAATAGATGAAGATGGCTCAAACAGATTTAACTGATTTGAGCCTGCTATCTCATGATTTCAAAGCTGCTTTGAGTGAATAGAGCTGTTCCAATGCCTGACGCGGTGTTAGATCATCGACATCAATCTGCTGTAATAAGGTTAGTGCAGGAGATTGGGATTCAACTTCAATAATTCTCTCGACCACTTGAGTTTCGATCTCATGCTCAACAGCGCTGAATAAGTCATTTTGTACACTACTTTGCAAATGTTGATGCTGTTGTTTTTCCAGAATCTTTAAACGCTTCTGTGCTTCTTTAATGACATTGGCAGGGATCCCCGCCAATTTGGCAACCTGTAGACCATGACTTTGGCTGGCTGGACCATGTTGAACTTTATGCAGCAAAATCAAATTGCCATTTAGTTCTTGTGCGGTAACATGATAGTTATCAATGCCAGCTTCGCCACCCAATTCAGTCAACTCAAAGTAATGTGTTGCGAATAGACAGAGGCATTTCACCCGTTTGGTTAAATCAACCACACAAGCCCAAGCCAATGAAAGACCGTCATAGGTACTGGTACCGCGCCCCACTTCATCCATCAGTACGAGAGACTGACTGGTGGCATGGTGCAAAATCTGAGAGGTTTCGGTCATTTCCACCATGAAGGTAGATTTACCTGTCGATAAATCATCAGCAGAACCAATACGAGTAAAGATACGGTCAATCGAGCCTAATTTTGCAGCTTTGGCTGGTACGAAACTACCGCAATAGGCCAATAGACTGATTAAAGCCGTCTGACGCATAAAGGTCGATTTACCCCCCATGTTTGGGCCAGTAATGATTGCCATACGATGTTGCGAATCTAAAAAGGTATCATTCGGTGTGAAAGGGGCTTTATTTAAGGCTTCAACCACTGGGTGGCGACCAGCCTGAATTTTGATACTGGTTTCAGGTGTGTATTCTGGTCTTGCCCAATTGTTGAGGCGTGCTTGATGGGCAAAATTTGCCAATACATCAATCGATGCAATCGCAGCACTCATCATCTGCAAATGTGCAATGTTCTGACGTAACTCATCCAGTAATGATTCAAACAACAGTTTTTCACGGGCGAGGGCACGAGATTCGCTGGACAGGACTTTATCTTCAAAGCCTTTCAGTTCTGGTGTGATATAGCGCTCGGCATTTTTGAGGGTTTGACGACGAATATAATCGGCAGGTGCTTGTTCTGCTTGGGCACGGGTTAACTCGATATAATAACCACTGACACGGTTATAGCCGATTTTCAGTGTATTAATACCTGTACGTTCACGTTCTTTGATCTCTAAATCAATTAGGAATTGTCCAGCATGATCACGAATTTTACGCAGTTCATCCAACTCATCATCATAACCTTCTGCAATTACATTGCCATCACGAAGTAATACAGGTGGACTTTCAACAATTGCAGCCATCAGATGTTGATGTAGGCTCTTGAAGTCGCCAAGCTCTTCATCTAATTGAGTTAATAACTTAGATTGCTGTGTTTTTAAAACAGGATCTAAGGCATGGCGAAGGAAAGGAATTTGTGCGCAAGCTTGACGCAATTGCACTAAGTCACGCGGACGTGCGCTGCCTAACGCAACTCGACTGAGTACACGTTCAATATCGCCAATTTCTTTTAAAACTAAACGAAGTGGCGACTCATGATAGCCTTTTAACAATTGCTCAGTTGCATCGAGACGCGCATCTAAAATCGCGGTGTCCCGAATTGGCTGCATCAGGGTACGGCTCAGTAAGCGTCCACCCATTGCAGTTTGACAGTCATTAATTAATTGGAATAATGATGTGCCATGATCAAATAGTGGCTCAATAATTTCTAAATTGCGACGAGTAATAGGATCCAGTGCAATAAAGTCAGTGCTTTGCTCAATTTGAATGGAGCGGATATGTGGTAAGGCCGTTTTCTGTGTTTCTTTGGCATAGTGAATCAACGCAGCAGCAGCGGCTTTTGCCAGTGGTAATGGGTCTAAACCAAATCCTGATAAGGTTGAAACACTAAACTGATCGCATAGGGTTTTTTGTGCATTATTTAAATTAAAGTCAACATTGGGACGTTTAGTAATAGGGCAGTCTAGATTTTTCTTAATCTGCTCAATAATATTTTGATCAATAAGATCTTCATCAATCAAAATTTCACTTGGCATTAAGCGAGCCAGCTCGATTGGCAGTTGTTCAGGTTTATAGTCTTGTTGTTGAACTTTAAAAATACCTGCACTTAAGTCGAGTAAGGCAAAACCAATTTGATTTTGTTGGATGCAGAGTGCGACCAAATTTGAGGATTGATAGCTCCCCAGTAAAGCATCATCAGTTAATGTACCAGGGGTTAAGATCCGAACCACTTTACGTTCAACAGGCCCTTTGCCTGTGACTTCTCCGACTTGTTCGCAAATTGCAACTGTGCGACCAGCTTTGACTAAACGAGCAAGATAGCCTTCTGCGGCATGATAAGGCACACCCGCCATAGGAATTGGTTGACCGCTGGCCTTACCACGATGCGTCAGAGTAATACCTAAAAGTTTAGCCGCTAAATGTGCATCTTCGAAGAATAGCTCATAAAAGTCACCCATACGGTAGAACAGCAATGCATGCTGATAGTCCGTTTTGACTTTGAGATATTGCTGCATCATCGGCGTATGAGATGAAAGATCAGCCATGATTTCAGCGCTATTCATGTATGTTAAATCCTTAAATTTAAATAATAAATAAGTTTAATTTAAAAGTTTGGCTGTCTCGCCAATTCTAACAGCCACTGTAAAATTCGACTTAATTGCCAAGCAAAGTATACCTTTCTAAGGACTTCTTTTCTGTCAAAATTGAGTCAACAGTGTATGAGAAATTGAATGACTTCCTCATTGGCTCATCTTAACAAATTGAGAAAGATTCACAAAAAGGAATCCGTGACGTGTGAAGAAATAAACAGCAAAAGAATACGACTCGATCAACTTGAGAAATCGGTCAAGTGTCGCTATAGCATTCAAGTTGCTAAGCAAAAAGAACGAAGATTGTTTGCTCAGGTCTTTTTTTAATCTGAAAAATAATGTCCTTAGTTGTTTGGTTTTCTGGGTTTTATTGTGAATATAATCGCTTAAAATATGTAACAAATTATTGAGAATCCAATTAAATTATAAACTTTAAATATAGATATCATATTGATATTTAATTGATTTATTTGATTTTGTTACGCCTGTATGTGAATCTTAAAAAATTAAACCAAATTTTTTAAAGATTAGGCATAATCGGAGCAACTATTGTAAAAAAGGTCAACATAGATGGATCCCTCGCCGGGTACAAATTTAAACTACAGTTTCATGACTCCTTGTTTTTGTTTAAGGAGTAAATAATGGAATTTTTATTAGATCCAGGGATTTGGGTAGGTTTGCTTACTCTGATCGTTCTAGAGATTGTTTTAGGGATTGATAATCTCGTCTTTATTGCCATTTTGGCAGATAAACTTCCTCCTTCCCAGCGTGATAAAGCCAGAGTCATTGGTTTATCCCTCGCATTGATCATGCGCTTGGGCTTACTGTTCGCCATTTCGTGGTTAGTCACCTTAACTAAACCGCTCATTTTTATTTTCGACTGGTCTTTTTCGGGTCGAGATCTGATTCTTTTATTCGGTGGCCTATTCTTACTTTATAAAGCGGTCAGTGAATTACATGAACGGATGGAAGGCAAAGCGGAAGTCAAAATTACCACCAATGTGGTATATGCAAGCTTTACTGCGGTCGTCGCCCAGATTGTGGTATTGGATGCTGTATTCTCATTAGATTCGGTTATTACCGCCATCGGTATGGTAGACAATATCTACGTCATGATGGTCGCGATGGTTGTCGCCATGCTGGTGATGTTGCTTGCTTCTAAACCATTAACTGAATTCGTTAATCGACACCCAACCGTTATTATTCTCTGTCTCAGCTTCTTACTGTTAATCGGTATTAGTTTAATTGCCGAAGGTTTTGGTTTCCATATTCCGAAAGGTTATATCTATTCGGGTATTGGTGTCGCAATTGTGATCGAGGCATTTAATCAGTTTACCCAACGCAACAGATCTAAGCATGAGTCGAAGATTCCGTTACGTAATCGAACCGCAGATACGATTTTGAAGCTCATGGGTGGCAAGGCAGAAACCACTGCAACAAATCCGCTGCAACATTTGGAAGCACAAGAAACATTTGATGACCAAGAACGTTATATGATCGGGGGCGTATTAACGCTGGCAGAACGATCTGTGGCCTCAATTATGACGCCTCGTAGTCAAATTTCTTGGATTAACATCAACGAAACGCCAGAAAAAATACGTGAACAGATTTTATCTGTGCCGCATAGCTTATTTCCTGTGTGTCGTGGCAGTTTGGATAAAGTATTGAGTGTGGTTCGTGCCAAGGAAATCTTGGATGTATTGGATGACGAAGCACAATTAAAATTGCTAATCAAAGCACAACGCCCGATTTTTATTTTTGAAAAAATGAAAGTGATTGATGTGATTAACACATTGCGTACTTCTAAAGGCTCATTGGTACTCGTTAATGATGAGTTTGGAAATGTGCAAGGATTAATTTCACCTTTAGATGTGTTTGAAGCAATTGCGGGTGAGTTTCCCGATGCCGATGAGCAGCTTGAATTGATCAAAGTCGATGAAAGTACATGGAAAGCCTCAGGCACCTTGGATTTGTATCAACTTGAATTACAGCTCGGTGTTGATCTCGTCGATGAAGAGACTGGTTATATTACGGTGTCAGGACTGATTTTAGATAAGTGCAATGGCATGGTAGATGTTGGTTCAATGCTGGATTATCAAGACCTACAATTTGAAGTGGTGGAGATGGAAAGCAATCGAATTAAAACAGTCATGATTCGGTTGAAATAAACCATCATGTTCAATGTCAGGTTTAGGGTTAGATAAAACTTTGAACTTGCATGTAAAAAATCTAAGACCGAGGAGCAGTTTGTGAGCAACAGGCTGCTCTTTTTTAGATCAATCGACTGCAAGCTTTTCTGGTGATGTCATCTCGTTCAGAACAATGATTGATTCTCAATAGGGTAGAATCAGAAAAAAGTGAATATCTGAGGCTTTAAGCCGCTATGATTGATCACTGACAGGTCCTCATCATTACGGTCTTAAATTGGACACTTAAAAATGAAAAAAATCATCTTGGCATGTTCTATTTTGCTGCAAATACCGACCTATAGCCTCGCCAATGATTCAACGGGCTATGTGGGGACGGGCGGAGTGGCCTATCTTAAAAATGCGCATATTGCGATGCAAAGTGAAGACTTATTTATTAGCAAGAAACTGATTAAAGTGAATTATCTTTATAAAAACTTAAGCAATAAAGATGTGACAGAAACTGTTTTGTTTCCCTTACCGCGTATCGATAACTTCTTTGAAGCGGATTTTGCCCATACCGAAGCATTGCTAAAAAGCTTTAAAATTATTGTTGATGGTCAAAATATTCAGCCAGAAATGCATGTGCGTACTTTTATCCAAAAGGATGAAAAGTCGCCGTTGATTGATGTATCAGATCTATTTAAACAATGTGGTTTTAGCCAAACAGAGATGCTTAATCCTTGGATGCGTAACAATGATGACGATCGCTATTTTGTCGATAAATTAAAGCAATGTAAGCAGCCACACATGCAGAAAATATTAGCGAATTTTAAACAAGATGACGAAATTCCATGGTCATCTCAAGTGATTTATAGCTGGAAGCAAACCTTTAAAGCCAATGCCTTGACCAAAATTCAGCATCAATATCAACCTCTGGTGGGTGGTTCTGTTGCCCTATATCCAGATGAATATAATCAAAACTTTTGTATGGATGCACAATTTAAGCAGGGCTTAAAAAAAGCCAAAGCAGAAAATTCACCGTTTAATGCTTTGAGCTACATTTTGACCACAGGTGCAAATTGGGCTAAACCGATTGAAAATTTTAAATTAACGATTGAGCGTGATAAGAATGAATTGGTTTCATTTTGTTGGAATGGCAAAGTTAAAAAAATCAGCCCAACCCAATTTCAGATGAGCAAGCGCAACTTTGTTCCTAAACAGGATTTGGACATCATCTTTGTAAAGGTGAAATAAACCAATCACAAAACCTGCTTCAAGAAAAATCAATAAACAGCTAGCTTAATCTGGCGGATCACTCTCATACTATACAGCGAGAAAAGGATAGCGAGCTTAGGATTAAACGTGAATTTGAAGAATCTCGAAGCATTCTACTGGGTGGTGACCCTCAATAGTTTTAATAAGGCAGCGACAAAATTACAAACCACCCAGCCTGCGGTATCACAGAAAATCACAGCGATTGAAAATGACCTTGGATTTAAAGTTTTAGATCGAAGTTTTCGCCAGCTTAAACCGACGCATAAGGGCATGACCTTATTTAAATATGCTGAAAAGTTGATGCGTTTAGAAACTGAACTCATTGCAGAATTAACTGAAAATCAGCATTTGACCGGTACAATACGGCTGGGGGTTTCAGAAACCATTGTTTATACATGGTTGGTCGAATATATCGAGAAAGTTCAGCAAGAATTCCCTAAAGTTTCAGTCGAAATTGTGGTCGATCTGACCCCGAATTTACAAGAAGGTGTACGCACAGGTGATCTGGACATGGCCTTTTTACTCGGGCCAACATTGGCTTTTGAGTGTATCGAACAGGCACTTTGTGATTTTGAACTGAGTTTCTTGGCGTCACCGTCATTTAAAGGAGGGGTCGGGCAAATGTCATTTAAAAGCTTAATGTCGCATACGATCTTAACCTATCCCAAAATTACCTACCCCTATAAAGAGCTCAAGGCCAAAATGAAAGAACAGGGGCTTGATGAGCCACTTTCGATTACCAGTTATTCTTTGGCGACTTTGTTACGACTTGCTGAGCAAGGCTTAGGGATCGCTGTGGTGCCGACTTTAACCGCTTTAAAAGAAATTACCGATGGTCGATTAGAAATATTAAACACCCCAATTCAGTTAAAGACCTTTCACTTTACCTCGATTTATATTCAAGGTAATGATGCTGCATTGAAAGAAAAATTAACCGATGTCGCCGTGATGGTCTCTGAAAGTGCGATGCAAAGACTGAATCAACGAATCAAAAAATAGAGGCTTATTCACTTACTTTTCAGTGTATTTCTCGGCTTTAGAATAAGGTCATTTTTTGGATAAGTCATAAAAGCAGCTTATGGAAGGTGATAAGTAAAATTTATATTGAAAACTCTTAATAATAAAAATTTAATAAATTCATATATTTGATTTTATTTTGTGCTGTAGAAAGTCGTATTGTTCAACAGGGTTGCTTATGTTTTTATTTTAAATAGAAGATTTGGTTGCTCAATGCTTGAGTAAGAGAACAAGGAATCTTTGTGATTTAAAAAGGATTAAAGAAGATCGTTTATAAACAATGATGCTCTTAGATCAAGTTAAAAATCGCGTTATTAAGCTCAAATGGACGAGGAACGCATTAATGTCTTTATTGAAGTCTTCTTTTTTGTCGGATCGCCAATGGGCCATCATCGCCTCAATTTTTATGATGGCAACTTCGGCAATGGGGCCTGGATTTTTAACCCAAACCGCTGTGTTTACGGTGAAGTTAGGTGCCGCGTTTGGCTTTGCCATTTTAGTTTCAATTTTGATTGATTATGTGGTGCAGCAAAATATTTGGCGTGTCGTGACTCTTACACAAATGCGTGCATCCGATATTGCCAATAAGGCTTTACCAGGCAGTGGCTATTTACTTGCATTTCTGGTGATTCTAGGCGGTTTCTTCTTTAGTATCGGAAATATTGCAGGTGCTGCATTAGGTCTAAATGCATTATTTGGTTTGGACACCAAATGGGGTGGTATTCTCAGTGGTGCATTGGCGATTTTGATTTTTGCTTCAAGAAAAGCCACGCTTGCGATGGATAAAAGCATGATCGTATTGGGATTGCTGAAAATCATCCTGATCATCATTGTGGCTGTGATTGTAATGCCACCTGTTGGACAAGCGGTACAACAAACCTTTGCACCAGACCAAATTGATTTTGCCATTATTACCACCATTGTCGGTGGCACGGTGGGTGGCTATATTTGCTATGCAGGCGCACACCGTTTACTGGATAAAGGCGCTGTTGGCCCTGAAAATATTGATGAAGTAGCCAAAGCAGCGACCAAGGGCATTGTAGTGGTTGGCATCATGCGCTATGTCTTATTTTTAGCCTTCTTGGGGGTGGTGGTGAGCGGTGCAACGATAGATCTCGCTAGTCATAATGCCAATCCAGCGGCACAAGCATTCCAGTATGCTGCGGGCACATTGGGTTATAAATTATTTGGCCTGATCTTTTGGGCAGCTGGTATTAGTAGCACCATTGGTGCAGCCTATACCTCGGTTTCATTCTTTAGTGCATTTAAAAAGAATTTAACCCCAAAACAAAGCAACTATACCACCATCACTTTTATTGCCTTAGCGTTATTGCTCTATGTGGTATTGGGGGCAACGCCAGCAGGTCTACTCATTTTTGTCGGTGGTTTTAACGGTTTAGTGTTGCCGATTGGACTCACCATTTTTGTCTATGTTGCGGCTTGCCGTAGAGACTTGATGGGCAATTATAACTATCCAAAATGGTTAATTGTTTTAGGTTCGTTAACTTGTGTATTGACGTGGTGGATGGGTTATATGTCATTTACGACCGTATTTAACTATTTGACCAAACTTTAAGCCAGATAATCGTATAGCGAAAAAGGAATACTGCCATGTTTGTAGATTTAAACAGTGATTTGGGTGAAAGTTTTGGCTCATGGAAAATGGGCAATGATGACCAGATTTTACCTGTGGTGACCAGTGCCAATATCGCATGTGGTTTTCATGCTGGCGATCCTTTGGGGATTTTAAAAACAGTGCGCAAAGCCGTTGAATTGGGCGTCACGATTGGGGCACATGTGTCTTACCCAGATTTGGTTGGTTTTGGCCGCCGTAATATGGATGTGTCACGTGATGAACTCATTGCCGATGTGCTGTATCAAATTTCAGCACTGGATGGTTTGGCAAAAGTGGCAGGTTCAAAAGTGCAATATGTCAAACCACATGGCGCACTGTATAACACCATTGCCCATGATCAAGCTCAGGCTGCCGCAGTGATTGATGCGATTAAAATGTATCACCCTGACCTAGTTTTAGTGGCTTTAGCTGGTTCAAACTTGGTCGAGCAGGCACGTGCAGCTGGTTTGACAGTGGTATCTGAAGCATTTGCAGACCGAGCTTATAACAGTGATGGTTCATTGGTGTCTCGTCGTCTAGAAGGTGCGGTTTTACATGACTCTGCCTTTGTTGCGAGCCGTGTGGTGTCTATGCTTAAACAGGGTGGGGTTGAATCAATTGACGGTGTATTTACCCCAATTCAGGCCGATACGATTTGTTTGCATGGTGATACCGACGGTGCGCTAGAAATGTCAACTGCGATTAAAGCCGAACTGCTAAAAAATCAGATTGAAATCCGCCCATTTGTAAATAAAGTATAAGGACGAGCACCATGTATAAGGATATTAAAGTCGACCCAGCTCAGCTTGAAGCCGCTTTAGGTGCACGCTTAAAAATACGTGCTGGCTTTGATCAGCCGACAGCAGGCATGGCTGCGGGCATGACACAGGTGAATATGATTTCTGTGCCTAAAGATTGGGCCTATGACTTTTTACTCTATGCACACCGCAATCCACAAAGTTGTCCTGTACTCGATGTACTTGAAGAAGGCATCTATACAAGCAAACTTGCCGTAGACTCAGACATTCGAACCGATTTCCCGCGTTATCGCATTTGGAAAGAGGGAGAAATGGTAGATGAAGTGACTGATGCCAGCGAGATTTATCATGCGCACCCTGATTTGGTCACATTTTTGATCGGTTGTAGTTTCTCTTTTGAAACAGCTTTGCAAGAAGCGGGGATTGAAGTTCGCCATATTCAGGATAAGACCAATGTGCCAATGTATCTGAGTAATATTCAGTGCCAGCCAGCAGGGCGTATTTCAGGAAACATGGTGGTTTCTATGCGACCTATTCCATCACATCAAATTAGTGAAGCAGTAAAAATTACAGCGCGTATGCCAAGTGTACATGGCGCACCTGTACATATTGGACATCCTGAAAGCTTGGGCATTCGGGATCTAAATCAGCCTGATTTTGGTGAGGCGTCTCGTATCGAAGCAGGTGAAATCCCCGTGTTTTGGGCCTGTGGTGTCACTCCACAAGCGGCGGTCATGAACTCTAAAATTCCTTTTGCAATTAGCCATGCACCTGGCCATATGTTGATTACTGACATTCCTGACCGTGCTTGGATGGGCTAATTGGGCGAAAGAACAATTAAAAAGGATAAGCAAATGCGTTTTTTATCGGTAAACACCGATTGTTTTCTGATTGAGCTTGCGAGTCTCGAAGAAACTTTGGCGTTGTACAATAAATTGCAAAACACGTCATTGAGTGGAATTAAAGACTTAGTCCCCGCTGCAAAAACAATTTTGGTTTTTTTTAACGAGATCGAAACCAACTTTCAAACGCTGGTTGCTTTCATTCAGAGCCTCAAAATTGATTCAGGATTTGAGCGTAACGGCCAAGAAGTGATTGTGCCGATTCGTTACGATGGCGAAGACCTTGCTCAGGTGGCAGAGTTGCAAGGGTTGTCTGTAGCAGAGGTGATTCGAAAACATCACCAAAGCATCTGGAATGTGGCTTTTATTGGTTTTGCGCCAGGCTTTGCTTATATGAGCAGTCCCGACCGACCATTTACTGACATTCCACGTTTAACGGTTCCGCGTAAAAAAATACCTTCAGGCTCGTTGGGATTGGCTGGTAGATACTTTGGTATTTATCCAAAAGACAGTCCCGGTGGCTGGCAATTGATTGGAACTACAGACGAAAAAATGTGGGATTTAGCGCGTAAAAATCCTGCGTTGCTGTTACCTGGTATGACGGTACATTTTGAAGATGTCACACATCATCCGATAACTGTGAGTGTACCTCAACAGATCACGCGTACGGTTGAACTGAAACAATCGGTGCCACTGTTTAGTATTACTGCGCCCAGCCTACAGATGTTGATTCAAGATGAAGGGCGTTTTAACCAGACCAAGATTGGCGTTGGAATGGCGGGTGCAATGGACTTATCGGCGATGCATAGTGCCAACCGTATTGTAGGGAATCCAACTGATACGCCTGTGATTGAGGTTTTAAATGGTGGCTTAAAGGCCAAACTGCAGCATGGTGCTGTAATTGCAGTTACAGGCGCCATCTCAAATATCCGTGTGAAATTTGCAGATGGTCAAAACGCAGAGTTTGCAAGTGATCAGCCGATTGACCTAGATGAAGGCGATGAGTTTCATATTCTGCCGCCTACAAAAGGGTTGAGAAATTATCTTGCTGTTCGAGGTGGCATCAAGGTTAAGCCCGTTTTAAATAGTGCTTCATTTGATAGTTTGGCGGTGTTAGGGCCAGAACCGCTAAAACTTGGAGATACCATTTATCAAGGGCAAGTAAAGGCAGCCAATATTAGTGTCAATGAAGTGGGTAAAAACGATTTGCCCAAAGTTGGCGAATTGGTAGAGCTTGATATTGTGATGGGTCCACGAACCGATTGGTTTGAACAAGACAGTATAAACCTGCTATGTCAGCAGGAATGGTTGGTGACCAATGAAAGTAATCGCGTTGGGCTCAGATTGTCAGGTGAGCAGCCTCTAACTCGCAAAATTACCCATGAGTTGGAAAGTGAAGGCACGTGTATTGGGGCTTTACAGATTCCACCGAGTGGTCAACCCGTTTTGTTTATGAATGATCACCCTTTAACGGGTGGATATCCTGTCATTGCCGCTGTTGCAAAACATCATTGGGATTTGGTGGCACAGATTCCAGCAGGTTGCCGTATCAAATTTAAAAAAATTACCGAATTTACAGATTTTGAGAATAAATGATGAAGACTGAAAAATTATTGATTGCCAATCGTGGTGAAATTGCCGTTCGTATTATTCATGCTTGCCGTGACATGGGCATTGCATCGGTGGCGTTATATGCAGATGATGATATGGGCAGCATGCATGTCGAGCTTGCCGATGAGGCTTGGGGTTTGGCTGGTGCGACTGCCAGTGAGACCTACTTAAACATTGCTGCCATTATCGAGATTGCAAAAAAAGCCCAAGCAACCATGGTGCACCCAGGGTATGGTTTTTTATCTGAACGTGCTGAATTTGCCCAAGCCGTGATTGATGCAGGCTTAAAATGGGTCGGGCCATCTCCAAGTGCGATTGAAAAACTGGGTGATAAAATCGAAGCGCGTAAAATTGCGGCTTCAGTGGGGGCGCCGTTGGTTCAGGGGACGCAAGACCCACTCAATAATGCAGATGAAGCCTTGGATTTCGCTAAACAGTTTGGTTTGCCGATTGCGATTAAAGCGGCATTTGGTGGCGGTGGTCGTGGTTTAAAAGTGGCGTGGACACTTGAAGAAGTCAAAGAGCTGTATGAGTCGGCAGTACGTGAGGCCAAAGCTGCCTTTGGGCGTGGTGAATGTTTTGTTGAACAATATCTAGACCAACCACGCCATGTCGAAGCTCAAGTGATTGCTGACCAACATGGCAATATTGTGGTACTCGGAACGCGTGATTGTTCATTACAACGCCGTAACCAGAAGTTGGTCGAGGAAGCACCTGCACCCTTTATTCGCGATGAGATTTATCAACAGATATTAAGTTCGGCAAAAAATATCTGTCAAGCAGCCCATTATGTTGGTGCAGGAACGGTAGAATATTTATTGAGCCGTGATGGAAAGCTTTCATTTTTAGAAGTAAACACCCGTTTGCAAGTTGAGCATCCCGTGACCGAAGAAACCACAAACGTGGATTTAGTGGTAGAACAAATTCGTGTTGCGCAAGGCCATGAGCTTTCGATTAAAGAGACACCTAAAGTACAGGGTCATGCGATTGAATTTCGTATTAATGCCGAAGATCCAGCGCGTGGTTTTATTCCAGCATTTGGTGTGCTGAACTTATTTGAAGCACCATTTGGTCAAGGGGTTCGCGTCGATACAGGGGTTCGCACTGGCTCATTGGTTTCCAGCCACTTTGACTCACTTATGGCAAAACTGATTGTGACGGGCCCAACCCGTGAAGTTGCAATTGCCCGTGCTAAACGTGCGTTAAAGCAGTTTAAGATCGAAGGGGTGGCGTCGGTTCTAGACTTCCACCGCGCAGTACTCAATGAACCTGATTTTAGCGATGAGTTTAAGGTCCATACCCGTTGGATCGAAAATGACTTCAAGCAACAGTTAAAGCCAAGCAAACGCAGTATTCCTCATCATCAACAACCCATGCTGCTCAGCTATATTGAAATTGATGGCAAATTACATCGTTTAGGTTTACCTGCAGGTATGTTTGCACAAAATTCAGCTAGTGCGGTTCAACAGCAGCAGTCGATTGAACCTGAACTGAGCGCTGAGCATTTATTGGCTCCGATCAATGGTGTGGTTAGTTCATGGAAAGTTACACAGGGGCAGCAGGTGACTGAAGGGCAGATTGTTGCGATTATGGAAGCCATGAAAATGGAAGTCCCCGTGCTTGCACATCGAAGTGGAGTCATTCAAATCGTGGCAGAACAGGGAAAAAGTTATCAGGCTGAGGCCATTATTGGCATAATCGAATGATGCTCGATCTCAATCAATATGTTTGGAATTGAAGCGATGAAAAGAGGCAATTGCTTGCCTCTTTTCATTTTTGGTTTATGAATAGTTATCTCAGTTCATAGTCAGCTAAAATACCTTCCTGGTTATAGTGCAGTACAATGTTTTTTGAGCGTTGAATTTTGGATAGCTCCTCCTTTGGAATCAAAAATCCCTCAGCAAGAATAGAATGGCTCACGTTCACCACAGTCATTTTTTCCGTGTTTCGGTATCGTAACCAGTTATAGCTCGCCCATAACAACAATGAGGCACAACAGATCATCACCATCAAGGCGAGCCAAAAGAAATTGTGGATCTGCACGCTCATCTGTTCTGCAAAAATATAGTTTTTGATGAGCTTACCTTGGTATAGCCATAAAAATATCGCCAATAACGGTAAAAATAGCAGTGTCCAGAGTGCCCAACCGATCCCTTGCAGCAAATAATGTGCACCTTTGTTTTTTACATACTGATGTTGGTCAATATATTCAGGAATATCTAGCTGTGAAATATCCTCAATGATATTCAAATGTTGTTTGTTCATTCTGACTCACCTTTAAAACCACGATCTGGGCTAACCCATCTCGCTCTTTTCTTACGTGTAAATAAAGCTTTTGGTACAGCAACCACAGTTGTTGCTGCACCGAGCATCCAAAAAAACAGGGGATACCAAATCACCCAAAAGTAATTTCTAAAGAAACGGTTTCCGTCATATCGTTTGTCAATGAATAAGCTCACAAAAAATTGAATCAGACAGGTAATGGCTAAAATGACGCCGTACCACTGTGGAAAGAGTGATTTAATCTGCCATTCTGCGGATAGTGGAACGACTAGCCCAACGAAAAACAGGATAATGATCAGGAAAATGACATAGGCCCAAACCATACTGATGATGGCTTCTAGTGCAACAGGCCACATTTTGAGTGCTGAAATCTTAAAGAGTTTGGGAAAATAGGTTTTAATAACTTCAACTCCACCTTGAGCCCAGCGCAATCGTTGTTTCCATAAACCTTTAAAGGTTTCAGGCATATAGATGTAGCACAGCGCATTGGGAACATAGTGAATATCCCATTCAGCCAGTTGAAGTTTCCATGAGATATCAATGTCTTCAGTAATCTTATCTTCTGACCATAAGCCGACTTGCATCAGTGCAGTTTTTCTAAAGCCAGCAATCACACCTGAGACTGTAAAAATACGTCCATAAGTCCGTTGGGCACGTTTAATTAAACCAATGATGGATGAAAACTCACCCACTTGTAGTTTTCCTAAAATACTTGAACGATTTAAAATCCGAGGGTTTCCAGTTACTGCACCAACTTGATTAAATGCTGTAAGTTGATGCATCATCCAAATCGCAGCATGGGGATGCAGCAAGGCATCTCCATCAATACAAATCAGATATTCGTATTGGCTGACCATCATGCCTGAACGTAAGGCAAATGCTTTTCCTTGATTTTCTGCCAGGTGCACAACCCGTAAATCGGGATGTTCAAGCGCCAGTTCATCCAATATTTTTGCGGTATCGTCAGAACTGCCATCATTGACGGCGATGACTTCAAATTTTGGATATTGTGTTTGCAGTGCAAACCGTAGGGTTTCTCGAACTTGAGCTTGTTCATTAAAACAAGGAATGATAATGCTGCACCCTTGTTCTGAAATCTCGGGTAATTGGTTTTGCTTATATTCGCGTTTAAAGTAGAACCATAAACCACCTACCATCCATGTCCATGCCATCAGCAAGGGATATATAAAGGCAAATAGGAAAAGAGTTTCCATTAAGGTCATGGCTGTTCTCCATTTACGTGCTGCTGGAGAAATGGATTGCGATAACTGATTGGACTGTCATTTAAGCTGAGAGGGGTAAATAGTTGTTCATGCACCGCTTTTGCATTATCGAAGCGGTAATTGCTTAAAACCAATTTTTGGATTCCATGTCTTTGTAAATTTAAATAGTGTTGCTGCAAGTGTTGTAGCTGCTTTGGCGAAGACTGGTCGTGGTGAACTAAAGTCACCATTAGTCTGGCTTTTTGTGAGGCAGTTAAATGATCTACCTGTTGTATAAATTTTTGATAGCTATTGAGATTATCTAGACTGTTAATTTCAATATTCAATAATGATACGAAGGGTAGATAGGTATTAACCATTTGCTCTAAGCCCTGATCTGTTAAATCAGAGAGTGAGAGCTGTAATATTAATTGGAAGGGATTACTTTGATTGAGATAAGGCGTGACCGCGGCTTTGACCTGTTGTGTTAACTTTAAAATGTGTGTTTCTTTTTCCAGACACGTTGGGCTCACTACGGTGCTATAACGACAAGCGAGTTGTTGATCTGTTTTTAAAATAATGCCATCCAGATTGGGGTTATTCTGGATCAGGTCTCTGCTTAAATCGATTGCTAAATGAGTTTGCTTCAAGTCAGGAAAAATCGGCATCTGTGCATAGACTCGATGAAAAACCCGTGTTCGCGTCTGCCAGTGGGTGCGACTTAAAATATCTTGGGCCAGTTTTAGACGTGTTGTTGGAAAGTAGCTTTGGGCATAGACAGTATTATTCTGATCAGTTAATGCATTAACGATTAAAGTATTGGTTTTTAAGGCACTTAAATTATTTAATAAACTGCCTAACTGCTGATTAAACTGTGTACTGTCTTGTGAGAATTGGCCTAGATCAACTTGCACGGCCCGAATAGGTTCATACGCTTGTCGTTGACCGTATTCCATAAAGCCTGTGAGTTGTTCACGTAAATTTTCAGCTGTTGGATTATTTGAAACAATACCGCGTTGAAAAGTTGCATCATGGGTGTCATTTAATTTTTCCGTCCCTAAACTAAAAGACAGAGGAAAGCCTGCTTGATTCGCAATTTGAGTGACTTGTGGGTTGACCGCACCATAGGGCCAAATGATTGCAAGCGAATCTATTCCTAGTTTTTGCTGCAAGATTTTTTTGGATTTCACCAAATCATCATAAATCCGCTGGCTATATTCAGACTCAGTTTCATAGCGCTGTTGGGTTATATCGTATTGTCGAGTTAAGGCGGCAGGCTTTTCATTTTTTTGTATGTTGGCCAATATGCCTTTGTGCAAATCATGGCTATGGCTGGCAAATTCAACTAAACCTGATTTTTGAATCTCTTGCAGTTGTTTCCAGCTCATCAAGTTATTTTGACCATAGGCTTCATAAGCAGCTTGTGTATTACCTTCTGTCCAACTGGTCACCAAAGCAAAGACCACAGGAATTTGATATTGCTTTACCAGTGGATAGACATGGCTATAGCTACTTAAGGCACCATCATCAAAACTAATTAAAATTGCATTTTTAGGTAGGGGAACACCATGTTCCCGAGAGGCCATAATTTGTTTTAAGGTAATTGGAGTCCATTCAGAACGTTTCAGCCATTCAAAAAATTGCACTAAATTTTGGGTATTAATGGCATACACATCTCGGTCGCCATTTTTTAAAACATCATCACGCACATCGTGAAAGGTCAAACTAACAAAATGATGGGCATCAAATTTTGCTTCGTCTGCGGCATAACTCTGAACTGGGATAAGAAATGCACATGCAGAGAGTATTCTAAACATATTGAAGAATGTCATTAGAATCGCCCTCCAAAACCTAATAGGGCATAGGTTTGATTCTCATTGATGCCATCATAGGGATGTCGTTTCCAACCAATGCCATAATGCAGTGCCCAGATCCGCGACAATTGCCACTCATGTCGATATTGGGCATCAAAAATCGGCTTGGAGCCGTAATCTTGTTGCTGAAACATACCTGCATTGATCGAAAAATTTTGATTGAAGTGACGTTCGTAATTTCGCCAAGTCAACCAGTCATGGCTCAAGTTGATCGCGAGACTATAACTTTGTTTAGGACTAAAATAGGCCACGTTATCTAAACGATTTTTGCCTAAAAATGCAGAAAAGCCTGCTTGTGTAGTGTGGTGGGCCGTTTGAAAAATACGTTGATTATAGTTTGCAAAAAAATCATGGCGTTTATTTCCATCGCTAATATCAGTGTAGCTATATCCTGCATTGGCTTGTCGGGATTCATTTTGCTGCCATTGAATCGAAGCGCCATAAGCTTTGCCATTTTCACCTTGATTGATGGCTTGTAATGGAATATTGGCTTGGGTATTGAGGGATAAGGCATACTGCCAATTGTCATTGAGTTGATGTGACCAATCTGCTCTTAAGCCTTGACGTTGACCTTCGGTATTTTGAGAGGCAACAAGCGCCAAGTTTTTACCTTTGTCTTGCCATTGCAGACCTAAACCAAAGCGTTGTTCTTGTAAATCGCCGTCGGCATATTTTCCCCAAAGATATTGATGTTCAACCAAGATACGATAATTGTCTGCTAACCACGGTGAATATAGCGTGGTGTTGGATTCACGATCACGTGTCCCTTTGAGTGATTGTAGTAATTGGTTTTGCTCAGAGCGGCTATGTGAAAAGCGACTTTCATGGCTCATGCTGGCGTGATTACGATCATTTAATTCTTTACGACTTTTTATGACACTGCTATCGCTGGGGTAGTCTTCACTCAGTGCTTGAGTTTGCTGCTGCCAAGCTTGGATATCGCCAAGTGCTTGGGTATTTTGCATAGCATTGATGCGTGTATATTTTGAGTGAGGTTCTAAACCATTTAAACGATCAATGGTAAGTTGAGCTTGGCGAGGGTTACCACGCCAACGCTGGATTTTGGCTAAGTCATTTAAATATTGGGCATTATTCGGAGTTTTGCTGACAGTATCATTGAGATATTGTTCAGATAAATCCAAGCGATTCCGATAAGCCATATTTAATGCAACTAACGACAGATACTCATTTCGATCTGGATGTACATTTTTATCGACGCCTTTGGCTTCGCTGTATTCATACGTGGGAATTAGTTCGTCAATGAGGTGAATTAAGGTATTTGCATCTTTATATTTTTCTTGTTCGATTAATGCATAATAAAGTGATGTATATAGGCTGATATCGGGATAGTTTTTCTCAGTAAGCAAGCTGCGATAGATCATCTCAGCTTCGGCTGGTTGTTTATTTGCAAGGTAGGTATCTGCAATCGCATGGCGTGTATAGGCAGGCATTTGTTCAACTGGCGGTAAGGTGACTTGATTTAATAGGCTCAAAAGCTGTTGTGTTTTGCCTCGATAACTTAAGGCGTAGAGATAGTCATAATAGAAGCGATTAAACATGGCTTGATCAGCTGGAATCTGTTGCGCGATTTGTTCTGCCTGCTCTAAGACTTGATCGAGTTGAGCAAAGCTTTTACGGTCACTTTCCGCACGGGAGGATAAATATTTCTGTTGTTTAATCGCCTCATTCACATTCTGTGAAAAGCCTCCGATTTTATTCTGCCAAATAAAGTTCTGGTTTTTATCAGATAGGTGGTGCTTTGCAGAAAAAGCAGCTGCCATGTCATAGCTACCCAGTGCCATCAAAATATTCAAATACTCATGTTGAATGGCTTCATTGTTTGGTTGTTGGGCATAAGCCAACTGAATGGTGTGTAAGGCATAAGTCTGTTGTTCTAATAGTCGATAAACATAAGCCGCTAAAGCCAACTGTTCAACACTCATTTGCGTTGTCTCAAGATTCTTCAAGTGCTTTGCTGCTTCAGTCGGTTGTTTATTTTCAGCAAACAATGCTGCTTTAAGAATTGTGACCTGCACTTGGTTATGCGATTGATAAGGTTCAAATTTATCTAATAGTGCTAATGCTGAAGCAAACTGTTTCTGATCTCGTAAAAGTTTAACTGTTGCGAGTTGAGCATATTCAGGGAAGAGCTTAGGCTGAATTCGTTGGGTTAAATCAGCTAGGGTGGTTTGTGGCAGACCTTGAATGTGTGAGGCTGATAATAAATAGTCAGCTAAGATGTTCTGTTGATCTGGGTACTGCTGTAATAAAGATTCAAGTGCTGTTAATCCTTGAGTTGTTTGCCCATTTTTAATTTGCGCAATTGCTTTTTCTCTTAAGAAATCAGATGGATGTGCATGTGAAAGATTAGACATAAAAAAAAACAACAAGCTGGCTGGAAAGAGTGAGTGAAGATTTTGCATAAAGTGTTTGAAGTGTGTGTTAATTATCTTTTTTATTTTAATATGTGATTTAAATCACATATTGTTTTGCTTGTGTACAGCTATGTTGATTGGTTTTTATTTGGATAAATATATATTAATCAGTATTTTATTTATGCTCTTATTTTTAAATCCAGATTTTCACTGGGTTTTTATGTTTTTTCAGTTCATACCTTTGTGTATTTTATGTTTTGTATTTTGGTTGTGTTAATTGAAGAAGAAATATGAATAACTGAGTGAAAAAACGACTGTAATAATCATATTGAAGAAATATCGTTAAGTTTTGATAAATATATTTTTAAGTAAAATCATGCGATTGTGTGGCTTATTTGGCTTGTACATGTCTGTTTTAGATTAAGCCTTGAGTAGACGAAAACCATAAATATAAATTAATTTTATCTTTGCGCTCTAATTACAAAAAATAAACCTATTCTGTTCTGAATTTAACTTCTTTTAATAGTTTAAATAACTGTATTTTATATTTATTTAAATTTTTTTTATAAATTTTATTTTCAAAAAATTGGCTGATTTGAAGCGTATAGCTAAAGATTTTTTTAATTGTCTTTTGTATAAATATTTGAATTTCTTGCAAATATTATTTTTTTTGGAAAATTGGATAAACAGTGATTTTGAAAAAATGCTAATTTTGGTGTATTAAATGCTAATTATTTAGTACACAAAGCAGTTATTTTATTTTTATATTATATAGCCAAGGTGTAGATGTGGTATATAAAAAAATTACAGTATCCGATTATCGGAAGATAAATAAAGCAAGTGAAATTAAAGTAAATAAAAAACATCTGAATCATAATGTATTTTTTTTACTGATCATGTGCTTGTGGAATTCAAATATTGGTTATATTTTTTTGTTTTTATATTTTTTAAATTATATTTTTGAAAAAATGAGTGATTATTACTTTTTGGTTGGATTTTCTCTACTGTTTAGCTTTGGTTTGATTGTTTCTATCTTTCTCTTAATTTTTGTCGTTGAGCTTTTTTTCCCATCAAAATGATTTTAAATTTATTGTGTAAGAAAATAAATAGAAACTCAATGAATTTAACGATGCTTTAAATTTTTGCACCAAATTGAGGCGGTTTATTGTCATTTTAGTGCTTTAAAAAGTAATTAAAATTTTTTGAAAATAGTCAATATTCATCAATGTGAAATAATGTAGATGATAAAAAGAAAATTTAAAAAATTATAACTTTATATAATTCAGATTGAAAATCTGATTATCGAATAAGCCTTACTTTTAACTCATACTTTCGGGATGATACTTTTGCAATCTTGAAACTTTCCCTGAAATGATAAGTTTTTTTATAGAAATGATAATTTTTTTATTGAATTTTAAAGTAGATTCTGAGCATTATCTGTGACTAATATCACAAAAAAATGGATTTTTTGCCGCATTAGTATGAAAAATGGAAAACTGGATTATCGTTAATTTTTAAGAATGGTTAAATAATATACTTGTGTAACTGGTTTTTTGATTCCTTCTCTGAGGTGGGCTTTTAGATATGATATGAGTGGGTAGCAATGGTTTTGAGTCATCCTAATCAGGTTAAATTAATATCAAGTTCGATGCTTAATTTATTGATTAATTTTTGTGTAAAAAATAATCTTAAAAATGCAAAATATTTGAGTGATTATAAAACAAGTGAACTGATTCCAATCGGGGAATGGATTGAACTATTGGAGGAAATTAGTCAAAAACAGTCTAAGCCAACACTTGGGCTGGAAATATCGAAATATACTCAGCCTAAACATCTCGGTATTTTAGGATATATTGCCTCATCATGTGAAAATATATTAGATGTATTAAATGTATTTATAAAATATCAAAGGCTGTTTTGTGAGGCAAAGCCCGCAAACATGTCTATTTCTGATCAATTTATTGTCATTCGGTGGGGGTTTGATCCTTATCTTAAAAATAATCATTTAGTAGATGAATTATTAATGGGGGTTTTTTATACTCTTTTAGATCAGTTAGTACATCCGCATAGAATAGAGGTAAGAAAAGTAAGTTTTAGTACAGAGAAAACAAAATTTTTTTATAATTACGAAAATTTTTTTGGCTGTCCCGTCGAATTTGAAAGTGAAGATGTTGAAATATATATTTCAATGACCAGTCTTGATTTAGAAGTTCTTAATGCAGATCCTGTGTTAAATGATATTTTAATCAAGCAGGCAAATGTATTGTTGTCAAAACGTCCTAAGCTTGATCTTTTTGATGAGTTAATACAGAAAACAATAATTCAAGCTGTAAGTAAGGGGAATATCAGTGTAGAGGATGTTGCAAATAAGTTGGGCTTGCCAGCTCGGATATTTCAACTGAAATTAAAGCAGCAAGGATATACCTTTAAAGAAAGATTGAATCAAGTCCGTAGAGATTTAGCATTTGATTATCTTGCCGATCTCAATTTGAGCATTCTGGACATTTCAATGTTATTGGCGTACCAAGAACAAACTTCGTTTATCCGAGCATTTAAGTCATGGACTGGGATGAGTCCCTTACAATACAGGAAGAAAAAAATCTTAAATCATCGTTCTTGATTCTGAGGTGTTCCTACTTCAGTATGCGTGTCTGGGTGGTACGATCTTAAGCCGTTTAGCCAATAGTTGTCCCAATACACAGCTTATTGACTATATATCAAGATCATCATAAATGGGGCATGGATCAAATTCTGAGAATATTCAACTTACACTGCAATGATTTAAACAGAAACAATTGCAGTACAATACAAATTCGAGTGTCTTTGGATTTTTTGGATGTCTTAAAAATCTTATCCACCCATTTACATTTGCACAAATGTAAATGATAATCAATATTATTTGTGGTGTTTTACTGAATTGAATGAGATATTTTGCCTCAATCCTCCTTGACAGTAGTTGATTTATTGTCATTAACCATAGACGGTGTCTTGCTACTGTTGAACTCCAGCCAATTAGGTTTGTAGTCACAATGATTTGGCGTATGCTGCAACGCTTTATTGAATCTTGATTTTTATTATTTTTTATACGGTTAAAGCGTCGATTATTTTAGCACCTGATTTAGGTTGCCGATGCTTTTGATCTTCTGGTGAAGTTTATGCCCCAATCTCTCCCTCAAACAAAGGTGATTAAGCCTCTTGTAATGGCTATTGCTTTATCTATGTATACCTTGACTATGCCTGTCTATGCAGATAATACCAAGGTTGTTTTGGCCGATAGCGTCACAAAAGTACCGCTTGTACAAGAAACATTATCTAAGACCAATGCGCAAAATCAAATTTATCAAATGACACCAATTGTGGTGCAGGCGGATAAGGACGATACCATTCAATTTGGTCAGAGTGTCTTAAATCAAAAAGCGATTGATCGTTATCAAGCCAACAATGTAGCACAATTGTTGGACCACATGCCGAGTGTGGGTTCTGCTGGCTCACCTCGGCCAGGTGGACAAACCATTAATATCTTAGGGATGGGAGGTGTTGAGGATGTTCCCATTACCTTAGATGATTCGGTCAAAAGTTTTGATAAATATCGTCAAGGTTCAGTCTTTATTGAACCTGAACTGTTAAAGAAGATTACAGTCGATAAAGGTCCACATAATGTTGAGGTAGGAAATGGTGGCTTTGGAGGAAAGGTCACTTTAGAAACTAAAGATGCGACTGATTTATTGACCAACGATAAAAATATCGGTGCTTTCTTTAAATATTCACGATTTTCCAATAATTCTCAAAATACCTATACCGGTGCTGTGTATGGAAAGAGTGAAAATGGTGTCGTTGATGGGATGTTTTACTATACCAATCGAGATAGTGGCGATGTTCAACGCCCTGACGGCAGCAAGTTTTTGTATTCTGCACAGCAGCAGGATACTTATTTGGCCAAACTCAATTTTCATCCGACAGACAGCCAAAAAATTAGTTTGAATGCAATGCAAAGTGGGCATAAGGGCTGGGAACCTTTTGCGGCAATGCGAGATCAAGATGCAGTTCCAACAGAAGCAGATATTAAAAAATATGGATATGAGGAAGCATGGAAACGGCGTTTGGTCTATCGTGATCAAAACGATAGCAGCTATTCGGTTGGATATGAATTAAACCCTGAATCAAACCCGTATGTAAATTTGAAGGCAACAGTATCTTATTCAAAGACCGATCAGCATGATCAAAGATTACCAAGTGTGACTGGATCGGCGGCAACATTGGGCAATGAAAGTTGGGTGACCTATACCAATACCGCATTTAAACTCAGTAATATTAGTGATATTGCGACTACCTATGGCGCACATAAATTAAAGGTTGGGGCGCAATATCAAAAGATGGAGCAGAACTCACTCATTTACGATAAGAACAACGCTAAAAAACCAGACTATAACTTTGGTTATTATGAACCAAATTATATGCCTTCAGGCAAACAGCAAATGTTGAGTGCATTTGTAGAAGATCAATACCAGATCAATAGTTTCACGATTACACCATCGCTTCGCTATGATCATATTACCAATACTGGCAATCCAAACCGAGCATCACGTTATAATGATCCAAGTGCAGGGCATGATTATTCAAGCAAAACCTACACGGGTTGGTCGCCACGTTTAGCTTTGGCTTGGAAGCAGGCCGATTATCTCACTTGGTTTGCCAATATCAGTAAAACATGGCGTGCCCCCCGTGTTGACGAGCAATATTATGTGCAATCGGCAATAACCTCTGTACCATCAACCAGTCGTTATTTATTGCCTGAAAAAATGTTGGCGATCCGCCTTGGTAATGAAATGAACTTTGATGATGTTTTTGCAGAGCAAGACCACTTACAAGTTCGTTTGACTTATCATCATAATCGGGGGGGGGATGAAATTTTCCGAAACAGATCAACCTTCTGTAAGGCACAAGCGGAAAACAATGCCAATGGCGGAAATGGCAGTATTAATGATTGTAATGGAAACTATAAGCATGGCTTTTATCGTAATGTCACTGACTATACCATCAAAGCCTATGAGGCCGAGATTTTCTACAATCAGCCAACTTGGTTCACAGGTTTAACCTATTCTTATATTCGTGGTCAACGTGACAATTCACCTGTAAATCCCTGGTTTGAACAAAAAACATGGATGACAGATATCCCTCCGAAAAAGGCAACAGCGACCTTAGGTGTGAATGTACCTGAACATCATTTAACCATGGGCTGGCGAGGAATCTTTGTAGCTAAACAGGATCGTAGCTTGTCTGATAACGATAAATCGATTGCAGCATCCTCTTTTTCTTTACCCAAAACCAAGGGGTATTCGCTACATGGTGTTTATGCGGATTGGCAACCTATTGGTGAAAAAGGTCCAACTTTAAATTTTTCAATCGATAATCTATTTAATCGAGACTATAAAATGTATTTAGGTGAATATATGACTGGTACCGGTCGCGATTATAAGCTCAGTATTTCACAGCGATTCTAGTGGTGCTGAAGTGTCGTATTTATAGCTTTTATCCAGAGCAAGTACAGATGTGAGGGGTATCTAAGCATCTGTACTTATACTGAAGAATATAAGCCTGTCCTAATATGAATAAATATTTAAATTTTCACGAAATGATAATTTTTTAATGCTTTGCTGTTAATTTTTTACTGGCTGCTTTTTATACAATAAGGGGAGCTTTTTGCAGAGCATTGATAATGAAAAAGTGGATTTGCTTGACCTGTGGAAAGTACAAAAAGATTGTTCCAGAGCATTTGAAAACAGGGCAAATTGTTTGCTTTTATCAGTTTAAAATTGATGCAGAAGAAATTCAGAAAATAATCAAACATGGTATTATCTTAAAACGGAAAAACAAAATTCTAACCATATTGGATGATGGAGAAATTTTCTATTTACTTGATCGGGATGTATATCCTATCGATGCACCTGTTTACTTTATTTATAATATGTTCGGCAAGTGTCGGTGTCTATATGAACAGTGATAATATTTTGATATTAAAGAAGTTATTTTATTGCTGGATGGTTGTATTTTAAAATTAACCATTTAGTTGCTCAATGCAGGATTTAGTTTATGCCGTAGCCGTGGAATTGAAAAATCTAAAAAGAGCTTGGTTGCTAATAAAATATTTTCCCGTGTTGGAATAAGTGCATTCACTAAAGACGCTTGAGGTGACCATGCAGAATCAGCTTTAAAGACATTTACAAATTGGCCAGACTCTAGTTCATTGGCACATAAATACCAGGGCAGAACCGCAACCCCCATGCCTTGTTGCACAGCCGATTTGAGTACCGACATATTGCCACAACTGATATAAGGCTCGAGTAGTACTGTATTTAAGTCATTATTTTGACTGGTGAATATTTGGGAGATCAGGTTCATTTGCACACTTAAAGCAATGAAATTTAACTGTTTGAGTTGTTCTGGCGACTCAATTTTTTCTTTATCCCTCATATAATTCTGACTAGCAACCAGTACCATCGGTAAATCGCAGACTGGACGAATAATTAAGCTCGAATCATTGAGAAGTTTGGAGGAAATTCGAAAAACTAGATCGACTTGTGCGCTGATTAAATCAATATTGTGATCTGATGTGTTAATGATCAGGCGGATCTTAGGATATTGACGTAAAAACGAATCAAGAATAGGCAGCAATGCTTCTTGAGCAAAAGTAGAAGAGCAACCCACTCTCAATGTCCCTTTAGGATCACCTGCAAGATCGGTTGCAACGGCAAAAGCATTTTGTGCGGCTTGCTTTAATGCTTTTGCATGAATATAGACTTCTTCTCCAGCAGGGGTAAGAACAACATTTCGTGTATTGCGATGTAATAAGCGGACGCCAATTCTATTTTCCAGTTCTGAAATATGTCGACTGAGTTTAGAGCGCTGTAGACCCAAATTACGTGCCGCAGCTGAAAACCCTGCGTGTTCGACTACCTCTGCAAATAATAACAGATCATCAAGTTTTTGCATGGCAGCCCAACCCATTATTGTTGCTAATTTTAGGACAGTATATTGCGGATTTTGTGGGTTTTGTCCGGGGGCTGAACTTGTTAGATTGGTCTCCGTGAAATCTATGCAGGGGTTGTCGATGGGTACGTTTAAAAATCAAAGAATTAGGGCATTTCTGAGCAATAAATTTTTTGTAGCATTATTGCTGTCATTGCCTCTGAGTTCTGCTTTCGCAAAAGATAATGGAATTTCTGTAGATCATTCGCTGTACCAGAACCGTCCTGTGCTAAGTGATTTTACAGCAGCCCCGTGTCCAGATAATCCAAGAAGTTTAGTCCAAGTCAAAGGTAATCTATATCGACATACCACGGGCGCAGGCTTAGCCGTACATAGCGGTTTGGTTTTGATCACTAAAGAAGGTGCTTTGGTCATTGATCCAGCGATGACCTGTACATCAACATGGCTAAAAGATGAAATCAAGAAACGTTTTGATGTGCCTGTAAAATATGTGGTCTATACCCATGCCCATGCAGACCATATTAGTGGTGGGCAAGTCTTTAAAGCAGATGGGGCAACCATTATCGCCAATCAACGTAGTCTTGAACCGATTGTTGGGGAAAAATTAGCCACTGCATTGCCTGATCGAGTGTTTGATCAAGACATGAAGATTAGTCTAGGGGGCGAGGACGTGTTATTACATTACGTTGCACCTAGCCATTCAGACAGTATGGTCATGGTACTTTTTCCTAAATACAAAGCTTTGCAATGTACTGATGTGTGTGAAAGTAAGAGCATGCCATACAATGATTTTTTAGATTTCTATTACACAGGTTGGATTGATACCTTGGATTGGGTAATCAAGCAAGATGTCGATTTTATTGATGTTGGACACTATAGCCCTGCCACACGTGAAGATCAGATCGCATTGCGCCATTACATTGTCGATTTACATCAACAAGTTTTGGACTTGGTTCGCGCAGGACAGTCGTGGGATCAGCTTTATCGTAATGTCAAATTCGGCCCAGATGTTCAGGACTGGATTGGTTTCAGTACGATGAAAATACCGAATATTCAAGGCATGTATCGTTGGGTAACCAATCATCGTCGAGGGAATTGGTAGTCCATATTCTCGGATAAAAAGGAGGGGGAGCTTTCTGCTGAGTTTATATCGAGTCTGATAATTTCGTATGAAACGTAAATGTATACGGAGCATCATAGTGAAATGCAAAGCCAGTGATGAAAGCGTTTCTAAGTGATTTAGAACGGGTCTAATGAATAGGTAGAAGAGTATTACGGTGTTAGAAATTAAAGATTTAGAAACGTTTATATATGCTGTTGAAAACTCTTCTTTAACTGTAACTTCAGAAAAGTTAGGTATTGATCAATCTACTGTAACTAAACGTATTAATAATATTGAGAAAAAACTAAAAGGAAAGCTGTTTAATCGAAAAAGCAGACCTTTACAACTCACGCATTTGGGAGAGCAAGTCTACTTTAAAGGTCGTTATATCCTCGAGCAAATGGAACAATTAGAGTATTTTCATCAGCAAGAGGTCCTTCCAAAACAAGAAAAAATCAATATCGGGGTTCCAATTACCTTGGTGGATGATCTCTCAGAGTATATTTATGAAAAGTATAAGCACGACCATTATTTAACCAGTATTGAAATACAAAGCGGTTGGGGGCGAAGTCTGATTCAGCAAGTTGCGGAGAGTGAGTTGCCGCTTGCAATTGTAATGATTCCTTCCAATCTTAATCTTTCTAGCCATTTATTTTTCTTGAATATTGGGACTTTACCTTTAGTTGTGGTTTCAGTCAGAAGTGGCGTTAAAGAACATACCAGTTTGGAGCGATGCAGTAGGAAAGGTTGGGTGATCCACCCTGAAGGATGCTGCTTTAGAGAGTGCTTAAATAAAGAACTAAAAGAACGAAAGTTGTTCCTATATGCAAATAAAGAAATTTTTGGGATAGAACCGCAGTTACACAGTATTTTAAATGGAGATGGTTTAGGGATTTTTCCAAAGCCTTTTATTGATCAGCACCCTGCATTTAACTCGGATCTCGAAATTGTGGCGGTCGAAGATTTTAATGTCAGTTTAAACGTAGGGATTGTTTATGCTGATCAACGCTATTTAAATGAGGTGAATTATTTTGCACGAATTTTAAGTGAGCGCTATTTTAGTGAATAAAATCGATATCAATTAAATCTGTTATTTCAGGGAGAATAGTGTCAATTTTGCATAGTTCTACGGAAAATTAAAATCTCTAAGTTTATGCTAACGTGCTAATATAATGCATTAAAATTAAAAAATTACTCGGGCATAAGCATGAGAAGAATACTATGTTTGATGTCAATTCTGATGGCATCAACGCTCATTTGGGCCACTGATATGCCCGTAGACGTGAATGGAGAGCAAGGTGCTTCAAAAAATCCCTTGCCAGAAAAAAGTAAGTCTTCACTGATTAAGCAGTCGACTAAAAAAGCAGATATTGATGAGGAGGTTGATACACAAGCCTTAAAACTTGGTGGGATTCATCGTCGAGATGATGCCAGACAATACTTAGAGTTAAAAAATCAAGTTGAACAAACTGATGAACAGTTAGAGGATAAAATGAAATTAAAAAAAGAAAAGATTGAGTGATACAAATAATTAGCAACAAGAGTTTTGTACAAATAAATCAATCCTTAAACTTAAAATAGCAAAAGGATTCATTTTTTAGAATTTGTTTTATAGATGAAGTTTTTCTCTCCACTTTTTTACGAGATTATCAGTATTTCTTTGATTTGGATGAAAGTCTTTGTGATAGAACTCAAGATAGTGTTTTCCAATCTTATTTAAGACACCGCTTTTTTTGCCTAATAACCACTGCCAACCATCATAAACAGAACGCCAATCTGTTTTATCGTTGAGTTGATGTTTCAATTGGAAATAATGAATACTGTAAAATCCGATAAAGGTAAAAGTATTCACGAACATTTCAGACAAGCGAATCCATTCATTATCAACTTGTTCTTTATAAACATCAAAAGCTACTGATTTATGTTCAACTTCTTCCAAGGCATGCCATAACCAGAGTTGTTTAACTTGAGGATGTGCGCCTTTAAGAATCTCAGGATACATAAGAATCATTTCGCCAAACATTGCCGTGAAATGTTCTAGGGCAACAGTTTTCGCAAGTTGCCTTTCAGGAGACATATTTTTAGAGAACCAATCTAAAAAACGTTTTACTAAGTTTTCAATTGCTAAGGTGGGCATTCCTGCCTGTGTCATAAGCGCATTGAAGGCATCATGTTCATATCCATGATGTGCTTCTTGGCCAATAAAACCACGGACATCAGCTTGCAGTTCTGCATCTTTGATCATGGGCTGGAAGTGTCGGAAACTACGAATAAAAAAGCGCTCACCTTCTGGTAATGTCGCAGAAAAGGCAGTCATTAAAATACTTTTAAACTGGTCATCTGAAAACCAGTAACGAGGAATGTTGTCTGCAAATTGAAAGTTCATCCGTCTCGGAATTACCTTACTTGATTTAAGTGCACCCATTTTCATTCTCCACCTATATTTTTATGTTGCAGAGGTAGCCTGAGCTAGAATCTGTTTAATTTTTTGTTGAAGCTGCTCCATTGTTTTGAGTGATTGGAAATCTGAGGCACTAATCACTAGTTCTAAAGATTCATTTGGGGTTTTAAGAAATACAGCAGGTAAATCAGCGTTTAAATTTCCATAGGCTTTAATGAATGTATCTCTATGGAAATATTCAGCTTGGATGTTTAGGTCGTTAATGAAGTTTTTCCAGTCCTTACTTTGACGTGCACCATCATAAACAATTGCACAGAGCTGACATTCATAGGTTTCAGGAGAAATCGTCTTATGCATCAAATGCATAAGGCTGTTAACCAAACCACTATCACCATTATAAACAAAGACTAAAGTTTGCATTTTTGAATCCTCTCATTGAATTAGTACATGATGTGGACTAAAATAGAATTGAAAATAAAATTTGTCAACACCATGTACTAATTTTTAGATTAAGGGAGTTTCTCTTGGATTTAATGAATGACGGTCTACCACCATCAGCAACCTTACTGATGCTTAAAGCAACTTGTGATGTGAAAAGGATCGGGGAAAAGATTTCTTTACAGCGCTGTAAAATAAAATCTCTACCTTTTGCTTTTTTTGCTTCACTCATGTCTGGACCATGTACTTTGACCAAAATTGCAAAGACGTTAGAGTGCTCCAAACAAGAAGCGAGCCGATTGTTGAAAAGAGCAGATGAAAACGGTTGGGTCAATGTTGAGAGTTCGGAAGAAGATCGCAGAGAAAAGCAGGTTTCCCTATCAGAAACAGGGATGTCCTTGCTCGGCATTGGGGTAGAGGTTCATCAAACGATCGAACAAAAATTAGAAGAATGTTTAGGGCAAGAGCAATATGAAATGTTGAACAAGTTATTGGGTCAAGCTGTTGATTGTCTTTCTACAATTGATAAGGATCTAAAATGAGCAATAATTATTGGGAAGATGTTTATCAATCGAAACAGGTTGATCAAGTGAGTTGGTATCAACAACAAGACCAGAAAACATTAGAGCTAATCCAATCTCAGAATCTATCACCTGATGTAAAAATTATTGATGTTGGGAGCGGTGCATCACTGCTCATTGATCAGCTTGTCGAGGCGGGCTATAAAAATCTGCATGTGCTTGATTTATCTGAAACAGCATTGAAGGCAACACGGGAAAGACTGAGTGGAAAAGGCGTAGATATTAGCCAGATTCATTGGCAAGTTGCTGATATTTGTACAGTAGTATTAGAACAGCAATTCTTTGATTTATGGCACGACCGAGCGGTATTTCATTTTATGGTAACGGAAGAGCAACAGGAGCAATATCTACAAAATGTACGTTACGCCTTGAAGCAAGATGGGATTTTGATGATTTCTACCTTTGCTGAAGATGGACCAACACAGTGTAGTGGTTTACCTGTCGAGCGTTATAGTGTTGAAAAGTTAGCACAGAGACTTGGGGAGGGCTTTCAGCTGGTTCATCACGATATCTCAATTCATTTAACACCTTGGGACACTAAGCAAAATTTTATTCATACGATGTGGCTATTTAAAAGATAAATTTTGAGAAGAATATAATTTTAAATTTCATCTTACAAAGATTGTAATAACACATCTTTTTGAAATTTCACCCGTACATGTCACTGGACTAGATTGATATACGTATTTGATCTGGTTTGCTTTTTTATTTACAGAGAACGTTAAAAATAAGTTTTGCTAAAATAATTAGCTTTTTTAAAAAGCTAATTATTTTTTTAATTTAATTGAATAATACAGTTTATAAAGATGATTTTGTTGAAGTGTAATTCAATAACCTTCATTGTATTTTACTTTCTTTAGCGTTAGTTTTACAAACAAACGAATGTGGTTACAACCGCTTTATTTCTTAAATAAGTGCACTAAATCATACTAAAAATGATGTGATTGATAAGCAATGTTTACTAAATAAAACTATGGAAATAATATGAAACATCCAACATATCATTATGGAATTGCTGTAAATAAAGAACAATTTATTCACCAGTTATTTCAGGTTCTTTTGGTTGGTTTGACTATTGGTATGACGCGTACAGTAATACCTGCATTAGCTGAAAGTGAATTTGGTGTAGCAAGAGGTTCATTTTTATTATTGGTGTCTTTTGTCGTAGCTTTTGGGGTTGTCAAAAGTATTTTGAACTTTGTTGCAGGTTGGCTTTCTGAGAAAATTGGACGCCAGAAAGTATTAATCTTGGGGTGGTTGTTTGCATTTCCAATTCCATTTCTTATTGCATTTGCTCCAAACTGGAATTGGATCGTTATTGCCACAATTTGTTTAGGGGTTAATCAAGGTCTTTGTTGGTCTATGACGCAAACTGCGAAATTAGATATTACACAACCGAATGAACGTGGCATGACTTTAGGATTTAATGAGTTTGCTGGTTATGTCGGTTTGGCTATAGCAGGCGTGATAACAGGATATCTGGCAACAGTCTTAGGTGCAAGAATAGGATTGCTTGTATTTGGTCTAGTGGTGATCAGTACTGGTTTTTTATGTTCATTAATTTTTGTCAAAGATACATTAGCTTGGGCTAAAGCCATGACAGTATCTACTCAACCTGTATTTAATCAGCTTCCGTCAACCTGGGAAATATTTAAGCGAGTTTCATTAACAGATAAACGATTAGCTGCTATATCTCAGGCAGGACTAGTTGAGAAATTTGTTGATGCTCTAGTCTGGATTATCTATCCAATCTTTCTGTTTAAAGCGGGGTTAAGTTTGTCTCAGATTGGTTGGGTGATTGGCGTATATGGGGTGGTATGGGGGATATCTCAATTAGGTACAGGGAGGTTATCGGATAAAGTAGGGCGGCATTGGTTGAATATTTCGGGAATGTGGATATGTGGGGCTGGTGTTGCGCTAATGATGCTAGGTAATGGCATAACGTGGTGGGTTTCCTCCGCAGCAGTCTCTGGGTTTGGAATGGCATTATTATATCCTAACTTATCTGCTGCAATTGCTGATTTTACTCCTGCAATTTGGAGAGGCACCGCTATAGGAATATATCGTTTTTGGCGGGATTTGGGCTATGCGATTGGAGCATTGGGGCTAGGACTCGCGGCATATCTCTCTGGTGCATTAAACGCTGCATTTTGGTTTGTAGCGATCGCTATGTTTATCTCTGGTTTTATCCTTTTAATTTTTAGTGAAGAATCTCACCCTTCAAAAATAAAAGATAAGATGTAATCGGGTTACTAACTTTATATCTCGTTTAGTTATGGTCTAACCATTTTCCAGCCTCGATCAATGCATTTCTACTCTCTGGAACAAATGGAATTTGTGGCCATGCATGCCACATTCCGGTCCAAATTGATAAGGTGATTGAAACATTGGCAGCCTTCGCTCTTTTTGCAAATTCACGACTATCATCAAGTAAAACCTCCCGAGAACCGACCTGTACCAGTAGCGGTGGAAGGCCTGTAAAATCAGCATATAACGGTGATAATAATGGATCATTCCGGAGATGGTCTTTGGCATAATGTCTTGCAAAATCCCGTTCCAAAAAATAGGTGCCCAGAAAAGGATCTCGTTTATCTTGTCTAGCATGGCTCAATGAGCTTAAGGTCAGGTCTAACCAAGGCGATTGTAAGTAGATTTTTTTAGGTATGTTGAGCTGTTTATCTCTTAGAATGACACTCAACGCTAAGGCTAAGTTTCCACCTGCAGAGTCTCCTGCAAGTAAAATTTCATGCGCTGGAAATTTGTCGGATAAACTTTGCCATGCCAACAAGACATCTTCTAGTGCTGCTGGGTAGGGATGTTCTGGAGCTAAACGATAATCTGGTAAATAGGCAAATTCTGCTTTGGCAAGTTTGCATAAGGTGCCGACGTAGGCACGATAACTGTGTGGGCTACCGATAACGAAACCACCGCCATGAATATAAAATAAAATACGGCCTTTGACTTTATTCGTTGATTGATTGTGAATGCTAAGGATAGGCAAGTTTTCGATATGACTATGTTCAAAGCTCAACTGACTGGGTATCGGAACAATGCTGGTCCCTTGTTCGAAGATTCTCCGCATCAATTTGGTATTATTGGGATGTAATAATAATAATTTTTTTTGCCAACCAAATAATGTGATCGCGGTATATGCTCTTAAACTCACCATGCTTTAAGCCCTAAATAGATTAGTCCGAAAATTTCTTTTTGATTCGTGATAGTGACTCTGCTTCGATCCCTAAATACGAGGCCAAATGATATTGAGCCACTTGGTCGACAATCCACGGTTCATTCATCAGCACCCAGTGATATCTCTGTTCTGCATTGGCCGTGAGCAGCATGGCTTCCCGTTGTTCATTGCGTATGAATAATTCTTTTGCAACTCGACCAATAAATAGTTCAACTTCTGTTGGATATTTTTCTCTGAGTGACTCAACCAGCTTAATAGGGATTTTAAATAGCCGGACATTACCTAAGGCCTGAATACTAAAAGGAAGCGCCTGAGAGGTTAAGTATGCACTTAATGAACCAATAAGCTGACCTTGGGTAAAGAAGGCTTTATTTCGTTCTTTACCATCCAACATGGTGTAATAGTAGCGGACTCTCCCAGAGCTAATGATGCTGAATCCATCGACATTCTGACCTGCATATGCAATTAGCTCTCCATCATTAAATTCTTGGTATTCAAGATGATGCATGACATGATTCAATAACTCTTGATTGGATATAAGATATTTGAAAATGGTATTACTCACAATTTCAATATCTTGATGTGTTCGTGTCGTCATAATTGATCTGGTATTGGCTACTAAATGCTAAGGTACTTATTTTGATATGAGCATCTTGTAAATAGCTGCAAATTTCATTGATAAATGTTAAGCAGCGTATTCATTTCAGATGTCTGGCAAAGAAACCAGAATGAATTATTTTGATACGTTTTTCAGTGAACTGTAACTGTTCGGTTAAATAAATATTAACGAAATTTATAATTTTAGAGTCAACTTCAACGACTTAGAGTCTAAAAAAATAAAAAGATAATACTTATAACTCTTGTTACAACCATTTAGTCGACAATTTATCGAAAATTTCCCATAGTCCTATGAACTATAGATATTGGGAGAACTGTTATGGATAAGATTACAGTCATCGTCAAGGATCAAGAAGAAAATGAATCGATTGTCGTTGCACAGCTCAATGATTTAGAAAACCAAGATATTCCTTTTTTTAAACGGGTTGAACATATTGAAGTAGAAGGAAATATCATTTTTCCAAATATTGACTTACTTTTTGAAAGCGATACTGATGGAAAAATTTATAAGCTAGTTGCACCTGTAAACGATAAAAGATTTATCTGAATTTAACCCGATGATTCAACCGTATAAAGGCCCACTGATGCGATCAAATAGGTGGGTTTTTTATTTGTGAGCAATACCAGCTATTTGAAAACTGGTTAGATCACAGATAAAAAATAAAGAGCTTGTCTCTTCACAGTCATTGTACAAGCTCTTTTTATAGTAGGGTCATATTGAATCGATATGTTTTATCAATGAATTGGGTTAAGCCCTTTAACAATGTCATTAAACTCTGAACCATTGAGCCAAAAAGATTTCTTTAAAAAAAGTGTGGTCATAATACTTTCTGCGGCTTCACTATTTTGGTTGTCACAAAATAGCCCGTAGCTATCACCTAACACAGTATTGTTCTCGATTAGGCGAATAAAGAAAGCATGTTGTTCGTCAGCATAACCAAGAATAGCATCACGTCGATTGTTCATTTTTCATGTCTCCACATCAAAAATATTTGGATAGAACCTAACTGCTGAGAGATCAAATATATTCATGAGTTAGATCAATAACTTAATCATTTTAAATTTTTTAAAAAATCATAAGTCATTCATTTAAAACATAAATATTGGTTTGCCCTACATCCTTGTCTAAGTGAAACAAGCCAAAATCTGATCTATGGAATTTATTGTTATGCAAAATTAATTGTACGTCAACTTGAATTTGTAACTTTTTCAAGTTAAATTATTTGCAGGTATTTTAAACTTGGGTGGGGGAAGTTATGTCCAAAAAAAATGAATTTGAGCATGGCGGTGCCAGAAGCAATGCAGGGCGCAAAGCACAATTTAGTGAACCAACCAAAGTGATTCGAGTGCCTGAGTCTCAAGTTGATTTCATCAAAAATTGGTTACTGAATAATGTCAAAACCGATGCACGTACAGATTTGACTACTTCGATGAAAATCCAAAATGTGCAAGCCAAGAATGATCGAATTTATCATATTCCATTGGCAACGGAACGAGTTGCTGCCGGTTTTCCGTCGCCTGCCCAAGATCATGTTGAACAAGCGCTCGATTTAAATGAGTTTTTAATTCGTAACGAAAACTCAACTTTTATTGTTAAAGCGAACTCGCTGTCGATGTTGGATGCTGGAATTGATATTGATGATCCTTTAGTGGTGGATCGTAGTCTTCCAGCCAAGTCTGGAGATATTGTGATTGCTTTGGTTGACAATGATTTTACCGTCAAACGCTTGATGGTTGATCATCATTTCAGTCCACCGAAAGTCTGGTTGAAAGCCGAAAATCCAGATTATCAGAATATTTATATTACAGAGGGGCAAGAGCTACTGATCTGGGGTGTTGTGACTTATAACCTGAAGCCAATGAGGTAAGCCAATGAGTCTGCCGCAACGTATTTTTGCTTTGATTGATGTGAATAACTGCTATGTCAGTTGCGAACGTGTGTTTAATCCAAAGTTGGAACAGCGTCCTGTGGTGGTCTTGTCAAATAACGATGGCTGTGTGGTTTCTCGTTCTTATGAGGCAAAAAAGCTCGGTATTCGAATGGCTGTGCCATTCTTCCAAATTGAAGAGATTATTCGACAACATCAGGTACAGGTCTTTTCCAGTAATTATGCCTTGTATGCGGAAATGTCACGCCGTTTTATGAACATTTTAGGGAGTTTTGTTGATCCGTGTGAACAGGAAGTGTATTCGATTGATGAATGTTTTTTAGAGCTGACGGCTTATCAGCACAGTTATGATTTAACTGAATACGCCCATCAAATTTTAGATACCGTTAAAAATTGGTTGGGATTGCCCTGTTGTATCGGGATTGGTTATTCCAAAACACAAGCCAAACTTGCCAATCATTTGGCCAAAACCCATCCCTGTTTTAATAGTGTCTGTAATATCGTGGCTGAAGACCCATGCGTGATTGAAGACTTATTGCTGCGGATACCCGCGGGCGAAGTGTGGGGCGTTGGGCGAAAGATTCGTCAGCGTTTGGAAAAAATGAATATCTGCTCGGTGATGGATTTAGTTCAAGCTGACCCGAAAATGCTAGGCAAGTATTTTTCTGTAGTGATGGAAAATACGGTGAAAGAATTACAGGGCATGGCCTGCTTAGAAATCGAGGATATTGTGACTGAGCGACGACAAGTGTTGAGTAGTCGTTCATTTGGCCAGCCGATTCAAGAGAAAAGTGATTTAAGTGGCGCACTGACTGAATTTAGTTTACGTGCCATAGAGCGCTTACGGCATCAGAAACTATTATGTAAGGCGGTTGGTGTCAGCATTCGAACCAATCGGTTTAACAAAGATCAATATTATCGACCTTATACAGTGGTGTATCTCTCTGACTACAGCGATGACCGTTTAGAGATTATCAAGGCGGTACAGCAGGGACTAGACCGTATTTATCAAGCAGGGCATCGCTATAAAAAAGCAGAAGTGATTTTGTTGGATATTATTCCACAACATAGTCATGCTGTTGATTTATTTCATGATACCGATGAGCTGCTTGCTCGACGAAAGCTTTCTGTGGCGTTTGATGATATTAATGAGAAATTTGGGCGAGATACCATGACATTAGGACGTTTAATCACACCTCATGGGCAGGCATGGCGTATGACTCAAAATCATAAATCACCGAGTTATTTGACTAACTGGGATCAAGTTTTAAAGGTTGGATAATGATTATAGATGGGGGTTAATTCACACTGAGCTGAGATGGGAATACCGCGACCAACAGATCAATCGCCAAACGGGTTTTTAGTGGCATGAAGGGCAGAGTGGGCCAAATGACATGGATTGGAAAGTCAACACTGGAGAAATTTGCCAAAACTTGAATTAAAGTTCCTTGCTGCAGTTCGTGATGAATTAGCCAATCGGGTAACCAGGCAATGCCATGATGTGAGAGGACGGTATTTTTAATCGCCTGCATATCATTCAACATCAATTTTGCTTGTGGTTTGATGATGTAGCTCTGTTTATGTGCATCTTGAAGATGCCATTTGGGTTGTTGTCCTGAATAAGGATAGGCAATCGTTGTATGCTGTTGTAGCTCATCAAGCTGATTTAAGCTACCCGACTTTTTAAGATATTCTGGTGTTGCACAGAGCAGCATGCGGTGATCCCCCAGCTTTCTTGCAACCAAATGATTGCTATCTGGCAGTGCTCCAATCCGAATGGCCAAATCAAAGCCATCTTCAACGAGATCTACGGTGCGATCATTGAAGCAAAGCTCGACCTGCAAGTCTGGATGGCGCTGGGCAAGTTCAACCATCAGTGGTGCGACATAGAGCTGTCCAAATAGAACGGGCGCCGAAATTCTTAATAAGCCTGTCGCATTGATTTTACCTTGATCTAATAAGCTTTCAGCAGTATGGATTTCTTCGAGCGCACGATGGCTATGTTCATAAAATAGCGCACCTTCTGTGGTTAGGCTCAATGTGCGAGTGGTGCGTTTAAATAACGTGACACCTAAGCGCTCTTCTAAGCGAGCGATACTTTTACTGACCGCTGAACGGGTCAGATGGAGTTGTTCAGCTGCATTACTAAAGTTTCCAGCTTCAACCACTGTAACAAAGATTGAGATCGTACTGAGTTCAGTTTGCATTATTGTAGATTTTTAGGAATCAATTTGCCGAAATAGTATCACTACTGGTGATTTAAATCTAATAGTAAGATAGCTTCATCAAAGATATGGAGAACAGACATGGCGAAAGTGTTGGTATTGAAATCAAGCATTATGGGTGATCAATCACAAACCAGTCGTTTAGTCGATGTATTTCTACAAGAGCGTGCTGAAAAAGGCTTGCAGGATGAGGTGATCATTCGTGATTTAGCAGCCCTCAATCTACCTGTACTAGATGCCGAGATTTTCCATGCCTTACGCGGCGCTGAAAATGTTGCTGCTCCAATTCAAAAGATTATCCAGCTATCAGATGAACTCATCGCTGAGCTGAAGGCTACCGATTTATTGCTGATTGGTGCGCCGATGTATAACCTGAATGTTCCGACACAGTTAAAAAACTGGTTCGATTTGGTCGCACGTGCCCGTCACACCTTCCGATATACCGAAACTTACCCGCAAGGTCTGGTTGAAAATGTGAAAGCCATTGTGATGACCAGTCGTGGTGGAATCCATTTGGGACAGGTGACGGATGCGGTAACGCCTTATCTTCAGTCTGTTTTAGGCCTGATGGGTATCCATCATGTGAGTTTTGTCTATGCGGAAGGGCTGGATATTCCTGCATTAAAGGTAGATGCATTAAAAGATGCGCATCTAAAAGCACAGCAGGTTGCTGTTTAAAACAACATCCCCTTACTACCGACTCTTGGTAGGATCGGACAAGCAGGGTGCCTGTTTGTCCGATTTTTTATGTTTAAATGACTACTTCCTATCTCGGGATTGTGTCCAGCCAATTAAAAAGCCTCATTGAAATGAGGCTGATATAAAAATCATGATTAAATTAGCGAATATTCTTCCACCATTGTTTAAACGGTTGCTGTTCATTATCCAACTCAACCAATTCACCAATCATGGGGGTGGCGAGGCGATATTTCCTGCTTTTTGAATATTCAACAATGCGGGTAATCGGTTCATACCAAGCATGCTTGGCTAAACTGAATTTGGAATGATGTACAGGAATCATATTGCGTGCTTTCAGTTCTTCAGTCGCTTGTGCCACTTCATCTGGATGGCAATGCACAGAACGCCATGCGCTGTCGTATTGACCATTTTCCATCAGCGCCCAATCAAAGGGACCGTATTTTTGTCCAATCTCGATAAAGTGTTTGTCATAACCACCATCTCCAGTATAGAAAATCTTTTTATTGGGAGACTGAATCACGAAAGACACCCAAAGATTTTTGCCACCGTCAAAAGCCCGTCGTGAATCATGATGCGTGGTTTCGGTGATAATACTAATGCCATCATCAAACTCGATTCGGTCACCCCAATCTCTTTCGATCAGCTTATCTTTAGGATAACCCCAGTACTCAAAATGTTCACCCACACCTAGACCAGTAATGACATATTTGACTTTGTCCTTGAGTTTGAGCGTCGTTTCATAATCCAGATGGTCATAGTGATCATGTGAAATCAGTAGATAATCAATATTGGGTAAGTCTTCAACTGTATAGATATCAGTCCCTTTATAGGCACGGGTGCCCCAAGGGAACGGAGAGGCTTTACCGCTCATGACTGGATCAATCAAAAAGGTTTTACCATGCAACTGCATAAATACCGATGAGTGCCCAAACCAGATGATGAGATCCTGTTTGGGATCGAGATTGAGTAAATTGGTTTTAATGGAGGGAATCGGATCAATTGGATCGCGATGAGGAATGGTTTTGATAAAGGTTCTGTAGAGTTCTACCGCAATATTTGAACCTTCACTCATGCCTGATTTTTCAATTAAATTTCGAAATTGGCCTTGGCGATAGTTGGGAGAACTTTTAATGACTTGTAGTCGTTCACCAGAAGGGATTTTACCGAATAAGGGTTGTTGGGTATATATGGCACTGCCAGCAATGAGCAGAACAACAGCGATAGCAAAAAGAATAAGCATAGAGAGCGTCAACCTTTTCATTTGAGCATTCGATACAACAGTAATAAAAACTAAAAGCGACAAAATGATGAAATATTGTCTAAAAGTCGATGAATGAGAACTTGCCTATTGTTATTGAATACTTGCCTAAACCAATGAGAATTGAATGTGTATTGATGTGATTGAGCAAAAGGAAGTCATTTAGCCGGACTTGGTTTATGCTAGACTATGCAGGGTTACAGTGTTGTAAATCACTGTGAGTCAAAACAACGAGTAGGTAACATGATCGGGCAGCAAAGAAACATATTGGCAACTTTAGGGATAGATGTTTGGATTCCGAGAGAAGTGGTATGTCAAAAAAATACTGCACCGAGTTTATGGCGAGACCAAATTGTTGAAGAAGCCGCACAGCCGCTGCCACCGATATTAGGTGTCGCACCAACCTCACAACAAATTCAAATTGCACCCGTACAAACATTAGCGATCGCCGAAAAAGAAGCTCCTCAGCCTAAAGACATTATTGCAAAGCCTGCTGTTAAAGAAGTTGTTGCTGAAAAAGAACAAATTGTGATTACAGCACAGATTCAAGCATTTGAACTACAAATGTATGTGCTGGAGAACTGCGCCATTTTATTAGCAAGTAGCCAGCTCAGCGATGCTCAACGCCAACTCTGGCAAAATATTCAAAAGGCAAAACTCGGGCAATATGCTGAATTGAAATGGCCATTTCCATTGGCTGCATTTCAAGAGAGCAGAGGATTGTCGTCTTATATCCAAGGTTTCTTGGATGCGACAGCAAATAACAAAAAAATATTATGCTTAGGTCAACTAGACTTTATTCAGCATTCCAATATATTACATTTAGCGAGTTTAGAAGAAATGCTGGCTCAACCTGTATTGAAAAAACGGTTGTGGCAGCTCATGCAATAAAAATCGGAATTTAATCATGAAGAAAGTCGTTGTATTCAGCCAAATAGATCAGGACGTGATAGCGCAGTTACAGCAAGATTATCAGGTGGTGGTGCTCAATCCAAAGCTTGGTGATATCAATGAGCAGATTCGAACCGAAGTGATGGATGCTGATGCCATGATTGGTGCAGGGCGTTTACTCAATGAGAGTAACTTAGCGCCTGCACAAAAACTTAAAATTATTTCGACCGTATCGGTTGGCTACGATAACTATGATGTCGACTATCTCAATCAAAAGAAAATTTGGCTTGCCAATACTCCACACGTACTGACAGAAACAACTGCTGATCTTGCGTTTACTTTATTGCTCAGTGCCGCACGGCAAATTCCTTACTTAGATGCATGGACCAAACAAGGTCAATGGAAACGAACCGTATCGACTGAACAATTTGGTGTGGATATTTTTGGTAAAACCTTGGGTATTATCGGTCTGGGGAATATTGGTGCTGCCATTGCCCGTCGTGGTTTTTATGGTTTTAATATGAATATTTTGTACCATAACCGCCGCGAAAAAATTGAAGTAGCGCAAGCTTTCAATGCACAATATCGCGACTTAGACCAGTTATTGCAACAATCTGATTTTATTGTGGTTGCAGTCGATTTAAATAGTGAATCAAAAGCACTGATTGGTGCAGAACAGTTTGAGTTGATGCAAAAACATGCGGTCTTCGTCAATATTGCACGAGGGTCTGTGGTCGATGAAAATGCTTTAATCGAAGCCTTACAACAACATAAAATTTTTGCTGCGGGATTGGATGTTTATGCCAAAGAACCGTTGCAAAGCTCTCCCTTATTTGAACTGGCAAATGCAGTCACCGTACCACATTTAGGTTCAGCGACAGCTGAAACACGCCAGAAAATGGTGAAGCTGGCTTATCAGAATTTGATTGATGCCTTAGAGGATCGTACACCTCGCTATTTAGTGAATCCGAAGTTTGAATAATTGCTTACAATGCTGACCATTTGATTGCTGCATTATTGTGCGGCTCCATCTTTTTAAGTTGATTAATATTGGTACACTTGCGCCCTTTGTGACTTCGTCTTGGGGTGTCTGGTGTTCGAGAAATTAGCTGAACAAAGTTTGGGTTTAATGGGCTGGGAAATTGACAATCATTGGGACTTAAATATTGACCAATGTGTGATGATTGCTGCCCCGCACACCAGCAATTGGGATGCGCTCTATGCCCGTTTGGCATTGAAGGCTTTGGGTGTTAATGTTCGTCTCACCATCAAAGACAGTTATATGAAATTGCCATTTGGTCCTTTTGTTCGTGCCATGGGGGGGATCGGCATTGATCGTCGTGCCAAGCATGAAGGTCAAGAACGTCCAAGTATGGTTCAATTGATGAGTGATCTGTTTAAAACTCATCCTAAGTTAGTCATGCTGGTGACCCCAGAAGGGACACGTGCTAAACAAGAACAATGGAAAACTGGTTTTTATCATGTCGCAATAACAGCGGGTGTACCGATTGCGCTCGCGTATATGGACTATGCCAAGAAAAAAACAGGTGTAGGAAAAATTGTTTATCCTACAGGGGATTATGAAAAGGATATGACCGAGATCATGTCTTTTTATGCCACGATCAATGCGAAATTCCCAGAGAAATTTAGTGTAGATCAGCGTTACGTTTCGGCAGAGTAATTCATTCACTTGCAAAAATCATAAAGTCAGGCAGGATTTTCCTGCCTTTTATAACACTTTGTTGCAAATTTCTCCTTTTTTCAATGCTATATTAAATTTCTTTATTAAAATCATAGAGAAACCACTTGAGATCGTTCCTGCTCGCCTGTGGCCTTTTCGCCACCACTCAACTGAGTCACACTGAGGTTTTTTTGCCTGTGCATAGTGCAGGGCAAACAGAAGTGCCTGAAATTGGCAGCGGTATAGGTTTGCTCGATCAACAAAAAGAAAAATTTATCGGTGAAAAGGTTTATCGTGAAGTGCATCGTCAAATGCCAACGGTGCAAGATGCATGGTTGGAAGATCAGTTCTTACAGGTCTTTTCAGGCATTTTAAGCCAGACTCAACTCGGTCAACCAATTGGTTTAGTGATTATCAAAGATCCTCAAATTAATGCTTTTGCTGTGCCTGGTGGTTTATTTGCATTAAATACAGGATTGATTACCTCAGCAAAGAATTTGGATGAGATTGCAGGGGTCATGGCGCATGAGATTGCGCACGTATCACAACGCCACTATAGTCGTTCTCAAGAAGCCTTTAAGGGGCAGGGTTTGCTCGCATTGGCGGGGATTCTTGTTGGTGCAGCGATTGCATCTCAGGCTGATGGTAATGCGGGTGCAGCGGTCATGATGGGGACTCAAGCGGCATTGATGGATAAGCAGTTGAGTTATAGTCGTAATCAGGAGCGTGAAGCGGATCGTATCGGTATGCAGTTTATGTATTCCGCAGGTTATAACCCACAGAGCATGGCAGATTATTTTGAAACCATGCATCGTGCCACCAGCCGTGTTAGCTTCTTACCAGACTTTTGGTTTACCCATCCTTTAACCACCGAGCGTATGAGTGAAGCACGTTTGCGTGCCAATCAATTACCGAAAGTGAAATCAAAAATTTATGATCTCGATTTTGAAATTTTAAAACTCTATACCTTAGTGGTTTCAAATCAGGCCACTGAAATTCAATTACAGTCACTGGCCAATCAGAAAAATACAGCTGCACAATTGGCACTGAGCAAGTTCTATCTTGAACAAGGTGACTATGCGCAAGCACAAGCCAATTTGGACTTAGTGAAGACTAAATTGAAAAATCATGTGCTGATTCCTTTGATTCAAACTGATATTTATTTGGGTCAAAATAAGCTGGATCAGGCATATGCCGGTATCAATTCGATTCAAAAAACCATGCCTGAGAATAGAGCTTTGTCCTATAAACTGGCGGAAGTTCTGATTCGCCAAGGGCAAGTGGCCCAAGCACAGATTTTGGTGCAGCGCTTTATCCATAAAAACCAGCGTGATATTGAAGGTTGGCAATTATTGCAACAGGCAACCAATCTGGATAAGAGTTCACCATTACAGGCAGTCAATGTGTTGGGTTATCGTGCAGAGGCAGAGTATTGGTCGGGTTACGAAGAAAATGCGATTAAGTCGATGTTGCATGCACAAAGACTCGCTAAGGGGAATATCGCGATGTCGGCTAAGATTGACGCACGCTTAAAACAGATGCAAGATGAGCGCCGTATGCGACTCTAATCCCGATTAAAATAATTCAAGGAAAGACACATGATCCAAGGGCAATGTTTGTGTGGTGCTATACAGTATCAATATCATGGCGAAATTGAAAACAGCATTTTATGTTATTGCAGTCATTGCCAACAGGCTCAAGGCTCAATTGCGGGGTGGAACAGTCCGATTGAGCAAAGCAAATTTGAACTGATTTCTGGGCGAGAGCAACTGAAAGAATATTTTCATACACCCAACAAGGCGCGCGTCTTTTGTCAAAACTGTGCCAGTCCAGTTTATTCCTATCGTATAGATTTACCTGATGTCATTCGCTTACGACTCGGTACAGTGACAGCAGGAGAGATACCAGCACCGAAGGAAGAATTTTTTCTTGAGCATAAACCAAAATTTATTGAATTAAGATAAGATGACGAGCGTAAAGAATCGCTGAGAAGTTAGAACATATATGAAGAAAATTTTAGTTTTTATTTTTGCGATCAGCAGTGTGGGGATTAGCTCAGCGGCATCGATTGAGCAGTATGCAAATTCAGTGGATAAAATCCGTAGTGCGTACGCACAGGACATCCGTAGCTTTTTACGGAGTCTGAATCCACAAATCTCACAATTTACCCCAGAGCAACAAGCAAAGTACTGCCAGATTAATCAGCGTTATATTCAGGATATGTCTGATGCGATTGAACAAAATCGTTCATCTTTACCAGCGCAATATGCCAGCATGACCAAGCAGGATTTAATCAAGCAGGTGGTTGAATCAAAAGAAATGCAAATGCTTGCGAAGTATAATGTTCAGTGTGATTTTAAATAAAAGAAAGGCTTTGGGTTCATTATTGCAATGAATCCAATTCTTTAATAAAGCGAAATATAGAAAGGAGAGTTAAGCGGCTTAGCTTAATTTTGCTTTGATTTTAGCAGATACTTGTGCAGGATCGGCACGCCCGGCTATGATCGGACGTAGAGAATTCATCACCTTACCCATATCTTTCATGCTAGTAGCTTCTTGAGCAGCAATCGTTTGCTCAATGATGGAATCAAGTTCTTCCTCAGTCATAGCGGCTGGTAGAAATTGAGAAATAACCTCAACTTCGGCTTGTTCCTTACTAGCTAAATCATCTCGACCAGCGCCAGAAAAGGCCTTGATCGATTCTTTACGTTGTTTAATTTGCTTTTCAATGACCGCAAGAACCTGAGCATCGTCAAGCTCAATGCGCTCATCGACTTCGATTTGCTTAATTGCTGCCTGTACACCACGAATAACCGTTACTGTTGCCATATCTTTGGCACGCATTGAGTTTTTTAACACGTCAGTAATTTGGTTTTTTAAAGTATTCATAGTCTCTTCAGCAGTCAATCACAAATTAATTAGTAAAGGCGAGTAGTACGTACAGATTCGCGAGTCAATTTCTTTTGATAACGCTTAACTGCAGCAGCTTTTTTACGCTTACGTTCTTGAGTTGGTTTCTCATAGAATTCGCGCTTACGAACGTCAGCTAAAACACCCGCTTTTTCGCATGAACGTTTGAAACGACGGATAGCTACGTCTACTGGTTCGCCTTCTTTCAACTTAACTTGTGGCATGTAAAATCCTCTAAGATGATGGATAAGATCTAACGCACGATTGCACTAGATCGCAAGTGAAGGTCAGTATTTTACTCATTTACAACTCAGATCACAAGTCTATAATAGCTTCGATATTATTTTTGATCGTTGTAAAGGCAGTTTAATGATTGTTTTGGGCTTAGAAACTTCGTGTGATGAAACTGGGTTAGCACTCTATGATAGCGAGCTCGGCTTACGTGGACAGGTTCTATATAGCCAGATTAAATTGCATGCGGAATATGGTGGTGTCGTTCCTGAGTTGGCTTCACGTGATCATGTTCGCAAGATGATTCCTTTGATTAATCAATTGCTTGAGCAGAGTGGCGTCAAAAAACAAGAGATAGATGCAGTTGCTTATACTCGTGGTCCAGGATTGATGGGTGCACTGATGACTGGGGCTTTATTTGGCCGCAGTTTAGCCTTTGCATTTAATAAGCCTGCGATCGGTGTGCATCATATGGAAGGTCATATGCTTGCACCATTACTTTCGGAAACTCCACCGGAATTTCCGTTTGTGGCTTTATTGGTTTCAGGTGGGCATACTCAATTAATGGCAGCCTATGGTATCGGTCAATATGAATTGCTCGGTGAGTCAATTGACGATGCAGCGGGTGAAGCCTTTGATAAAGTCGCAAAAATGATGAAACTGCCTTATCCAGGTGGACCGAATATTGCGAAATTGGCGTTACAGGGCGATGCCAAAGCATTTGAATTTCCGAGACCAATCTTGCATCAAGGTTTGGATTTTTCTTTTAGCGGTCTTAAAACTGCAGTTTCAGTACAATTGAAAAAGTTAGGTGAAGAGAATCGTGATGCCGATGTGGCAGCCTCTTTCCAAGAAGCAGTTGTTGATACTCTAGTCAAAAAATCAGTGAAAGCTTTAAAGCAAACGGGTTTAAAACGGTTGGTGATTGCGGGTGGTGTGAGTGCTAATCTGCGTTTGCGTGAACAATTAGAAACTTCTCTGGCAAAGATCAAGGCACATGTTTATTATGCCGAACCCGCATTGTGTACAGACAATGGTGCCATGATTGCTTTTGCTGGATATCAGCGTTTAAAAGCTGGACAACATGATGGTTTGGCGGTGACGACGACACCAAGATGGCCAATGACTGAGTTACAACCGACCTAAAATGGAACGTATTTTTCTAAATTGATCCTTAGATTAAGGGGCAATTTAGACCATTCTTATATTTAAAAATCAAATTCTTGATTTATGTACATGGCAAAGACTTAAAGTCAACGCTATCGTATTAAAGTATTGGATAAATTATTTATTTTTGATGAGCTAAAACTCATTGTGGAGTACAAAAGTTGAAAATTTCTTATATTTTTACATGTGGCCGATTAGAGTCTTTATTTAAGATTCTCTGCCTCACTCAAAAAGGTGAGGAAAAGGTTGCATCAAAAGAAAAAGTGATTGAACAATATCGAAAAGACATTGCTTTGGGGCGCCCATTTGAAGAAACTGAGCTTTATCAATTGATTGAGCAAAGTGAAGAAAAGATTGTCATTAACCGCTTGAGTAATATTTTACGCGAAAAACCTACTCAGCAGAAGGGTAGCTTTGATGCGGATGAATATAAGACTGGTGCATGGTCTGAGTTTAGTGATTATAAGCTAGCAGTTCGATTCTCAAATGCGAAAACCGAGTTAAGTGAAAAGCACTTTGCGAAAACGGGTGAGTATATGACCAGTCGTGGTATCGCAAAATTGACTGGCTTTAATCCAAGCAACATTAAGAATATGTTGCATCATAAAAGAAGTGTGGTGAGAAAAATGCTCACAACTTTAGAGAAATTAGCAAAAGAATATTGATCTTCAAAAAATCTTATTCGCGATGCAGAGATATTTCTGCATCGCGAATCATCAATTGTTATTTATTATAAAACTTAAGTATGTATTTTCAGTAATTACAAAAGAAAAAGGCAAAATAATGTGGTCAGTTAAAGCAGCAATGATAGTTGCATGGTTCAGTATAATTGTTATTGCTGCGGCAGCAGTGTTTTCCATTTATGTTCTCAGTATCCCATGTGTCCCTGATCGGATTTGTGAAATGCCACCTGTCCATCTATTCTTTTTATTGGCATTAATTATCTCGGTGATCTGTAATTTTATCGGTATTATTTTGTCGATTATTGGATTAAAAAAAGAGGAACCCATTAAAAAATTAGCCAAAGAGGCACTACGTTTTAATGGGAAAATTATTATTTTTAGCTTTGCAACCGCAATGTTTCTACTTTTGATATTAATAGCTTAGACGTTTCTATGTCATTGGTTGTGAACGATCTGCTTTAGACAACACGGCCAAACACATAAAAATCAATGCCATACCAACCCAACCAATCGGTGCCAGTTGCTCGCCCACCAATAAGATTGCAAATAATGCGGCAACCAATGGTTCAAACAGGGTCAGTGTGGTGGCAGTACTGGCTGAAATAGTCTTTAAAGCATAGCCAAACAACAGATAGCCAAGGAACATTGGAATCAGCATCATATAGGTGACAACATACAGGTTCACGGGTTCATCAAACAGATTTGAACCCGTAAAAAACAGTGTTGGTAATAGAATTAAAGCACCGAAACCAAAAATTAAGCCCATGGATGCCTTTGAGTCGACACCGCGATCAATCATTTTTTTAGCAGCCCAAGAATATAAAGAATAGGTTAGTGCCGCGATCAGTCCAAGAATAATTCCAAGGGCTTTCTGGTCTGTTGCAATCGTTTGTGTTGATGCTTGGGAATGTGATTCACCTATAGATAACAATAGAACACCAGCCACACCAAAGATAAAGCTAATGAACCACTTTTTAGAGAGAGCTTTTTTATCAAAAAACTTTTCCAGCAATGCGGTAAATAAGGGTGCAGAACCAATTGAGACGACCGTGCCAATGGTAATCCCTGCCATACGCATCGACGAATAGAAGGCTAATGGGTAAATCGCAACGGAGACCATGCCAATTAGCAGTAATGGATAGTAGGCTCGAATTTGTGGTAAATGACTGCGGATGTTTTTATGGGCCAATAAGGCTTGTAATAATCCACCGCCCCCCATGGCAACTGCGCCAATCGCTAAAGGGCTTAAATTGGGTGCATAAGAGGCAGCTGTGCCTGTGGTGCCCCATAAAATTGAGGCAATGAGGACAGCGATAAAGCCAGAATGAGAACTGAGGTTTAAAGAACGGCGACTCACTTTGCAACCTCTTGTTCTAATAGGTTTTGCACCATTTGTTTTGCTGCAAACACTTTGTCACTGGAACTTTCTAAACCAGCACGGGCAATCGAACCTTCCAAGATAAATGAAAGTAGCAGTGCCAGTTCTTTTACTCGCTGTGGGCTGATACTGAGTTGCTGTAAATGCCCCGCTAAAATCGCTTCGATTTCATCTTTATGCTGCTTAACAGCTAAGCGTTCAGGACTATGCGCAGGAAACTCTGCGGCTGCATTGAGTAGGCCACACCCCCGGAAGCCTTTTTCATAGGCAAATTCAGCATGATCCTGATAGGCGTCAAAAATAGCCAAAATGCCATCAATCGGGGTTTGAATCTGAACTTTTCTTTTTTGGTATAAATCTAACCATTCCTGATGACGGGCTTCGATATAACACGTGATTAAGTCTGATTTGGTCGCAAAGTTATTGTACAGCGACATTTTGGCCACATTGGCTTTCTCTGTAATGCTGTTGATGCCTGTGTTACTGATGCCATCGTTATAAAACAGGGTTGCTGCTGCATCCAAGATTTTTTGTTTTGCTGATTTCGAGCTCATAAGAAAATAAATATATGTATACCGACCTACCTAATTTTATGGAAAAGTAAATTATTTGCAAGCAAAAGTTTATGCGTTCTATTTATTTAACTTGGATTGCTAAAAGGAAATCGATTAAAGCGTATGGAGTAGGCCTTAATCGATCCGGATTTTATTGAAGATTCTTTTTGCTGTGGATAAAAGCCAATCCATACACAGGCCATTTTTTCTCGGATTTTAAATTGTTGACCAGCCATGCAACCAGTACCAATGCAATTGAACCGAGTAGCACTGGGAAGAATAAGAAACTCCAATGGTATTGAATGGTATTTGCCGTTAGTAAAATCACTAATGGATTTGCACCCGCAGGCGGATGTACACAGCGTAACAGTTGCATAGCTGCGATGGCACAGCCAACAGACAGGGCAATACTCAGTGTCGAGACACCAAACACTTTAAGAAATAGTAAACCAATAAAAGCCGAGACAAAATGCCCCAAAATCACATTGCGGGGTTGAGCCAAGGGCGATTGAGATACCGCATAGAGAATAACGCAGGTTGCGCCGAATGGTGCCATGATAAATAGATTGTGGGTCAATTTACTGAGCAAAATTAAGATCAAAATACTCAATGTTCCACCGATGAGGCTTCTTATGACGTCAATGGATTGGGGCATGGGGGCGAGATGTTCTCTACCGTTGAATAAAGATAACATGGTGATCTCATGACAAGGTTGCTTTATGCCGATAATAAAACTAAAATCACAAATAGTACAGATCTGTACTATTTTGATTGAGTAAATTTTTATGTCAAAGTCAGCCAATAAAATTTTGCATACTGCAGAAAAATTATTTTATGAAAATAGTTTTGTTGGAGTGGGTGTTGACCTGATTCGAGATGAGTCTGGCTGTTCAAAAACCACCATGTACACCTATTTCAAAAATAAAAATCAATTGGTGAAATCAGTCTTGGAGGCACGGGACGAAAAGTTCAGACAGCGTCTTTTGGATTATGTTGCCGATGCAACAGGGCGAGACGCATTGAATAGGCTGATCGATTGGCATTTATTATGGTTTCAAGAAGATAACTTTAAAGGTTGCTTATTCGTCAGAGCGGTAGCGGAGTCGCATTTGGGTGATCAAGAGATTATCTCTGTGTCAAAAGAACACAAAGTTTGGATTAGAAACTTAATCACAGCATATCTGCACGCTTATCCAAAGGCAGAAATGTTGATTGAGGTGACTTATACGCTGATCGAAGGGCTCATTAGCCGTTTTTTGGTGGAAGGTTATGATGCAAAGGTGGCAGCGGAGATCAAGGATTCAATTAACCAAATGATTGATGCATTTAAGCCAGCAGCACTTTAACGGTTATTGGCAACATCATTTTCATCGCATGTGAGTAGTAAGCCTTTGATGGATCGCAAAGGCTTACTGTTTTTATTTATTGCTTAAATGCGTTTTGGTCTTCTACATCCACATATTCGATATAACCACGACCTTGAACGGGTTTATTTAAATATTCCCCCGAGAAGGTGTAGGCGCTGGCATAACCAATCCCATGGCCATAACGAAATGGACTATCAATTTCCGCAGTGATCTCGAGAACCTTTTGATCAGCATCATCTTTGACTGACCAAGAGAACTGTTGTGGTAAACGCATTTTCTTACCACTCGGAGAAACATAATCATCAACTTGATGGGCAAGTACTTTGAATTCCACATTGGTATAGATCTCTGCTGGTTGATCAGTATGGCGAACATGCAGACTATAGGCGGCAGGCTGACCCAAAATATCGGCTTTGGTGAGCAATAATTGGGTGGTCTCGGTTAAATTAATAATTTGATAAGTGAAAAAGTCTAAAGGTAATTTATACGGTGCTGGTAATAGTTTTTTCACCACACCATGTGCACCTGCTGCACGCGCATATTCATAGGTGCATAAGCCTTCGGCAGGCGTGGTTTTACCTTGATACTCAAGCTGACCTTTAAAGCTCGCCAACAGACTAAAATGATCATAGATCGGCGTTTTAATAAACCATGAAATTTGATCGGAGACATCCAAATCAAAGTCAAAGCTAAGTCCATGATAGCTACCTTTAAGATGAATATTTGGTAATGTACCTTGAATAGAAACTTCTTCACCCAGTTCAATCAATGTGCCATTGTCTTGGATATTGGCTTGTTCTGGAATGAGATAAGCTTTTAATAGGTGTTCATCTACAGCCGCGGTACTGGAAAAGAAGGTTGCTGTTTTTCTAGGGTTGCCCAGCGTAATGTCATCATGGTCAAAAGCCAATGCGCCAGGCGTACCCAATAAAATCATGATATTTAAATAACGATGAGGTTCTGGAAGTAGCGGAAAGAAAATTCCATAATGTGTCCAGGTATAAAACTTTTCTTCTGTACGTGGACGGATAATTTCAGGTTCTGAAAATGGAAGGGTCGAATATTTTACGGCTTTATCGAGCGTACCTTGCGCAAGCAATAAGCTTTTGCCCATAATTTTGCTGGTCAGGGAGGTCGGTGGCAATTGTTTCTTCATCTTGTTTCCTAAACTCAATCCATGCTGTGACAGCTAGAGTATGAGAAACAATTGCCGATGCTAAGCGGAAATAAGGACAAAGCTACAGCTTTTCAGGACATTTATGCGGATGCTTTGTTTGATAGTTTCTCTAGGTTTTGTGAGCCAATCCAGTGTTTTGAGAACTGGTAAGCAGCACGACCAGAGCGTTGCCCACGTGCTTGGCACCATTTCAAACTTTCACCACGAACCAGATCGTTATAGTCCAAATTGGCTTTGACAATATAGTGTTCAACGATTGCTAAGTAGAGTTGTTGGTCCATAGGATAGAATGATAACCACAGACCAAAACGATCAGAAAGCGAAATTTTTTCCTCAATCGCTTCCTGTGGATGCAGTTCTGTATATTGCGGCACATCGACCTTACGCACAGGGGTATTTTCATGCATAAACTCAGGTAGTAAATGACGGCGGTTACTGGTTGCGTAAATAATAAAATTGCTCGAACCCGATTGCAGTGAACCATCCAGCACACTTTTTAAGCTACGGTAGTTCTCGTCTTCAGCATTGAAGGCAAGATCATCACAATAAACAATAAATTTTTCAGGACGATGCTCAATCAGTTTTTGAATCTTAGGTAAATCCGATAAATCATCACGTTCAATCTCAATCAAACGTAAACCTTGAGCGGAATATTCAGTCAATAGGGCACGTACAATCGATGATTTCCCTGTACCGCGAGAACCTGTCAGTAATACATCATTGGCAGGTAAGCCATTCAAAAACTGCAGCGTATTTTGAATGATTTTGTCTTTTTGGCGCTCTATTCCCTTTAAGTCTTCCAGATACATTTTCTTGGGTTGCTGTATGGCGACCAGCTGCTGATTTTCCCAACGGAAGGCGATTGCAGAGAAATCCGTGGGTTGCTTTGGTTCTGGGAGAACTTGCTGCAACTGTGTTAATACACTCGATAAGGATTGAAGGATAGATTCGGGTAAATCAAGGATAGCCATACATATAAACCAAACTCAATGATGAATAGGGATACTATCACTGCTATTACTGAAATAAAGAAAATATCATCAGAAATATCGAAATAAATCGATTTTACCCTTGATTGTTGCGGCAGCATTTTGCATTGTATAGGTGCAAGCATATAAAAAATAAGCTGAAAATCAGGATTGCAAATGTTCAATAGAGTTCAAGAGAAAAAGAATACATATCAGTCACATAGAGTTGATGTATTGCAAGAACGCCTACGACATGCAAGCTCTTATACAGAGTGGAAAGAAATTGCACTAAAACTGGATCAAGAATCTGGTCATGAGGCATGGAAATATGACAATGAGTCGCCATATTTTGATGCGGAAATCCTTTCGAAACGCTATAACCTATTAAAAAAATATCGTATGCAGCATCGCACGCTGGATTTGATCTATGTGTTAAGAGAAGGTCTGTCATATGACTTTGCCAATATTGGGCATCCGATGCTGTTTGCCGAAACTTATTTTGGTACCAAAAAGATCATTGAAAACTATGTTGAAGAAATGAGTGACTGCTTGCGTTACTTAGCTTCGAGTGAGTGTATTACTTTCCAATTGAAAGAGAAAATTCAGTTTTTTGAAGAATGCCAAAAAGCCTATGGTCAACCCGCTTTGATGTTTTCAGGTGGCGCAACTTTGGGTTTATTCCATACTGGCGTTTGTAAGGCGCTCTTGGAGCAGGATTTGATGCCGCAAGTTTTATCAGGTTCAAGTGCTGGGGCAATCATGACAGGCATGTTAGGCGTGTCTACACCTGATAAAGTGCCTGAATTGCTGCAAGGAGAACACTTTTTTAGTGATGCCTTTAAGTTTAGGAAAATCAGTGAATTGATTCGGGGCCGTGGTGGGGTTGCGGATGTGATGTATTTAAAAAAATTCCTGATGCAGAACTTGGGTGATGTTACTTTTGCCGAGGCATATAAGCAGTCCAAACGACATATTAATATTGTGATTGCACCCTATAACACCGCACAAAACCCGCGCATTATGAATGCATTGACTGCACCTAATGTGTTGGTGTGGAGTGCCGTACTGGCCTCTTGTGCTGTGCCTGTGTTATTTCCACCAGTGCATTTGACCAGTAAACGTTATGATGGACAACATACACCGTACCTTGCCAATACCAAATGGGTGGATGGCAGTATGCGCAGTGATTTCCCACAGGAGAAAATGGCTCGGCTGTATAATATTAATTATACCATTGCCAGTCAGGTCAATCCGCATATCGTGCCGTTTATGCAAAGTGACAGCAACCGTTTCCGCCGAGATGTGCTCAGTTGGCCAGAACGAATTATCCGCCATCAAGGCAAAACCATTGCCATGGATGTGATGGATCTAACCCGAAGCTATATGGGGAGTTTTTTCCCGATTCGCCGGATGCTTGATCATGGTTACGGTATTTTAGGGCAGAGGTATTATGGCGATGTGAATATCATTGCCAAATATGGTTTCAGACACTATAGCTATATGCTGCAAAATCCACGTCCGAAACTGTTTAAAGTATTGCAACAAGAGGGCGAACGGGCAACTTGGCCAAAAATCGCCTCAATTGAAATTCATGCGCGGATTGGTAAAACCATTGAGCATTGTTTAACATCATTGCGGAAGCAGGACGAAAAGCAGCAGAATGAGTTTTACTACGTGGATCTCTGATCCAGAAATTCAACTTGAAGATTTAAGGCTAAGGACTAAAGCACAAAGCTATGCCTTTGGGCGACGTGTTTATACCTTTCAAGTGGAGCAACAAGGTTATTGGCTTAAATTCCATCAAGCCGATAGCCATCCTATTTTGGAACAAGCATTTTTACGTGAATTGGATTTTTATCAGAAATTTAAGGGCATCGAGCAAAATTTTTTATTGCCGTATGCAATCATTTCACTGAGTCAAATTAAAAGTGATGTTGCTATCGATCAGGCTAGGCAGGGCTTAGTGAGCATCGATAGCCCCCATTTTTTTATTCCGATTTCGGCATCCGAATCCCTGAACAGAATTAAACAAAAGATTCTAAGCGCGTTCGAGGCTTTAGATAGCTTGCATCAAGCAGGTTGGGTGCATGGTGATCTGAAAACTGAACATTTTCGTTTATACGGTCATTCGTGCAGATTAATCGATTTTGAGCAATGTTTTAGAATTGGGCAGCCCATGCAGAGCTTGGATGCAACACCACATTATATGGCACCCGAGCTTTTTCATGGGGCAGGGAAAAGTATTCAAAGTGATCTCTATGCTTTGGGGGTTATTGTGTATGAATGGTTGACTCAATCTCGCTTAACGGCGAGCACTTATCACGATTGGGCCGTTTTACATTGTCAACAACTACAGATTCAGCTTCCGATTGAATTTGAGGTTTTTCTTCCTCTGCTGAATGGGTTAACCCAAAAGCATGTTAAACAACGCTTTAATTCAGTTTTAGCTGCAAAAAATAGTCTAAACGCCATTGATTTGCCGTAAAAATAAACATCAATGCTAGATTTGAATATTATGTGTTCAGTTGATTGGTTTTTTTAGGTGAAAGACTTGTCATGCTGCATGTTTCTCACTAATATGCATACCCATCGGGGGCGTGGCGAAATTGGTAGACGCACTGGATTTAGGTTCCAGCGCCGCAAGGTGTAAGAGTTCGAGTCTCTTCGCCCCCACCATATTTAAAAAGCAAGTTTAACTTGCTTTTTTTATGGTTAAATCTGAGAGGATTTAATCATGTGGTTATAGAGGATTGGTGTAATGGTAGCATGACGGTCTCCAAAACCGTTCGTCAAGGTTCGAGTCCTTGATCCTCTGCCAAATTTGAAAAGGGCCTTCGAGAGAAGGTCCTTTTTTTATTTGTGTAATTTATTTGATCTGTATATTAAAAAAGCATTAGCTTTCATAAACATAGTTTTTTTATAAAAAGGGCTTGTCAGTCGCAGGGTTTATCTCTAATATACACACCCATCGGGGGCGTGGCGAAATTGGTAGACGCACTGGATTTAGGTTCCAGCGCCGCAAGGTGTAAGAGTTCGAGTCTCTTCGCCCCCACCATATTTAAGAGAGTATTACTACTTTCTTTATGATGAAGTCTGAAGGACTTCCATCATGCTGTTATAGAGGATTGGTGTAATGGTAGCATGACGGTCTCCAAAACCGTTCGTCAAGGTTCGAGTCCTTGATCCTCTGCCAAATTAATAAAAAAGCCCTTGTGAAAACAAGGGCTTTTTTATGGCCTAAATATTTGTGTTTTTAAGAAAGATTGAGTTTTTATTTTTATTGGTCATGAATACCTGTAAAAGCTCATGAGAATATTTTAGCTAAGATCTCTATTCATAATTATTTTCAATCAATCCATATAAAAATAAAATTATGAATTAATGACATGTTATTATGAATATATTCATCAAAGAGAATAATAAGAAAAAATTAAACCTTTGAAAAATAAGGATTAAAAACTTGGCATATTCATTGCAATATTCTGATGGGAATAAGCAATAAGGGATTATGAATATGTCAATTCATCTATTTAAATCGGTCAGTAAACTGGTTACAGGTATTGGGGCTTCTGAGGAACTCATTCATCATATCCATCGGTTGAAAATGTCAAAAATTTTGGTCTTAACTGATAAAGGAGTATTAAATTCTGTAGCAGTAGAAAAAATAAAACAGAATTTAATCAATAATAATATTGAATATACGATTTATTCAGATATTACACCAGAACCTGAAATTGAAGTTGTACTCAAAACAAAACAATTTTTTGAGCGAGATCAATATAATGGAATTGTCGCTATAGGTGGCGGGAGTGTTATCGATACTGCTAAATGCGTTGCAATATATGGAAATAATAATGTGCCTTTGGATAGTTTATTTGGCGAAAATAAGGTTGAGCAGAAAGGATTACCTTTAATTGTACTGCCAACAACGGCAGGAACAGGTTCCGAGGTAACCAATATCGCTATTTTATCTGATACTGTAAATCAGGTAAAAAAAGGAATTGTTAGTGATTATTTACTACCTGATGTCGCCATTATTGCCCCAGAAATGACGGTAAGTTGTCCACCTTCGATTACCGCAGCAAGTGGCGTAGATGCATTGGTCCATGCAATAGAATCGTTTATCTCAGTAAATGCATCTCCATTAACCGATGCCTTCGCAATTCAGGCAATGACTTTGATCATGAAATCACTGCCTGCTGCCTATGCAAATCCAGAAAATATGCTAGCACGGGAAGATTTAGCCAATGCAAGCTTAATGGCTGGTCTTGCATTTGGTAATGCTGGTGTAGGTGCTGTACATGCTTTGGCTTATCCATTGGGAGGCCGGTTCCATATTGCACACGGTGTAAGTAATGCACTGTTGTTACCTTATGTCATGGAATATAACAAGGTCGCATGTTTAGATAAGTTTAGGATCATCGCACAGTGTTTTGATGAACCTATTGTTGGTTGTAATTCGATTCAAATCGCAAACAAAGTAATCGATCGATTATATCTTTTATGTGAGATGGTTAATATTCCAAAGGGATTGAATCATTTCAATATACCTAAAGAGGTTATTCCAGAGTTGTCAGCTGAAGCAATTAAAATTGAAAGATTGCTACGGAATAATCCGAGAAAGCTGAATCTTCAAGAGATTGAAAAAATCTATGAGGCGGCTTACTAAAATCAAAGGAATGAAAAAATGGATTGGGTAGATTTTCTATTAAATCGTGATCTCAATGAAATAGGCATTTCAAAAAAAATGTTTATTTCAATTGTTGATGCTATCGATGATGGTGTTTTCATTACAGATGAAAAGGGAATTATCTTATTTGTGAATAATGGATATTTACAGCTCACAGGTTTGAGTCGTGAAAATCTGTTAAACACCCCAATCCAAAGCTTAGTAAAACAAGGTGTTATTTCTCGATCTGTTTCTCTGGATGTGATTAAAACACATCAAGAGAAAACATTGCTTCAGTCCTTAAAAAATGGGAAAGAATTATTGGTTACTGGGCATCCAGTATTTAATGAGAAAAAGAAGTTAATTGCGGTTATTACCTCTGTAAGAGATATTACGGCATTAACAGAAGCTCAGAATGCACAAAGAGAACTGGAGGATATTAAAAATACACAGAAAAAATATTCAGGTTTAAAATCAACTACAGGTTTTTTAGAGCATTTAAGTGATTCGACCAATCGTACTTATAAAAAAGCCGAAAGAATAGCATCTTCTGATATTAAAATTTTAATACAGGGTAATACTGGGACAGGGAAAACTGTTTTAGCACGTCATATTCATAAATGCAGTGGACGTCGAGATAAACCTTTTTTAGAAATAAACTGTGCCACGATGCCTGAAGGATTGTTGGAATCAGAGCTTTTTGGCTATGTGCCAGGTGCATTTACTGGGGCGCTACAGAAAGGGAAAAAAGGATTGTTTGAAGCGGTGAATGGCGGAACGTTATTCCTAGATGAAATCGGTGATTTACCGCTTGCACTACAAGCAAAAATTTTGAAGGTTTTGGAGGACAATCGTTTTATTCCAGTAGGCGGTTTTGAATATATTTATACAGATGTTCGTATTATTTCCGCGACACACCATGACTTATTGGGCTTGGTTGAAAAAGGATTGTTCAGAAACGATTTGTATTACCGTGTTTGTGTAGCCACTTTGCATCTTGATGATTTAAAAGACCGTCTAAATGAATTGGGTCCATTACTAGAACTTTATTTAGAAATTTTCAATAAAAAATACAGATTGAATAAAAGTTATGCAGAGGAAACGATTGAGTTAATCAAAAGATATGCATGGCCAGGAAATATAAGAGAATTGACCAACTTTGTCGAACAGACAGTCGTCATGAGTGAAATGGATATTATCCAACCGCTGGATATTCCAGCAAATATTCAGCAATCAATTCAAAAAGGACATACGTCTTCTACAGATCAAAGTCTCAAAAGACAGGTCGATGAATTTGAATACAACATAATTTCTCAGGCTTTAGAGCGATATAAAACGACGCAAAAAGCCGCACAAATTTTAGGGATTGATCAATCTACTCTTGTGAAAAAGCGACAACGCTATTTAGAACGTTACTAAGGATTAAATATGGATATTCTTCATTTAGACACATTTAAAAATTTAGCTTATATCAACGGAAATTGGGTTGAGTCCTCCAATCAACAGTCGATTGAAGTCTTTAATCCTGCAAATAATGATCTTATTGCAACCATTCCAGCCTTAGCGGTTGAACAAATTCATGAGGCAATTCAAGCCGCTTCGGATGCCCTGCAGGCTTGGAAAATGAAAAGTGTCAAAGAACGGTCTGATCTTTTGAAAAATTGGGCGAGATTAGTGCTGGATTATAAAGATCAGTTAGCCACCATCATGACCATCGAACAGGGTAAGCCACTGAATGAGGCAAAAGGTGAGATTAGCTATGCAGCCAGTTTTATTGATTGGTTTGCAGAAGAGGGACGTCGCATGTACGGCGATACTATTCCTGCACCGACAAATGATAAACGGTTAAAAACGATTCGTGAGCCAGTTGGGGTTTGTGTCGCGATTACGCCTTGGAATTTCCCAGCAGCGATGATTACACGTAAAGCTGCTCCAGCCTTGGTTGCGGGTTGTACCATGATTTTGAAGCCTTCTGAAGAGACGCCTTTTAGTGCTTTAGCATTGGCCTATTTGGCGGAAAAGGCTGGAATACCAAGCGGGGTTTTGAATGTTGTTACAGGTCACGCACAAGAAATTGCATCCGTTTTAACGGCGAGCAGTATTGTAAAGAAAGTGAGTTTTACTGGCTCCACGCCGATAGGTGCTTTATTAATGCAGCAATCAGCGTCGACGCTAAAAAAAATGTCACTTGAGTTGGGTGGAAATGCCCCTTTGATTGTTTTTGATGATGCTGATTTAGATTTGGCGGTGCAGGGCACGATCGATAGTAAGTTTAGAAATGCAGGGCAAACCTGTGTGTGTAGCAATCGTATTTTTGTTCATGAATCTATTCATGATGCATTCGTTGAAAAATTAAAAATTAAAGTTTCTCAATTAAAACTCGGAAATGGTTTGCAAGAAGGCGTTGATCTTGGCCCTTTAATTAACCAAAAAGCAGTGAACAAAATCGTTTCACATATTGATGACGCAATTGATTTAGGTGCTGAGCTGATTTTGGGAGGTCAAAAGTCAGCAATAGGAACTCACTTTTTTGAACCCACGATTGTCATCAATGCCAATGATCAAATGTTGTGTTTTAAAGAAGAAACCTTTGCTCCGCTCGCACCGATTTTTAAATTTAAGACTGACCAAGAAGTCATTCAGCGTGCAAACAATACCGAGTATGGCTTGGCCTCATACATTTTTACGGAGAGCTTAAAGCGTAGCATCCGAGTCTCCGAAGCTTTGGAATATGGAATGGTGGGAATTAATACAGGTTTAATTTCGACAACGGAGGCGCCATTTGGTGGGATTAAATCCTCAGGATTTGGTCGTGAAGGGTCTAAGTATGGTTTGGATGAATATACGGAGTTGAAATATATCTGCACGGGAGGTTTGTGAATAAAGCAGCCAAAAGGTTGTTTGGTTTTTTGAAAGCGTAACGTTAAAAAGGAACTTTGAAATGGAAGAAGTGAAATTATATGCCATGACATGTGGCTGGATCACAATGCCTTATGGTTTTTTTATGGCTGGAGAAGCTGGGAGTCTGGCGATTCCTGTTCCATGCTATTTGATTGAGCATCCTAAAGGGACGGTCTTATTTGATACTGGATTGGAATTGCCGCTGCAGTCAGAAGATGAATCTGTGGTTAAAAAAGCCTTAGGTGGATTTGCAGACTTAACCACTGTAGATTTTGTTCCAGGTGAGGATGTTGCAAAACGCTTGGAAGCATTTGGTGTCGATCCGTTAAAAATTAATTTCATCATTAATTCTCATCTACATTTTGACCATTGTGGTGGTAATGCCTGCATTCCCAATGCGCGTCTCATTATTCAGAAACGTGAATGGCAGGCTGCTAAAAACGAAGAAAATATTGAAAAAGAAATCTATGTACCGCGTCATTACGATTTAGGACATGATCGACTTGAGGTTGATGGTGAGCATGATTTATTTGGCGATGGTTCCGTGATGTTAATCCCGAGTTTTGGTCACACACCAGGACATCAATCTCTTAAAGTCAAAATAGAAGGCAAAGATGTGGTGATTACCGCAGATGCTTGTTATTTAAAAGCTTCCCTTGAAAAGATGACGCTACCAGATGCCATGGTGGTGAATGATGCTCAGGCAATGCTAAATAATTTTAATTTATTTAAACAGCTACAGTCCAAAGGTGCCTTTGTCTTATATGGACATGATCCAGAACAATCTAAATTGCTGACAGATGGATCGATTCGCAGAATTACTTCAGAGACTTTAGCGAGTCTGTAATCAAATATGTCATTTGTCATAGAGCATTTGATATTGGAAAGGGCTTGAATGCTTCAAGTCTATATAAATAGCAATCTGCTTTTCTCATGATTCAAAACAGATTGTAAAAATGGATTTTATCTCAAGGAATAAATTATGAAATCTTTCGTTAAAGCATCGACGTTATTGGCTGCAGGCATTTTAACTTCACAGCTTTTTACCGTTGCGGCTCAAGCAGCACTACCAGACAGTTGTGCAAAAGATGCAAATGGCCGCTACAGCCCACAATTTGAAGTGCCATGTAAGGCATTAGATGACTTTTTAACTACATTTAACGCTAAAGATGAACTTGCATGGGCAAAAACATTGAACTATCCACATGTTCGTATGTCTGGTAATCAAGTAACTGTTTGGCAAACGCCAGAGGCGTATGCAAAAGATCAGGATTTGCAAAAACTTGCAAAATCGATTGGTTGGGAAAATACCCGTTGGGATTATCGTTACGTTGTGCAATCAGGCAGTGATGGTAAAAATAATCCAAATAAATATCACGTTGCCTTATCTTTTACCCGTTTAGATAAGGCTGGGAAACCGATTCCAGGTCATACCTTTGATTCCTTTTATATTATTACGAATGTAGATGGTAAGTGGGGAACACAATTCCGTTCAAGTATGGCAGGGTCATTACATGGTAAATCAGCATATTAATGTTGATTTAAATTCTCCTAGCTAAGCCTTGGTTCGGTGAAAATAATAAAAAGCAAAGCTGAAGCTTTGCTTTTTATTATTGCACTTTATTTCTTATTCAGTTGTTAACTTAAAATGATTGCTGGGGCATCTCTATTCTTTATAAAACTAAACTAGCCTGGAGAGGTTCGACCGTATTCAAATAGAGAGATGTCTCTATTTTCCTTTTAGATTGATCCTAAAATTTTTCATATTGTCACTGTCAATAAATAAAATGCTAAAAAACAGCTCATTTTTTGCTTAATTTTAAATTTTTTGTGCCAATTAGTTTTTGAATAATAGAGTAATCAGCACCGTTGTTGATCAGTTTAGTGTATTCAAATTTGATTTCAGCTTGATGAAAAGTCACAAAAAAGACTTAGATAAATAAAGCCAGCTTGGTCATCACTGAGCTGAGGCTAGGGAAAAATTTAAGAATTAAGGAATAACAAATGTCAGGATTGTGCATGGTTCAACACAGATCGCATGAATTGAAGGTCTTACTCAAGAGAACAAACAGTGTAGCTTGTGCTGCGTTTGTTTTGACGCAAAATAAGGGTAAATGACATGATGATCATTCGCTATATCCAACAAAAAGACATCCATGATCTTTATCACTTGGCACAAAAAGCAGGTTTTGGCTTAACCTCTTTGCAACCTGATATGGAAATACTGGCTGCACGTATAGACCGAGCGATAAAGACGGTTGAAGGTAAACTAGAAAAGTCGGAGCAGGGCTATTTATTTGCATTAGAAGACACCACACTGCATAAGGTGGTCGGAGTGTGTGGAATAGAAGTTGCCTTGGGCTTAAAAGAGCCTTGGTATAATTTCCATGTGGGTACGCAAGTGCATTCTTCAGAACCACTGAATGTCTATAAAGCATTACCAACTTTGTATTTGAGTAATAACCATACCAACTGTAGTGAACTATGTACTCTATTTTTAGATCCTGACTATCGCTTAAATAAGAATGGCAAGTTTTTGTCTAAAGTTAGGTTTCTGTTCCTTTCTGCTTTTAGACAATATTTTGAAGAAACCATTGTGGCTGAAATGCGTGGCTTTTCAGATGAAAATGGCCGTTCACCGTTTTGGGATGCGGTTGGACATAAATTCTTTGATATGGAATTTACCAAAGCAGATTATCTGAGTGGAACAGGAAAAAAAGCCTTCATTGCAGAACTGATGCCGCGACATCCACTTTATGTCGATATGTTGCCTGATGAGGCCAAAGCTGTGATTGCTGCAGTTCACCCGAATACAGTACCCGCATATAATCTGTTGATTGAAGAAGGTCTACGCTATAAGGGCTATGTTGATATCTTTGATGCGGGTGCGACTTTACAGGCTGATATTGAAAATTTAAGAGCGATTAGAGACAGCCATGTGGTGACGACAAAGGTTGAGTCATCTGATCTGATTGCGCTTGGTGATGAGCCTTATATTGTTGCCAATGACGATTATGAAAATTTCCGCGCCATTCTGACGTATAGCCAGCCAGATTCCAAACAAGTGATATTGAATGAGGAACAAGCGCATCAGTTACATGTTAAAGCGGGTGCATCTGTACGGTTGCTCAATATCAATATTGCAAATTAGAACCTAATGCATTGTATTTGAGTAAATCGCTAATTTAGCGCTTAATTAATGATATTTATGCTGTAATTTTTTAGCCATATTTTTCTGTTTTTCTCGATGATAAATGTTTCTTAATTCCATGAATAAAATAGATGAGCGCAAATTATGATTGACCATATAGTTTATATTTCATGTTAATTGGGTATTAATTAAGCGGACATGAAGAGCATCTTCTTCAACTTATTCATGAATGAGATATGATGCTTGCGGCTAAAATAGTTTTGATTAATAAAAAATAAATTTTAGCGTGTTGAGAAGGGATCTAATACCAACAATTTATAGATGAGGTGAATTATTTAAATTATTAATTTCAAAATAATTTTTAGAAAATGGAACTTTTAAATTAAAGCATTTTAAAAATAATTTATTGATATCAGGCAATGATAACGGCTGTTATACATTGGAGTAAGGATGACATGACTCAGAATAATGAAAAGCAACTTCTGCAAGGAGATCTGCTTGGCAGTCAACATATGACGCAGCAGGATGAAGAAAAGTTACAACGTTCTTTGACCAATCGTCATATCCAGATGATCGCCATTGGTGGTGCAATTGGTACAGGCCTATTTATGGGCTCTGGTAAAACCTTGAGTGTTTCGGGTACTTCAATTGTTTTAACTTATTTAATTATCGGTTTTTTCTTTTTCTTTGTGATGCGGGCAATGGGTGAACTATTGCTGGCAAATACTAATTTTAAGACCTTTGCTGATTTTGCAACAGCGTATATCGGCCCTTGGGCGGGTTTCTTTTTGGGTTGGTCCTATTGGTGTAACTGGATTATTACTGCAATTGCTGATGTGATTGTGATTGGGGGGTATATGCAGTTCTGGTATCCTGACGTTCCTGTTTGGATACCAGCATTTACCTCACTGGCAATTTTAACCATCCTGAACTTTGTCGCCGTTCGTATGTTTGGTGAGTTGGAGTTCTGGTTCTCTTTAATCAAAATCTCCGCCATTATTCTGTTTATTCTTGCAGGGATTTATTTAATCAGCACTGGCTTTACCTCGCCGAGTGGTGTCAAAGCTTCGATGAGCCATGTATTTGAAACTCAATCGATGTTCCCCTATGGGGTTACTGGCTTTTTGGCAGGCTTTCAGATTGCGATTTTTGCCTTTGTCGGTATTGAACTGGTCGGAACCACTGCAGCCGAAACCAAAGATCCATATAAATCATTGCCTAGAGCCATCAATTCGATTCCATTACGTATTTTGTTGTTCTATGTCGGTGCCTTGGTTTGTATTATCGCAGTGACCTCTTGGGCAAAAATCTCACCAGAAAAAAGTCCCTTTGTGGAAATGTTTTCCCTGATTGGATTGCCGATTGCGGCGGGATTAGTCAATTTTGTGGTGGCAACGTCTGCACTTTCTTCGGCAAATAGTGGGATTTTTGCGACCAGCCGTATGCTTTATGGTTTATCTCTAGACAATGATGCGCCGAAAAGTTTTAGTAAATTGTCAAAAAGAAAAGTGCCGATTCGCGGTCTGATCTTTTCCATGACTTGTGTCACGATTGGAACCTCGATTTTATTTATTGTGCCGAATGTCATGACAGCATTTACCATCATTTCAGCATTGACTTCGATTCTATGTATTTTTACCTTTATGCTGATTATTTTGTCTTATATCTGCTATCGGAAAAAATTCCCAGAGTTGCATCAGCAGTCTAAATTTAAAATGCCAGGTGGTTTGATTATGGCATGGTTCACCATGTCATTTTTGGTATTTACCATTGTGATCTTGGCTTTAGATCACGATACGCTGATTGCGCTGGCTTTTTCACCAGTATGGTTCATTGGCTTGCTGATTGCATACCGTCGTAAAAAGAAAAAAATGCTGCAACTCGATCTGTTAAAAACCAGAACGGTGGATTATGTCTAAGTTGGGTTAAATCTATCGCTGTTTATTCATTTATAAGGTGCTAAATTTTTCCAAAAATGTTGCCGAGTATTAAGCATGAATGCGATTGTTTGATCCGAGCCTTTATTCTTGTACAAGAATAAAGGTGATTTAGAGATAAGTTGCTGGAAATAAAATTCTTTTTGACAGTGTGATCAAAAGTAGAGTGAGTTAAAAAAATGATATCTTCAGTTTTGAGCTTGCGCTTATTTTAGGTGGCGCAGCCAAACTGGAGTATATACCTAAGCTGCGCATTATTTCACATTTACAGTGATTGGCTTCTTCGGATATACCAGCAAGGTGTTAAATACTGGTAAGTTTGTTGGTGAGCAAGATTTTAGAAAAGAGGAGGACATCGCTTCTTTTTATAGTATAAAGTGCTTGTATGGAATATTTAAGAACAAAGTGTATGCTGGAAATGATGAAGTATGGCAAGCATAAACAATAGTCAGAAAATAGTTAATATTTTAACCAGTCTCAGCATGAATATTAAAGCCATCAGCTATTCTAAAAAAGTTCTAGTCGGTTTTTTACCCATTATTTTATGTATGAGTTGTAGTAATGGTCAGTCTGCAGCACAGACGAATTCAGATACTGAAGGGTTTCTGAAAAAATTGAATCCACAGCATCAATTTAAGGTGCATGGCTGTGCAATTAATTATAACGGCACAGATCTCTATATGAGTTCTACTGTAGACCCTTGGCTCAAAGCATTGGGAAAAAATTATAGAAAAGTAGACAGTACAGATGGAGCTAATTTAACCAATTTATATATCTATGATGATATAGGCGTTCGCTTGGTTGAGAGAAAAAATGACAAGCAAATTGATAGTTTTCGTTTTCGTTTAGAACGTCCAGCACATGATATTAAAAAAGAAACCAATGCCGAAATAGAAGCAGAATTGAAGAAACCTGATACGGAGCAAGTAAGAAGTATCTTTAAGGATGCGATTGATGTAGAAGGTGTACTTGTCGGTGCATACCCCATGCATGATGAAATTAGAAGTAAATTCCATTCAAAAACGAGGGTTAGCTACAATCTTAAGGCGGATTGTAATGAGAATCAAAAAGGTGACGTATTTGGAATTGAGTTAAGTACCAGTTTTAATGATCCTGAAGTGATTGATCATCTGTATTTTTATAATTTTTTTGATTCGATGAGTGAAGAGCAAAAAAAGGCTCTAGGACGTAGAACTGATGAGAATGGTAGAGAAATTTGTGGTGATTATATGGATGTAAAAACTATGAAAATTGTTCCAAGTTACTGTACGTCAGAGGAGTTGGAGGAGGAAAGGAAAAATGTTCATAAATAGCTCTTTCCCAATAAATTATTTGTGTAAAAGAGGGCGAACAATTTAGTAAACTTATTTGGCTGTAAAAAGTTATGAATTATCCTAAAAAGGTTTTATTAAGTTTTTTACCCATGATTTTATGTATGGGCTGTAGTAATGGTCAGTCAACGGCACAATCAAGTGTGGATACTGAGGGATTTATCAAGAAATTAAACTCACAACATCGGTTTAAGGTCCATGGCTGTGCAATTAATTATAACGGCACAGATCTCTATCTGAATTCTACTGTAGACCCTTGGCTCAAAGCATTGGGAAAAAATTATAGAAAAGTGGACAGTACAGATGGAGCTAATCTAACCAATTTATATATCTATGATGAGATTGGCGTTCGCTTGGTTGAGAGAAAAAATGATAAGCAAATTGATAGTTTTCGTTTCCGTTTAGAAAGACCAGAGCACGATATAAAGAAAGAAACAGATGCAGAAATTGAAGAAGAGCTAAAGAAACCTGATACGGAGCAAGTAAGAAGTATCTTTAAGGATGCGATTGATGTAGATGGCGTACTTGTCGGTGCTTATCCCATGTATGATGAAGTTAGAAATAAATTTCATGCAAAAACACGGGTGAGCTATAACCTCACGATTGGCTGCGAAAATGATCAAAAAGGTGAGCCATTTGGAATTGAGTTAAGTACCAGTTTTAATGATCCAGAAGTGATTGATCATCTGTATTTTTATAATTATTTTGATTCTATCAGTGATGATGAGAAAGCGAGACAGCATAAAGCATTCTGTGAAGGCCCTGATCGCGATCATCCTATTTTAGGCGGCGGTTGTGACGACTATCCTGTGAAAAAATAACTGTATTGAATATGAATAAATTTAATATTTTTGGAATTCTGCTTATCAGCTTTGTATGTATCAGTTGCAGTAATGACCAGTCAGCAGGGCAACCAAGTGCTGATACAGAAGGATTTATCAAGAAATTAAACCAGAAGCATCAATTTAAGGTGCATGGCTGTGCAATTAATTATAACGGCACAGATCTCTATCTGAATTCTACTGTAGACCCTTGGCTCAAAGCATTAGGAAAAAATTATAGAAAAGTGGACAGTACAGATGGAGCTAATTTAACCAATTTATATATCTATGATGAGATTGGCGTTCGCTTGGTTGAGAGAAAAAATGATAAGCAAATTGATAGTTTTCGATTTCGTTTAGAACGTCCAGCACATGATATTAAAAAAGAAACCGATGAAGAAATTGAAGAAGAACTGAAGAAACCAGATACCGAACAAGTGAGAAGCATCTTTAAAGATGCGATTGATGTAGAGGGTGTACTTGTCGGTGCTTATCCCATGCATGATGAAATTAGAAGTAAATTCCATTCCAAAACACGTGTGAGCTACAACCTTACGGCAGATTGTAATGAAAATCAAAAAGGTGAGCCATTTGGAATTGAGTTAAGTACCAGTTTTAATGATCCAGAAGTGATTGATCATCTGTATTTTTATAATTACTTAGATTCGATGAGTGAAGAGCAAAAAAAACAATTATATAGAAGAAAAGATGAAACTGGTAAGGAGGTATGCGACGAATATTTTGATGTAAAAGCTATGAAGGTTGTCCCAAGATACTGCACAGAAAAGGAGTTGGAAGAGGAAAATAAGTAAACTTCTTTTTTCTTAGTAGTCGTAATGTTGAGGATGATTTTTAATGAAATACAAATTGATTTTAATTGTTTTGGTTATTTTTGCGCTGCAAGGCTGTGGCAAGAAATATAAGATTACACCTGAAAATTTAGATGTAGCCCATGTTAATCAATTTTATCATCAGGTCATCAATATTTCTGGTGGAAAAGTTATTGATAAGCATAAGCCATTAAATACAGATATCCCAAAGGATCTAGGAGTCGAGGTTCGACCTGTTGATGATTTAGATGGATATAATAGAATAGAAATTAAGGGAACTCCAAAGTATAAAGGTACCTTTACAGTTCATATCTCAGCTGGGTTTTACGCTGGCGGGGACGCTGAAATAGACAAAAAATACACTTTTATAGTTCAAGAGTAATTGAATAATCGTAGTTTAAGGGTTTGGTATGAATTTCACATTTATCTTTACTCTATGTTTCGCTTTAATGGGATGTAGTCGAAATTATCAAGTACAACCTAGTGAATTACCAATCGCTCATATGAATAAAAATTATAGTCAGGATATTACGATTACAGGTGGAAGAGTTATAGAAAGAAGTTTTGAGATAAAAACAAACTTTCCAAGTGATATGGGGGTTGAAGTAAAGCCGATTAATACAAATGATATAAGTGCGTATAATAAATTAAGGGTAGAAGGAGTACCAAAATATAAAGGAGCCTACGATATCAGTATTTCTGTGGGTTTTTATGGGGCGGGGGATGATGAGTTGAGTAAAACCTACAAATTTGTTGTGAATTAAATGTTTGGACACTAACTTTCTAAATTATAAAAAAGCAGAGCCGAAGCTCTGCGTTTTAAGTCAATCAGTTTTAGATTTTGCTGATCAAGTCATTGATTTGTTTTGCTTGTTCAGCTGCATTACCCGTATAGGTTGCAGGTGTTAACTCAGCTAGGCGAGCACGCTCATCAGCTGGTACTTGTGCAAGTTCATCACCATTGACGAAGTTCACCATCATCTCACGTGTCATTGCTTGACCACGAGTAAGTGCCTTTAATTTTTCGTATGGCTTTTCAACATTGTAGCGACGCATAACAGTTTGGATCGGCTCTGCAAGAACTTCTTGTGCTTGATTTAAATCTTCGTCTAAACGTGCAGCATTCAGTTCAAGTTTACCAACGCCTTTTAAGCAGGCATCAAAAGCAATTAAGCTTTGGGCAAAACCAACACCCATATTTCGTAATACGGTTGAGTCAGTTAAGTCACGTTGCCAGCGCGAAACAGGCAGCTTTTCACCTAAGTGACCTAAAACAGCATTGGCAATACCCAAGTTGCCTTCTGAGTTTTCAAAGTCAATTGGGTTGACTTTGTGTGGCATGGTTGAAGAGCCAACCTCACCATCTTTTAATTTTTGTTTGAAGTAACCGAGCGAGATATAACCCCAAACATCACGGTTAAAGTCGATCAAGATGGTGTTGTAACGGCGTAGAGCATCAAATAACTCAGCCATATAGTCATGTGGCTCGATTTGTGTGGTATACGGGTTGAAGCTTAGGCCTAAAGACTCAACGAATGCTTGTGCATGTGCAGCCCAGTCAATTTCAGGGTAAGCAGAAAGGTGAGCATTATAGTTACCGACAGCACCATTGATCTTGCCGAGTAATTCAACATTTTCAAATTGCTTGATTTGGCGCGCTAAACGATAAGCAACGTTTGCCATCTCTTTACCCAACGTGGTAGGGCTTGCCGTTTGACCATGTGTACGAGACAACATCGGTTGTTCAGCATGCGTTGTTGCCAAAGCAGAAATCGCATTGAGAAGTTGCTTCATACTTGCAACTAAAACTTCACGACCATTTTTCAACATTAGCGCATGAGACAAGTTGTTGATGTCTTCAGAAGTACATGCAAAGTGAATGAATTCGCCTGCATTTTGTAATTCATCAATATTGGCAATTTTTTCTTTAAGGAAATATTCAACCGCTTTTACATCGTGGTTCGTAGTGCGTTCAATTTCTTTAATGCGATTCGCATCTTCTTCTGAGAAGTTTGAAACGATTGCATCTAAAGCTGCATTGGTTTCATTTGAAAACGGCGCAACTTCAATAATTTCTGCACGATTTGCAAGTGCTTGTAACCAACGCACTTCAACCGTGACACGAGCGTGGATTAAACCAAACTCAGACAAAAAAGGGCGTAGGGCATCGCATTTGCTAGCGTAACGTCCATCAAGTGGCGAGAGTGCGGTTAAAGCATTCATACAGATTCCTTAATTTTGGAATAAACATAAAAATAAATTCGTTGTAGCATTGGTCTATACCACCTGATACTGCAAACGAGCGAGAGCTTGAATATCTTGCAATAATTTGCGTTTACTAAAGATCATACTCCATGAGCTGCCACCGAGCTGCTTCCATAAATGTGCAAGTTGTAAGCCTGTAAAGAGGCATGCACGAATACGGTTGGTATGATTGATATCTTTAAATGCTTCCGCATTGCCACGCACTAAAATACGTGGATTGATCTGTCCAGCAGTTTCTACATAGGTCTGTGCGAGATTGGCAATGATGCTTGGGTGCAGATAGTTATTATCGAAAAATGAGAGTTGCTTTAAGATTTTTTGTTGTGCTGTTTCGATGATTTTGACGTATTCGGGATTGCTGTAGACTTTCTTTTCCAGTTGCAATAAAGCCATTGCATAGGACATTGGCAGTTTAGCCGTAGACATTTTTGGAACACGGGATTTGGGCGCGGTATTAAAAGGCTGAGTAATACAGCCTTCTAATGTTTTTAAGCCGAGTGAAATATCAGCAAGTTGATTAAAGAAATCTAGGGTTTGCGTAGCATTGTTGGCAGTCGGTCTAATATTTAGGCTGGCTTTGATCAATAGCTCAAAATAAAAATTACCACTATCACCAATGCTTTGCTGGCCAGCCATTGCAGTCATATGTGTTAACTGAGTTGCCTGAAAGACCGCAGCCAATGCCAGAGCACGGTTCTGTCTAACATTCAACGCTTGAGTGTGCTGAAAGGGTAACTCGACCATGCTTCGCTTCCAATTTCCTTAAATAAAATCTGGTTCAGGTGCATTGGTATGGTGAATCACACCACCGCCTAAGCAAACCTCTCCGGAGTAGAACACCACGCTTTGTCCTGGAGTCACAGCGCGTTGCGGCTCATCAAACTCAACCCGAATGCCATGTTCAGTCTGTTCATCGCGATAAATTGTACACGCTTGATCTGGCTGACGATAACGGGTTTTCGCTGTGCAGCGGAATCCAGACGATGGAATGTCCTGTTCACCTGCAACCCAATCAATCGACTCGCTCCAAAGCTGTGTACTTTGCATCAATGGATGTTCATGTCCTTGACCAATCACTAGTCGGTTATTGGCAATATCTTTATGGAGTACGAACCATGCACCTTCTTGTACACCTTTCATACCACCGATACCGATACCACCGCGCTGACCCAGCGTATAGTACATCAAGCCATGATGTTCACCAACTTCTTTACCTGATTCCAAAACAATTTTTCCAGCTTGTGCAGGTAAGTATTGTTTTAGGAAGTCAGTAAAGCGACGCTCACCAATAAAACAGATACCAGTGGAGTCTTTTTTCTTGGCTGTTGCTAAATCCAGTTGCTCTGCAATGCGACGCACTTCGGGTTTTTCAATTTCACCCACAGGGAACAAGGTCTTGTTAATTTCTCGACCATGAACCGCATGTAAGAAATAGGTTTGATCTTTATTATTATCGACACCACGGAGCAATGGGGCATAGCTTTCGCCACGTGAATTTTGTAGGCTCGCACCACGACGTGCATAGTGACCTGTGGCAATAAAGTCTGCACCCAAGGTCATGGCATGATCGAGGAAAGCTCGGAATTTAATTTCTTTATTACACAGGATATCTGGGTTTGGGGTGCGGCCAGCAGCATATTCAGCCAAGAAGTGTTCAAAAACACGATCCCAGTATTCCATGGCAAAATTGGCGGTGTGCAGCTTGATACCAATCTTATCAGCAACCGCTTGTGCATCTGCTAGGTCTTCTAATGCTGTGCAGTAATCCGTACCATCATCTTCTTCCCAGTTTTTCATGAAAAGACCTTCAACTTGATATCCTTGTTGAAGTAATAATGCGGCAGAAACGGAGGAGTCTACACCACCAGACATACCGACGATGACACGTTGTTGCATCTAATTAAGCGTCCAAATGAGAAGTTAATGAGGGAGAAAAAGGGTGCTCATAAATAAGCGATAAAGGATATTTTTTGCCAGCCAAGGCATCTTTAACAGCTTTTAAAACCAATGGGCTACGCGCTCGTGCGGATTCTTGTAGCTCATCCAAGTTCATCCATACTGCAGCGACAATGCCTGTATCCAGTTGTGCATTTTCTTCAACTGCCGTGACATGGGCCAAGAAGCAAAAACGGTAGTAGGTGCGATCAGGAAACATCGGCGGTGTATAGGTGTAAATCCCAAGCAGATGATCAATTTCGACATGATGACCTGTTTCTTCTAAGGTCTCACGAATGGCTGCTTCGATAATGGTTTCACCACATTCGACATGACCTGCTGGTTGATTAAACACGGTATGTACAAAGCCTTCGCTGTGTTCTTCAACAAACAGAAAACGTCCGTCTTTTTCGACTACAGTGGCGACTGTGACATGAGGTGTCCAAGCGGTCATAGAAAGCACCAAGGTTTTAAAAAACGTATTCTACAAAATTTGACTGTTTTTGGCTACATAGGAAGGTTAATTCGCTAAAGTAGAAGAAAAATATTTGCTGCCATTGGTGAGTATTTGTTGTGTTGAAAATCGAAAAGGAATTGCTTCAAAAAAACAGAATGTGCTAGTGTGTTTTTTGACCGCAAGGTAAAAATAATAATCCCCGCCAAGAAAAGTCATATTTGTGATGGCCTTTCAATGATTTAGAACTAGAACAGATAATTAATTAGATTCATATCCATCACACGGAGTTGAAGTCATATGCAACATATTAAAATTAAACCTGGTGTCGCTTTAGCAGAACAAGCAGAGATTGGCCATAATCGCTGGCATCCAGATATTCCATTTTTAACATCAGTGAAACCAGGCGAAGAAATTCTGATTGAAAGTCTGGATTTTCTAGACGCTCAAATTAAAGATACCGATGATGTTTCTGATGTAAAACATGTTGATCTCACGCGAGCACATCCTTTGACAGGCCCTTTTTATGTCGAGGGTGCTGAGCCAGGGGATTTATTGGTGATCGATCTACTGGATATACAGCCAATCTCTTCGGTTGGTTTTTCTGGGGTCTTTGCCAAAGAAAATGGCGGTGGGTTTTTAGCTGATTATTTTCCTGAAGCAGATAAGGCGATTTGGGATTTAAAAGGATTATTTGCAACCTCGCGTCATATTCCTGGTGTACGTATCGCAGGTTTAAAACATCCCGGATTAATGGGAACGCTTCCTTCACATGAACTGTTAAAAGAATGGAATCGTCGAGAAGCGTTATTGGTACCTAAGGGACAGGCTAATCCACCCGATCCAAGAACTGCAGTATTACGCGGCGTGACGGGGGCTGAGTTTGATCGGATGGCTGCTGAGGCAGCACGTACAGTGCCACCACGTGAGCATGGTGGTAATACCGATATTAAAGATCTTGCTGCGGGCAGTCGTATTTATTTTCCTGTGTATCAGAAAGGTGCTGGCTTTTCGATGGGTGATTTACACTTTTCACAGGGTGATGGTGAAATTGGCTTCTGCGGTGCGATTGAAATGGACGGAGTAACTCGTGTTGGTTTTGATCTGATTAAAGGCGGAATGGAAAAATATAATATTGATTCACCGATCTTTGTTCCAAGTAATGTCAGACCAGCTTACGATCAGTGGTTAACCTTTGAAGGCATCAGTGTTGAAAATGGGGTAAATCATTATCTGGATGCGACGGTTGCCTATCGCCAAGCCTGTTTAAAAGCGATTAAATATCTTGAGAATTTTGGATTTACGGGATCTCAAGCCTATATGTTGCTGACTGCGGCACCTGTTGAAGGGCGTATCGGTGGCATTGTGGATATTCCAAATTGTGCATGCACAATTTCTCTACCAACCTCTATCTTTGAGAAGAATATTTTGCCGCAAGGTGCCTTAAACGAGAATAAGTTTTGGGGACATCGTTAGTAATATTAATACCAGCGTATAAGAAGGATTTTAAGATGCCACTGTATGATTTTAGATGTGAACATTGTGAAGGGATTTTCGAGCAGAATGTCCCGATGGTCAGTATTGCAAGGGATAATACTTCTTGCCCATATTGTCAGCAATCCATGTTATTAAAACCGATGATTACAGGGCATCAAAAGGTCTCAGTCAAAAATAAATGGCGACCTTCATCCAGTGCCGAGCAATTGGCTGGTCCATTGGTTGAAGGGCCTGGAACACATAAAAAAAGTGCTCGGACATCGGTATTGCATAATTGCCGAGGCGTGAATTGTTCTTTATGTGAGCTTTGAGCTTCTACACTTTAAAAGTAGGAGAGATGTGCCATTTTGTAAGAGTAGGGCAATTGTGATCATGCAGCATAAAAATGATATTCCAAATTTTTATAGTTCTTGATTGAGTTGTTTATAAAATGAAATAGTGACCCAATAATTTTCATCAATCGTAATAATCTTTCTATCTACATTCTCAATATCTTTCCCTTCCTTAGTCCACAAAAAAGGGAAAAAAGAAAAACATTGATCACCTTGTAGTTGTTGGAGATCAACAGCCCAAGTTTTCCACCTCAATGAATCATAAAATTGATTAATATCTCCACTGAATCCCCATGCTAAGAAGTGTGAATAATCAACTTCTAAATTTTCCCACTCTAATGTATCTGGAGAAAAATAATAGATATCGCCAATATTTACTCCTAATCCACCATTATTTATCGCAAAAAAACCGCCTATGACATCATCTGCTATAAGGAGATATGATGGTGGTTCATCTAAGTGAAGAATCGTTTTTCCTTGATTCCATTCGATTAGCCCACGATTAAGTTTTTCATTACCAGACCCTAGAATTCGTAACGAACCATGATCAATTAATATGCCACCTGTTTCATAGATAATCGCTCCAATTCTTGAGTGTGTCGTTATTTGTGAGTTAAGTAACTCGTTATTAGCACGGGTTGAATCTTTAGTTAATATTTCATAATGGTTGCTAGCATTTTTTAGCTCTTCTTTTATTCTATTCCAACCTGTTTCTTCTATATCCAATAATTCATTTAGGGTTTTCATTATTATTTATTCCTTAAACAATCTGAGGGAATAACGAAGCTAGGCTTCGCTATTCTTATAATTATCCTTCACTTTCACATAGTGACGTGCTGAGTAAGGTAAAAATTCCATTTCTTTTTCAGTCAATGCACGAACTTGCTGTACTGGACTGCCGACATAGAGATAACCACTTTTTAACACTTTACGTGGTGGCACCAGACTACCAGCACCAATCATCACATCATCTTCAATAATCACGTCATCTAACACCACGGTATTAATTCCGATTAAGACGCGATTACCAATGCTACAGCCATGTAAAGTCACATGATGCCCAACCGTCACATCTTCGCCAATGACCAGTGGCGAACCATTCGGTTTAGATTGATTCTTATGGCTAACATGTAACATACAGTGATCTTGCACATTGCTGTTTTTGCCAATTTGAATTGAGTTTACATCACCACGAATCACGGCAAAAGGCCAGACCGAAACATTCTCTGCGAGCTGGACATCACCAATGACCACTGACATGTCATCAATGTAGCAGCTTGAATCAACCTTAGGTTTTTGGTCTAAATAAGGACGGATGTTCTTTGGCATAAGGGCTTTCGATAGAATAATTTAAAGGAATTATAAAATAAAAAAGCATCCATGCCCAAGGGCATGAATGCTTAATCGTAGTCTTCTAAAACTTAGAATAAGTTGCTGAAGAACATTTTGATATGGTCAATCATACGTGCAAAGAAGCCAGCTTCTTCAACAGGTTTTAACGCCACAAGTGGTTTTTCAGCAATCACTTTGCCATCAAGACTCGCGACTAATTTACCGACCACTTGGCCTTTGGCTAAAGGTGCATTCAGTTTAGGTTGAACCACAAGCTGAGTTTTGATCTTGTCTGCTTGACCCTTAGGCATGGTCACATTGAAGTTTTCAGCTAGGCCAATTTGAACTTCGTCTTGTTTACCAAACCAGACTTTTGCTTTAGCAAGAACTTGGTTGGCTGGTTGAACGTTTGCAGTTTCAAAGTTGGCAAAACCCCAAGCCAATAAGGTACGTGTTTGGCTGGCACGTTCATTCATGCTTGGTGTACCAAAGATCACCGAGATCAAGCGCATTGGACCGCGTTTACTTGATGTGGTTAAGCAGAAACCTGCTTCATTGGTATGACCTGTTTTTAAGCCATCAACACTTGGGTCAGTATAAAGCAGGGCATTACGGTTACCTTGCTTAATCCCGTTGAAAGTAAATTCTTTTTCAGAATAGATTGGGTAGTATTTCGAGCTGTCTTTAATAATATGTTGAGCAAGAATTGCCATATCTTTTGCAGTTGAGTAATGACCATCGGCTGGCATACCTGTTGAGTTGATGAAATGTGTATTCACCATACCCACACGTTTTGCTTCTTGGTTCATCATGTGGGCAAAAGTACCTTCGTTGCCCGCAATGTGTTCAGCCATTGCTTTAGATGCATCATTACCTGATTGGATGATAATACCACGTAACATTTCTAACACAGTTGCCGTGCCATTTAATGGAACGTACATACATGATTCAGAGCTGCTACCACGACACCACGCCGATTCATTCATGCGTACTTGTTCGTTTTCAGTCAATTCACCCTTTAAAAGTTTCTGTTCAATGATGTAGCTTGTCATCATTTTTGTCATTGAAGCAGGTGCAAGTTTTTCATTTTCGTTTTTGGCAGCGAGAATCTGTCCTGTCTCGTAATCTATGAGTACGTAGGATTTATTATTTAATTCTGGTGGGGCAGATAGGACAGTTGCTGCATATGAAAAGCTTGGCAAAAGGAGTAATGCAGCAAGAGCGCTTTTTTGAGTCATTCTAGGTGGTTCCAATATCTTGTATGAAGCAGACGAGCTTAGCATTTTAGGACAAAGCAAAGCCGACTTCTACGGGGGAAGTCGGCTTTTTCATACAGTATTGTAACCTGAAGCTTAATTGGTCGGATTATTTCGAATAATAATTACGAACATCATCGCAAATTTGACGATTGTCATTGTCAGAAGCCGCTTTTGCATCTGCACGTGCTTCTTTTAATGCCTCTTGGAAGTCCTTACCTTTGACTCGTTTATTGAGGGTTTCAACGGCATTACCATCGTTGTTTAAATAAGCTTTGACGAGATTGTCATAGGCTTTATTAAATTTTAAATCTTTGCCGATTAAGCTTGGGCAAATTTCAGAAAGCACATAGATCGCCGCAAGTTCTTGTTTGGTCACGCTATCAGAAGTTGGCGTAACTTCAATTTTTTCTGCTTCAGCGGCTTTTTTATCTGCTGCAAAGGCTGTAGGAGCTAAAGCGCTCGAAGCGATGAGCAATGATAAACCTAGTGTTTTAAAAACATTTTTCTTCATAAGAAATCAAACTCAAAAACAAGACTTAAAGAATTTGAATAACTTATAGCATAAATGCATGTTAAAAAATGTATGTTTGCTGTAGGAAGCGTGGAGAAAATGTGGCGTTAAATTTTCAGAATATTAAGTACCCTCACTATATCGACAACATGAGCTGCAACTAGACATCGCCATTTGTACATTATGTGCTTAAAAATTATACTATTTGAAATGAATGTATCTATTCGGCGATAGGAATGGATGAAGCTGCAACGCCCTCAAGGGAAGTGCGCAAAGTAAATAAAATAATAAATCTGTATAGAACAGGAGCAATAAGATGAAGACAAAATTCACAGGCGGCGTCGATATCGCGCTTAAACTTCCACCACATCAATTTGAAGCCACCGTTGCATTTTATCGTGACGTGATTGGGCTTAAACAAATTACAGAAAAACTGCCTGATATCGGTTTTGAACTTGGACCTGTTAAATTATGGATCGCTGCGGCGCCAGAAATGAGTCAAGCAGAGTTATGGCTTGAATTGTTTACTGATAACTTTCCTGAAGCGGCTGAATATTTGAAAGCCGCAGGCGTGGTTCGTTGCGATGCAATTGAACCCTTAGCAGAGGGATTTCGAGGAGGGTGGATTAGCAGTCCGGCCAACATTATTCATATGGTTCGTGAACCAGATGCATGGTAAGCATGATTCGAGCAACATCAATATTTTTGATGAATGAGATAGAGTGATGTGGTTTTAAATCATTTAATTGTTAAAACCACATCAGATTTTTAAAAGTAATTAACCTTCAAAGTTAAGAACTTCATCACAAACTGATTTTTGTTCAGCTTTATCCACTTCTGATGCTGCTTCACGAGCATCTTTCAGTAAATTTTTAAATTCAGCATCGTTCTGCAAGCTGTCTAAAGATGCGGATTTGTCAGAATAATTGCTGAGATATGAACCCACCATTTTTTTGATGTTCTGGTCAAATTTTGCATTCTTGCCAATCAGGTTTGGACACATTTCAATAAGCACTTGGGCATTGGCAATGTCATCTTTGATTAACGCATCTGCTTCTTTCACTGAAACCGCTTCATCAGCAAAAACGGCAGGTGCTGCTAAAAGTGTGAAACTCACCCCGAAAATTCGAATAAAATTAGATAAATGTCTCATGGCTGTATAAATTTCTAATACTATGAAAACCTAAATATATATAATTCAAGGAATAATTCAATTGAAAAAACTGTCGAGTAAGTTGAACTCAGTTGACTCTACAATGACATTGCTGGCCAAGAATCGTATTGAAACTATGTTCTCAATGATCGCTGAGTATTGAAATCAATTTGCACGATGTTGGTCGTTCGGCAATGTTTAGAATTGGCGCAAATCTTAGCATGAAACTTGACAAAGGCTGTATCATTGCCTAGGTTTCATGCCAGATTTAAATTATGTTGGCCTAAACGCAAGGGATGACTGAAATGTCAGTTGTCCTCAAATAGAGAATAGATTCTAGTGAATATTTTGATCGCAAATGATGATGGTGTATTTGCACCTGGACTACAAGCTTTAGCACAAGCATTAAAACCTTTGGGCCGTGTCGTCGTCGTTGCGCCAGAAAGTGAACGGAGTGGTTATTCCAGTGCTTTGACTTTGGATCGTCCTTTACGACCAATACAAATTTCTGAAGACGTGTGGGCAGTCAATGGAACGCCTGCTGACTGTGTTTATTTATCCATGAATGGGCTATTCGATTTTGAGTTTGACCTGGTGGTGAGCGGGATCAACAGTGGTGCGAATCTGGGTGATGATGTGCTTTATTCAGGCACTGTAGGCGCAGCTTTTGAAGGGCGGTTGATGAAACACCCAGCAATTGCCGTTTCTTTGGCGGGCTCAAATGTACGTTCTTATGAACATCCACAGCACTATGCTGTTGCGGCACAATGGGTACATGATTTTATCGCCAAAGGTCTTCCTGTATTGCCACCACGTCATATCTTTAATATTAACATTCCAGACATTGAACAGATTAAGGGTGCGCAGGTAACCTATCAGGGGCGCCGTGCTCAATCTAAGCCTATTAGTAGTCATGTTGACCCGCGTGGTCGTCAGGTGTACTGGATTGGGTTGGCTGGAGAGGCGATTACTGATCCACAAGCGGTATCAAGTGATATTCAGTCTGATTTCTTTGCGGTTTCGAACGGTTATGTCAGCATTACTCCGATTCAGATGGATGCAACTAACTATGCGGTGCTTGAAAATTTGCATGCTCATGTAAATGGTTAGGCGTATGAATGTTATAACTTTGTGAATATAGAATGTGAGAGCTCGTTTTTTCTCACTTTTTTGATACTCTTAGGCGCAAATGTAATAATGAATTAAGGTTTTTTTCGATGAGGGCGAAGATGCACTTAAACCATGTCTCGGTTTTTCTATCACAGAAGATGATTAAAACAATCGTTTTGTCTATGGCGGTTGCGACAGTGGCAGTTATGACAGGTTGTGCATCTAAACCGCAAGTAAATGGTGGGGCTCGCCATGCGCAAGCACCTAACTATTACACCGTTCGTTCGGGTGATACTTTAAGTGCGATCTCAAACCGTTATGGCTTGAACTATCTAGATGTTGCTGCATTGAATGGTATTGCGCCGCCGTATCGAATTTATGTCAATCAGTCTTTGCGTCTTAAAGGCTCTGTGGCGCAGCGTACAACTTCTACGCAAGCCATGACACAAACGACACCAATTCAGCGTCAAAGTATTAACTTACCGACTCAGCAGCCTGTTGCTCCAAAAACACAGCCTGTCGTGCCGAGACCAATTGCTCCAGTTGTACCGGTGAATCCATCTACGACCTTGGCCTCAAGTTTACGCTGGGTGAAACCATCGAATGGACCAATTATTCAAAGCTATAATATGGCAAGTAATGTAAAAGGAACGCGTTACGGCGGTAATGAGGGCGATCCAATTTTTGCAGCAGCGAATGGTCAAGTGGTCTATGCAGCAGATGGTTTAAAAGAGTACGGCAATCTAGTTTTGGTTAAACATATTGATGGCTATATCACTGCTTATGCACATAACAGCAAAATGCTAGTGAAGAGTGGCGATACGGTAACGGCTGGACAGAAAATTGCAGAGATGGGTTCTTCAGGTGCTTCACGTGTCATGATGGAGTTTCAAGTCCGTTTAGATGGAAAACCTGTGAATCCTGTCACAGTTTTACCAAATTAACCTTAAGATTATTAACAATATTTCAATTATTTATTAATAATCCTCTAGTGCGTAAATAGACTTCCTTGTATACTGAAATGAGATTGCTTTCATTAGAACAATAAGCATATTAATAAATTAAGGTAAGAGGGAAGTCTATGCTAGATCAATTGCGTGCAATGGGGGTTTTCGCCTGTGTTGTGGAAAGAAGCTCGTTTAGCGGTGCTGCTAGAGAGTTAGGAATTACGACCAGTGCAGTCAGTCAACAAATCCGTTCTTTAGAACAAGAAATGGATGTCACCTTACTTCATCGCTCAACCCGAAAACTCAGTCTGACCGAAGCAGGACAAGCATTCTTTTTAAGTTGCCAAGAAATGCTGGCAGCTGCTGAACGTGGCAAGATTCGAATTAATGAGTTAAGGGATGATCTGGTTGGGGATTTGCGTATTGCGACTACACCCGAATTGGGTGCCTTACATGTCATTCCTGCGCTTTCTCATTGGATGTCTGCGCATAAAGGTTTGGCTATCCATTTTGAAGCGGATCACCGTTATATCGACCTCATTGAAGAACGGATTGATATCGCGATTCGTATGAGTCTAAAAGTTGATGATCATCAACTCTCTGCCGTGCCTTTGGCACGTGTTGACCAAGTCTTGGTGGCTTCACCAAGTTATCTCAATCAAGCTCAGCCAATCACGCGTCCAGAAGATTTGCGCCATCATGAATTGCTACCAATCACCTTGATGCAAAACTATCAGCACTTTGCATTCCGTCATGGAACAAGCGGAGAAGTTGTCAATGTGGATATGAAATCACGTTTAGGCACCAATAATGTCTTTGTTGCAAAATCTCTGTGTCAACAAGGTCATGGTGTCGCACGTATTCTCTATATGGATATCCAAAAAGAATTGGTGAATGGTTCTTTGGTTGAAGTACTACCAGATTGGCAATTGCCAGCCTATACCTTGCATGCTTTAACATCTAAGCGTGAACAGTACCCAATGAAAGTACATCGCTGTATTGATGCGCTGAAGCAATACTTTGCTCAGCTACCTGGTGGGCGTTCCTTGCAGGGCGTAGCCTAATAAAAAAAGCCATGCTCCTTTCAGAGCATGGCTTTTTCTTTACATCTATTTTCGTTTCTTTCTGCCGAGGGATGTTAAGCGCTTCGCTTCAACCGTGGTTTCTTCGATAGTTTTCGCTGTAAGCTCATCTTTCTTGGTCTTTTTGCGTTTTTTCTTTTTCTTTGGCTCATCATCTTCAACTGCTTCGCCGTCTTCAATCGCTTGCCAATACTCAAGTTGTTCCATCACTGCTGCATAAATCGAGTTTTTGCTATAGCGACCTTTTTTGTCAAGTGTGCCGACTGGACGAGCCATTAAGATTTCTAAGGCTTGATCAATGGTATCAATCGCATGAACATGGAATTGGCCTGCTTGTACGGCGTCACTCACATCTTGGCGTAACATCAAATGCTGCATGTTTTGACGCGGAATGATGACCCCTTGTTTGCCAGTTAAGCCTTGTAATTTACAAGCATCGTAGAAACCTTCAATTTTGGCATTGACGCCACCAATCGGCTGTACTTGGCCCAATTGGTTCATCGATCCCGTGATTGCCCAAGACTGATCGATCGGGATTTGACAGATCGCAGAGATCAGCGCTGAAAGTTCTGCAACTGTGGCGCTATCTCCATCGACTTGTCCGTAGCTTTGTTCAAAGGCCAATGCGGCAGAGAAATGTAAGATTTGCTCACGACCAAAATGTGCTTTCAAGAAGCTCGACATCAGTAACACGCCTTTGGCATGCAGGGAACCACCAAGCTCAACACTACGTTCGATATCGAGGATATCTCCGCCACCTTGATACACAGATGCGGTCAGACGAGATGGCAGACCAAACTCAACATCAGCATAATGAATGACAGAGAGGGCGTTGATCTGGCCAAGACGATGTCCTGAGGTCTCAATCAACTGTGTGCCACGAGAAAGATCCTGCCAATACAACTCACGTAAATAGCCTAAGCGGTATTGACGATGATGTAGAGCTTGGTTGACATGTTGATCCGTCACAATCTTATCATCAGCTTTAAACGCGTGATGATGTGCTTCGCGAATTAAATCACCTAAGGTAGATGCATGGAGTGACAATGAGCTTTGGTCTTCAGCTTGGCGACTCGAATCGGTCAATAAGGCTGCAAGTGCAGAACGATCAAACGGAAGGAGTTTGTCGGCTTGCACATAATCAGCAATCAGCTGCATATAGGCCTGCTCATTACTGTCATTACGTTGTAATGTATCAGTGAAGTCAGCACGAATTTTAAAGACGCTGCCCAGCTCTGGTTCGACTTCCAAAATTTCATAATAAATTTCAGGTTCTGCCAATAAAACCACTTTAATATCAAGTGGAACAGAAGCAGGTTCAATCGAAATACTGCCTGTTAAGGTCAGCATATGCTCGAGTGATGAAAGCTTGAGTTGCCCAGATTTTAAGGCACGCTTTAGGCCTTGCCATGCATAAGGTTGTTCAAGTAATTGCTCCGCTTCAAGCATGAGAAAACCGCCATTGGCTTGATGTAAAGAACCTGGGCGAATCAAAGTGAAATCGGTGGTAATGGTGCCATTATGTGTAAGTTGTTCAACATGACCCAATAGGTTGTAGTGCGTTGGGAAGTCTTCAAAAATAACTGGCGCACCACTATTGGGTTTATTGGAAACGATTACGTTGGCTTGATAGCGTGAAGGAACTCGATTGAATAGAGCAGGAGTAAAGTCATCTTCTTCTTGCTCTAAAATCAGCTCAACATTATCAATAATATCTTCAGCATAATGTTTTAAATATAAGTCGAGTCCTTTCACCTCTTTGTTTTTGTTTAAGAGTGACTCAACACGTGGCATGACTACTTGGGTCGCGATATCGCGATTCAAACTTGATACTTGGTCGCGGGCGTCATCTTCTAAATCGCCTAGATGTAGACCCAAGCGCTCAAGCTTTTTCTCCATATAACGCATATTGGTGTTAATTTCAGCACGCTCTTTGCTACTTAGGGCATTCAGATCATTTTGGCTTAACTCGTGATATTCATCGTCGCGTAATTGCATTGGAATAAACACATGCTTGTCATTGCGAGAAACCAATTTTAGATCAAGTCCTTCACCTTCTTTGGTGAGCTCAACTAAAGCTTGTTGTTGCACATCGCCAGTATCCTGACGAATACGTTCAATACGGTTGTGGTAACTTTCTGCGCTAAAGCGGCGCTCGAGTTGTTTTAAAATAATTTGCCACGCTTGTTGTAAGGCATTTTGAAATTTACTGCCTTGTCCCGCAGGGAAGCGTAGTGCAATCGGTTGTCTTGGATTTTTGAAGTTGTTGACGTAGACCCAATCGTTTGGCGTCGGCATAGTTTTAGCGTGCTGCTGGAGTAAACGTTTGATCATGGTACGTTTACCAAGACCTGCTGTGCCGACAGCAAAAATGTTATAGCCTGAGTAAGGGAGTGAAATACCTGCTTCAACAGAAGCGCGCGCTCGGTCTTGCCCCAAAAAATTATTGAGCGGTTTAATTCGTTTAGTTGAACTCGGAATTTCTGCGAGATCTGGAATATGCGTCAGTTGATCGGCACGTAAAGCGGTTTTAATCAGTGTTGCTTGTATTTCCGTCTGCTCAAAGGCACTAGGTAAAGAGTTTATATTTGCGGTGATAGTGTTTGTTGGTGTTAAAGATAAAGTTGTTGCAGTCATCTGATCGAGTTTTTGGGTCACTGTTGCTATCCAACAAATAAACTAAAGTTGAGTAATTAAAGGTATACAGTTTTAGCCCCAAAGATCAAGCGAACTTGTGTTTTTTATCGACAAAACAAAAGAATGATTGCATAAAGCAACTTGCAAGCAAGGGCAAGAAACGATTGAATAAGCACATTCATAGATTATTGGAAAATAACAACGAATGAGTGTTGAATCGAAAGGGTGGAAAAGCTCCTTTATGGCTTTTCTAGATCGCCGTGCAATTATAATGTTGTTTTTAGGCTTCTCATCGGGAATCCCAATTTTTTTGATTTTTTCAACCTTATCTTTTTGGTTGACTGAAGCTGGAATTAACCGAAGTACGATTACAATGTTTTCTTGGGCAGCGTTGGCTTATTCATTTAAGTTCATATGGGCTCCTTTAATAGACAAACTACCGCTTCCATATCTAACAAAAAAAATGGGACTAAGACGTAGTTGGCTGTTGGTGTCGCAGCTTTTGGTTATTTGTGCCATTTGTATGATGGCTATGACCAACCCATTGCCGAATACATCTGACTTTGGGTCATTTTCGAATCTAACGATTATGGCTGGTGCTGCTATTTTCCTTGGTTTTTCTTCTGCAACACAAGATATTATTGTAGATGCTTATCGTATTGAGTTAACAGAAGATCCTAATATACAGACTGTTTTGGCTTCAACATATAATGCAGGTTATCGCACAGCCACAATTATTACCCAGTTGGGGGCATTATTATTTGCGGCCTCGTTAGGTACAGCAGTTGGTAATTATATTTATGAAGCATGGCGAACGACCTACCTTTTGATGGCGGGTTTAATGGTCATTGGTATTATCACAACGCTATTGATTCATGAGCCTCAAGTTAAGCGTATTCAACACCATTATCACGCGAAAGATTACGCCCAGTTATTTTCAGTTTTTATTGTTTCAACGATCGTCTTTGCAACTAGTTTTTATCACATTGGGTTGATTTTTGACTCGTTTTCTATTCAAGATGCTTTCTTGAGCTTTATTCTTCTAGTAATTAAATTTTTAATTAGTATTTCAATTGCTGTTGTTGCAATTTTAGGGCTAATTAAGTTTGGCCTAATTAATAAGACGATTGTAGTTGAAACATGGTTAGCACCATTATTAGACTTTTTTAAACGATATGGAATAAAAGTTGCCTTAGCTATTTTACTCTTGATCGGCTTCTATCGTATTTCTGATGTCGTTGCTGGGGTCATGGCGAACTTGTTCTATCTAGACTTAAATTTTGATAAAGAAGAAATTGCTTGGTTCAATAAATTTTTTGCAATCTTCTTTGTTATTTTAGGGGGCTTTTTAGGTGGGATGTTAGCCCAGCGTTATAACATTATGAAAATGATGTTGTTAGGTGCAATTCTTGCCAGTACGACCAATTTGATTTTTGTTGGCTTAGTGAAGTCTGGTGCAACTATGCAGGATGTTCAGGTCAATGTTGGTGGGCAAGTCTACACTGCAACGCCTGATGAGGTTGGGAATTGGTCACTAAAATTTCCTGGCAATACTGTAACAGGCCAAAATGAGATCTCTATTGTTTCACAACCGAAAGGGTATGATAAACCTTTACAAATCTCTCTCCCATTAAAAGTCTTTAAATCAGGAGACCGACCAGATCTTTATACTCAAGCAATTGGTGGGGATAATCTTCTATATAAAGATGAGTTGTTGAAAGACGTCATTATTCATGGTGCTTTATTAAACTTGCCTGAAAATGGGCAACTAAAATCCGTCAGTATTTTATTGAACCCACAAAATCGAGTGGAAGCTAAAATAAAAAATACAGATTGGAGTGTTGTTGTTCCTGGAAGTGAACTGGCTAAGCTAAATGAAATACAGGTTGAGGCGAGCTTTGAGGCTAACCAGCATGTACAGACTTTAACCCAGACCCATCGTTATCAAAAACAGCTCTCAGAAAGTCAACCACGTTATCGCATGAACTTATCTGATATTCCCGCAATTCCTGTTGATAAAAATTCGGATATCGAATTAAAAGGAAAAGTAGTCGTACCTTATAGTAAAGCTTGGCTAGTGATGGGGATCATTTTTGATAACTTGGCCTCAGGTTTGGCTGGGGCGGTTTTTATTGCATTTCTTTCTAGTTTGACCAGCGTTTCTTTTACAGCTATGCAATATGCTATTTTTAGTTCATTAATGCTGCTTTTGCCTAAAACGATTGGTGGGTACTCAGGTACAATAGTGAATCATATTGGCTATTCAGGCTTTTTTACGGTTACATTTTTGATGGGTTTGCCAATTTTAATTCTCGTGATATGGGTTGGTAAATTGTTGACAAAGCAATCATCAGAATAAGCATTTCCTAGGAGATATATATGCGCATGTTACATACGATGCTACGAGTAGGTAATTTAGAACAATCTTTGAAGTTCTACACTGAGGTACTTGGTATGAAATTGCTACGCCAACGTGATTACGAAGAAGGGCGTTTTACCTTGGCTTTCGTGGGCTACGGTGATGAAGAAAACAATACTGTGCTTGAGCTTACGCACAACTGGGACACAGCCAGCTATGATTTAGGCAATGCTTATGGTCATATCGCCATTGGTGTAGATGATGCTTATAAAGCATGTGAAGAGATTAAAGCACGAGGTGGTAAAGTTGTACGTGAAGCGGGTCCAATGAAAGGCGGTGTGACTGTGATTGCCTTTGTTGAAGATCCAGATGGTTATAAAGTTGAATTGATTCAACAGGATCAAAATGCACGTAATAATTAATCTTTGGTCTATTTAGTCCAAGATTTCTAATCTAAAGCCCTAGCTTTATTTATATAGCCCAGTATGATGAGTCGATCAAATGGTCAACAAGTCATACTGGGCTTTATAGTTCTTAGAGAATAGATAGGGATAAGTTATGTTGAAATTATTGGCATTGGACCGCTTTACACTATTATTGGTTGCAATGGTAGCGCTGGCGACTTTCTTGCCAGTCTCGGGGCAGATTGCGCATTATTTTAATATTCTCACCACCGTCGCAATCGCAATACTTTTCTTCTTACATGGGGCGAAACTGTCACGTGAGGCGGTGCTGGAAGGAATGATGCATTGGAAAATGCATGCGCTGGTGTTTGCTTTTACTTTCGCAATTTTCCCTGTCATTGGGTTACTCGCTCGACCTGTATTGGAGCCAATGCTAGGACAGCAGTTGTATTGGGGCTTCCTGTTTATGTGCTTCTTGCCATCCACAGTACAATCCTCTATTGCATTTACCTCGATGGCCAAGGGAAATGTGGCTGCTGCAGTCTGTAGTGCTTCCTTTTCTAATATTATCGGGATGTTCATTACCCCAATTTTGGTGAGTTATTTTATCTTAGGTCAAAGTCAACATGGCTTTGATCCAACCAAATCAATTATTCAAATCACTTTGTTATTGTTGGTTCCTTTTATTCTGGGTCAACTGCTTCGACCTTATGTTTTCCCGTATATGGTTAAAGTGCCAAGTATTGTGAAAGCGTTTGATCAGGGATCAATCTTAATGGTGGTCTATGGGGCATTCAGTAGTGCCGTGGTGGCGGGTTTATGGCATCAAGTCAGTGGTTTAACCTTGTTGTATTTGGTGCTTGCCTGTTCGGTGTTATTGACCATTGTGATGCTGCTTGCTTTGTATATCCCTAAATGGTTGGGCTTTAATCATGCTGACCAAGTCACGATCTTCTTCTGTAGTTCCAAGAAAACTTTGGCGAGCGGGGTGCCAATGGCACAAATCCTGTTCATTGGACAGCCATTAGGGATGATTGTGCTGCCGATTATGATTTTTCATCAAATCCAGCTGATGGTCTGTGGCATGATTGCGAACCACTGGTCAAAATCAAATCAGGAATAGTTCGCAAAATTAAATTTTTTGGCGTATAATGCTTGCCACTTGTTGGCTTTGCTCTGACCGTTAGCGTCTCGGTGGGTCAAAAGAAATGGTCTGTTATGGTGTTGATCTGCGAGTGTGAAAACACTTTGCTTTCCTCAAATTGAGAGTGATCAATTGCGATAACAGCTTAAGCCTTTCTTACTAAATAGGAGCATCGACCATGCGCGCCGATATTCACCCTAAATATGAAAACTTAGTTGCTACTTGTTCATGTGGTAACGTAATCGAAACTCGTTCTGCTCTTGGTAAAGAAACAATTTACCTTGACGTATGTTCAGCTTGCCACCCATTCTATACTGGTAAACAAAAGAATGTGGATACAGGCGGCCGTATCGACAAATTCAAACAACGTTTCTCTGGTATGTCACGTTCTATCAAACGTTAATATCAAGAAAGAAAAAAACGGGCAATATGCCCGTTTTTTTGTGCCTATAATTTTATAAATAATGTATATAGTCTGCGATGTACAAGACCTTATTGGTCTTGTACATCGGTTAGGCGATCAAGCTTTTTCTGGAAGTAGTTTCCTTGTAAGAAACGTGCTTCAACATTCCAGGCATTGGCAAACAGGTTCATATCATTGAGTTCCATCAAGAAAATTTCCACTGGCTTTTGACCAATAAAATGCAGGATTTTTTCTTGTAAGTTCGCCATGTCTTTTTCAGAGGCGAGCATTTTGGTCAATTTGCCATGTAGACTCAAATATTGAGCATCAATCTGCTTCAGCATTGAATCACTATAGAGTGAATCACCGAAACCACGAATCGAAACTTCAGCGCCATGTTGACGCAGTAAGGCAATTTGTGGCTGTGCTTGTGACAGGTTCTGTTGCAGTGCTTGTTCAGAGAATTGCAAAATCAATGGGTGTGCTTGTTTACTGCCAATAATAGTCAGTAATTTTGCGACCAATTCTGGCAATTTTTTATCATTTAATAACACGTGATGGTTTAGATTTACAATCAGTTTGGCCTTCGGATATTGGGTAATAAAGTTATGCAATTGTTTGCAGGCTTCTACCAAAATCCAGCGATCGAGTTGAACAGAAAGCTCAATATCATCTTTAAGATCAGCCAGATCACTTAAGTCTTGCCATTGATTGTTATAGATAAAGCCGCCAGAAACCTCATAAGTATGCGTATGTTGATCTTGTTTATCATAAAGCTGTTGATATTTAAGATGGATATCACCCGCATCCAGTTTCTGTTTAAGCTCTTGTAATAGGCTCAACTGGACTTTTGTTGGAATGTGTTCGGTTGTTAAACCAATATCAGTATCAATTTTCGGACTATTGAATACTGGTAAAGTCGCCGTGAATGCTTTACTTAGGACTTGCTCAAAAACAGCCTCATCTGGAATGGCTTGTGCAAGCTCGCAATAACCCAATTTAAGATGCAAAGGGAAGGTATGTTGAGCGGTTGCTAAAAGTTGTGGTTTCTGCAAGCTATTTAAACCGATCAGCAGTGAATTTAAAACATTCTTAGATTCAGCTTGAAACAATGCAACGTAGAGGGTGTTATCAACTTGATAGACAGGAACACTGACTTGTTCTTTGATGAAGTTTTGGATATTGGCAAAATACGCTTTAGTGCTACGCCAATCACTTTGAAAAACCTCATTTGGACAACTGCTCAAGCTAAACAGCACAACTGCATTAGCATTGGCTGGATGATTGGTCAGTTGTCGATTAATCTGTTGTAACGCGCTACTGATACTTGATACTTTTTCAGATGGAACGGCGGCTGTGGGCACTGTTGTCGCTTGAGATGGTGATCCGCATTCAATATTGAGCTGAATTTCTTCTTCATTGCCTGAAGGTAAAAATTCAATGTGTAGTGGATTGTTTTTTACGGTTGGGTTTTGGGTATGTAGCTCAAAACGCCCTTGCTCAAACTGACCTTGAGAAATCTTCTTAAAGCGCAGCTTAAATTGGGCTAAATCTTCTGGTTGCAATACATCGAGGATCGGTAAGCCAATCAGTTCATCTTCACTCGCAAATCCAAATAGGTTGGCATATTCCGTATTGGCACTGATGTGAATACCTTCTTGTAAAATCGCAACAGCTTTATGCGTCTCGGCGACTAAGGATTGAGCTTGCGTTTGTGCTGCTTCTAGTTCATTTAGCAAGCGGTGTTCAGCTTGAACCAGACGGCTATAAGACAATGCACGGATCATGCTGATATAGAAAGTTTCAGGTACTTTGAGATTCAAAACATCATAGATGCCTTTATGAATATAAGTCTGAAATTGATCAGCATTATAGTCATCAGGTTGTAGTAACAACACGGGTAGGCTTGGTTGTGATGAAGCTTGAATCAAGGATAAGGTTTGTTCGATTTTTAGGTCATAAGCACGACCAAAAATCACAATATCCCAGGGTAAATTCAACTGCTTTTCAAATGTTTTAAGATCATCCAATAAGGTGGCCTTGATTTGATGATCTTGTGCATTAAATATCGCGGCAATCTGATTATAACGAAGTTGGTTATCGTCGATAATTAGTAAACGGGTCTCTGTCCGTTTGAGTTTTTTAGAGAGTAAAGAATTTCTCACTTCAATGCTTCCCATAAATCTTGATCAATTGTGTCCATATTTTTTTGTGCCATATATTTTTGAAGAACAGGTAGTTCCTCATCATTTAGCAGTTCAAACTCAAATTGAACAAAACTTTGGGTAATTAATTGTGCGTTTAATAAATACACTTTGACTTCCTCTTTCCCCAATCTTAAATGAACAGCTTGGTGTTCTCTAAAAATTTGTGAACCTGGTAAAATTAAAGTTGTTTTTGTTTCATCCAGATTTTGGTTTTTTAATAAAAGTGTTGGATGATAATTGCTGATATGTCGGTCCGCCTGTATGCGAACAGCACAAGGGAAGATCTCTTGTGCCAATACTTCTAAACCGAGTTCCAGACTTTTCTCGCTCGATTGTTTGAGCCAACGAATTACGCCTCCACGCCAATGCCCATGTGATGTTTCTTTAACTAAAATGTATTCGCCTGTTCGTAGATTTTTTGGCGCTTCGCCAGACCACTTAATACGATAACCGTTGACACTGATATCCAGAATATCTGCTTGATAAACGGCTTTGCTTTCACGACTTAAACGTTGAATCGCAGACTCTTGATTGTCAGAGGCGCTTTTTTTGTCCCAAGCAGACATAAATTTCGATTCATTTTGTAGACCATAACTATGATCTAGCAATAAAGTCTCTGCGAAATTCTTGGCTTTAGATAGATAGAAGTGTGCCGTCAGTAAACCAAAGCAAATATGCAGTTGCGCTGAGTATTCATAACGCTCATGACGGCGTTCGGCGGTTGTGCCTAAGATGGTTTGCACATGAAATTTAAGCGCAGGGGTTAAATAAATTTTTTCATTTTTAGAAATATATTCCGCATTTTTGTGTAAGGTTGCCGTGACATGGTCGAGTAGGCTATGGGTACTGATAAAAATATTCGGATTAAAGCCAGAGCTTTGTTTTTTATTATAAATGGGTGGATGGTCTTTGCTGGTATCCACCACATACTTGGTTAAATCAGTTTCTTTAGCCAAGATTTGAACCATTTTGGCCCAGTCAAAACTACACTGAAATAATGCCTGTATTTCAGATTGACGAATTTGATTGGTATTAAAAATATCCATCAAAATCAATTGTGCATAGGCTTGAGTAATATTGCTGACGGAGCTTGGTTTGCCTTGGGCCTGATCCACGTTAGTATGCTGGTATTTGTGCATTACAGCAGCATCATAAAGTTGATGAGCGATTAACCACTGTCCTGCAACAGGCTCGCTATACAACATATGTTGTTGATAGAGTAATTGAGTCAGTTGCTGCAAAGATTGGAAAGTCGCAAGTGTTCTGGCCGTTTGTAGATTCTTCTTTTGATTTAGGGCGAAAATAGAAAATTTTTGTTGATCAAGTTGGTCATTGCTACGACGTACGATATTGATATAAATAGCAGCAAAGTAACAACGCAATAGCATTGCCAATTCGATGATATGCTCATTACGGTCAGAGCTGATTACACCTTGATTAAAAAAGTTTTTTTCTAGGCTACCCAAAACATTTTCAATGGTTGGATGCAGAACTTGAATTAAATCAAATCTTAAAGTTTCAGCACATTCTAATTCACTCAGCTCTAATAAAGCAGCAAACAGTGCTTTGGAGGTATCGCCCAATTGCATGATGGATAGGTTGGAAATCCATTCATTCAGGCTTTTTGAATTGGTATCGCAAAAACTCAGTTTGTCTCGTCTTAAGACCGTTGGAATTTGAAAAATATCCGAAAAAGCATTATTCATCATTGTGTTATCAATCTCAGAACGTTTGAACCCCAAAAAGCGGTGTTTTATTTTTTTCGCCCGCAATTTCCCTGACGAGTTTTGGGACGAGATATCCGGGTAAACTCGCTAATACATCACTGTATATTTGATCTATCTCTGAAGATCTTAAATCAAAATGCTGAGCACCTTTGACTTTATCCAAAACATGAAGGTAATAGGGCATTACTCGTGCGTCAAATAAACGGAGACTCAAGTCATTTAAAGTTTCTGCAGCATCATTCACACCTTTGAGTAAAACCGCCTGATTGAGCACGGTAATATGGTGAAGTGATAACTGTAATAACTTCGAGCAAGTGAAATCATCGAGTTCAGCTGCGTGGTTTGAGTGTACCACTACTACAATGCGTAGCCTACTGTTTTTTAATATAGAAATAAGCTCTTCATCAATACGATTTGGGATCACAATCGGAACCCGTGAATGAATTCTCAGTATCTTGATCTGAGGGAGAGATGCTAGACGTTCTAGCCACAAAGAAATTTTTCGATTGTTCAGCGTCAGTGGATCACCACCACTTAAAATCACTTCATTGATTTGCGGATTTTGCTCAATATATTGCTTGATATTGATCCAGTCGTCATTTTTAGGCAGATTCTCCTGATAGGGAAAATGACGACGGAAACAATAGCGACAGTGAATCGCACAGGCACCAGTTAAGGTCAGCAAAAAACGCGATTGATATTTGTGTAAAACCCCAGCCATTTGATTGGCTGCTTCTTCGCCTAGCGGGTCAGTAACAAATTCAGGATGTTGTTCCAGTTCGAGATGATGTGGTAAGACTTGCAGTAGCAGAGGGTCGAATGGATCTCCGACGGTCATTTTTCCGACGAATGCACGCGGGACGCGCAATTTAAACTGTTCAGAGGCGAGGATTGCCCCTGATAATAGTTGATCGGTAGATAACTCAAGCAGATTTAACAGCTCTAAAGGATCAGTAATTAGATCACTGAGTTGTGATTGCCAGTTTTGCTCTTGATGTAAATAGTTTATCATGCCATACGTTAAAAATAGTGTTAGTGTCACACCTGTGCGTGTAGTCTAACATTGGGGCTTGTTTAACGTTCATATATGAGTTGCGTTATTGGTTAAAATTTAATCAGGCGAGGCGTGAAACGCAGGGAATGGCTATTCCCTTGCCAAGTTTCATAACGAAGTATGAGGGAATTTTAGTCATAACCCTGCGGGACAGGGATGTTTTTTGTCGCTACTGCGTTATGTATGGTTTATTTAGAATAACTAAATTTCACCATCCATGCCTTGTATCGTCGGAAAAATCTCCTCTGTCGCAACCAGATATGAATGTTAAACAAGTCCATAAGATTTGAGTTTTAAGTTTGGAGTGCGCCTTTCATGGCCTATTATTCTACTAATGATTTTAAAGCAGGCCTTAAGGTTATGCTTGATGGCAACCCATGTTCAATCATGGAAAATGAATATGTAAAACCAGGTAAGGGTCAAGCATTTAACCGTGTGAAATTACGTAACCTTCGCTCTGGTAAAGTATTAGAAAAAACTTTCAAGTCAGGTGACTCTTTAGAAGCAGCTGATATTGTAGAAGTTGAAATGGATTACCTCTACAACGATGGCGAAATGTGGAACTTCATGGATCCTGTATCTTTCGAGCAAATCGCTGCTGATAAAACAGCAATGGGTGATGCTGCGAAATGGTTAAAAGACGATTCTAATGAAAAATGTACGATCATGTTATTCAATGGCGTACCTTTAACTGTAAGCCCACCGAACTTCGTTGTGCTCAAAATTGTTGAAACTGATCCAGGTGTTCGTGGTGATACTTCTGGCGGTGGCGGTAAGCCTGCGAAACTTGAAACAGGTGCTGTGGTACGTGTTCCATTATTCGTACAGCAAGAAGAAAGCGTTCGTGTAGACACACGTACTGGTGACTACCTAGAACGTGCATAATTGTGAATGAGTGGCAGAGCTACTCAAGACATACAATTATCGAAGGGATGATTAAACAATCATCCCTTTTTTTATGCCAAAGTATTAGATAAATAATTGAAGCTAGAAGGTAAACTTACAAAGATATTTCTTCTACAGAAAATATGGAAAGGGAAATCTAAATAACCACGCGTTATGTATTTGAGAGGTTTTTGAATGGAGACAACACAAGCAAAGTCATCACTTCCCTCAAAACTCCTATGGAGTTTGGTTGCCATCGTCGGGGCAATTTCATTTGGGATATTGGCGGTTAGCCGTGGTGAGCATGTCAATGCAGTCTGGTTGGTTCTTGCGGCGGTCTGTGTATATAGCATTGCATATCGGTTCTACAGTTTATTTATTGCAAACAAAGTTTTTGAATTAAATCCTAAACGCTTAACTCCAGCACATCGCCTTGCTGATGGTCTGGATTATGTTCCGACCAATAAATTCGTTTTATTCGGTCATCACTTTGCCGCGATTGCGGGTGCAGGGCCTTTAGTCGGTCCAATTCTCGCAGCGCAAATGGGTTACTTACCTGGAACGATTTGGCTTTTGGTTGGTGTGGTGATTGCGGGTGCGGTACAAGATTTTCTGGTTCTATTTATCTCAACGCGCCGAGATGGCCGCTCTTTGGGTGAAATGGCGAAACAGGAACTCGGTACTTTTGCGGGTGTGATTGTCATGCTGGGTACGTTGGGTGTGATGATCATTATCCTTGCGGTACTCGCATTGGTCGTCGTAAAAGCCTTGGCGCATAGCCCATGGGGTGTATTCAGTATTGCAGCCACCATTCCTATTGCATTATTCATGGGCATCTACATGCGTTATCTACGCCCAGGAAAAATTGCAGAGGTATCCATCATCGGTTTTGTACTAATGATGGCGGCGATTGTCTATGGTGGTGATGTTGCAAAAGATCCATATTGGGGGCAGTTATTTACCCTCAGTGGTACTCAATTGACATGGGCCTTAATTATTTATGGTTTTATCGCCTCTGTTTTACCGGTTTGGTTGTTATTAGCACCGCGTGACTACTTATCGACTTTCCTTAAAATTGGTGTGATTGCAGGCTTGGCGATCGGGATTATCTTTGCAATGCCTGATCTGAAAATGCCAGCAGTGACCCACTTTGTTGATGGTACTGGTCCTGTATTTGCAGGTAGTTTATTTCCTTTCTTGTTTATTACCATCGCCTGTGGTGCGATTTCAGGTTTCCATGCCTTAGTTGCATCTGGTACAACGCCTAAATTGGTCGATAACGAAGTCAATATTCGTATGATTGGTTATGGTGGTATGTTGATGGAGTCTTTTGTCGGCATCATGGCCATGATCTGTGCGACAGTACTTGATCCAGGGATTTACTTTGCGATTAATGCGCCAGCAGCAGTTTTAGGGACCTCGGTTGAGACCGCAGCGGAAGCAGTGCGTAATCTTGGTTTCGTGGTGAGTCCAGAAATGTTGACCTTATTGGCTCAGGAAGTCGGTGAGAGTTCAATCTTGTCTCGTACTGGTGGTGCGCCTACATTTGCAATTGGTATGGCACATATCATTTCAGAGATTTTCAACAACCGCTCAATGATGGCATTTTGGTATCACTTTGCGATTCTGTTTGAAGCCTTATTCATTTTGACTGCAGTCGATGCAGGAACACGTGCATGTCGTTTCATGGTGCAAGATACTGTGGGTATCGTGGTACCAGCGATTAAACAATCGAGCTCATTTTTTGGGAATTTGGTCGGAACGTTTGTCGCGGTAGCTGGTTGGGGCTTCTTTGTTTACCAAGGGGTGGTTGACCCACTTGGCGGAATTAATTCCTTGTGGCCGTTATTTGGTATTGGTAACCAAATCTTGGCATCCATGGCCTTGATCTTGGGTACAGTTATTCTATTCAAGATGAAAAAAGAGAAGTATGTTTGGGTCACGATTGTCCCGACGATTTTCTTATTCATTACCTCGATGACGGCGGGTTGGCAAAAGATTTTCCATGAAAATCCAAAAATTGGCTTCCTTGCGCAAGCGAATCGTTTCTCGGATGCAATTGCCCGTGGTGAGGTGCTTGCACCAGCCAAAACCGTTGCTGAAATGCAAACCATTGTGATGTCGAATCAGATCAATGCAGCACTGTGTGGCTTCTTTATGATCGTCGCAATTGTGATGGTGATTGCTTCGATTGGCATTATACGTAGAGCATTGGCAAGCCCAACACCAACCGTGAACGAAGCACCAGCTGTTTATTCAGAAACCCCAATGACTGCGAATAGCATCAAAGGAGAGTAAGTATGGACTTTAAAATTGCTCGACAAGGCAGTGCGGTGATTGTGAAAATTATTAAATTCACCATCATGTCGCAAAAACATTTGCTTTTATCACCGAAGAATTGGTCACGGATTGCTGTGTTATGGCAACGTTTACAGCAAAGTTTTCGTCTAATGGTTGGTGTGCCTGATTATGAAACTTATGTGCAGCATATGAAAGCGCATCATCCTGATCTAACCCCGATGGACGCCAAGACTTTTTATCGTCATTGTATCGATGCGCGTTACCCTTCAGCGGGCGGTAATATGAAAAAATGCCCTTGTTAGAAATCAATTGATTTCGTTGAAAAAAAAACAAAACAGTGTATGTTGAAACATGCACTGTTTTATTTTGGGGAGAGGATGATGTGGGGCATGCAGCAGACTTCGGTTCAGCACAAAAAACAACAAAACCAAGCATTAGAACAAGATATTCAAAGTTTTGCACAGAAGATTGAACACTTTTTAATTGAAGTGAATCAGCTGATTTTGGATAAGCCACAACAGACCAAACTGGCTTTGACCTGTCTATTGGCTGGTGGACATGTATTGTTTGAAGATCTACCTGGATTGGGGAAAACCACCTTAGCCAGTGCCTTGGCGCGTCTAGCGGGATTGCACTTTCAGCGTATTCAATTTACCAATGATATGTTGGCCAGCGACGTCATTGGGATCAATATTTTTAATCAAAAAGAACATGTATTTGAGTTTAAACAAGGCCCTGTTTTTACTCAAATCTTACTTGCTGATGAAATTAACCGCTGTAGTCCTAAAACCCAAAGTGCATTACTTGAAGCGATGGAAGAAGGGGCTGTTACCGTAGATGGCGTGCATTATGAGTTGCCGCAACCCTTTTGGGTGTTGGCCACGCAAAATCCACTGTTTCAAAGTGGAACTTATGCATTGCCAGAGTCTCAACTAGACCGCTTTTTGATGCGGTTGTCTCTGGGTTATCCATCTCGTCAAGCAGAAAAATTACTGTTACAACAAAGCTCACGCCAAGTCCTGATTCATCAATTAGATGCGGTCTTCACCCAAGCCGATATTTTACATTTACGTGAGTTGGCAAAGCAGATTTTCTTGAGCGATGTCATCCTTAATTATATTTTAGATTTGGCTGCTGAAACGCGTAAGCAAAGACATGGCTTATCTACCCGTGGCGTGTTGGCATTAAAGGCCGCAGCACAAGCCTATGCGTTGGTTGAAGGACGCAGCTTTGTTACGACTGATGATGTGCAAACCGTATTTGTCGCTGTTACGGCACATCGTCTTGGTCTAGGCGATGCGGAGGTAAAACAGATTTTGCAGTCGGTTGAAGCATTGTAAGTGAGTACAGACGTATGCAAACTGGACTCAAACAGCAACTCAGCCAATGGATTGCCAAACGATTTCAAGTGGATCAGAGCAAAACCTTGCGACAAAAAGATGTATTGGTTTTTATCTATAAACAGGGTTTTTTGTATTTAATCCTCATTTTGATTACCTTTATTGCTGGCATTAACTATGCCAATAACCTGATTTTAGGGTTCTGCTTTTTAATCAGTGCCATCCTGTGCATTAGTTTTTATCTGACCTTCAAACAATTACATGATCTGCAAATCGATCTTGTCCCTCCTGAAGTGGGGCAGGTTGATCAAGTGCTCAGTTTAAAGTTGCTCATTAAGCAATCCGTTGCTTCGGCACGCTATCTACGAATTCAATGGCAAGCTCGAGAACAATTGATTTATATCGATCAAACTCAACACAGTGTTGAATTACCTTTTATTGCAGAAAAGCGCGGACTTTATGAATTTGAGACCATTAAAATTTATTCGACTTATCCTCTTGGTTTAGTCCGTGCTTGGACTTATTTATCGCCAAGACAAAAAGTCTGGATTGCCCCCAAAGCCTATGACTGGCAGAAAGAACACAAAAACCAAGCAACTTCTGCTCAAGATAGTTTAGATGAGTTTAAAGAACTTCGAGGCTTTCAACACGGTGATTCCTATCAGAATGTCGCATGGAAACAGGTTGCACGTGGGCAGGGATTTCTGATCAAAATGTTTGAGGCACAAGCCAATCACCAGCATCTTGAAATTGACTATCAGCAGATTCCCGCACAAAGCCATGAAGATAAATTAAGTTTTATGATGGGTTTGGTCGAGCAATGCGAACAATTGGGCGATGATTATGCCTTAATTTTACCGCAGGCACGTTTGGAGCGTGGACAAGGACAATCCCAGTTGATTAAAGCAAAACTTTTATTGGCGCAGGCTTAGTCATGAGTAAGCAAATCTATTTCTGTGTTTTAGCTGTCTTGGCGCTTATGCTGGTTGGGCAAGCTGCTTTCGCACCTGCCGTTTTAACGGGCGTATGGGCAGTGGTTTGGCTGCTATTGCTTCGAAGATATCGTCAACAAAGCTGGGCGCCTTTTCCAAAATGGTTCTTGCTGATTTTTATTTTGTTGTGTTTAGGTTTGCTCTATCTTAACTATCAAACCTTATTGGGTATAGAAGCGGGTGTTGCCTTTTTAAGTACATGTTTGTTTGCCAAGTGTTTGGAAGCGAAAACCACCCGTGATGTATTAATCATCTTTAATTTTGCCTTATTCGTCAGTGCGAGTTTGTTATTACATAGCCAAGCGTTTTGGATGGCTGTGATTGTACTTACTGCATTTGTAATGTGTTTACTGGGGCTGTATCGCATACAGACAGGGTTATTTAATCAAACGAAATTATCATCCAATCAATTTAAACAAGATATTCAGCAAATTTTTAAATTTGTTGGAATAGCAGTTCCTTTCTTTCTGATCTTATTTATTTTCTTTCCGCGTTTACCACCACTATGGGCGATTCCAATTCAGAGTAATCAGGCCATTACAGGAATCAGTGATCGCATGTCACCTGGGGATATTGCACAGTTATCGCAATCTTCGGCTTTGGCGTTTCGGGTTGTGGCGAATATGTCGCAATTTCCAAGTCGATCAGAGCTGTACTGGCGAGCTTTAGTCTTGGATCAGTATGATGGGGTCACATGGACCAGTAGTTTTTTTAATCAGCAGGTTAAAAATGTGCAGTCCACATCAAGAAGTGTGCCTTATCAATATTTAGCGGCGGATGAGCATGCCAACTGGATTATGGGCTTGGAATACTCGATTCCACAGGAGCGCTATTTGCAGTTGTATCAAGACAATAGTATTCGCCCAACTCAATTGGTTAAGCGTAACGCACCCATACAAATGCTGTGGTTGGGAAGGATGTCTGGCGAAGCGGTAGTCTTGTCACCGAGCGAAGTGGCGTTAAATCTCAAATTTGACCCAGATCGAGATGTGAAAGCCCAGCAATTGGCATATGTGCTTTTTGAGCAAAGTCAAAAACAACCTGAAAAGTATTTACAATCCGTTCTTGCTTGGTATCGAAAAAATGGCTTTGTTTATACCTTGGCACCAGGAATATTGGGTGGTGATCGTATTGATCAGTTCTTGTTTGCTAGTCGCAAAGGCTTTTGTGAGCACTATGCCTCAAGCTTTGTGATGTTGATGCGTTATGCGGGTATTCCAGCACGCGTAGTGACTGGCTATCAAGGCGGTCAACTGGCACTTGATGGGAAAAGTTGGGAGGTTCGACAACTGGATGCACATGCTTGGAGTGAAGTCTATCTCAATGGGAAATGGCAAAGAATAGACCCAACTGCCATGATTGCACCGCAACGGATTGATACTGGCATGCAAGATTATTTGGTACAAGATCAGAGTATCTGGGGAGATGAGACTAAGGCTTGGCGTTTACAACAGTTTAAGTTTCTAAACAATATGCGGATTTGGAGTGATTACTTAAGCTATCAATGGCAAAGCAAAGTTGTCGGTTATGATGCAGAGAAACAGAAAAACTGGTTATCTCGCTTAGGGTTAGATTCAAGTTATGCTTATGTGATTGTTTTGATCGTGAGTATTGGCACGATCTTAGTGATTTATGTGGGGATTTATTGGTGGCGACAAAGAAGGAAGCAAGCTGATTATCAAAGAGCTGTACTTAAGTTTCAGAAGCAGCTACCTAGAAATCTGCATAAGCAACACGCAGAGACCTTTCAAGTATGGATGCAGCGTTTAGCAACTCAAGTTCAGGACAAACAGGTATTTGAACAAGCGATTGTGTTATATCAACAAATTGTTTTTTTAGAGCAGCAGGATGGTGCAAATATTGAAGAATTTAAGCGCTTGCTTAAAGACTGTGCGATCGCACTAAGACAGTCACAAAAAAACTTGTGAAGCTGATAAAAAATGAATATCATGCTTCTCATTCTAGGTGTATAGCTCAGTTGGTTAGAGCGCTACGTTGACATCGTAGAGGTCTCCAGTTCGAGTCTGGATATACCTACCAAGATATTAAAGTCATATAACTTTTTATGAAGTTACATGAACTCCAAAGCCCTGAATTATATAGATTCAGGGCTTTTTTTTAGCTTTTTATAGCGGTATATAATTTCTTATCATAATCAGCAAAGCAGTAGCTTAGACTGATGCTAGCCAATATAGTTTGTTTGGCAGTAAAAATAATTGTGAAGATTGGGCTATTGGAATTAATCAAAAGTATAGCTGATCAATAAAAAATCTACGCTAACGCAGAGGGAAATATGATTGCTTTGATCATTTTAATATTAGTTATTTCATTCGTTATTGGTATTTTAATTTTTTCCTTTCAAAGCGTTGCTTTGAAGAGAAAGTTAAAGCTTATATCTTTAACTTTTATAGGACTCACTTTATTACTGGGAAGTATTACAATTGGCTTATATATTTATTATGGAAATCAAGTGCCTGAAGGAACTGTTCCTTACACACCAGAACAACTCAAAGATTTAGCGAATACTGGATAGTCCAAACCTTGTACATAGTTCAATTGATGAGATGAAGTTGTACCCATCGAAAAAGATTATGATACATATTCAAAGCCTTATTGAACCAATCAATTTAGGTTTTTAGGTGAGGATTATGTTAGAGAGTAATGATTGATAAAAGAGATCCTAATAGCAATATGTCAATTCAATTTATTAAAAAAGATGGGTGCCATATAGATTTCACTTGTAATGAAAATGCTAAAGGTGATGGCCTATCAACTGATATAAATAAAGTATTCTATGCATATTTGAGTGAATTTTGTTTAAAAATAAAGAGCGAAATTTGGGATTACTTTGCGGTGGAATTTTGGTTTGATTCTGGAAAGTTAATATTTTTTCCAGAAAAAAAATTTGATGAGATGCCTACGGAATATGACCCATTTCCTGTTGATAGATTAGATCCTTATCTTATTGTGAGGCTTACATCTTATCTAGAAAAATATGACGCTTTTATCCAACATGATGATGAAAAATTTTCAGAAAGTGAGCTTTTGGACTGGTATTTGGAAAATTGTAGAGAAGTTTTTACGAGTGTCAGTCATGCATTGAGTGATAATACACTCTCAGATTTAATCATTAAATCTCTGAATAGACAAAAGATTGTTTTTCAATTTTATGGATCATCAAGAGAAAAGAGCTATGGCGAAAAAATTATTGCTACAGTATAGGCTTATTTTTATGAAGGTCTGCTAGATAAGGGCTATTTGAAAAATTTGGTTTATGTATGATATTTGGTAATATCGAGCTATCATTCATCAGGTGTAATCTCAATAATATGAAAAAATTCTTGCTCGTATGTATATCATTTTTTGTGATGAGTTCAACGAATGCTGAACTTAGTCTAGAATATAAAAAAGGTTTTGTTTCGCTTCAAGAAAAATTTAAGCTTGCTTTAAATGAGGAAATGAATGTTGAAGCAATGCAAAATGCAAAAGATGTACTGACTAGGCAAGACGAAGAGTTGCTCCTGCAAAAGCAATGTAATAGAAAGAAAGCAGAAGTAGATATGTATGCATATATAAAGGCTGACTTAAAAAGTACAGTAGAATTGCTGAAAGATGATGCCATCACACAAGAGTATTTGAATGAAAAATATGACGCTGCTTTTAATGCATATCAAGACTCGAAACGTAAAATAATAAATAGTAAGTTTCGTTGTGAATAAATTTTGGACTTTATCGCATTGCATCAGAGCGTGGTAGAAATCCCCTTGGCTTATTTTCTTTAGAAGCATAATTGGTTGTAGATTTATAGTTTTTATGCATTATTTAAATATATAAAAAGATGATGTTAAGCTCTGTATAATCATTTACTTGAAGTCAGTAAGATTGGATTCATGTCCAGTCAATTTAGAATAAATTTTTATAGATTAGGTCAAATAATGCCAAAGAGTTATCAGATTTTAATGGTTTTTTCAATATTGAGTATGATGACAGCATGTCAGAATATTAACCCATTACTCGACACAATTGCAGCGCCGCTGAAACAGTATTCAGAAGCGCAATTAGACCAAAAATTAATTTTAAAAACGGCTTATAAAAATGAAAAACCATCAGATCATTTTAAATTAGATAAAAGCAAGATTGATGACTATTTTGCTACATATCCTTATGTCTTGCTTGAACCAACTGTACTTGGCTTTATTCATCCGACAGTTGAGTATAAAAATACACACGGAGAGAATCGCTATTTAGTGATTATCGAAAAAGTTAAATTTCATGATGGTTATATCGCGGGTTGTCGAGCATGCTCAAGCACGGTAGATATACTGATTTATAAAAAGCAAAATAGAACTTTTGAGTTGGTAAATGCCGCATTTAACCAAGATGAAGTACCTTCAGCCGATGGACATTTGCGTAGTGATTTTATGGCTCAGTTAAAAGCAAACTTGCAACCCTTTGGACGTACAATGATGGGTAGTCATGTCCTTGCAAGTTTTACTGGAGCAGGTGGACAAGAAACATCAAACTGGTATGGTATTTTGCTACCAGATCTTGGTGATGTGCAAATATTAAATTTGGCTCACGCGGGTGGTAGTACAGCATCATACTATGCTGATGCAAATTTGGCATCAACAACGACTTCAAAATTGAAGCTTATAGTTGATCAATCAAAATATTATCCTGTTGAAATCACATATATTCAGCAGGGAAAAACCTCAAAATCCGAAAAAAGTATCTTTAAATACGTTGAGTCTCAGCATGCTTATGTAGAAACACAAATAAAAAAGTAGTTGGTAAATAGCCAAGTGGCTTGATCAATGGTTTTGAAATAAAAACTGATTGGACGTTCTCATACCTCAAGTCGATGATGTTTTATAAGCAGATCGACCCTTGACCTAACTCACTATTGGTGCTAATTTAATCAATAAGGAAGTCATATACTATTTGGGATTTAAGAGAAATCTTGCCTAAATGAATAAAGATATGACAACCTGAATACACAGCTAACAACGAACGAAACGATTCAGGTCGTTTTTAAAAATGTTCAAGGTTGTAGAAAAGCCCGTTAATCGGGCTTTTTTAATGCCGATTATTTTTGAAAAGAATTAAGCTATAGTGTGAAATAAAGATTGGGTCACAATAGGGGATAGTGATGCTGATGTTTATTATTTTAGTTATTGTGGCTGGCTTAGTTCTATTATTTTTCTTCGCTAAGAAAACAGGTGCTACGTCAGATTCTTCAGATTATAGTCATCCATATTCATCAACAACTTCAAATTGCGATTCAGTCCAGCATCATAATGATCAGCGTGGAGATGATTGTGGTTTTAATGTTGACTCGAGTTCTGATTCCAACAATTGTGATCGTAGTAATAATGATTAAAAAAGCTTGTACCTCTTGAGGGTAAGAGGTACAAGTTAAACTGAGTTTAAGGTAGGTCAAACCAGATCATTTGACTGTCTTGTAATGCAGTAATGGTTGCAGTCTCATCAAACAGTAGAGCATCACCCGCTTTAACCAAATGATCGGCAATCATCACTTCACCTGAAATCACATGCACATAGTTCACTTTTTTCTGCGCTGTAATCTCTAAATGTTGATCTTTCTCAATCACTGCAGTTTTCACTTCAGCATTTTGACGAATCGACATCGGCGCAGACTGATCACCAGCAATCAAGTGCCATTGGTTTGGATGATCTTTCGGATTAAGCTGAATTTGCTGATAAGTTGGTTCAGCATCTTGTACATTCGGTTGAATCCAAATCTGTAACAGATGCACCGCTTTATCATGCTTGTTCATTTCACTGTGGGTGACCCCAGTTCCAGCGCTCATCAACTGCCACTCACCGGCATTGATTTGGCCTTCATTACCCATACTGTCTTTATGGGAAATGGTGCCATCAAGTACACAGGTCAAGATTTCCATGTTGTCATGGGGATGAGTGCCGAAACCATTATGCGCAGCAACTGTATCGTCGTTAATCACGCGAAGTGCACTGACGCCCATGTATTTCGGGTTATACCAGCTTCCAAATGAAAAGCTATGATAGGTGTCTAACCAACCTGCTTTGACATGACCACGGTTTTCACTACGATGTAGATAAGCATTCATCTTTCATCTCCCAAATTATTGTGTTTTGCTTAATGCTTATATTATCGATTCATAATGACGATAAATAGTCTTTAATTGCGACATATTGTTCTATAAATGCGATGATTCAATAGGATCTATTTTTTTGGATAAAATAAAAAAGGCTGAATAAAAATATTCAGCCCTTTCAAATGGGTAAATTAATTTACCCATCTGTTATTTTGATTTGTTTTCCAATTGAGGAATTGCAGAGCCTTGGCCAACTGCAAGCAAACCTGTTTCGGTATAGATACCCAATTTTGCACGGGTATCGGTAATATCGAGGTTACGCATGGTTAACTGACCGATACGATCCATTGGTGTAAACATCGAATCACCTTTCTCCATCGTTAAACGCTCAGCTTCATAAGTGAGGTTAGGGGATTCAGTGTTCATGATGGTGTAGTCATTACCACGACGTAATTCTAAAGTCACAGTACCTGTAATTGCTTTAGCAACCCAACGCTGTGAAGTTTCACGAAGCATGAGCGCTTGTGAATCGAACCAACGACCTTGGTAAAGTAAACGACCTAAGCGCAAACCGTTAATGCGGTATTGTTCAATTGTATCTTCGTTATGAATACCCGTCACCAAACGCTCATAAGCGATATGTAACAAAGCCATACCCGGTGCTTCATAGATACCACGAGATTTCGCTTCGATGATACGGTTTTCAATTTGGTCAGACATCCCTAGACCATGACGACCACCGATACGGTTTGCTTCAAGAATGAATTCAACAGGATCTTCGATACGTTGGCCATTCAACGCAACTGGCATACCTTGTTCAAAAGTAATGCTCACTTCTTCTGGTTGGATTTCAACGTCATCTTTCCAGAATGCAACACCCATGATTGGGTCTACGATTTTAATGCCTGCATTGAGATATTCTAAATCTTTGGCTTCGTGTGTCGCACCCAACATATTTGAGTCAGTTGAGTAAGCCTTTTCTTTTGACATTTTATAGTCAAAACCGTTGTCGATTAAGAATTGCGACATTTCGGCACGGCCGCCTAACTCATCAATAAAGGTTTGGTCTAACCAAGGCTTATAGATTTTAAGCGCAGGATTAGTCAATAAACCGTAACGATAGAAACGTTCAATATCGTTGCCTTTATAAGTCGAGCCGTCACCCCAAATGTTGACGTCATCTTCTTTCATCGCGGTAACAAGCATGGTACCTGTTACTGCACGACCTAAAGGTGTGGTATTGAAGTAAGGTACACCACCCGTGCTGATATGGAATGCACCACATTGAATCGCGGCGATACCTTCAAGCGCAAGTTGTAAACGACAATCGATTAATCGAGCTTTGACTGCACCGTACTGTTCAGCTTTCTTTGGAATAGCATCATAGTCATCTTCATCAGGCTGACCCAGATTTGCAGTATATGCATAAGGCTCTGCGCCTTTCTGTTTCATCCATAATAAAGCTGCTGAAGTGTCTAAACCACCAGAGAAGGCAATCCCAACTTTTTTACCTACTGGTACATGCTGCAAGATCGTTGCATTATCAGTCATTGCTAGTCCTAACTATTTCGAAATAGGCACCCTAATACATCGGTGACCAAAGAGAATTTATACGTCCCGTACTATATCACTTTTCAAATCGATTTTTTTTCTGATAGGAAAGGAATTCTTTTTTTTTCATTTGAAAAATAGATTAACATCGGAAAAATATAAAGTTTCACGATAAGCATTCACAATAAGGCATTCATAGGTTGTGAACTTTAAAAAATCTCACGTGAAAAGTACATCAAGAGGTTACAAAACATCATTTATAAAAAAAGTGTCTTAGTTAAAGTGAATCATTTAAGCCAATAAATTGCTTTTCGATCGGGGTAAATACATGATCATGACGCGCAATCAGATAAAGGCCGATATCCCGATACTGTTCAGGCGTTTCGCGATAGTACTGAATGTTATATTTTTCAATCAAAGATTTGGCAATCATCGAAATCCCCATACCTAACTGGGTAAAGTGAATTAGAGCTTCATGATCGTAAATATGGGTGAGTTCACCTTTTTTAAGCTTATAGTCGGTGTAGATGCTGTCTAAGGTGGTGGCATAGCAGCATTGTTCAGAAGCCAGCAAGATATTTTGATGATTCAGACATTCTTCAAGACTGTCATGGTTGATCATGTTTTTACCAATAATCACCAGTTGATCTTCTGCCTTTTGAATATATTGTAGATTTTTATGTTTGGGATGTCCTAGGGCATAAGCGATATCCAAATTACCCGCTAAAATCTCGTCTTCAATATAACCTGTTGGGCCTGTTTTCATGGTGATGGAAAGGTCAGGGTAGGCTTCATAGAGCTGACTAAAAGAGGGGTAGAAACGCATCCCACCTAAACTGGTATTGGTGCCAAAACGTAATACGCTTTCTTGTTGATAGATTTTATTTTCAGTTTCTTCCCAAGTGAAAATCATCTTTTTATATTGCGCATATAAATTCATGCCAGATTCAGTCAGTTCGACGCCTTTAGGCTTACGAATAAACAGTTGGCGTTTATAGTGATTTTCAATCTTTTTAATTTTTGCAGTCATATTAGACTGTAAATAATTGAGCTTATTTGCCGCTGCGGTAATACTTTTTAGCTCGGCTACAGTGACAAATGATCGGATATCACTAATATCAATATTCACGGCAAGTCCTCAATATTTCAGTTTAGTGCGATAATCAAGGTTTGGCTGTAAAGCTATCACTTCATTAGGCATCAAAAAAAATGATGTATCTATTAAAACATAGCATTATTCATGATGTCATTTATTTTATACACTAAGCTTACTTTTTATCGGTTGAGTACAACACGTGAATATTCGAGTCGTCAGTGCCATTGCATTGCTATGCTTGGTGTGGGGGTCTTTATGGGGTTTGGTCAAACATAGCCTACAAGTGTTTCCACCCTTCTTATTTATTTCTACTCGATTGATTTTAGCGGCATTAACATTGATGTTGCTACAACGGATTTTAAAGAAATCCATTTTGCCTGAGCAAGCTGAGTGGAAGCCCTTAATTATTTTAAGTCTACTGATCTGTTTTGGTTTCTATGCCACGCAGACCTTTGCCATGCAATTTGTCGATTCAGGTTTATCAGCAGTATTGGTCTTTACCATGCCAATTTTTATTGGTGTCTTAGCACACTATTTTCTAAATGAGCGTTTGAATCGTCAGAAAATGATCGGGTTGGTGCTTGGTACATTCGGGCTGATCGCTATTCTGTGGCCGCAATTGCATCATGTTCATTTGAATATGTCATTGCTGGGGCAGGTGTTATTAATCGGTTCAGGCTTCTTCTGGGCACTATCTACAGTCTATATCAAAAAGAATTTTGCTGCCTATGACAAAATCAAATTGACCATTTGGCAACTATTGCTTGGTGGAAGCCTAATGTTTGTTATGGCCTTATTATTTGAACCTATCGATGCTCAGGTTTGGTTGAATCCTTTGAATGAATCTGCATTATTTTACATTGCAGTGGTAGGAACAGGTTTTGCATTTGTGCTTTGGAACTGGATTGTCAGTCAGGTCGATACCTTTGTGGCTTCGATTTCGATTATGTGTATTCCAATTCTAAGTCTGTTTTTTGGTTCTTTGATCTGGCATGAGCCGCTGGCCCTCAATATCTTGATTGGTGCTGCTTTTATCTGCATGGGCATTGTGATGAGTTCGCTTAAAATGAAGGTACAGAAAAATCGTCTGGCTTATTCGAGTCATCAACAACATTAAATTGCGCAGCATTGTTCAGCACGAGGATAAACCGAAGCATTGATCAATCAGCTTGAGTTAGTTTTTAGATTAAATAAAGGCAGTCATTATTTTGTGGCTGCTTTTTTATGTCGACGTGCTTCTGCAATCAAAAATATTTAGATTTGCAGCAGTAGAATCTTAAGTAGGTTGAAGCCAAATTGACACTTTCAACAGCTAAATTTTTAGATAGAGTCATCCCAAATCAACAAAAAAGTATTAAAGTACTATGCAACAAGTTGCAAAGCCAAAATTAGAGAAGGAATACCATGACTAGCTATGCAAATATCTTAAAGCCATTACATTTGGGTTTTACCACCATTAAAAACCGTGTGGTAATGGGTTCGATGCACTCAGGTTTAGAAGATCGTTTCTTTAACTATCCAAAACTCGCTGCTTATTTTGGCGAGCGGGCAAAGGGCGGTGTAGGCCTCATTATCACAGGTGGTATTTCTCCAAACCGTCAAGGCTGGTTGTTGCCAGCGGGCGGAACTATGAATAGTTTGGCAGATATTCCTCATCATCGTTTAGTCACCCATGCAGTACATAAGCATGGCGCGAAGATTTTGATGCAAATCCTGCATTCTGGTCGCTATGGTTATCATCCATTTTCGGTATCTTCTTCTCCGATTCAAGCACCAATTAACCCATTTAAACCACGCCAAATGTCTGATTCTCAGATATTGGCGACCATTGAAGATTATGCACGTTGTGCCAGCTTGGCGAAAAAAGCAGGCTATGATGGCGTCGAAATCATGGGTTCAGAAGGTTATTTGATTAATCAGTTCCTCAGTAGCCATGTGAATAAGCGTACTGACCGTTGGGGCGGTGATATTGAAAATCGTATGCGTTTCCCCGTAGAGATTGTCAAAGCGATTCGCGCTAAAGTCGGTGAAAAATTCATTATTGCATTCCGTTTGTCTTTGCTGGATTTGGTGCATGATGGCAATACCATGCAAGAAGTGATTGTGGTTGCCAAAGCATTAGAAAAAGCTGGAATTACACTGTTAAATACAGGGATTGGTTGGCATGAAGCACGTGTGCCTACCATTGTAACCTCTGTGCCGCGTGCCGCTTTTGTGGATTATACCGCTGCGGTAAAACAGCACGTTTCTGTTCCAGTGATTGCATCAAACCGTATTAACATGCCTGATGTCGCTGAAGAGATTATTGCTTCTGGCAAGGCTGATATGGTGCAAATGGCACGTCCATTCTTGGCTGATGCTTATTGGGTGAATAAGACCGCAACCAATCGTGTGGATGAAATTAATACCTGTATCGCGTGTAACCAAGCCTGTTTGGACCATGCATTTAAAAATGAACGTGTCAGCTGTTTAGTCAATCCACAAGCGTGTCATGAAACAGAATTGGTTTATATCAAAACCAAAAAACCAAAACGTATTGCGGTTGTCGGTGGCGGGGTGGCGGGTATGTCAGCAGCCACGGTTGCTGCTAGTCGAGGTCACGCTGTGACTTTATTTGAAGCAAATCATGATGTTGGTGGTCAGTTTAACTTGGCAAAAGTGGTGCCTGGAAAAGAAGAATTCCATGAGACCATTCGTTACTTTAAAGTACAGCTCAAACAAACAGGTGTAGATGTACGTTTAAATACACGTGTAAGTCGAGAGCAGCTAGAACGTGAAGGCTTTGACGAAGTAGTTGTGGCTACAGGTGTTGTACCACGTGCATTGAAAATTCAAGGCAGTACAGCACCTCAAGTGTTGTCCTATGCAGAAGTATTACGTGGTGCAGAAGTGGGCCATAAGGTCGCCGTGATTGGTGCAGGCGGGATTGGCTTTGACGTATCAGAGTTCTTGTTAAAACCACCACACCAACCTCAGCCGCAACCCTTAGCAGAATGGCAACGTGAGTGGGGTGTAGACCCAGATCCAAACTATATCTCTGAAGGTGGAATGCAACGTCCAGAAGTTGAAATGCCAGTACGTCAGATTTATTTATTGCAGCGCAAAACCACACCCCTTGGAATTGGTTTGGGTAAAACCTCTGGTTGGGTACATCGTGCGCAGTTGAAAAAGCATGCCGTGCGTATGCTACGTGGTGTGCAATATAAAGCGGTGACCGACGAAGGTTTGTGGGTTGAGCATAATGGTCATGATCAGTTATTGCGTGTAGATACCATTGTGGTCTGTGCGGGGCAAGAGTCGGTGAAAGATCTCATGCCTAAAGACGGTGAAAATACGTCGGCGAACTACCATATTATTGGTGGTGCAAAGCTTGCAGCTGAGCTTGATGCCAAGCGTGCGATCCGAGATGGTGCTGAATTAGCAGCAAAACTCTAAAATTGATGAAACATTATGCATTTGAATACATTGCAATTAAATTTCTCTTGTATAAAGAGGGCAAGCTTTGTATTCTTACGCACATGGAAGCGTGGCAGAGCGGTTTAATGCACCGGTCTTGAAAACCGACGAGGGTGTGAGTCCTCCGTGAGTTCGAATCTCACCGCTTCCGCCAAATATCTAAATAAGCCCTTGTTTTTACAAGGGCTTATTTTTTATCTATGCTTTTACCCCACAATCTACCCCACATAAAATGTTGGATTGGAATAGTTAAAATAAGAATAATTCAGATGGCGTTAGATAATAGGTAAATTGAGTTTAAGTTATCTATTACAGTACAACCTTATATGTAAATGTTCTGCATACCTACTTTTTGTGTCTGTTCTTATTGTTTAGAGTTGTGATGATCTTCTTTATTGGGGGCATATTGATCTGCAATTGTTTCATTTACAGATTTGCTGTTGGGATTGCCAATGGTAGTTGGTTATGAATTATTCTTTGATTTCCGTGTCGCTACTTGGGCTGTAGATTTTTTGTTCCTTTTTAGATCTAGTAATTGTTCTCTTTCGTCTTGGTTCGGTAAATGAGTACCGATGAGTGCATCTTGATTTTGCTCATTTATAGGATTCGTTTCTCTAGTGATACTTTGGCATGAATCTAAAGTAACCTGATTATCCCATTCAAATTGCATATGTTTTTGAGGGCCTTCATCTCTATCAGTTAAACTATTTTCTGGCTTTGCTTGTATATCACTCTCATTTTCTGGCGTGTTGAGGGTGGATTTCAAGAGCAAATGTTGTCGATAGGTTGTAAGTTCAGCAAGATAGTTTTTTTCACGCTCGTAAGCTAGGTCTAATTGTCTTTGCAAATTAAGATTTTGCAAAGTTAATATGTTAAAAATGTGTTTAATATCTATATCATGAACAGTATTATGTTTTTCTAATTCCTTAGAATTAAATAGTTGAAGAGCATCCTCATAATTTATTTTTCCTTTATTTAACTTTAGTTTATTCATTTTTATTTGATAGTAAATTTTTGATCTGGCTATACCAGTTTGTTTGCTAAATTGAATCACTGTTAATTCTTTCATGTCTAAAACTTGTCTATAAATTGTTGAATTAGACATAACTATATCAAAAGAAGTGCCTATTTTTTCCTAGAAAAAAGTTAAATCGATTGGGTGGTATGTAAACTGTTACTTTTAATAGGTTTATATGTGTATAATAATTTAATTTATTGTGATTAATATAGAGTATTTTGTTTTAGCTTCATAGCTATCAAGCAATGTAATACATAGGTTTTAGGTGAAAATTACTATAATGGATAAGGAATTTAGTCAGTCAATTAGCACAGATGATTTATTTAGATTGTTAATGCATAAAGTCCCAAATTTTTATATGCAGGCAGATCGTTACATCGTGGAAGAAGGTCAGGAAGAATATAAGCCTATCTGCTTGTTCAAAGAGAGTGTCAGAATACTTGGGTCCTTGGAAAAATTTGTTGTTGACTTAAAGGAAGGGACGCTTCCCTCAGTAGATGAGGAAATATTTAAAACAAGAAATTTTCGTTCTGCTAACGAGTATTTAAAATATTTTGATGATCTAAAATTTCAAGAGAGTATGTTTGATACAACGTACCTCCAGTTAAGTCGGAACTGGTTAAGGTATAACGATTTTTTAAAGAATGATTCGGAAGGAATTGAGACCTACCATAACAGCGAATTTATCAAGAATGTGCCATACATCAACGCTATTGGACAGCCAGACTATACCCGACAGTGGGATCCATGGAAGTTTTCAAGAGAAAAAGTAATTAGACTTCAACACTCATTTTTAAAAAAAGCTGATAAATACTCGGAAAACTTAGATTATGAGTTCAGTCTACGTAAGGCATACGAGAAGTTTGATGATCTGCTAAGCAAATACAATAGGTTATATACATTCACGGTTGAATTAAGATTCGTACGTCCTATAGACGCGGTAAATAGAGAGCCGCTTGGAACATTTCTAGAACAAGTTTTGATAGATAGGGAAGTAATACAGCTTTTTTTAGCACAGCAAGTCCCAGGTGTATTTCAAATTTATACCAAGCTTGGACATGATTTCCAGAATGGCTTGAAGTTGTCATGTATTTTTATCTGTAAATTTAATGTGGAAAGTTATGAAAAAACGTTGGTCACTGAATTAAATGCGCGTTTCGCTTCAGCCTTTCAGCGATATCGTATTGAAGTCATTGATGGTAATAAAGCAATTAAGAAACACGCACATGAACTGGCTATTGGGTTAATAAAGCGAAAAGATAAAGAACAGGTAAAATTATTTAAGTATTGGGTGCTCAGTTACTTCTACAAAGTAGATTCGGTAGTCAAACTTATTCATCCAAAGATCGTTTTTGAAGTAAACAATACTTTGGAACCTTTAATGCAAAGCTCTTCAGAAAATCTATCTAAAATAGGAAATGCAAAAGAAAATAGGAAAAAAGATAGTTTTGCTGAAGTATTACTGAAGTGGACTGTACCTACGAGTATTTGGAAACTGAATTACGTACCAAAACGGCTGCGTGTGAGTCAGATTTTCTATAAAGAACTATGTGCGGAATATGACTTACCACAATACGGCGAATTGCTATTCCAGATCCAAGTTCTTATAGAAATGTTGCTGAAAAAAAATGACATAGCTTTTAATACGTATCACAAAGATAGAGAGGCGATCATAAATAAAAAGGATTTGAAGGATATATCCACACAAGTCGGTCAGCAATTTCTTTTCATTATAAAATATCTATTGAACTATCCACATGCTTTCATAGAGTTGGATAATTTATTTGTGCGAATGGGGAGAGGACTCGGCCTAGCAGAGATACGAATATTTATATCCAATGTTTTGTATATATTTCATCAATCCTATGCAAGCTACCCTTTAAGAGTTAGTTCTTTAGAGCAGTTCAATCAAACTCTTTTAGCGATTAAGCAACAAACCATTTCAGATCGTGCAAGTCGTGGAATTCATAAAGATGAATATCAGGATGCTTATGATCTTTGTGCTCGAAGGCAAAATGAGGCGACCAGATATATCAGTTTCGTATTACAGCAAGATTGTTTAGCTTACCGAGTTACGATTCAGGCGCATATCTGTAGTAGTGATTTTAAACAGAAAGAGTTCTCTAAACTCTTTACAGATTTTATGCGCTCAGCAAAAAGAGCCAAGCCTTGTAGTTGGTTGCGAGGGTATATGGGGATTTGGCAGGAAGTTGTAACACTGTCAGAATTTGAAATTGATCTAATCTTATTTTTTAATGAAAAATGCCAACCTGAAAAAGAAAGGGTGGTAGAGATGCTGAATATTAAATGGCAAAAATTTTTAAGAGAAAAAGCAAAAACGATTTTAGGATGGGAAAATCAAGAAGAGAAAACTGAGCTAGCGTTTTACGGGGCCATAAGTTCAAAAAATCTGATGTGTTCGGTAGACGTGTTTAATAGAAAGCAACCTCATACACAAGGTATCTATCTTGAAACTTCGAATTTAAAGATGAAAAATTTATTCCTAGAGTTGGTGATTCCATTTTTTGCATATCGAGACTTTTTTAGGCCTGCTCTAACTCAGAAAGTCCCTAAAGTTTTTATTAAAGGTGGGATAGGAAAAGAGAAGGCTAGCTAGCAGTTAAAAATGAATTTCCGCCTTAACTATCGTAAATCTTATTGATATCAACCTTTAGGGAAGACGGGAAGGTAAAAGTTCGTAAGTTATAGCTAGCCCTTAAATTTTGTCTTCAGGTGAAGTCGGTAAATATTATAATTAGAACTAATATACTTAGTAGTTAATACATATCAGCTATGTAGTATGAGATACATCTACACTTTATTCCTTTCTCAGTAGTTCTAAGCTACTGAGAATGTCTTATCTCTATATGATAGTGTTACTCTCAATACAATTATAAATTACTGATTACACCTTAGATATGTCTTATTCATATCTAAGGAAATTCTTCATGTTGTCATTTGATCTATCGCATCAAGCAGCAGTCCTATCTGCAATTAATCACTTTATTGAGCTCAGTCTAAACTTTGATATCAGTGATCGTGAGTTTGTTACTTACCTAGGGCAATTGATTCCAGCTTTCAAAGCATTTGAACAGGACGGGGTTCAATACAGTGTCTCGATTCAAGCATTTCAGAATGTAGTTGAATTGATAGATGGTGCACGAGATGAATGTATTTTAATAGATTACTTGGATCAGCTTTCCTTAAAGCAGATTAAGGGGCTTCGTCAAACAATAATTAAGTATCGGCCCCTCCTTCTTGAAGAAATACGCCAGTTTAGAGATCAAGAGAGAGCCAATCAGGAAGCCTTTTTAAAGCAGGTAAAAACCATTATTTACGACCATTATCAGGTCTTAATTGTTCGGGTTGATTTAGGTTATTTAAAAGCTTCTATGGCGACCATTAGCGTTACGGGTTTCTATGCACATATTGAATCTCTCATCAAGTTTATCAAGGATAAAAATGGCTGCTTTAAGCATTTATTGGGATATGGGCTTGCTCTAGAGCAAGGCTTAACAAAAGGCTATCACGGACATCTTCTGCTGATCTATAACGGCTCTAGGCACGATGCCGATTGGGTGCTTGGAGATAAGGTGACTAAGAAGTGGGAAACCATTACTGAAAATGCTGGGTATGGGAGACACTCAAATACAACGGAAATTAAAGAGGGGTATCTGGCTAAAGGAATCCTAGGAGTAGGAATGATTAAGCGGGAATATCCTTTACAGGTGCAAAATGCTTTAAAGGTCACTAAATATCTTGTAGAACCTGAAAAATATGGACAAATGCTGTTGGTGAAACCAGTTAATCGTAGAAGCTTTTTTAAAGGAGTTTATAAACCCCATGGGCGTGAATATCAGACAAAGTTTGTGCCACCTTCGGTTGATCCCGTGCAAGTCATTATTGGGAGCAAGAATAAGATTGAATGGTTTAATAAGAGTTAGGTAGCACTAAAAAAATATCGACTTCTGCGTCCTATGAACTTATTTCTTTCATAGGACGTTTCAAATGACATTCCAATCACCAGATATCACCACAGCTCCTCGTCTAGAAAATGACATATATGAATTCTATCGAGAGGTACATTTCAGTAAACCTCCTGAAGGAATTAAGCATATAGAGCACTTAACTCAGATAGAAAGCAAATGGCTAAGTACATTTTTAGCTTATATCAATGACTGGAACTTCCTGCTTCAATTACGCTTAAGAAACTATGAATTTAGTTTTTGGTTAAATTGCTTTCATAAGGCTTATTTATATACATTAGTAGAAGCAAAGCTTGCAGATGTCTATTTCCAACCATCTGAATCTCATAATGGACAATGGTTAATCCAAAATATTCTGAGAATACTAAGAGAGCTCTTTGGGACTACAGGCTTCCATGAGCATCTAAACCAGCAAAATGAGCGATATGAAAAACGTATTGATTCTATTCGTGAAGCCTATTGCGCTACGAGTGAATTAAGCATTGGTGCTATAGATCTCAAGTTTTACCTAAGTTATCTAGAAGGTTCAGAACGAATTTATAGCATTGATGAGTTGGTTAAGTCCTATCATGCATTTGAGAAAAGGCTTAAACAGCAGTTTTGGTATAATAGTCAGGTTATGTTCACTTTCTATCATGTTGTTCGTAATACTAAGCTCAACCGATATGTCATCCGTTTCTATATTACGATCCATAAGACATTCTATTCTGAACACCTCAATTATGAGCTATGGATTGCTCAATTGTGGTCTGAGGAGACAAGTCGTATGGGAATACTCTTAAATAAATTCCAGCTAGAAGATAATGGAACAAGTGAGTTCATCATTAATGATGTGAGTAACGATGAGATTTTTAAATGGGTTGAGCCCAATGATCCACTAGAAAATCTTGCTCTCTTACCGACATCGGTGATAAGCACGAGTAAGCAAATGGACAAGCTATGTGTATATCCGAGTGGTTTTAAGACCTTTCATGGCAAGAAGGGGCCATCCTTCAAGTAATATTACTTTAGAGTGAATAGTTTCCCTACCCCCTAAAAATGGGAGTAGGGAAATGCATTTCGTTCAACCGCATCATTATTTTTTTATTGGGTTGCCTATGCTATGTGCAGAAAGCACGCCTTCATACCGAATAGGAATAAATTAGATGAATGCGTTAACCCCACAAACTTTTCAGATCGATCAAATCTTAAATATCAAACAATTGACTCAGATTACGGGGCTAAGTCGAGCAACGATCTACTCGATACTCGATCCAAAGTCTAAATATTATGATGAGACTTTTCCAAAACAGATTTACTTATCAACAAATCGCGTGGGCTGGATTGCTCAGGAAATTCATGAATGGATTCAATTGAAAATCAGTCAAAGAGCTGCCTGACTGAACCCAAACTAATCTTTAGAATGAAGTTGTACTTAATCTATATGCTAAGTTATTTATAGTTTGTGCTAATTTTAGATCTAGCTGGTCAACTGACTCGTCATTGAAAATAGAACCTTAGATATAAAATCCAAGGTTCTTAATACTAAAATATTAGTGGTTTACCGCAGCAAGTTGCTGAGCGTTATAGCGTGCGCCCAAGTTTGGATATCTCGCAATAATTGCGTCGATTTCTGCCAAGTCTGCTGCTGTTAAATCAATGTCTACAGCACCCGCATTTTCTACAAGTCGCTCTATTTTACGAGTACCCGGGATTGGCATAATGTCGTCACCTTGCGCCAAAATCCAGGCCAAAGCTAGTTGAGCTGCTGTCGCATTTTTGCTTTGGGCAAAGTCGCTAAATGCTTGCGCCAAGCTTTGGTTGTTTTTCCAGTTATCACCTTGATAACGTGGTAACTGACGACGGAAATCGTTTTCGTCAAGGCTGCCCACATCAAGCGTATTGGTGATTAAACCACGTGAAAGCGGTGAATACGGCACAAGGCTAATGCCTAACTCGCGGATGGTTTGTAAATGGGTTTGCTCAAACTCACGAGTGAGTAGCGAGTATTCATGCTGAACTGCTGCAATTGGGTGAATCGCATGTGCTTTACGAATGGTTTCAGCCGATGCTTCACTAAGTCCTAAATAACGAACTTTACCTTGTTTCACCAAGTCAGCCATTGCACCAATGGTGTCTTCAACCGGAATTTTTGGGTCAATGCGGTGTGCATAATACAAATCAATTACGTCTGTATTTAAGCGTTTTAAACTGTTTTCGACCGCAACTTTAATCCACTCTGGAGAACAGTCAATATAAGACTCTAAAGAGTTTTGTGGGTTGAGGTTATCTTCTTTATAACGGAAGCCAAATTTAGTCGCCAAGAATACTTTGTCACGATGTTTTTCTAAAACTTTTGAGAGTAATATTTCGTTTGCGCCGTTGCCGTACATGTCGGCGGTGTCCCAAAAGTTAATGCCAAGGTCTAAAGCCTTTTCTAGAGTGGCAATGCTTTGTGCGTCGTCCGAGGCACCATAGGCAAAGCTCATTCCCATGCAACCTAAACCAAGTGCTGATACTTTTTCGCCTGTTTGTCCTAAAGTTCTATATTTCATTTTTTACACTCTTTTTGCAAACTCATTTGAGTAGAAAAACTATAAAATGCTTTGGCTCAAACTGACGTATAACATTCAAACCAATACTTATAAAATTCAAACAATTTGTTTTTAGTCCATACAGTCTTCGCGGAACTTTTTAGGTGAAAATCCTGTATTTTTCTTGAAGAAATTGGTGAAATACGCTGAATATTCAAAGCCTAAGCTATAAGCAATTTCGGAAATATTCCAACTAGTGTGTTGTAACAGCGCTTTGGCTTCTTGAGTAATGCGCGAACTAATATGCTCAGAGGTAGTTTTACCTGTGGTTTCTTTTACAGCTCGGTTTAAATGGTTGACATGTACCGACAGGCCATAGGCATAGTCATTTGCCGTTTTGAGTTTAAGTTGAAAATGTGGTGAGTCGATGGGGAACTGACGTTCTAATAATTCAAAGAATAAATGACAAATACGAACTGCAGCATTACTATGTTTTTCAAACTGTTGGGTTGGTTGCATTTTCATGGCTTCATGCACAGTCAGGTGCAAGTAGTTTCTTAAAACCTTGTATTTGTGAATGTAATCTGAATTTATTTCAGTCATCATCTTTTTAAAAATAAATGAAATTTCTTCAACCTGCTGATCGTTTAAAAAATACAGTGGGTCACCATCGACTTTAAACAGCGGAGAATCTTTTAAAAAACTTTGTCTAGATTCTTGGTTTACAAACTCTTCGGTAAATAGACAAAACCAGCCTGCCTGTTTGGGCGAATTAATTTCCCATGCATAGGGAACCATCGGATTTGAAAACAGTAATGCAGGACGGTCTACCCGTATCCAGCGGTTGGCGTAGTGAAGTTCGCCTGTGCCTAAAACCAGTGAGATTTTATAATAATCGCGGCGACTATAAGGTGTCAGAAAGGAGCAGGCATCGCGTTGGAATACGTTAAAATGTCCAAACGAAGTCGATGGAACCGAGTAATCGCTATCTCTGGTCAAAGAAAAACGACGATAAAAATCATGTAGGGTTTCCATGTCTTTGCCTATGTGAACCATCAATTTATTTAAAGTTATAAAATTCAAACTTTATTTACTTTAGCTTTTATCTATATCTTATTCAATTGGCTGACCAAAGCAATTATAGAAGTGCACGATAAATTAGGAAGGCACTAAGCAGATAAAGTATAAGTGAAAGTAATATTTCTATAGAGCTATGCCACTATAAAAAAATAATCTTTATAAATGAATATCCAATCCCACATTGACACACTAAGTCACAGCGCTCATCCTTTGCTTGCTGGCCTATATTGATGCATGAGTGCGAGGCAGATATTCAGCTCAACCACAGACACCGCTTACACATTACTCTGCTCAATCACTGAATTTGTAGACTATGAACATTAAATAGTGTTTTAGAGGGTTTAAGTTTATGAAATACCTAGAAATAATTGTTTTTGTAGTTTTTTGCTCATTGATTTGAAGCTTGAGCAATGCCAAGAATATATCATCACAGTAAAATTCTATAGATAAAAAAGTCAAGGTAGAATTTCTAATCTAAAGTGAATTTTTTATAGCATCAATAACTTCTATAGTTGTTAAAATCTCATGCGAATAAGTGGGAGCGTTGATTTCTATGGCGGAATGCATAGCTTCAATTGATCGGGCTGCTGTAGCATCTTTAACATAGGTAACATGATAACCAAGTTCCATTCCCACTCTTGCAGTTGCTTCTAAACATGTATTGGCAAGTAAACCTATACATATAATTTTTTCTATACCATGCCTTCTTAACAATTGATCGAGATCTGTATTTGGAAACCCACTTGAAGCCCAGTGTTCTGTACATACTACATCATTGGGTTGAACTTTAAAATCATCATGAAACTCCCCACCCCAAGCACCTTTGGCAAAAATTTGATTTTTTGCAGCTTGACTTTGATAGGGAGTTACAAACTTCCAATCTTTATAGCTATTGGGTTCCATTCGATGATGTGGCACGTGGAAAATAGTTATTCCAGCTCCTCTTGCTGTATTTACTAGACTTCTTAAGTTATCAAGAAGATTAACTTGTTCTGCTATTTCTTTGACCCATGGCCATAGTTTTCCTTTCTCACTCAAGAAATCATTATAAAAATCAATACAAAGTAAAGCTGTACTTTCGCGATTATATAAAACGGACATTACCGACCTCCATAAAAAGCTTTGATGTTCTTTAAAAAATAGATTATTGTTGTAATCTATTTTATCTGATTTGATTTGTCCAGTGTAATCAGAAGTTCATTGTCAAAAGGGTATGAGTATGGGAAAAACTAGCGTAATTTATCTAGATGATCTACAGGTCGGTACGGAGTTCTTTAGTAGGGAATATGCACTTTCAGAACAACAAATAATCAATTTTGCAAAGGAATTTGATCCTCAAATTTTTCATCTTGATGGAGAGGCTGCGAAAGGTACTTTATTTAAAGGAATAGCCGCCAGTGGATGGCATACAGCTGCCATTACTATGAAATTGTTGGTGGATAGTTTGCCGATCGGTAGTGGAATTATTGGGGCTGGGGGAGAAATTAAATGGCCTAATGCAACGAGGCCAAATGATATCTTAAAAGTTGTGAGTAAGGTTCTACAAATCACCCCATCACGTTCAAAACCAGATAGAGGCATTGTATCTGTGGAGTGTAAGACCTTAAATCAGCATGATATTATTTGCCAGCATCTTATAACTCAATTAGTCGTAATGCGTAGGTAAATGAAAGTATGGGTAGAGTTTCGAAAGTTCAGGCCACTCAGAATCGCAGTTTAATTCTTCGAACCGCATGTCGAATGTTCCGAAAATATGGAGTAGAGACAGTTTCAATAGCAGATATTATGAAAGCGATGGGGTTGACCGTAGGAGGTTTCTATAAGCATTTTGAATCAAAAGATGCATTAATAAATGAAGCCTTTAGATTAACTTTTGAACAATCTTCCAAGAAATGGGATCAGTTATCACAATTAGATGACCCAACATATACAGATGGTTTAATGAATCTTGTTGAGCATTACCTAACAGATCGGCCCCCTGAACAAAATTGCCCAATATTGAGCTTTTCGTCGCAAGTAAGTAATACTCCAGATGATTCTCTGATTAAGCAAACTTATTCTCATGGGGTGGATGAATTATTTGAGCAATTCAAACTACTTGCTGAAAAAGAAATTAGTACAAATGATATTCCTAGGCAGAATAAAGAAAGTGAGACTAATCTTCTTTTTGCAGCAATGGTTGGTATAGGAATGCTTAAACGTGCAGTAGGTGAAACTCAATTGGTAGATGAAATGAAATCATCATTACTCAATAAAATTAAGAAATTGTGATTTAGGAAATTTATTCAAGAGAAAAGCCGTATAAATCCTTAATTTAATTTAATATTTAAGTTTGGTTTTATTTGCTATTACATGGGTTTATTGGACTTCTTGACTAGTAATTCTTACAAATCAGATTTTTTATTTTACTGAAACCTATCAGCTTAGAAATAAAATAGAGGTTCAACATGAGTGTCAATTTAAAACTTGCATCATCATTTAAGTTAAATAGTACTTTGACAATTAAAAATAGAATAGTTAAATCTGCATTGAGTGAGGCTTTGGCCGATTTAGATGGTACGCCTAGTCATGATCTAATTAATTTGTATAGAACATGGTCTCGCTCTGGGGCAGGCGTGTTAGTTACAGGAAATGTGGTAATTGACTCAAAAGCAATTGGCGAGCCTGGTAATGTTGTAATTGAAGATGAAAGAAATTTTGATTTAATTGCAGAATGGGCAGATACGGCTAAATCTGGAGGAAGCGAAATATGGATGCAAATAAATCATCCTGGTAAGCAAGCGATTAGAGGATTAAATAAAGAAACAGTTGCTCCTTCTGCAATTCCATTTAGCCCCAAAATGGCAGCTATTTTTGCTACTCCTCGTGAATTGACTCATATTGAAATTGAGGAATTAATTCAACGTTATGCAACTACTGCAGAAATTGCAAAAAAGGCGGGTTTTACTGGCGTTCAATTGCATGGTGCTCATGGATATTTAATAAGCCAGTTTCTTTCTCCACTTCATAATCGACGTACAGATCAATGGGGGGGCACAGCGGAGAAGCGACGTAGATTTGTTTTGGAAGTGTATAACGAAGTAAGGACAAGGGTTGGTGATGAGTTTCCTATCAGTATTAAATTAAACTCAGCAGACTTTCAAAGAGGTGGTTTTAGCGAAGAAGAATCACTAGCAACAATTCAAGCTTTAGATGACATGGGCATAAATCTCATAGAGATTTCTGGTGGTAGCTTTGAAAAACCAGTTTCACAATTAGGAATAACTAAACAATCTACTATAGCGCGGGAAGCATATTTTTTGGAGTTTGCAAAAAAAGTACGGGAAATCAGTAAAGTACCGCTTATGGTTACAGGTGGTTTTAGAAGTATCGAGGGAATGGAAAATGCTTTACTAAATGATGAACTTGATTTTATAGGCTTAGGCCGCATTTTTGCGATTGAACCTTCAGCACCACAGCGTTTATTAAAAGGGCTTGAAACTTATAATGAAGTGAAACCATTAACAACGGGTTTTAGATTTCTCGATAGCTTTGGTTCGCTAGAACTCACTTGGTATACCCGACAATTGCATAGGATAGCAAGGGGGGAATCACCAATACCGAATGAGAATGGGTTGAAGTCTTTTATTTTGGACTTTAAAGATAAGGGGCTTAGTGTGTACAAAAAACGTCGTTTGCGTGCTTTATAATAAAAGTTAAGAAGAGAGCCCTCTTTAGGGCTCTCTTCCAAGTTTTTGAAATTTCTTAGTAAAGGTAAGTGCTTAAGAAGCTTTCCAGTATTTCTTAATAAAAATATTGTATTAAACTATTCTCAATAAAATTTACAAGTCTCTTTTGTCTACTAACAGTGTCGGTCAGAATTACTGAAGAAGTTCACGAATAGATTCAATTAGAAGTGGTTCAAAGAGCGGTTGTTTAAAAATAGTTCAGCATGTTGGAACGTAACCAAAATGCTTTAGCTGCTTTTTCCATAGGTTGAGCGAGTACTAAGTTTTGGTTGATGGCGCACTTTTCTAATAAACTGCTAGCTTTTGTTCGTTTGTTAGAGGAATAGAGATTGTTTCCCAACCATCATTAGAAATCGCTTGTGGCCATATCCAAGGTACTTCAAATCTCCCCAAAAAAAATAGTTTTCATATAATTTGATGAACGATTTTTTTCATTTCTTGAGGCAACTTTTTTTGTGATAACCAATGATATATAAAAGTTCTATTTTGGAATGTAATATTTTTGTGTGCTATATTTTATTGATTTAATTAATGAAAAATGCATAAATTAAAAATTTTACAATATAAAAAATTGACTATGAACAGGCGTAGATAATAATCTCTATAGTTAGAAGGATTTAAAAGGATTGAGCCATGCAAATATTTAGGGTAAGAGTCAAGGAACAAGATGGGGATGTGTTTTTCACCAATGCGTATATCTTGAAAAGCAAAATAAAAGAGATGGCTGGTTGTTTTCAAGTAGCGGATAACGTCGAGTGTATTATTGTGGATGATGAAAGAATTATGTCATGTGGGAAAAATTTATTTCGTAGCTTACTAACAGGGAAAATATATTTTTTATATTCATAAAGAATTGAATGATTTAAAAAATCTATAGTGGTGTAAGAATGCCTTAAGTTAGGTTTTTATTAAAAAATGTTCAAGCACATCAAAGATTTTTTGATGTTGACATTGCGCAACATTGAAGCGCATGTATTGTTTTGCGTATGTAGATTGGCTAAAGACATTTCCTGGCGCGAGTATTATATTATGTTTAAATGCTGCTTGAGATAGTTGTGTTGTATCGATGTGATGAGGCAGTTTACACCAAAGAAAAATTCCAGCCTTAGGAATTACCCAAGGCTTGATATCGAGTTCTAACAATTTACCCATCACATTTATTCGACTTTGGGTTAATTTACTATGAATATAGTCTAAATGTTTTCGATATTGACTGTGGCTTAAAGCATGATAAATCAGTGTACTATTTAAATAATTGGTACTTAAGTTAGTTGCAATTCTTAATTTAATACAATGTTCAATAAGTTCTGGTTTTGCTGCGATATATCCACAACGTAAGGAGCCAGAAAGAGATTTAGAAAAGCTTCCAATTTGAACAACATGTTTAAAAGCAGATAAAGCTGCATATCGAGGGGCAGGAGCTAATTCAAAGTCAGCAAAAATATCATCTTCGATAATGAGCATATTTGCCTGTTCAACGAATTTAAGAATTTGATGCGCAGTTGAAACTGATAGTGATGCACCTGTTGGATTATGTATTCCAGAATTGGTAATGTAGAGTTTAGGATTTAAAGAAAGTGTATTACGAAATGCTTCGACATCGGGTCCATCTTTTGTAAAAGGAATGGCAATAATTTTAGTTTGGCTCAAGTTCAATAAGGCATGGAAATTAAAATAACACGGATCATCAATCAATACGACATCGCCAGGTTTAAGGTATAGACGGCAAATAATATCAATTGCTTGGGTCCCACAATCAGTTAGCATAATTTGTTCTGGATGAATATAGCTCCCCTGAATCTGCAATCGCCTGCAAATTAGTTCTCTCAGAGGTTGATGGCCCAAAGGACTGCTATAACTGAGTAATTCTTTTGCATCCAAACTAGATACTTTTCGAATTGCTTTCCGAATAATTTCTTCAGGTAACCATTCATTCGGTAACCAACCACAGCCAGGTTTTAATGTATCAGCATTTGCTTCAAAAGATTGCCTAGAAATCCATAATGGATCGACTTCTCTATCGTAGTTCTGAATGGATTCGATAATTGGAAAATGAGTAGTCAACCCTTTCACAAAATAGCCAGCCCCAGGTCTAGATTCAATAATATCTTCACTTATAAGCCGATCATATGCTTCTACAACTGTGGATACAGAGACACCCATTTCATTTGAAACTTTTCTAAGAGACGGTAGTTTTGATCCAGATAATAGACTCTTATCATCAATTCGGCTTTTGATTAAGTTTATAACGCTAAGAATTTTAGTCTTACTTTTGATATTTTCCATAACAGTTTGTATTTAACAACCATAACAGTTTGATGAAGAATTGTTCTACTGTTTCTAGTATAGCGATAAGAAAAAATTAAAAATAGCTTATTGATGAATGATTATTTAACTAATCTCTTTAAAAAAGCTTATTACTTAACGTATTTCTGCAGTAGGTATTGTTATAAATTTTTAAAGAATATTTAAAATTTGATCAAGTAAATAACCTTTAGTTAATTAATGTCATTTTTGAGGAAATCATAATGGATTTCAATGCATTAGGGTCGTTTATTCTATATTGTCTAGTGACGTCCATAACACCAGGGCCAAATAATATTATGCTAGCATCTTCTGGAGTTACATTCGGTTTTAAAAAAACAGTCCCTCACTTGCTTGGTGTTACAGCGGGATTTTGTTTAATGATTGTTTTGCTAGGTCTGGGCATAGCACAGACACTAGCTAACTCTCCAATAATATTTGAGAGTCTAAAAGTAATCAGTATTTTATATTTGAGCTATTTATCTTATAAGATTTACTGCTATAAACCAACATCAACATCTTCGGAACTTGCTTCTAAGCCAATCAATTTTATAGAAGCAGCTTTATTTCAATGGATTAATCCCAAAGCTTGGATTATGGCACTTGGCGCAATTGCTACTTACACCCAAGCGAATAGTTCCGTTATTTTTATCTTATTTATCAGCTTTATCTATGCACTAGTCAATTTTCCATGTGTAGGCATTTGGGCTTATGCTGGAGATAGGCTCAGAAATTATTTTAATAATTGGGAGAAAGTTCAAAAGTTTAATACTTGTATGTGTGTTCTTTTGCTTACCTCAATTGTGCTCCCTTCTTTGCAATCAATCCAATTTTTTATAGCAATATTAAGGAGTGAATTTATGAACTAATGTAATCCCTATTCTCAGTAATCTTTGAGACTTTATGAACTGTGCTTGACCTCGAATAAATTAAGTACATATTTCAATGCAAAGAAAAAATAAATCTAAGGAATAGATTAATGAAAATCAGATTTATACATATTACTATCATTGGATTAATGATGAACGTCACACAAACATATGCAATGCCTGACTTCTTTAAGTCGAAAGATAGTAGTTTTAAACGTTTCTCACTTTCAGCAGGTTGGCTTTATGCAGAACCACAGGGTAATAGAAATTCTTTTAATAACTCAACAGCAATAAAAGAAGGTACTGTTTCTGCTGTAGGAGATGTACAGATACAATCTGTAATTGATGCTGTTGACACATCAACAATAGAAGGTCAAAAAGTTAAAGACAATTTAATTAGACTACGCGATGAAGCAGGTTTAACAGAATTACCAAGCATTCTAAGTGGTGATGCAAGATTATTTCAACTTAGCAATTGGACCAGTGCTAACTCAGGATTGAAACCAGATACTGTTAATACCCTGGGTATTATGTTTAATTATCATATTAATGATAATGTTTCTTTAGAGCTAAAAGCAGGTATCCCACCAAAGGTTGATATCCAAGGTTTTGGTCAAATCAATGCACCTTTAAATGGCTCAGCTGTTTTACCAGCGGGCGTAGACGAAATTATTGGAAGCCCAACGATTCCTTTAAGTAAACAAATACCTATTACTGATTTAAACCAAGGAGGGAAAGCCGCTGAAGCGCGCGCTTGGCTTCCAGCTGTTGAAGTACATTATCAATTTGGCAAAAGTGGAGTTAATAAATTCCGTCCATATATTGGTGCTGGCATTATGTATGCTTATTTTAATAACCTGAAAATGAATGGAGGGATCGAACAAGATTTAATTCGTGCAGGGCACATGGTGCAAAATATTAGGAATGGTCAGGCTGCTGCAGCTTTGGAAGGAAAAACCTCTACTGCAAAACCGTTTGTTAAATTAGAAACTACAGATGCCATTGCACCAATAGCAACGATTGGCTTTACATATGATTTTACACCAAACTGGTTTACTGTAGCATCTATTTCTTATGCAAAATTGAATAATAAAGCAAAAGTCTATGTTAATGATTCGAATACTGGTGATAACTTAATTTATTCAAGTGCTAAAATTGATATTGATCCAATTATTAGTTATGCCGGGATAGGTTATCGTTTTTAAAATAAAAGGCTGATTGTTTTTTATCTGATAATCAGCTTTTTAAATCAATAGGCGGAGATTTTAAAATTGGTGGCTAGAACAGAAAAACATAAACAGATTGTGGATACTGGTTATAGACTATTCTATCGGTATGGTTTTAATTCTATTGGCGTAGACCGAATTATTTCAGAAGCAGCTGTTGCAAAAAATACATTTTACTCAACAGTTAAAAGTAAGAATAATCTTATAGCTGAATGTTTGGAAATTGAGATTTATAAAATATTTGAGAATTTAGAATCCATTATTGAGGTGAATGAACATGACTGTAAGTACTCTAAAGTAGATTTAATTCTAAAATATTTCTTTTCATTAGCTTGTCAAAAAAATTTTAATGGCTTACTTGTTGATAAAATAGCAGTTGAGCTGGTTCGTGAAAAATCTAATTTTTTTTGTTATTTAGAGGAGTTTAATAAAAAGTTAATTGAATATCTTGATCAAAGTTTTTTGAATGCAGAATATACACTAAGAAAAGAACTTGTGGTAGTATATTTTCTTATAATAAAAGGACTTATTAGTCCAAGTGGTAATATGTTTTTGGAATTGGTTGATTGAAACTTAAATCTTAGAAATAATTCATGATTAGGTATCGCTGGTAATGTTTTATATTAAAATTAATTTATTGTTTTGATAATTTTGAGTAATGATTTTTAGTGGAAAATATGGAGCGCTAGTATTGGCTCTATATCTGAATACGCTATAAGTAACCTCATAGAAAGTTTCATATATATTTCAAAATACTTGTATAAACTTTTTGTTTTGGGATAGCTTCTTTATAGTTGACACATCCCAGTATAAAAACTTCAGACTTTAATCCAATCTATAAAGAACTTAAGTATTCAGGCAAAAAGTTTTAGGCCGCTGTATTGCTGAAAAATGGCTTTCGGGTCTTGTGAGTTATATCAATGAGAGACTGGTGCAATTGAGATATGTGTCAACTCAAGTCATCGTACCCGAACAGGATCTTGCAACAGGACATTTACGTTTAACTTTAATCCCGGCCATATATTGGCAAACGCAATGATTCGTCTTTAGGGACGTATCCCGAAGTCACATTAGAAGAGGCACGAAATATTCGTGATGAATATGAGAAATTGATCAAACAGGACATTGATCCAGCAACAGTACGTTTATAGACTAAAAATCAAAAATTGAAAGAAGCTGAACATACTTTTCGTGCTGTTAGTGCAGAAAGGCTTAAAAAACGGGAATTAGAAGGCAAGCTTGATGGAGAGACTATTCGTCGTTAAAAGCACGATACTTATCCTTATATTAGTGATATGAGCTTTCCTCAATTGAATGTCGATGTATTAGAGGCAAAAGTATTTCAACGTATTATTGATCGTGAAGTGTAACCAATAAAACATACTATGTGATTTCGGAATAATTCACTTACAAACCGAGAAGCCCATCGCTCAGTTAAATAAGCTAGACCAAAATCACCGCTTGTTATGACTAAACTGTTTAACGCATTTTCATCCTTTATATCTGGCAATCGGCCATGTAAATAAACTATCCCGTCCCATTTGCTTTTTTTAGGAATTGGAAGAGTAGGTGCAGCAAAATACTTACATTTTTGTTTAAGGCTTCGGGCAGCATATTTCAAATAACCTATCAAAGTTAGTTGTAACTAATCTTAATGACCCATCACTACATTGAGCTAATTGAAATAGAGCTTTATGAATATCTAGAGCCCCAAGGAGCTTTAATTTTGGTTTTAATGACTTTACAAGCGCCTTTCTAATAGCAATTCTTTGGCCGACGATGCGGTGTTCTAATAAATCAAGCATACTGTCATATTGCATTTTCTGATAAGCAATATTTTCATTTTCGCTATGGGTATCACCTAGATTCTTATAAATCTTATCCACTAGACATTTTGAATGTTGGAAGTCCTGCTGGAATAGAAATACCTGCACCACAAAAAAAATTACACGGCCTTCTTTATGTGCTTGCAAAAGCTCATCAGGAACATTTGGTCCATTATTTATAAATTGCACTAAGTAAATCTCTATTAGTTGGTAAACCTCCCTAATTATATTATCTAATTAGATTTTTTCTTTAAAGCTTATAATTTGTAGGATGTTATTAATGTGCTTAAGTAAACTTCGAGCTAAAGAACAAGGTAATCAAAAAAAGTACTTTTTATGTAATTCCAAAGGATTGATAAAATTTACTTTATTGCTGATCAACATTAAGCTACGCTAGTCATGAATTACATATGAAAAATACTATAATTTTAAAGGTATTCATTTATTCAAAATGGCAAATATAATCTACTACATCATTGGTTTTAATATTAAACTGACTATTTGCTGGAATCTGAAAGGAATCGCCTGATGCGTAAATTTGAATTTCAGGAGCATCATCAATTTGAACCGAACATTCTCCAGAAATGATTTCAATACATTCAGCCAAATGAGTCTTAAATGTTAGAGGTTCTTCTGATGGGAGAATTACACCCAAAGTCTTTTTAGTACCATCTTTTAAAACAAGAATGTGGCTGATGGATGTGCCATTAAAATGAACATTGGCTTTCTTTTTAATTGAAACAAGATCGAATTGCTCAGCCACAGTAGCGTTCCTAGTTTTTATAGTAGATTAGGATGAATATTAATGATTCACAGTAGCTAGTTTCAATATTTTTAATATGCAGAAAAACTAAGTACTTGTAGTACTGAATAAAATATATTTTTAAGTGTGTTGAATAACCTACCTATTTCAAAATGTATTAATATCCTGCAATATCATCTATATCGCTAATTATCTATTGTTTGCGGGCCTATTTTTGGAAATTAACGAAAGTTCAGGATGTTATAATTCAGCTAAGAAAAAAAGGAATTTTTAACTTTCATTTACATTGTTGTTAGGCGCTTCAGCTTCGTTGGTTTGGTGCATTCTTTCGTTCAACTATTAGTATTTATAACTTTTTCGATTTAGAAAATAGTAGAATGATGAGCATGCATTTGATAGCAGTCATTGAGCAGCTATTATCATCAAATTCAATGTTATGAAAATTTAAATACAGTGAGTCACTTCCCATTGCTTAATTCACGATTAGAAGTTCAAAAACCTAGTTTGGTTGTGTAAAGCTCGTAATTTCTAAACTATATCCTTGATATTTATTATTAATTTTAATTTTATTTTTTGTTCTCAATTTTAGAAGTAAAAATTGAATTTAATCATGAAGTAAAATTAATTAATTTAAATTTTTGTAGGCTATTACTCTTTTTTTATTGAACCCAATATAACAACAAGCTTGGTAAAGTTTCTATAGCCTATTTGGATATCTAATCTTTTTTTTTGATTGGATAATCAGATTTTTGTGAAAGTTTTATTTGAATAAAGTATTGATTATTAATTATATTTTTAAAAATTCAAAGTTGAGCTGGATTGCATTTTTTGGTATTGTGTATGTGTAAAAAAAGCACAAAATAGGAAAAATAAATGAATTTAAGTCTTAGAGTGATTTGCATCGCTGGGCTAGTAACTGCTTCAGCAGTTTATGCTTCTACTACTTTATCCCCAAATCAGAATACGAATAGTGGCAATATACCAACTGGTTATGCTGATCTAAAATTTGTTTTAGCAAATGGCAATTGGGTAAAAAATATTTATTTGCCAAATAATGCGAATAACTTAGACAAGGTAACCATTCAATCAACTGCGGGCTATAAAAGCTATTTAGATACTTCAAACACAAACTTACCTATTGAAGTGCAGGAAATACAAAGTGGAGACACTTTTCAATTTGTCTACAATTCCTCATCGAAGAAATGGATTGCTCAACTTGCTACTGTAAGCCCAAGTAATAATTCGCAAATTGAACAAATCGTCTTGAGTAATGTTAAATTACAGCAGGTTTCACTTGCCGATGGAAAGTGGGCAAAAACAATTGTTTTGCCAACGAATGTGATGGACGGTGCATTAGTTCAAATCGTTTCGACGGCGGCTTATGCTTCTGAAATTTCGAAAGATAACTTACTTTTTGCGAGTAGTTATAATCTAAATAATGGCAGTGAATACTGGCTCAAATATAATGCTGCTTTACAGAAATGGGTTCCTGAGTTTATTAAACCTTTGAAAATGAACGTTAAGGATATTGGAACAAGTTTAAATACTGTAACTACGCCAGTTACTGAAGTTAATTTTGCAGATGCAAATTGGGTTTCAAATTTCTCTCTGCCAGTTACAGCAAATGATCGAGATCGTATCATCATTAAATCAACAGCAACTTGGGCAGCAAAAATTAATAATACGAATACCAATAGTAGTGCTACATTAAGTCTTAAAACAGGTGACCAATATGAGTTTATGTTTGTAACAGATAAAGCTCATTGGGTTTTGATGTCTGCTCCAACAAAAACAATTAGTTCAACTAGTGCTATAGCGTCAACTTTACCAAATATGACTCAGCCGACGCTCAAAGTGAATATTTCTGATGCTAATTGGAAACAAAGCATCAATTTACCGACAACTGCACAGGTTGGCGATAAGGTCATTTTGTCATCCACAGCTGGCACAGATAGTTTTATTACAGCTGCCAATGGCTTATCTACAACTATTAAAACGGGTGAAAATCGTCGATTTATTTTCACCGCTCAAGGTTGGGTAACTGATAGCTATACCATCGATATGTTGCTAGTCAATAGTCCAGAAGTTTCTACGATTTTGGGTGAAAGTGCATCAAAACTTCGTATGATTGAAGGATTGAATTTAACCAATTTAACTGCTGAAAACTCTTCAGCTAAATTTTATTTAAGACAAACAGGGTATTTGACTTATAAAATTCCTGCTTCAACTTTACTTGATGCAATTAATGTTGGACGTTCAGATACAACTGTTCAAGCAGAGCGTAAGCGTGTATTAGCTGATGGGGTGTATTACCAAGGAAATGAGCCTGGTGCTGGAGGTTGTGGTTGGGCTTGGATCAATGCGAGTTCATATAACATGATCGGTGCTAATGATATTGCTGGCTGTTCAGTTGCGGCAATGCGTCACGAAGTCGGTCATAACTTAGGTTTGTATCATGGTGACTCAACCAATATCGGTTCAGGTTTTTCTCATCCATTGGGGAGCACTGCTTTGGGTGGGAATAACTTAAACTTTTATTCGAGCCCATATCTTTATAACCCTAAATATGGTGTACGTTTAGGCGAAGAAGGCAAGAAAGATGCTGTCAGTGTCATTAATGCTAACGTTATCCGAATCTCACAATACAATTAAGTTATTTTCAAACGTATGAAGCACTATAAAATTTTAACTTTACTTGCAGTCACGTTTATCGTGACTGTGGGTTTATTTGTTTTTTTTAAGCCTGATCAAGTTGCGGCATCTACACAGAATGGCTCAACTCAAGAATCGAATCGTTTTAATTCTTCTGATCAATCCACATCTAATTTTCCGCGCGGCAATTTGAATATTTCAAAACAGGAGTTAGAAAGTGCAAAGAAAGAAACGGTCTTGTTTCATGAAATTCAAGACAACGATTTGAAAAATAGTGAAGCCTTACGGCTCTCCAAGAGCAATAAAGGAATGGCTATTAACTATAATCAAAATATTATTGAAACCAAAAATATAGGTGATCTTGTTAAATTCCAAATGCTTGAGTATGGACTCAATCGTAGTGGGAAAATTGTTGAAGTTGAAAAAGTAGATGAGGATATTTTACGTTGGCGTGGCGAGTTTGAACAAGGTACACCAGAACGAAACTATTTTACGATTACTCAAAGTCAAAAAGATCAATATACGATTATTCAAATTTATAGTGATAAAGGAAACTATACGGCTGAGATAAAGAATGGACAAGGTATTGTACAAGTGATGGATCAAGGCGTGGAAGATAAAGAACTGTATGCACATGATGATTAAAACATTGAGGTATTTGATATATCCTTCACTTCTATCCTAACCAAAAAACTATTTATAAGAGTCTCCTAAATTGCTAACAAATACCAAGTATCGCCTTGGTGTTTGTTCTAATTTTACACTTATTTTATTCTTCTAAAATTTTGAAAGATCTGACTTTAGCAATTTTATATTTTAAGTAACAAGATAGGTCTAATATAAGATGAATTGAGTTTGTATTTTATTCAATTAAATTTTAAAGATTGACACCCTCTATATCGCTGATTATCCTTTCTTTGCTAGCCTACATCGCTAGTCGGTTTTGACAGACCGTTTTCATACAGCACATCAGATTTACTCCTTCTGAGGGGGAAGTCTGTGTGAAACCCACTCGTCCCCCTCACGTTGCGGTAGGGCGGGAAGGGGACACCCTTGGGTGTGCTGGGTCTGTATGTCCAGTCTGTCAACCCCTTTTCGTTCTGCCACCCTAATCAATTGACAGTGATTTGGTAGAACTTCTATTACATACAGGAGTCCGCCATGCGTACTATTTTTAATTTCTTTTCTTTATCTTCTCACTATTTGTCTTTGCACTATCGAAAGACATAGCTTGCGCTGATTTCACTGAAATCTTTATGACGATCACTATTTATTATGAACTTGGGATGAACCCAGGCTAAGTCACATCTGGGCTTTATAAAAACAACTTCATTGATTTCATTCTGATCTTAATTAAAGCAATTTCACTTACACATTACTTCAGTGAAGCCAGATCCAGATAAGGACTGGCACGCATATGTATTGATGAGAGGAAGAGATGGGATTAACACGATTATTTTCATTATTTGGCTGTGCCTTAATCACAGCCTGTAGCAGTTCATTTGAATCCGAGTTTAAAGAGGGTTGCCGTAATTTTGGCGGCAATAGCAGTTTCTGTTCCTGTAGTTATAACAATGTGGAAAAGCACTACGGCGAAGATCGGCTGAAACAAATTAAAGAGCCTTGGCAATTTCCTGAAGATTGGGCAGATCAAGTACAGCGTGCAGGTGTTGCCTGCATGGCTGAATTGAAATAGGGGCTAATTATGAAGAATGTTCTCATCAGTTACTTGCTGATCATGTTGGGATACTGGATCAAATTGATCTGGAGTTTTCCCGCAGGTTACTCCAAAGCCTATCTGCTAGGCCGAGCCTTTGTCTGGCCATTTACCTTTTTAGAATGGCTGCTCTCATAGCTGAATCAAGCCAACCATCTCAAGCAAGAATAGAAAAACTAATAGGTAAAAATGATGAAGAAATTAATTTGTACCGCAATATTCACCCTCGGTTTGAGTTGTAGCTCATGGAGCTATGCCACGCCTTCTTATGGTCTACGCTCAGCAGAAACCATGGCTCATTTGGTCAATGTACAAAAAGGCAGTGGTTACTCAACTATTTGTACCTACCGTTCAGCAACCAATCATTATGGTGTACATGAAATCCAAGCATCCATGATGAATGGTTGTCCACAAAACTTGGGCTATACCGCAACTTGGGAAGGCGGTGGGATTTTAAGAGTATTTGGCACAAGTAATAGTTTATCTGTTCGACGAGCTGGCTACCGTGCACCTACCAAAACATCACAACCTGCACCAGCCGTAGTCAGTAAATACAAACGTTTATGCGATAACCCAAACGTCTCAGAAAGCTTTAACCAAAAGACAGGTGAAACCACCAACTGTAAAACAGGTGAGGTGACCATCGATCCTCAAATTAAGGCGCTTAAAGAACAGGGGCTGTGGCCGCACTAAAGGAAGAACAGATTATGCAGAAACTTAAAACATCCCATGTTGTTATGCTGATGACTTTGCTTGTGGTGATCGCACTGGCTACCTTCTTATTTAACCAGCAACAACAACGTAAAGCCGATATTGAACTGGCACAACTTGCACTGGAGCAAAGTAAAGTGCAACACCAGACAGCGGATCATGCCAAGGCAGCATCTGAATCGATGGAATCGAAGCTCTCTGGTATTGAAGGGCTAACTAAAGATCCTGAGACACAAACAGCACATCTTGAAGTCAGTGCCGATGATGTTGCAGGGGCACTTGCCGCAGTAGATAGCGCCAAAGCCAGCCAAAAAGCAGCAGCTGAACGTTTAAGTTATGACGTTGATGCTGAATACCATGACGGGAAAACCCTAAGCACAAAACTTTCCCGTTACGGTTTAAAGCCGATCCAGTCTGCACCAGCCGATTTACGAACCACTGTTGCTGATATTGATCTCATGCTGGCTTCCCATCTGATGGATGCATGGGGACGTTCTGCGCCAGATCAGGTTGCCAAACGATTAGAAGGGTGGAGTGAACAGGGCAACACCATCACTTATCGTACTGTATGGGATTCTGATCGTTCTCAGTGTACTTGGTATGTGGTGCAGTGGAACAAAAGCACAGATGCAGTCATTAACGAAGGCTACAAGCCTTGTTTTGGTCGCTAAACCTAGCAAAAAACAAACTCATTCAATACAACGTGACTTTCATTAATAAATACGAGATAACCTTATGAAACTGATTCAACTCTTCAGCTGCGGTCTTTTAACATTGGCAGTGAGTTCAGTGGCCTTTGCCAAGACTGAACAAATTACTTTAAAAGCCAACGTCCATTACGGCGAAGAAGCAGTGGTTTTCCCTACTACCAAAGGTGAGGTGATCCTGAATAGTTTTGCATTACCGATTCAGGTTGCCAAACAACTCAAGCCTTATAAGAAAGGGCAATGTCTGGAAATTCAGTCCAAGTATGGTTTCTTTAAAGATACGGGCGATGGTGCCCATATCCAGAGTATCCGTCCATGTAAGAAAACAACGCCAGCTACCTCAACAAAAGCAAATCGTTAATCACTAACAACTCAAATGCATAAACCTTAAAAAACCACGAGCCCATGCTCGTGGTTTTTTTATGCCTGTTCAACTTCTCAATACTAAACTCAGGAGCACAACATGCAGCAATGTCCCTATTGTCATTCATCGCATGTGCAATTACTCAGGCAAAGCCAAAACAAGCAAGCCAGAAGCAAGATTTCATTTTCCTCCTGTTCACCAATGTCACTAGCCACCGTGGGGATGCAAATCTCAAAACGACTTGGGATCAATCCCATCATTGGTGGCTTCATTGGATTAGCAGCAGGTGGAATGTTTCTACTCTATATCCAGCAAGAAGACAGCCTCATTACTTTGCATTACCAATGTGAACAATGCTTAAGCCACTTTGAAATTCAACAACCTGAATAAATTTAATCTACTTAAAAGGACAAGATCATGGCCCATCAACTTGAACAAATGGCGTATACCGGACAAACCCCTTGGCACGGCTTAGGAAACCAACTGAGTCAAAACCAACCCATCGAAGTCTGGGCACAACAGGCAGGCATGGATTGGCGAATTGAATCTTCAGATGTCAGTTACATGGCACAAAATGAACGAGGACAACGTATAATCATGCCGTTTGAAGAGCAGCGCGTTTTATACCGTTCAGATACCCATGCACCTTTATCTGTGGTGAGCCAGCGCTTTCAAGAAGTCCAGCCGATGGAAATCCTACATTTCTACAAAGATTTGACTGAACAATCGGGCTTTGAGCTGGAAACCGCAGGCGTACTCAAAGGTGGCAAGAAATTCTGGGCATTGGCTAAAACAGGACAGACCTCAGCCTTAAAAGGCAAGGATGTCAGTAATGGCTACATTTTATTGGCAACTGCCTGCGATGGAACATTGGCAACCACCGCACAGTTCACCAGCATTCGAGTGGTGTGCAATAACACCTTAGCTATTGCTTTACGTGGTCAGCAAGGGAGTGCAGGCATAGTCAAAGTCCCTCACAGCACTCGATTCGATGCTGAGAAAGTCAAACAGCAACTTGGTATCTCAGTTCGTGCGTGGGATGAACACATGTATGAAATGAAGCAACTCAGTCAGCGTAAGGTGACTCAACAAGAAGCAGCGGCCTACTTTGATGCAGTATTTAACAATACCAATCTCAGTATGGCAGCACAGGATGAAAGTATTATTCAGTTCTACCGAAATGCAGCGATGCCCAAGCAAACTCAATCATCCAGATCAGACAATAAAACTGAACCGAATGGACGAGCTATGTCGAAAGTGATGACCATGTTTAACGGACATGGACGAGGAGCAGAACTGAGTTCAGCCAAAGATACGGCTTATGGTTTGCTTTGCTCAATTACCGAGTTCTGTGATCATGAACGCCGAGCAATGAGTACGGATCACCGACTCGATTCAGCTTGGTTTGGGGCAGGTGCAGCGATTAAACAACGAGGTCTTGAACAAGCTTTAAGGATGGTGGTTTAAACAGACCTATTATTTCTTCAGCTTTATTTAAGCTCTCTATTTTAATTTAACTTTTAGGTAAAACATCAAGCAGCAAAACCCTTTTCGCCACGTCACCCCCGACGTGGCTTTTTTTATGCCCAAAACTCAGCTTTTACGATTTTACCTATACAGGAATATTTATTATGAATAGCCATACTCATATCCAAAACACTTTAAATCATCCACCTTTACAACCTTATCCCATCAAGATTGAAACTGAACATAAGGTTGAGGTGGGCACACGAACCAAGAAAACGCCAAAGAAAACCAGTCAACTACCTTCAGCAAAACGTCTTGCCAATACCAAAAAACTGAATTACCAACAATGGCTGGAGGTCAGAAAACAGGGCATTGGCAGCAGCGATGCTGCAACAGCTTGTGGACTCAACCCGTATATGTCGATGCTAGAGCTGTGGATGATTAAGACGGGGCGGATGCAGCAAAACATTGAAGACGAAAGTGCAGGCTATGCACCTTTATATTGGGGCAAACAGCTTGAACCTCTGGTGGCGCAATACTACAGCATGCATACCAATCACAAAGTGCGTCGCGTCAATGCCGTGCTACAGCATCCTGACGAAGACAAACATTTTATGTTGGCTAACTTGGACTATGCCGTGGTGGGTCATGAAGAAGTCCAGATATTGGAGTGTAAAACCGCAGGCGAGTATGGTGCCAAGTTGTGGCGAGATGGTGTACCGTTATACGTGCTCTGTCAGGTACAGCATCAATTGGCAGTGACAGGCAAAAGGGCAGCGCATATTTGTGTCTTAATTTGTGGACATGAAACCCGAATTTTTAAAGTGACTCGTTCAGAATCAGTGATTCAGCACATCATCAATGCAGAGCGTCACTTCTGGGAATGTGTGGAAAAGGATACACCGCCTGATGCAGATGCCAGTGAATCGGCAGCAAAAGCCCTACAACTGCTCTATCCCGAACATGTGCCACTCAGTACTACAGACTTCACTGAAGATGAGCAAGCCAATCAACAGTTTGAACAACTGATTCAAGCTCGAAGCCAAATTGACAAACATCAGGAGCAGTTTGATCTGCTGAAACATCAACTTCAAGCCAAGATGCAAGAGGCTGAACGTGCCACCTTTAAAGGAGGCTCCATCACATGGAAAAAGTCGAAGGATTCAATCAGCTTGGATAGCAAGGCTTTACTCAAACAACATCCTGAATATTTGAATCAATTTCCACAAGGTAAAACAGGTTCACGACGTTTTAACATCTATAGCAATGATGATTGAAACAGATTTAGCCTAAGCAAAACAACCAATATCCCATACCTGAGCGTATGGGATTTTTTTTATGTCTAATTTATTTTACTCAAAAGAGGAAATCAATATGATCAAAGGTTTAGCGATTACACCACCAATACTTGGACGTATCAGTATCGGTAAAATGGTAGAAAAGAATGGCAAACGTGTCCCTGAAAAGGATGACCAGTTCACCATTACCAGTCAAATCCAAGGAAAAGAAGGATGGGTCAAGCATCCACTAGATGAACAACTTCGTGCCAAAGCACCCAATCAAAAACTCCGTTCAATCCCAGTTCGTATGATCTTCAATGATCCTGAACTCAATCTACGAGCTGAATATAGCTTATTTGATCGTCAGACTGGACGTCCCGTGTGCGTGGGTAATGGTGAAACCTGTCAACGGTTGACCAATCAGGGGGTTGAGCAGCATCCCTGTCCGTCACCTGATCTCTGTTCATTGGCTCAAGGAGGCCTCTGTAAACCCTATGGCAGACTCTATGTGAATCTCGATGAATCGGATGAGTTTGGTACATTCATTTTTAGAACCACAGGTTTTAACAGTATCCGAACTTTGGCAGCACGACTTCGTTATTATCATGCAGCATCAGGTGATTTACTTTCATGTTTGCCATTGCAATTGACGTTAAGAGGCAAGAGCACAACGCAGAGTTACCGTACGCCAATTTACTACGTGGATTTAACTTTACGTGAAGGCACAAACCTGAAAGAGGCGATTAGTTCAGCCAAGCAGATGGATGAGCAAAGCAAGGCAGCAGGGTTTCATCAGGAGGCTTTAGATCATGTGGCACGGCAGGGCTATGGGAATGCTAGCTTTGAGGTGGGAGTTGAGGAGGGGCTGGATATTGTTGAAGAGTATTATACGGATGGTGCGAATCAAGAGCAGAATCAACAGACTCATAACTTAAATCATATTCAGGATATCCAGAAAGGGTTAAAGCAGAGTGTGAGGTCTGTAAATTAAGAACTGACGTTCTATATTCGGTTGAGAGAATAAAATTTAGAATTGATAGCGAAGTTTACAGCACTAGACAGAACTGTATTTTTTGTGATTGAATATTTATTTTGGTTTGAAGTGTGTGATAAAAAGCACGCTTAACGATACATTTCTCCAATGGAATATTAATGTCGTAATCCCATGTCCTTCCCCAAGGGTTTGGGATTTTTTTTAATTTAAGTAATTAACTTTTATCTACTTTTATATTTACTGGGTATTTGCATGAAAAGAATTTTATTTGTGGGACTATGTGTTTTAGGAATACAAGGATGCACGACTCCGTATCAAAAAATGGGAGCGTCAGGGGGAGTCGAAAGTACGATTATTGATGATAATGTCTTTCAAGTGAAAGCATCTGTCAATGGTTATACTCAGAAGTCGGTAGCAACACAGTATGCAATTAGAAAGGCTGCTGAAGTATCACAATCATTAGGATGTAATTATTATTCAGCAATTAATAATACTAGCCAGAGTTATGATCAAAACACATCAAAAACGAATTCAGGCCTTATGACGGAAAATGGTGGTGTTTACTATACTACAAGTGCTGGAACACGCTATCGAATAGTAAAACCTTCAAGTCGAAATACTTATGTTTGTTTTAATGAGAAGCCAGATACAGTGTTACCCGGATTGGTTTTTAATATTAAATATGTTCTAAGTTCAGAACTACCTAGCGGTAGTGGGAAGTTTAGAGTACCGAATAGTTGGCGTTAATATTTTTATATTTAAATTAAGTAAACTCTTGTAGATAAAAATCCTACAGCCCCTTGTTTTAATATACTAAAAAAAGGGGCTGGCTTTTCTACAATTAACCGTTAATAAGTGCGTCTAATCGCCCTATCCATAAGCTTTGTTCTCTGTCACTAGAAACAGCAAATCTTATTTCAGGTATTTGGGGATCGGCAGTACGTACAGTAATATATCTAGCAACGGTTAATGATTTAGAGCCAGCATAAGCACCTTCACTATTTCTATATTGGGTTTCATGGACATCTGAACCTGAATACCACTGTCTGACATCATCAAAACTACAAATATATACAATTGGTTTTGGGTCTAAGGTAAAAATAAGTTTTCTATTTTTTTGATCGACCAATAATCCAGTTGTGGAGAAATCAATGTTAAAGCCATGCTTTTTAATTTCAGTTTCTTTTTGTTGATGTAGCTTTTTTATATCTAACATCAGCATGGTTCTAAAGAGAAGGTATACGGAATAAGGAACTGTACACAAGGCACTTACCCCCAAAAAGGCAAGAAAAAACGTACCAAAAAATCCTCCTCCATCTCGAGTAAAAGTTACAATTAATGCAATTACTAAGATGACAAGAAAGAATTTTTTCCAATGAGAGCCTTGTGACTTAAATTTACCTATATTCTGGAGTTCTTTAATTTCTACGGTCATGTTTGTCTTCATTCTAAGATAAAAAGTTTGGAATCAGTTAGAAAGCTAAAGAATCTAACCACTATAATTAACTTAATTTTTGTGAGATTATTATTTAAAACTGGAAATAAAAAATCAACTAAAATTATAAATTATTAAAATATGAATTTAGTTAAATGAAATAGGTGTATAACTTATTCAAGTAGTTGTTAGACAGAAATATAAGGTTGAATAGTACTAAAGGTTTTGGTGAAATTAAAAATATAGGTCTTTTCGATTAATCAATTGTAATGCCATCCGTTCTGCAAAACTTCTTTCAATTCCATCCGCTACGAAGAACACATGTTCGTATATTATTTTTTTT
>NZ_JAZEVS010000007.1:0-283922 GCF_036668815.1 Acinetobacter sp. ESBL14
GTAGATGCTCAAGGTAACATCGATACAGCGAATGCAGATGTGACCATTACCGTGGATACATCGCCAGCTGATTTGATTGGTGCAATCACAGTGCCAGATGACTTAAACGGTGACGGCATCTTGAATGCGACTGAATTAGGTGCGGATGGTAGCTTCGATGCACGCGTGGCATTGGGACCAGATGCAGTGCTTGGTACAGTGGTGACCGTAAATGGCAACAACTTCACCGTGACTGCCGCAGATCTCGTCAATGGCTATATCACAGCAGCAGTTGCAGTGACAGGCGATGGCCCGATCACCATCCATGCAGAAGCTGTAGATGCTCAAGGTAACATCGATACAGCGAATGCAGATGTGACCATTACCGTGGATACATCGCCAGCTGACTTGATTGGTGCAATCACAGTGCCAGATGACTTAAACGGTGACGGCATCTTGAATGCGACTGAATTAGGTGCGGATGGTAGCTTCGATGCACGCGTGGCATTGGGACCAGATGCAGTGCTTGGTACAGTGGTGACCGTAAATGGCAACAACTTCACCGTGACTGCCGCAGATCTCGTCAATGGCTACATCACAGCAGCAGTTGCAGTCTTGGCGGATGGCTCATTAGCGATTCATGCAGAAGCAGTCGATGCACAGGGCAATATTGATAGCGCTGATTCATCAGTAACCATTGATATTACACCTCCTGATATCACGACTGCTGCAATTGCAATTAATGCAATCACTGGAGACAATGTTCTCGATGCAGCGGAAGTATCAGGTACAGTCACATTGACTGGTACCTTGACGATTCCAGCTGATGCAGTAATAACTTCAGTTCAAGTGAATGTAAATGGAACCAATTACACCGCAGTGGTTGATCCTTTAACAAGTACTTGGAGCATAGGCGTTCTAGGTAGTCAACTTGCCGCCGATACAGATTTAACGATCGAGGCGATAGCAACCTTTACAGATACAGCTGGTAATAGTAGTACGCTTCAAGACGCACAAACCTATACGCTTTCTAGCTCAATCATTGCATTCGATAATTTTGATACGGCAGTACTTGCTCCTCAACCATTGCTGATTTCAGATGATGCACTACTTGGTAGCAAAACATACTTAGCACTTGTTTCACTTGCAGGGCTTGATTTACAACTCGGCTCTGAAGCAATCGGCTTTAGTGTGGCGGCAAATCAAGAAGGTAATGCAACATTTACCTATAGTGCACTCATCGGTGTGAACGCACTGGCTGATTACTCACTTGTGGTTCAGAAATTGGATCCTGTGACGGGTCAATGGACTTCAGTGTATGGCGGTGGCCAAGCCGATATTATTAAACTGACTTTACTAGGTTCGACCCCAGGTGTAGCTCTAGATGGTCTTGAAGAAGGTCAATATCGTGCGTTTATGACCTATACAGGCCTTGCAGGTATCGGCTTACTTGGTACTTTAACTGCGACAATGGATATCTACGATACCACTCAAATTGGCGGATTCTACACAGAAACGGCTACGGGTAACGTGATTGTAGACCTCAATGATAGTGGTCAAGCTGATGTGGTTACTCCAACAACTGTGATTAATGCAGTAAATGGTCAACCTGTGTTAGCAGATGGTACTGTAATTACTGGTGCTTTCGGTGATCTGGTTATCAATCTCGATGGTTCATATGTTTATACACCGAACTCAAATGCGGTAGGGATTGGTCAAACTGATCAGTTTGTATATACCTTAAGAGATCCTGTAACGGGTGATACGGCTCAAGCGACATTGAACATCCAATTAAGTTCAGTGAAAGCATCAGATAACCTTGCTGTTGCGGAAATTAATCCAGAAGCATTGTTAGTTGCTGATGATGTAGCCCTTGGAAGTGCAAGTTATCTCGCTGCTGTTTCTCTGGCTGGATTAAATTTACAATTGCTGGGTGATGCCACTGTTGCATTCAATGTTGATGCTGATCGTGAAGGTACAGCAACATTTACTTTCAGCGGATTATTGACTGCGAACCTCTTGAGTGATTACTCGCTGGTTGTTCAAAAATATGATGCAACAACAGGACAGTGGGTCTCTATTGGTGGCACTAATCCAGAAGCAACATTGGTTGATTTATCCCTCATTGGTGGGGTGGCAACTGCGGTGATTGAAGGTTTGGAAGCTGGTCAATATCGTGCCTTTATCGGTTATGAAGGCTTGTTGGGTGTAGGCTTAGGCGGAACATTAACAGGTACAATGGATGTTTATAATCCATATGTTATTGCTGGATATTCTGTTGAACCAATCTCTGGCAATGTCATCAAAGATGTGGGTATTAATGGGGCAGTTGATGCAGCGAGCAGCAATGCTGTCATCTCAATGGTGAATGGTGATCCAGTAAGTGCAACAGGTACAACCACTATTGTGGGCACATACGGTAACTTGGTGATTGATCAAGATGGTAACTACACTTACACACCAAATGCGAATGGTTTAAATCTTGGACAGGTTGACCAGTTTACTTATACCTTACTCGATCCTGTTACAGGCAATACTTCACAAGCGGTTCTCTATGTTCACTTGGATAGTAACGGTGTCGATATGACATGGAATCCAGCAGATCCATCTCAACCTGCTGTGATTACAGGTCCAGTTCCAGTGGATGCAATGGATAATGTTGCTTCGGCTGAAATTGACATGGTTTATCCTGTCACCACAGAAGTCCTTGATAATGCGATTAGCTATAACTGGTTACTCGGTATTGGCGGTATTGTGATCGGTACTAAACAAGGTACAGCGACATTTGACGTAGATCCAGGTCATCTTACTGATGCGATTATCTCTGTAAACTTTGGTTCAGTGGCAACGATTGTCGATGGCTTACATGTGGTATTAACACGAGTCAATCCAGACGGTAGTCGTACAGTGATTGCTGACAGTGCCAATACGGGTGTACTTGATCTGTTAGGTATCTTTGGTTCCGAAGTTCAATTCAAGGTTGATAACTTGAGTGCAGGTACTTACGAGCTGTTCATGGAAAGCAATACACTTCTGACTGCTTTAGGTAATGTCACTGCGGATATCACATTGAATCATGGTGATATTACTCAGCCGCCAGTATTGGTTGTTGATCCAATCACAGGCAATGTCCTTGCTGATGGTGACTCAGCGATATATGGTCCAAACTATACGCCAGACTATATTACCACCACGACTGTTGTGACATCAGTGACATCAGAAAATGGCAATGTTGAAGGTGTTATTGTTGGTGTTCCAACAACGATTGTTGGTGCATATGGAACATTAACAATTGGTTCAGATGGTACTTATACTTACCAAGCAACAGCGAATATGGCGAATGTCGGTAAAGTGGATAGTTTCACCTACACCGTCGTAGATCCTGTAACAGGTAGAACCGATACCGCTACATTACATATCCAGGTGGGTTCACCTGATGTTGATGTGAATTGGAACATCGCAGATCCTTCTGCAGATGCAACACTTCCAGCACCTTCGGTTATTGCTGATACTGACGATGCAACCATTAGTATGAAGCATGTCACTGATCCTGTTGTAGATGTAACAAGTGGTAATGTGACCATCGGTAATTTAGCTGGTTTCCCAATACCGCTTCCTGTATTGAGCAGTACTGTGACATCTAACCAATTTGTGATTGCTGCTAATACTGTAAGTGATGTTCATGTGCAGTTGAATTATACGGCATCATTAAGCTTGTCTGCTTTCCCAACGACTGGATATACAATTCAGCAATTGGTTGGCGCGTCTTGGGTTGATACTGCATATTCGGGTTCGGCGACGGCTTTAGCCGGTGTGTTGGGTGCTCCAGCATTCTCTGCAGATATCCCTCATCTGTCAGAAGGAACTTATCGTGTGGTCTTTAGCTTATCTAGCTTGATTTCCTTAGGCGTGGTAACTCTAGACTCAGTTGTCACTACAACAGCTACGCATCTAAACCAATACATACCAGACGGTCAAACAGATTGGATTACAGGTAATGTATTAACGAATGATGTTGCTGAGGGTACCCAACTGCATGTCTTTAACTCAACAACAGGTAGCTATGAGTTAGCTGCTGGTCAGGGTGTGAATACAGGTGAAGGTACATTGTATCTCTACAATGATGGTTCTTACTTCTACAAACCATTTGATAGTGCTGCAAATGCAACATCTGATGTAATCGATTACAAGTTGGTTTCTGTGATTGATGGCAGTGAATACACCTCTTCATTGACGATTAACTTGAGTCAAGAGTTGAATAGTTTGGTGGTGAGTACGTCTGCAAATGATGTCTTCACATTGGGTAATGGTTCTGACACCTTGATCTATAACACATTGACCGCTGCGAGCGTTACCAATGCAACAGGTGGTAATACAACAGGTGGTGGTGTAGACATCTGGACTGACTTCCATGTCGGTAATACAGCGACAGATGATCAAGCGGATAAGATTGATTTAAGTAACTTGTTGATTGGTACTCAAAACAGTCTAACCATTGGTCAATATGTTTCGGTGAGCTACGATGCAGGTACACAAACTGCAACGATCAGTGTAGACCGTGATGGTGGCGTATTGATTGAAGGTACCTATACCGAAACTCCATTGTTACAGCTCACAAATATTACAGCACCGTTAACGCTGAATGATTTGTTGAATAATGGACAAATCATTTACTAATCCAAATCCTTCACTTTAAAAAAAGAGAGCCTTCGGGTTCTCTTTTTCATTTTGAGAAGATCATAAAAATATGTGATATGGTGTGTAAAACACTTAAAAATTCTAAAAACCAAAGATATGAGCATTACAACGATTTCAGCACTTGAACAATTGACACATTTGCTGAGTGAACACTTTTTTAAGCAAGTACAGCCGCATATTGATGTGTCTAAAGCGGTGATTTTCTGTTCCTATGGAGAACACACACAACGTTGCCAAGTCTGGAACTCATCCTGCTCAGATTCTGCTGATATTCAAATGCAATTATTTAATTTTCTTGAGCAAAAAATCGCTGTAACTGAAAAGCTGCCTACATTTCTAAAATTTGATATTGCCTTTAATATCCAACAAGAAAATTGGCAAAATCTTGAACAGACTTTAAAAAACCAATTCCATAATAATCATTATCGTAAAGGAATCAGTTTCGATGCAGATTTTAACTGCTGCTTCTTAGAGCAAGAGCTATATGGCAGAGCCATTATTCGTGCGCTGAGCTATAACAGCCCTAATTTTCTTGATGAAAAAAACTTAAATAATAGCCTTTTAAGAAAATATCCGAATCAGCAGCACCGTATTAAACTTGAACAACTCCAACAGCTTTGGACTTTTGATACTTATGCTGTGATTTATGAGGCAGGGCAGTTGATTCCTTTGCGCAGTCAGTTCACTGAAAATGGTGTGCGTTATCTACTGGAACCGAAAAAGCAGCATTTAAAAAAAATGATTGAAGGGAATGCACAATTTCTTTTTCAGCAAATCCAACGAGATGGGCGATTCGCTTATGGTTTTTTCCCCGCCTATGACCGTGAAATCCGAAGCTACAATACAGTGCGACATTGTACGTCGGTGTATGCCTTGCTCGAAACTTTAGCAATTCAATCACATCAGGCCGATATCGAAAAAATTCAGTTGGCGATTGATTATGCTTTGCAGCATTTCTATATCGAGAAACAGACGAAATTGGCGTATATGCTGGACGGTAATGAAGCCACAGGCCTAGATGAAATTAAGCTAGGGGCCAATGCTGCAGCGATTTTAATGCTTAGCAAATATCAAGAAGTCACAGGTGATGATCGCTATCTAGTTTATGCGCAGGCCTTAGCCAATGGTGTTTTATCGATGGTCAATGATGCTGGTGAAACTACACATGTACTACATTACCCAAGCTATGAGATTAAAGAAAAATTCCGCATCATTTATTATGATGGTGAAGCAGCCTTGGCCTTACTACGTCTTTATCAACTTCATGCAGAGCAAAAATTACTGCAAACTGTCAAATGCATGTTTGAACGATTCATTGAAAAAAAATATGATCGTTATCATGATCACTGGCTCAGCTATTGTAGCAATGAACTAACCAAAATTTGCCCTGAAGAAAAATATTTCCAGTTTGGCCTGAATAATTATTTAAGGCATCTGGTATTTATCCGTAACCGTAAAACGGCCTATGCCACTTTGTTGGAAATGATGATGGCAGCGTATCAAATGGTTGTTCGACTTCGAGCACTAGGTTTAGGAGATTTGTTCGAAAAGGCACAGTTTGATGATCTTAAAAAGCTGATTGAGTTTCGGGCTGAGTTCCAGCGCACAGGATTTTTCTATCCAGAAGTGGCCATGTATATGGCACGGCCAGATAAAGTATTGAATGCTTTCTATGTGAGGCATGATCGTTTTCGTGTACGGATTGATGACCAAGAACATAATCTTTCAGGTTATGTCGCCTATGTTCAGCATTTTGAAGCTGAAGCTTGAGGGTGAAATTGATGAGTACGTCTCAAGAAATCAAAATCATCAGCCAGCTAGGCAATGAAAACTTCCAGCATGCCATTTGGCAGACAGAAATTACAGCGGATTGCTCCGCTTGGATTCTATTATATTTAGCTTTAGAGGCAGTTGTTGAAGGCCAGTTACAACTCGAAGATCTGATAGTTGTTGATTCAACTCTCCAAGTGAAGCAAACGGATTCCTCTGATTTGATCTGGAACCCAAGCAATTCAGTTTTACAGTTATTGCAATATCTCAGTTTTAGCCCAAATCATGCTGCCCAACAGCTTTTGGGTTGCCGCCTGTTTGGAAATTGGCAACAGGCAGAAATTGAAATCGCCAGTAAAGCAGGGCAGTTTGGATTGAGCATGCAACATCAACCTAATGCGACCAAAAACACCCTGCAAAAACTCTATGGTTTGGCGGAATCCATCTTTAATCTGCCGATTGAATTGCTGAAGCAGGTTTTTGTCAAAGCACTCAAGATCAATGGGCAGGAGATTGTTCCGATCCATTCATTATCAAGCTGTACACAGCTGGATGCAGTGCTTTATCTCAAGGATCAAAAACACGATTACTTTTTTTCTTATCGCCATGAGAATCAGAGCTTAGGTATTTTTCTGCTCTTAGATCAGCTACATCGAATTGATCATTTAGTCCCTTATTATCATTATTTCCAACAAGGGTTATTGCCAACTAAACAACTACAAGCCAAAACTGAATGGATTAATCTCATTGGTGATACCTATTTAGGGGAGTTTTATACCCAGAAAAGAAAAAATAAAGGCGTTGATGATGCTTTGCAACGTTATGGTTATAGCCATTCTTTTCGAGCAATTAAACAATTTTTTGGCCCTGATGATATTAATATTGCTAATCTAGAAGCGGTTTTTAATCTTGAAGAAAACTCAGTTTTAGATGGAAGAAAAGCCTATATTTTGGGGGCAAAAGCTCAGGAAACCCTGGCTGAATTTAAACGTATTCATCTCAATACCTTGTGTTTGGCCAATAATCATTTAAAAGACTTTGGGGAAGCCAGTCTAAAGCATACTTTAACTCAGCTAGAGCATGCCAAGATTGATTTTATTGGGGCAGGTGAAAATCAACAACAGGCACATCAATGTCTAGAAATTAAAAATAATCAGGGGCAATGCTTGGCTATTTTTAATGGCTATTGGCATAGACGACCAGCCTATCAAGACTATGATTTTTATGCACTCGGTAACAGTGTTGGGGTGGCCTGTCTCAATGCGATTTTATTTGAACAGCTGATGCAATACCGTTTAGCACATCCAACCCATAAAATTATGGTGATTTGTCATTGGGGAGTGGATTTTAAATCAATCCATCCTGAGCAAGAAAAACTGGCTAAGGTCCTGACTCAGATTGGGGCTGATGTGGTGATTGGTCATGGCGCTCATACTATCCAGCCGATACAATCCATTCATCAAAAGCCCGTTATTTTTGGTATTGGTAATGGGGTGTTTAACAGTAACGGTGATTTTGAAAAATATCAGGCCTTGCCGTATGGGGCAATTGTGCGAATCAATTTAACTGAATCTCAATTAAGACTATATCCAATCTATACCCATAATCGCGAGACCTTTTGGCAACCTCGCGTTGTTGATGAATTGCAATTTGAACAGGCAAAATCATTATTGACCCATCAACTAGATCCAGCAAACTACATTGTTGGGCAGGATGACTTAGGTCATTATCTTCAGCTCTGTTTTTAAGGATATTGGTTGTAATTGTTGAGCATGATGTTCAGTTGTTCTTTGTTAAAACCTAGATTGCGTAAGCCACCACTGCCTAAGCGACAATCATAACTGCTCATAATATTGGTCGGTGTGGTCTTGGTGGCTTTAGGTGAGCAAACATGACTGAGACCAAAGGCGTGTCCCATTTCATGGATACTGGCAGCTTGAGTTTGGTAATTCAGTCGTTGCCAATCAATCAAAATAAAGGGTTGTCCCTGATTGCGGAATCCCCAACTGGTGATATCGGCATCTTTTAATTTTTCGCCATAAGAATCATAAATGATAAACAGCACTTCCTTACTCTTTCGGCGAGGGAAGCAGCTTCTGACCGCACTAGGTAAATTGTCTGGAACGATGGCTTTGGATTGGCTTAATTGATTGGCAAGGTCACATTTGCGTTTACTAAAATCTTGGTAAGAATAGTAACGATGAATTTTAAACTTAAAGATTTTTTGATTATTTTCATCAACAAAATAGCGATTTAAAATCGCCAATTCTTTATACATTTGTGCTTTACGATCTAGGGCTGTTACTTCTGGGCGATTGCTGGTCACAATAAAACTAACATTGACCACAGGCAAATGCTCGGCATCCAGCGGATACTGATAGGGTAATTTTTTTATCGGGGCTTTTTGAGTGGTACAAGATGCACTAAAGATCAGACATAATAGTGTCAGGGCCGTGATTTTTAACCGCATTTTTTGTTCTCTCAAATGGTTGCGTTTTAATTATTGTAAAGCTGGCTTTTCGCATGATTTTGATTATCTTAGCAGATTTTTGGAGCTTGTATGGTGCAAGATACCAATGAACTACATCGGCAAATTTTAGAAGTGATTGCCTTAATTCCTTATGGAAAAGTGGCAAGTTACGGGCAAATTGCCAAGTTAGCAGGCCTGCCTAAACATCCGCGTTTAGTGGGTTATGTACTCAAGCATTTAGATAAAGACAGTGAGATTCCTTGGTATCGCGTCATTAACTCACAAGGCAAGATCAGTGTGTCTCGAATCAATGAGAAAGGTGAAAATGTTCAGCAAAGTTTATTAGAGGCAGAAGGGGTATATTTATTAAATGGCAAGGTCAGTTTAAAAATATTTGCTTGGCAGCCTTAAAATAGTTTCGGACGATCAGATTTAATATTGAAATTAGCTTACGGTTTATTTACAATCTGGATACATAAAATTACATTGAAATGATTTTGGTATTTAAATGAAAAAACTGTCTGTTATTTTTGGGGTTGCTGCACTGAGTTTATCTGGATGTGCAAGTATTATCTCGGGTAAAACCCAAACCATGACGTTCCAAAGTACACCTGAACTCAGTGATATTACGATTTTAAATCGTGATGGCAAGAAAATTCATGTTGGAAAAGCACCTGTAACGGTAAGTCTGAATCGTGGTGCTGGTTTCTTTGTTCCTGAAAGATATACAGTTATTTTTGAAAAAGAAGGCTATGAAAAGAAAGAAATCAAAGTTACTTCGAGCATGAATGGCTGGTATATCGGGAATATTTTATTTGGTGGCATAATCGGTTTATTAATTATCGATCCTGCGACTGGGGCGATGTATAGTTTAAATACAAAAGATACCAACGTTGTTTTAAACGACTTAAACAAAGAAAATCTCCAAGCGAATGGTCAATCATTAACGATTGTTTCAACGAATGTGCTTTCTGAAGAGGTTTTAGAAAAAGCAAAACCAATCAATTAAAAGCTCAGTAATAAAACAATAAAAAGCATGATAAATATTTATCATGCTTTTTTAATATTTCTAAATAATCAATATAAATTATTAACGTACAACTAATACTGGAATATGGCTTTCTGCTAAAACTTTTTGTGCCACACTACCGAGTACAAATTGTTTAAAACCTGTACGCCCATGTGAACCCATAATAATTAGGTCTGCACCTAGGTTTTGCGCTGCGCCAATAATTTCTTGATGGACTGAAAAACCTTCCAAAATTTGTGTTGCAACGGTTAGACCGTGTTCTTCAAATTTTTGCTCAGCTTTCGTTAAATTCTCTTGAACATAACCTCTAACACGTTCAATCAAATCATTGCTTTGTCCCATACGAATATAGGCATCTGCAAGATAAGGATCTAAAGTCATCACTTCTACAACCGTCAGTTCACTGTTTAAGGCTTTGGCCAGTTGTGCTGCTTCTCGAATGACATTTGCTGCAATTTCAGAGTCATCGATCGCCACTAAAATTTTTTGATAAGCCATGAGGGATACTCCTTATATTTATGATTTTGCATTGAATTTCAGAATAAAAAGTTGTTTAAAATACAGACTATATTTCTATATTAAACCTGTTGTTAAGAAAATAAAACCTAGCATTTTTATAGGGATAGTTATTATTTATAGCATTATGGTTAAGCTTGGATGTATTTAAGAATAGATGAAATTTCCATAAAATAAAAGACGTATATCATTATGATTTATCTATAAAAGTAGTCTTAATCACACTCAAAGAATTGAATCAGTGCATCCACATCATCTGTCTGCAACTGCTCACGCATTTTTAAAATTTGCTTTTCATCTAAGTCATACAGTCTGAGGGAAAGCAGTTTTTCGATGTCTTGTTCAGGAAAACGATATTTTATCACTTTGGCTGGCACACCACCGACAATGGCATAAGGCGGTACATCTTGCGTCACCACTGCACCTGTTGCTACCACAGCACCTTCCCCCAGTTTAACGCCTTGCATGATCATGGCACGGCTGCCAATCCAGCAACCATCAGCAATGACTGTATCACCAGCAGGTTGAAAGCTACGTGTATCAAATGGGAAAGTTGAAATCCAGTCTGGGCGGTGCAGTTGATTGCCACCCATCATAATCACGCATTCCGCACCAAAGCAGACAAAGTTGCCAATATGCAGTTGGTCAATGGGCTTCTCAGGCGTAGCTACCTTGTCATGCAGATAGCGCACCACACAGCGTTCAAACCCCTGATCCCAATAAGCCGAATAATAAGAATAATTGCCTTTGATATGGATATTCGGATTGTTTACCGTTTTAGCAATAAACTCGAACTCACACCAATGTTTAACAGGGGAGTTGATTAATGATTCCATAACTGAGACAAAATACCGAAACAAAGCTGCGTCATTATAGCTTTTAAATGAGCAGAGAATGCGAGTTGGAGGAAAATTTCCACAGCCAAATCACACATCTTGAATTTGATTGGGTAATATAAACTCTAGAATGACATCGCGTTGGATAGTGAGCAAACTTATCATGGGGAATGTGTTTACATTTGCTATATATTTTTATAAGTTTTAAGGAAAAATAATGAAAGTAAGGGTACTTAAAAATAAAAGCGATGATATTTATGATGATGTCGTGAAACAACATGCATTAATGATTGGCAAAGAATATGAGGTGCTCGAAATCAGCGATAGCACATTTCGTTTATTCAATGAACGGATGGAACCAATTTTATTCGATAAAAATTTATTTGAAATCACCGATCCAACAATTTCTAAAAACTGGATTAAACAAGAATATGAAGATGGAGAGTACTATATCACTCCACCAGAGTTTTTAACCCATCGTTATTTTTTTGAGGAATATTTCGATGGTAATCCAGATATCGTTCAACAGTTCAATAATTACATAAAATCTATTCAAGGTTCATAAATAAGCCTCCAATAGGAGGCTTATTTATTGTTAAATATTAAAGATATTCAACACTTACGATTTCGTATTCAACTTCACCTTGCGGTGTTTGAATTTTTGCTTCGTCGCCTTCATTTTTACCTAAAAGACCACGCGCAATCGGTGAGTTCACTGAGATTTTATTGATTTTAAAATCTGCTTCATCATCACCGACAATCTTATAAGTCTTACGTTCTTCGGTATCCAGATTTTCAATGGTTACGGTCACGCCAAAGACAACACGGCCATTTTGCTCAAGCGTCTTGACATCAATTTCTTGTACTGCGCCCAGTTTACCTTCGATATCCTGAATACGACCTTCGCAGAAACCTTGCTGTTCACGCGCAGCATGATATTCAGCATTTTCCTTTAAATCACCGTGTTCACGAGCTTCAGCAATCGCTTGGATAATACGTGGGCGATCCACTGTCTTGAGCTGTTGTAATTCTTTCTCTAAGGCAACCTTGCCTTCGGGAGTCATAGGATAACGTTGCATTCTGGTCCCCTCTAAATTGGTTGGGAAAATACAGGATTAAAAAAAGAAAAAGCCCGCCACCGATAAGGTGACGGGACTTTATCGGTAGAGAATTAACCTACAGTTTGTAAATCTTGCAAGCGGTATACATCCATTGGCAATTTCACAGCAAATGCTTGGCAAACTGCTTCAGCACCGTTAATTGTCGTGGTGTAATACACCTTGCCTTGGAGGGCAGCACGACGAATCATGGCAGAATCATACTGAGCTTGTTTGCCTTCAGTTGTGTTGACAATAAGATGAATTTCACCATTTTTCAAGCGGTCAACAATATGCGGGCGACCTTCGGTCACTTTATTCACTGCTTCACACTCAATGCCTGCTTCTTTGAGTACACGATGTGTACCATTGGTTGCTACAAGCTTAAAGCCATACTCGATCAACTGTTTCGCGATATTGGCAATGTATTTCTTATCTGATTCACGAACCGATAAGAAGGCATGCTTCACTTCACCTTCAGTTGGTAAGCCTGGTAAACGTTCATTTGAACCAAGCACCGCTTTATAGAATGCTTCGCCAAATGTTTTACCCACGCCCATCACTTCGCCTGTAGATTTCATCTCAGGCCCAAGCATTGGGTCTACGCCAGGGAATTTGGCGAATGGGAATACAGCTTCTTTAACTGCAAAATGAGTTGGAATGATTTCTTGAGTGAAACCTTGTGATTCCAACGATTGACCCGCCATACAGCGTGCCGCAACTTTTGCTAAAGAGTCACCAATACATTTAGAAACGAAAGGAACGGTACGTGATGCACGTGGGTTCACTTCAAGTACATAAATGTCGTCGCCTTTGACCGCAAACTGAACGTTCATCAAACCGATAACGCCAAGTTCTTTTGCCATTGCAACCGTTTGGCGGCGCATCTCATCCTGTACTTCTTGAGAAAGCGAGTATGGAGGAATCGAACATGCTGAGTCACCTGAGTGAATACCCGCTTGTTCAATATGCTGCATGATCCCGCCAATCACAACATCTTTACCGTCAGATACGCAGTCCACGTCAACTTCTGTTGCATCGTCAAGGAAACGGTCAAGTAGGACAGGGGCTTCATTCGACGCTTGTACTGCTTCACGAAGGTAACGTTTAAGTTCTTCTTCGTTATAGACGATTTCCATTGCACGACCACCCAATACATAAGATGGACGAACAACCAGTGGGTAACCCACTTTAGCTGCTTCAGAAATACCTTCTTCAGCAGATTTTACGATGCTGTTGTTTGGCTGACGAAGCTGTAAACGTTGAATCATTTGCTGGAAACGTTCGCGGTCTTCTGCACGGTCAATTGCATCAGGAGATGTACCAATGATAGGGGTACCTGCTTCTTCCAAAGCACGTGCCAATTTCAATGGTGTTTGACCACCGTACTGTACGATCACGCCTTTAGGCTTCTCGGTACGTACGATTTCAAGTACATCTTCAAGCGTTACTGGTTCGAAGTATAAACGGTCAGATGTGTCATAGTCAGTTGAAACCGTTTCAGGGTTACAGTTCACCATGATAGTTTCATAACCGTCTTCACGCATTGCAAGCGCAGCGTGTACACAGCAGTAGTCAAACTCGATGCCTTGACCAATACGGTTAGGACCACCACCAATGACCATGATCTTGTCACGGTTTGATGGATTTGCTTCACATTCTTCATCGTAAGTTGAATACATGTAAGCAGTACCCGATTCAAACTCGGCTGCACAGGTATCAACACGTTTGTAAACTGGATAAACACCCAAGTTCCAACGTTGTTTACGGAATTGCTTTTGTGAAATACCCATCAAGTCAGCAATACGCAGGTCAGATAAACCTTTGCGCTTGAATGAACGGATATTGTCAGCGTTTAAATCACCAAAGCCTAAAGTTTTCACTTGTGCTTCAGTTTTAATGATGTCTTCGATTTGAATCAAGAACCAACGGTCGATTTTGGTTGCTTCGAATACGTCATCTAAAGAGAAACCGTGTCGGAATGCATCGGCAACATACCAAATACGCTCTGGGCCTGGAACTTTAAGCTCTTTTAAGATGATGTCTTTAGCATTGGCTGTACCAGCTTCAACTTTTTCATCAAAGCCACTGACACCCACTTCAAGACCACGAAGTGCTTTTTGTACAGATTCTTGGAAGTTACGACCAATTGCCATCACTTCGCCCACAGATTTCATCTGAGTTGTTAATACAGGCTCAGCTTGTGGGAATTTTTCGAAGTTGAAACGTGGAATCTTGGTCACAACATAGTCAATCGACGGTTCGAAAGATGCTGGTGTTACGCCGCCAGTGATGTCATTTTTCAATTCATCAAGGGTATAACCGACCGCAAGTTTCGCTGCGATTTTCGCAATTGGGAAACCTGTTGCTTTAGATGCAAGTGCAGATGAACGTGACACACGTGGGTTCATCTCGATCACAACCATACGGCCGTCTTTCGGGTTAATACCGAATTGAACGTTTGAACCACCAGTCTCTACACCGATTTCACGAAGAACTGCAACCGATGCATTACGCATCAATTGGTATTCTTTGTCTGTCAATGTTTGAGCAGGTGCAACCGTGATTGAGTCACCTGTGTGAACGCCCATTGGGTCGAAGTTTTCGATTGCACAGACGATGATACAGTTGTCGTTTTTGTCACGAACAACTTCCATCTCGTATTCTTTCCAACCAATCAATGATTCATCAATCAGTAACTGATGCGTTGGAGAGAGGTCGAAACCACGTTCACAGATTTCAAGGAATTCTTCGCGGTTATAAGCGATACCGCCACCAGAACCACCCATCGTAAATGATGGACGAATGATCACTGGGAAGCCGAAGCCCGCTTGGATCGCCAAAGCTTCTTCCATTGTTTCTGCAATGGCTGCTTTCGGACATTCCAAACCAATTTTACGCATCGCGATATCAAACAGTTTACGGTCTTCTGCTTTTTCAATCGCTTCTTTTGATGCGCCAATCAATTCTACATTATATTTTTCAAGAACACCGTGCTCGTCTAGGGCAAGGGCACAGTTCAATGCAGTTTGGCCACCCATGGTTGGCAGGACTGCATCTGGACGTTCTTTTTCAATGATTTGTGCAACTGTCTGCCAAGTGATTGGCTCGATATAGGTTGCATCCGCCATTGCAGGGTCAGTCATGATGGTCGCTGGGTTAGAGTTCACCAAAATAACGCGGTAACCTTCTTCACGAAGCGCTTTACATGCTTGCGCACCTGAGTAGTCAAACTCACACGCCTGACCAATGACAATAGGACCAGCACCAATAATTAAGATGCTTTTAATATCCGTACGTTTAGGCATTATTCGCTCCTTAATTACTTCTTAGCGGCTTCAATAAGTTCGATGAAATGATCGAACAATGGAGCACAGTCATGTGGACCCGGGCTAGCTTCAGGGTGACCTTGGAAGCTGAATGCTGGTTTGTCAGTACGATGTATACCTTGGTTTGTACCGTCAAACAGTGAACGATGTGTCACTTTTAAGTTTGCAGGTAAGGTACTTTCATCGACAGCAAAGCCGTGGTTTTGAGAAGTAATCATCACTGTACCATTCTCAAGATTTTGTACAGGATGGTTGGCGCCGTGGTGACCGTGATTCATTTTCATGGTCTTCGCACCCGAAGCAAGCGCTAAAATTTGATGACCTAAACAAATACCGAATACAGGTAGTGTTGTGGTTTCAACAATGGTTTTCACTGCTTCAATCGCATAATCACATGCTGCTGGGTCACCAGGACCATTTGACAAGAACACGCCATCTGGATTCAATGCGAGTACTTTTTCAGCAGGGGTTTGCGCAGGAACAACTGTTAATTTACAACCACGGTCTGCGAGCATACGTAAGATGTTGGTTTTGACACCATAATCGTATGCAACAACATGAAATTTAAATTCTGGTTGAGTAAAGCCTTGACCTAAAGTCCAAGAACCTTCAGTCCATTCGAAACCTTCAGGATCACAGCACTCTTTTGCAAGATCTAAACCGTTCAAACCGCCGAATGCACGTGCCTTGGCAATTGCTTCTTCTTCTGTAATATTTTCGCCAGCAAGGATGCAACCATTTTGTGCACCTTTGTCACGCAAAATACGTGTCAATTTACGGGTATCAATATCAGCGATTGCAACAACATTGTGTTGTTCCAAGTATTCACTCAGTGATTGTTCAGCACGGAAGTTACTGTGTAATAAAGGAAGATCACGAATAATCAAACCATTCGCCCATACTTTATGGATGCGACCTGATTCAACGTCTTCACTATTACAGCCAGTATTTCCAATATGAGGATAAGTCAACGTCACAATTTGTTGCGCGTAGCTTGGGTCAGTCAAAATTTCTTGATAACCAGTCATGGCTGTATTAAAAACGACTTCACCAGTCGTACTACCCGATGCACCGATAGACGTTCCTTTAAAGATCGTTCCATCTGCGAGGGCTAAAATGGCGGGGGTGCTCAAACCAAAGCTCCTGAACTAAGACCACAAAAATAGGGCTGTAAAAAAGCGAGTAGACATAAAAAAAGGCAGGCCGTCTTAAAAAAACATGCCCCTCCTTCCAGTCTGCTCGCTTGTAACTTAACAGCGCATTATACGCATGAGTGTGTGAAAAGTCTATGTGTTTTATTTATTAAAGTCACAATTCAGCAATTTCTTTTATAAGCATCAGTAGGGCAATGTCTATTGCAATATCAATCATCCTTCTATCGATATTCTGAGATATTATGCAAATTGTCAGACAATTTTTTTTGAGTTTGAGGGGCCGTGGTTTTATCTTATATCTAGCCAAAAAATCAACAATCAATAAAGAGGGTAATCAACATGGCTGCGAATCAAACAACTCCTGCTGCAACTGCTGAAGAAGTGAAAGATGCTGTAGTGGAAAAAGCTGCAAAAGCAAAAGACACTGTTGCTGAAAAGACTGCTGAAGTCAAAGAAGTGGTTGCTGAGAAAACTGCAAAAGCGAAAGAAGTGGTAGCAGAAAAAACAGCGAAGGCAAAAGAGGTCATTGCTGAGACTCAAGAGCAAGCAAAAGAAGTGATTGCTGAAACTCAGGGTCAAGTTAAAGAAGCACTTGCTGAAACTCAAGAGAAAATTGAGACTGAAGCGAAAGAATTGAACCAGAACATTCAAAATCAATTGACTCAAATCAAGCAAGATCTTTTAGAGCGTATTGAGGTGATTAAAACTCAACTTAATTCATCTCAAGGTAACTTGCTTGAATTGAAAAATGCATTGAAAACAGAACTAAATGCATTGATTGAAGATCTGACTAAAGTCAGCAAAGAATTGAAAGATGACATTAGCCAGATTTCAGTGAAGCATAAAGATACTTTAGTGGGTAGCTTTAAACGTACCAAAGAACAAGCAGTTGAAGCTTGGAACAAAGTACGTGCCAGCTAATTTGGCATAGCGATAAAAAAAGCGAGAATTTTTCTCGCTTTTTTTATGCTTAAGATATTAAAACTGATGTAACCAATCGCGCTTGTTATGGAAATCGGCTTGAGGGCTACTGTGTTGCATTGCAAAATAATGCATACCTTGAGTGGTATTTAACACGGCCGTTAAACCGATATACAGATCAGCCCATTTGAGTTGATGCTCACGCATAAATTGCGACAGATCTAAACTGACATTCAAACCGTAATGCGTACGTTGTAAATGATTCAACTCAATATCATATGCGGCAATGGGCGGCATATCTTCTGGGAAGCGGTATTCTTCAAATTGATAAGCTTGCCAAGCTTGAGAAGGGGAAAGGTTGATTTCACGATAGAAATCCTGATCTTTCACACCCACAAAAATTTCATAGCAAGTTTGTTCCCATAAAAAGTCATGGCGTGGATTCGCTGCAACTTGATCTGGGTAAATCAAAAATTGATTTGGGTCACGAACCCAAAAACCAACATTCAGTGTTGCTGGTGTTTGTTGCTCAATCGCGCCAACCACCGTAATGGCGCTAAAGCGATCAAAAGCAGACAGTTCATAACTTGCCATCGTAATTACTTATTATTTAAATGAGCAAAACGAACCAAGTTAGACAGGTGTTGGTTTTGCTTTGCTGCTTTTTTATAAAGCAAAACAATTTTACCAATTTTCTGTACAGATTCCGCACCTGTTGCTTCAATAATGGCATCAATCACTGCAGCACGCGCATCACGGTCTTCACCCGCAATTTTCACTTTAATCAATTCGTGATCATTTAGCGCACGATTTGTTTCTTCAATGACGTTTTCTGTAAGACCTTGGCCACCAACCATTACCACTGGATTAAGTGCATGACCAATTTGACGTAAACGTTTACGTTCATGGATAGATAAAGCCGCCATTAAAAATACCTGATTGGGAAAACGACCTAGTATAACTTGCATCCCGTTTCTAAGATAGATTCAGCAGACAGTCACTTGAAACAAATCTGTGAAAATTGCCGAAATAACCAATGGTGATGATCGAAAAAAATCTGTAAAAGTTCGTGTGAATGAAGTACATCCGTACTGTAATGAGAGTAATTTTCACGTACAATGACTCATCAGAAGTTTTTTGAAATTTAGTGAGTTATGGCGACACGCATTACCAATCAAAAATTGTCTAAAAGCAGTCGTGTGTGGATGCGAGAGCACTTAGATGACCCTTTTGTAAAGAAAGCACAAAAGGAAGGTTATCGCGCACGCGCGGCATATAAGTTACTTGAAATCCAAGAAAAATATAAAATGATCAAGCCTGGGATGACGGTTGTCGACTTGGGCGCTGCGCCAGGTAGTTGGTCTCAAATTGCCGGTAAACTGGTTGGCTCAAATGGTTTAGTCATTGCTTCAGATATCTTGGCAATGGATGCTCTTCCAGATGTGACCTTCTTGCAAGGTGACTTCCGTGAGGAAGAAGTTTTCGAAAAATTGTTAAATATTTTAAATGGACGTCAAGTAGACGTTGTAATTTCAGATATGGCCCCCAATACATCAGGTAATAGGGCTGTTGATCAACCTCGTCAAATTTACTTATGTGAATTGGCTTTGGATTTTGCTCAAAAAGTACTCGGACCAAACGGACAGTTTATTGTTAAAGTGTTCCAAGGGACAGGATTCGATGAGTTCAGAAAACAAGTGGTCGATAGTTTTGATGTATTAAAAACAGCCAAACCTGCGGCTTCACGTGCTCGATCGAAAGAGGTTTTTTTGATTGGTCAAGGTCGTAAAAAGGCATTGCAATAAAAGTGTACTTGCCAAGTTGTTAAAAATTGTGCATTTTGTACCTTTTAAGTTTTTTGCAAAGCAAATTCATTGCTGTTTTTGTGAAGGTCAGCCAAGATTAGGTATGATCAAATTAGATTGATATGGGAATAAAGCCTTGAGCGATTACTTCAAGAATGCCGTATTGTGGCTCATCATACTCGGTGTTCTGATTTTGATTTTTAGCAACGTCAGTGACCGCAATAAGCCTGCAGCGATGAAATATTCTGATTTCGTTGCAGCGGTGAACGCTGGGCAAATTAAACAAGTCACAATTGACGGTTTAAATATTAATGGTGAAAAAACCAATGGTTCTTCATTTGAGACGGTTCGTCCACAAGTCGAAGACACTGAGTTGCTACCAAGCTTAAATAAACAAAATGTAGTGGTTGAGGGCACAGCGCCACAACGTCAAGGCATTTTGATGCAACTTCTCATTGCGAGTTTCCCAGTATTGCTCATCATCTTATTATTCATGTTCTTCATGCGTAATATGGGCGGTGGTGCTGGTGGCAAAAACGGTCCTATGAGTTTTGGTAAGTCAAAAGCAAAAATGTTATCTGAAGATCAAATCAAGTTAACATTTAGTGACGTTGCTGGTTGTGACGAAGCAAAACAAGAAGTGGTTGAAATCGTTGATTTCTTAAAAGACCCAGCCAAATTCAAACGCTTAGGCGCAACCATTCCTCGTGGTGTATTGATGGTTGGTCCTCCTGGTACAGGTAAAACATTATTGGCGAAAGCAATCGCGGGTGAAGCTAAAGTTCCATTCTTTAGTATCTCGGGTTCTGACTTCGTTGAGATGTTTGTCGGTGTCGGTGCTTCACGTGTTCGTGACATGTTTGAACAAGCAAAACGCCATGCGCCATGTATCATCTTTATTGATGAGATTGATGCAGTTGGTCGTCATCGTGGTTCTGGTACAGGGGGTGGTCATGATGAGCGTGAACAAACCTTGAACCAAATGCTTGTTGAAATGGATGGTTTTGAAGGCAATGAAGGCGTTATCGTTATTGCTGCAACCAACCGTGTAGACGTATTGGATAAAGCTTTGCTTCGTCCAGGCCGTTTTGACCGTCAAGTGATGGTTGGTTTACCTGACATCCGTGGTCGTGAGCAAATCTTGAATGTTCACTTGAAGAAATTACCTTCAGTGACAGGTGTAGATCTTAAAGTACTTGCACGTGGTACACCGGGCTTTTCTGGTGCACAATTGGCAAACTTGGTCAACGAAGCTGCATTGTTTGCTGCTCGCCGTAATAAAAACACGGTGGATATGCATGACTTTGAAGATGCGAAAGACAAGATTTACATGGGTCCTGAGCGTAAATCGATGGTGATTCGTGAAGAAGAACGTCGTGCAACGGCTTACCATGAAGCAGGACATGCGATTGTTGCTGAAATTTTGCCAGGTACAGACCCTGTGCATAAAGTAACGATCATGCCACGTGGTTGGGCATTGGGTGTGACTTGGCAGTTGCCTGAGCAAGATCAGACCAGCCATTATAAAGATAAGATGTTGAATGAACTTTCAATCTTGTTTGGTGGTCGTATTGCTGAAGAAGTATTCATTAACCAAATGTCGACTGGCGCATCTAACGACTTTGAACGTGCAACTAAAATGGCGCGTGCAATGGTAACCAAATATGGTATGTCAGATCGCCTTGGTGTGATGGTATATGAAGATGAAAACCAAAATGGTTTCTTCGGTAATGTGGGTAGCCGTACCATTTCTGAAGCTACACAACAAAAAGTAGATGAAGAAGTTCGCCGTATTTTGGATGAACAGTACAAAGTTGCACGTGATATCTTGGAAAATAACAAAGATATCGCACATGCCATGGTAAAAGCCTTGATGGATTGGGAAACAATCGATCGTGATCAAATCCGTGACATTATGGAAGGGCGTGAACCACAACCACCTAAAGTTTATGTTGCTGATAATCCAGTGGCTGCATTTGAACCACCGAAAGATGGTCCATCGACGCCACCACCATTACCAGCAATGGGTTAATCCAAGATAAAATAAAAAGAGCGACTTCGGTCGCTCTTTTTTTGTCTTGATTATGGCCTAAACTGAAAATAAATCAGCTATGCAGCAATCTCTGTCTTGTTAAAATAAGCCGATTCCAATGTGGAGCATTTTGATGCAATTGATGCCCTTAGCACAATGTCAGTTACAGTGTGGCCGTTTTAAATTAGACCTCTCCCAACCCCAAGTGATGGGAATTTTAAATGTCACGCCTGATTCATTTAGTGATGGTGGGCAACATCATCAAAAAGACCAAGCCATTCAACATGCGTTGCAGATGATGCAAGATGGTGCAACCATTATTGATATTGGAGGAGAGTCAACTCGTCCCAATGCATCACCCGTTGCTTTAGAAGAAGAAATTCGCCGTGTGATTCCTGTGGTTGAAGCATTATCTAAATACGATGTGATCATCTCGATTGATACCAGTCAGCCTGAAGTGATGCGTGCAGCCGTACAGGCTGGTGCGCATATCTGGAATGATGTCCGTGCATTAACTCGCCCACAGGCTTTAGAAACCGCAGCTGAGTTGAATATCCCTGTGGTCTTAATGCATATGCGCGGTGAACCTACTAATATGAATCAACTGGATCAATATCACGATGTGACTGAAGAGGTGATTCAGGAGTTGCAACAACGCTTAGATCAAGCAGTTGCAGTTGGGGTGAGAAAAGAAAATATCATCATTGACCCTGGTTTTGGCTTCGCTAAAAATGCACAGCAAAATTTCCAATTACTTAATGAGTTCTGGAAACTCAATCGAATGGGCTATCCAATCTTATCGGGTCTGTCGCGGAAGCGTTTTATTGGAGAGGCCTTAGATGGTGTACCGGCGCAGGAGCGAGCGGTTGGAAGCGTAATGGGGCATGTATTGAGTATTCAGCAGGGTGCTAATATTGTACGGGCACATGATGTAAAAGCCACCAGTGATGCCATTAAAGTCTGGAACAGGATGCAAAATAACTAAGCTGGGCTGAGTCAGTAGAGCGCTAAGGCTCTATTGACTTGCTGAATCAGATTAAATATAACAAATATATAATGAAGATGAGTAATATTAAAAATGGAAAATAAAACAATCACATATAAAAGTTTATGGGTGTTTGCCCTGATTCTGAGTCTTGGTTTTATTGTTTCTGCTGGTGTGATGGGTTATGCGCTTAAACAGTTTAATAGCACAAAAAATTCAATTACAGTCAAAGGCTTAGCGGAAAAGCCGATTCAAGCAGATTCTGCACGATGGGAAATCAACTTACAAACTAACCACACTTCTGACACGATTCCAGAAGCCTATCAATTACTTGATCAACAAATGAAAGCATTACAGGCGTTCTTTGTTGAACATGGCTTTAAAGCCGCAGATATGCAACTCGGAAATAAACGTTCTGATTCTTATTATGAGGAAGTTGATACAGGTGAGGGGCGTACTAAGCGTGAGTTCAAAGGCTATATCGCATTACAATCGTTGGTGATCAGTAGTCGCGATATCAAGAAAATTGAACAGGCGGCAAAAGATGCTTATCTGTTGGATGAGAAAGGCATTTCGATTGAACAAAAACCTGAATATCTGGTATCAAATCTTGAAGAAATCAAAATGTCCTTGATTGCTAATGCCACCAAAAATGCCTATAGCCGAGCCAATGAGTTTGCCAAAGTTGGTGGGGTAAAGGTCGGGATGATGCGTTCAGCCAGCCAAGGTGCATTTTATATCCTGCCTGAGAGTGGTTCGGATGATGATAGTGATTATGGCGGTGCTTATGACAAAGCCACCATCAACAAAATTGCCCGTGTGGTGGTGACCATTAATTATGCAATTGAGTAAAATTTAAGCTTTAGATTCAGGATAACTGATTTTAATAAGATACATACGAATACCATGTATCTTTGTTTTTTTGCATACAATCTTTGCATATATATTTCATTTGAAAAGACAAAATAGAATTTGGGAATTTAAGCATGCATCAATCTACAAAAATACTTACACTCAGCTTACTTAGTTGTATGATCATGGCTTGTAGTATGCCTGTCAAACACAATGATCAGGTGATGATTGAAACGACAATGCCAGTCTCACCAGCGCCTGTTACGATGTCAAATCAAGGCCTTGCTCAAACGCGTAAGATGGTCGCTCCTGCATCTTATATTGCAGTGATGCCAACGATGGAAAGACCGCGTTTAGAACAAAATACTGAAAAATACCAAAACAATGAGGTCAATCCGGTTCATCGCGTGGCTGATCAGGCCGTTTCAACGTTTAGTATTGATGTGGATACGGGCAGTTATACCAATACCCGCCGTTTTTTGAATGATGATCGTTTGCCACCTGTCGATGCGGTTCGTGCTGAAGAGATGATTAACTATTTTGATTATCAATATCCACAGCCGAATAGTATTCATCCCTTTTCAGTCACCACTGAAACTGTTGATTCGCCGTGGAAAGAAAATGCCAAGTTGATTAAGATCGGGATTCAGGCCAAAGATCTCACCACTAAACAATTGCCTCCTGCTAATCTGGTATTTCTAGTCGATGTCTCAGGTAGTATGGATGCTTCCGATAAGTTGCCTTTAGTCAAACAAACCCTACGTTTACTCACCGAGCAATTACGTCCTCAAGACAAAGTCACCATTATTACTTATGCCAGTGGTGAAAAGCTGGTTTTAGAACCGACTGCGGGGAATGAAAAAGATAAGATTCTTGCGGTCATTAATGCTTTGCAGGCAAGTGGCGCAACGGCAGGGGAACAAGCAATTCAGCTGGCTTATAAACAAGCTGAAAAAGCTTTGGTAAAAAATGGCATTAACCGAATATTATTGGCGACCGATGGTGACTTTAATGTCGGGATTACCGACTTTAATACCTTAAAAGGCATGGTGGCTGAGAAACGCAAAAGCGGAATCTCGTTAACGACATTAGGCTTTGGTACGGGCAATTATAACGAACAGCTGATGGAACAATTGGCAGATGCAGGCGATGGAAACTACAGCTATATCGACAATAAAAATGAAGCGAAAAAAGTAGTCCAACGTCAGCTTTCATCGACGCTTGCAACCGTAGCTCAGGATGTCAAAATTCAGGTCGAATTTAACCCAGCCACGGTGAAAGAATATCGATTGGTGGGTTATGAAAATCGCATGTTAAAGCAGGAAGATTTTAATAATGATAAAGTCGATGCAGGTGATATTGGCGCAGGGCATAACGTTACCGCAATCTATGAAATCATTCCAGTCGGTCAGCAAGGTTGGCTCAATGATTCGCGTTATCAGGAATCTTCGAAAACAGATGCAGCGAAAAAGTCTGAATATGCTTTTGTAAACTTACGCTATAAATTACCAAACCAAGAAAAAAGTATTTTACTCAATCAAGCAGTCAAGGCTGAAAGCAAAACCCTTGCACAGGCAAATAACGATACCCGTTTTGCGATTGCAGTGGCTTCCTATGCGCAGCAATTAAAGGGTGGACAATATAATGGTGCTATGGGCTGGGATCAAATTATCCAGTTAGCACAGCAATCTGCCAAGCCTGACCCCTATCAAATGCGAGAGGAGTTCGTGGAGCTTACCAAGATTGCCAAAAGCTTGAGCGCGAAAAAAGATTAAGCTGTGTTTTTAGCAAAGCGGTTGGAAACATCAAGTGACTGATCGCGAATGCCTTTGATTTTCACAATAAAGAAATGATCGTTGATATGAAGACCCCGTTGATTAGATCGAGTAAGCTAAGTGAGTTGAATGACTGCAATGTGTGGTTAAAAATGGAGTCTGCTCAGCCTACAGGTTCCTTTAAGCAACGTAGTATGGGTAATGCCTGTTTAAAATATGCTGAAAAAGGCGCGAAGAAATTTGTGAGCTCTTCCGGTGGTAATGCAGGGATTTCTGTTGCGCATATGGGTAAGCTGTTAGGCATTGCAGTGACGGTGGTTGTCCCGAAAACAACGTCACAAAAAGCAATCGATTTAATGCGACAGGAAGCTGCTGAAGTGATTGTTCATGGCGACTCTTGGATTGAAGCCAATGAACTTGCGCTCTCTTTTGTTAGTGCGGAAGCCATTTATATTCATCCTTTTGATGATCAATATCTGTGGGATGGCGTTGCCTGTATCATTGATGAAGTGATTGCCGAGGGAATACGTCCTTCAGCAGTGGTTTTATCGGTTGGTGGAGGGAGCTTACTTTCTGGTGTTGCTCAAGGATTACAAACGCATCATCTGGACATTCCCATTTATGCGATTGAAACAGAAGGCACAGCATCTTTGAATATGTCAATACAACGTGGGCAGCATATTAGCTTAGATCAGGTTACAGGTATTGCGACCACACTTGCAGCGAAACGGGTTTGTGAGCAAGCATTTAAGATCGCCCAACAACAAAATGTTCAGGGAATAATGGTTACTGATGCAGATACAGTAAGCGCATGTTTAAAATTCTTAGATGATCATCGTACCTTGGTCGAACCTGCATGTGGTGCAACCTTATCTATTTTATACGATCAAAAACTTAACTTTAGTCCATCTGATGATGTACTGGTGATTGTTTGTGGTGGTGCATCGATCACTTATCAACAGCTCTCAAAATATGCGCAACAATTTGCCTTATAAAAATCAATTTGGCGGTGTTTCATCTTTGCAAAATGCTGATGATTCAGATCAAAAGGGAAGGCCTGAAAAAGTAGATCATTATCCATGTTCAAAAAAGCGGTCGGAAAAACCGCTTTTTTTATGGCTAAATATCGTGATTTTGGTTGGATTATGTTATAAGCATGGCGTTTTATTGCATATTATTTTTTATGTTTGAAAATTTACTCCTCCCGATGTTTGACGATGAATATTATCCCGATATTCTCGTTGCTGAAGTGAAGCAGCATATCCAGCAGTTTTCCAAAAAGGTCAGTCGTACCGATTTATCTGAGACTGAAATCTATCGTTATGCACATCAAACCCTGATTGAAATTAACGAAATGAAGCCGCAGTTTGAAGACTTGGAGTCAAGTTTAGATGATACCGCCGCAGATTATATTGCTGAAGCCATGATGATGGTGGTGCAAGATGTGGGTTATCTGGACATTGAAATGGAAGAATTGATTGCCAATCGAGAGTGGTAAATTTCACTCTCGTTGGTTTTTTATAATAATAACTAATTCGCAGCTGCTCCCTGCCAAAGTTTTGGTAACACAATTTGCCCTGAGATCCATGCTTCAATTTTGGGCTGTTGTATTTTTTGATAATACAGACTTTCGCTATTGATCAATAAACCCAGCGTATCTCCCTCATTGAGTTGTCCATATACACTCGGTAATTCGATGCTTTGTATTTTTCCATTCTGAGCCTTTAAACCCAATCGAATTTGATCATAACTTGTTTTCTTGGCTGGATTAAATGGGGCAGTTTGATCATTTAAAATCGTATATTTTCCTGTGATCTTGGATTTAATCGCCATGGAAATAAATAAGGTCGAGTCTGCATATTTCGCTGTGGTTTCCATGTTTAAACTTAGCAGCGCTGAACCTGTGATTGAGATAGGCTGTTGGGCAGTATGGATAGGCACAAAGACGGCTTGGGCTGTTGTCGGTGCAATCCATGTTTTTTTCAAATCATAGCTGTTGCTGGGTTGCAGATCGGCAAAATAATTGACGGGACTTTGATCGACACATAACTCGGGTAATGATGCAGTCGCTGATTGATCTTTTAACTTGCGGTTAAACCAATCTAAGATGGTTTTTTGTAGATTGTAGTGTTGTTGATCACCACAACGAACCGATTGGCCAATATACCAAAAGGGGGTGTTCCCTCGTGGTGAATGTTGGGTAAATGGCTGTAAATGTCCTCCTTGTACTCCAATTAAATGAACTTCATGCTGCGCCTGTTGGATACATTGTGCTGCTTTAACCCCTTCATTAAAAGGGAAGAGCACATCCCTGAAGCCTTGAATAATCAGGGCATCAGCTTGAGGTGCTTGATTGTGACTGCAAAACCAGCTGGCTTGATGAGTGTTAAGAAAATCATAGGTGGACTGTTTTAACTGTCCTTGTTGAGTAGCTAAATACGCCTGCTTCAGTTCAGGGTCAAATTTATTCCAGTTCCACCAGTCTCCAATTAAATTGAGAAAACCAATCCAATTACTTTTAGGTACACCATTGGGTGCTAGACTATCCACGATGTCATACCAAGTGGTAATCGGTACAATGGCCTGTAAACGTGGATCTAAAGCTGAAGCAAGATACTGCACACCACCTGCATAGGATTCACCAATCATACCAGTACGGACACCGTTTTGATTTTTGGCCAGTTGTGGCAAGTTTTTTTCTGCCCAGTTCATCATGGTGATGACATCTTGCGCTTCTTTTTCTGGATCGGTCAGACGAATTTTGCCCTGACTGTCTCCATGTCCACGTTGGTCATAGCTGATGACCCAATAACCATTTTGCCAAGCAGTTTTTGCCACTTGCCCTGTGGGTAATAAAAAACCATACAAACTGAGCTCTGGGCGTTTCATTCGAGACAGACCAAAGCCATGGGTATGTAAGAGTAAAGGCGCGGTTTGATTCGATGTTAAATGGGGTTGATACACGGTAAATGCGAGTACCGTGCCATCAGGTGCAGTGGTTTTGGCTTGGTAATAGCGCTGTTTGAGTTCTACTGTTTTCAGCGTTATTGAATGAGGTTGTGTCGTCGCATGTACACAACCTTGTAACACCAATATCAGACTACAGCTAAGCCATAAAACGTAAGAACGCATCGATTATTTCATCCTTGAACAAATCTTTGTGATGTCACGCGGAGCGTTAGCACAGTGTACTTGAGCCGATCAATAGATGCTATCACGGATCGGTATAGTTGCCTGACCGAGCCGTTTGCATATTTATTGTGGGCGTGGTCGATTGCGATAGGCGTAAAGAAACAGACCGAAACACAGCAACATTAAGCCAATAACCAGATGTGAGCTGACAGGCTCATGGTTAAACCAAATGCCCCAACAGGTGGCAAACACAGGTGTCAGAATGGTAATCAGCATGACTGTGGTTGGATTGAGTTTCTGAATTAAATGAAAGTAAAAAATCATGGCCAGCACAGAAGAAAATAAGGCGCTATACAGCAGGGCCAAACTGGTTTGTAGACTAGGGAGCTGCGTTGGTGCCTCAGTGAGGAAAAAAGGCAATAAGCACAGATAACCGAACCATGAAACTAGCGTTGAACCTGTGGTTTGGATAATCGGGTGAATCTCGGCACCAACTTTGGCAACGGCAAACATGGAAAAGACATAGAGTAATACGGCAATCATTTCATACAACACCCCAAGTGAGTCTAATTGAATATGATCAGTACCAATCCCCAGTGTCAGAGACAAACCAAAAAGTGCCAGTGTGAGCCCATACCACTGACGTTTTAAAAAGTGTTCACGTTTCAGAATAAACACGGCAATCAGACCTGACCAGAGTGGCGCCGTGCCATAAATAATTGAAATCATACCCGATGAAACACGGGTTGCACCCATATAACAAAAAGTCATAGAACCAAATAATCCAACCGCACCTGCGCTATAACTGATCAAGGCCTGAGGTGTCAGAATAAGCTTTTGTCGAAAATAAAATAGGCAAATCAATGCCAATGGAATGGCGATACTGAATCGGAAAAATAGTCCCCAAGCCCAATGAATCTCGTGCACGGTCAAAACTGCGGCCAGAGGTGTGAATGACCAGATCAGCACGACTGCAATAAATTGACCGACTGTAGCAAGGCGAGGGGAAACAAGGGCCACAGCCGGCTGTATCTGTGTGCTGGATATAAAATTCTTTTCGGGTAACTGGCTCATGTTGAGGTTCCTGTTATAACAACGCTAGATGGGGTTAAAAAATATAGGCAACAAAAAAGGTCGCTGTTGAGGCGACCTTGGGATTCAAATGATGCTTTTTTTAAGGGGTCATCGAATGAAGCTGTACAAAGTCTCCTCGCATAAAAATGCAGACACGTCGCCATGCTGCATGGGCAGAAATAGCATGCGACATCATGATGAAGCGTGGGGAAGACACTTTGTTGCTGAACATATCAACATTCTTAAATTAGCTTTAGATTTTTATAACATAGGCTTTAGGTGGAAAAATAGTCGTTTTCTCAAATAAAGATAAAAATATAAGCAAAGTAAATAAACAATTGGGCATTGCTAAAATTGCAGATTTTTCCATAATGTTGCCATCAAATTCTGAAAGAAGTTTGCTCTTGTCTGCCTTTGAAATTTTTGCGGTAGTGATTAGCTTGATTGGTGTGACCTTAACCATTCGACGCAATATGTGGTGCTGGTGGTTTAATTTTTTAGCGTGTAGTTTGTATGCTTATTTTTTCTTTAGCATTAAGTTATATGGTGAAACGATCCTGCAATTTTTCTTTATTGCGATGAATGTTTATGGATTCTATTACTGGCTCAAAGGCAAACGTGAAGACCATGATATTCGGATTGAACCAATTGCCAAGACCACTGTTTTGGCGCAAATGTGCTTGGCACTGATTTTTGGTGTGCTGTTTGGTTTGCTTCTGAAGCATTTTACCGATGCTGCTGTACCAATGTTAGATTCACAGTTGGTGGCATTTAGTTTACTTGCAACCTATTGGACCAGCCGTAAGCATATTGCCACTTGGATTCTCTGGATTTTTGTCAACATCATCTATGTCGGTATGTTTATTTACAAAGAGGTTTTCCTGACCGCGGGACTCTATGCGGCTTTTGTTGGCTTGGCGGCCTATGGTTGGTGGCAATGGCAACAGGTCAAACAAAAACAACACTTTCACTTATAAATAAAAGGGCAGCTCAGCTGCCCTTTTTATGTGTATTTAAGTCTTATTTCGTCGTTGCCTGATAGGTCTGTACCGCTTGACGGCCTAAGGCTGGATCATCAGTAAATACCCCGTCGACCCCCGCTTTAAAATAAAGCTGCATTTCTTTGAGCGATCCTGTAGGGCAACGTTCAGCTGCTTTCGTCACATCAGCACTACATTTCAGTGTGTCAGGTAGGAAGTTGTTTTCTGGGCGGAAAGTATAAGGATGTACTTTTAAATTCACTTTATGTGCATCTGCAATAAAAGAGGTGGTTTGTGTCATTGCGGCATCTTTAAAGACATAGACTTTCCATGGACCGACGCCATTGGCATAGCTTGAAACGTCTTTGAGACCCTGTGCCGTTGCCAGATCTGCATAGGTTTTAGGATTGTTTTGCGCGACATAATCTGCTGGTTTTGCTTCTGGCGCATCGTAGAGTTGAATCAATTGCGCATGCTTAACACTCTTGTGTAAGTCGAGCTGGCTTTTTAAATATTTTAAATTTCCAACTTCAAAAGATTGTAAATAAATAGGTGCAATATCTCGGCTGTATTGATATTTGGATAAGGTTTTGAGTAAAGCATCTTCCATTGCCAAATTCTGTTGCTGGAAGTAGGTCGGATGTTTGGTTTCAATATATAGGCCAATGATTTTGCCTGTTTTTTTATAATGTGCTTCTGCCAGTTCAATAATTTGTTCTAAGGTTGGAATGGTATAGAGATCATTATATTTTTGGTTGTCTGGTCGGAATTGTGGAATACGTTCACGGGCTTTTAATTGTTGTAACTCTTTCAACGTAAAGTCTTCGGTAAACCAGCCTTCTAAAGTGACGCCATCAATGACTTTGCTTTTTTTACGATCCGCAAATTGAGGGAGGGTGGACACATTGGTGGTACCACCGATTTCATTTTCATGGCGTGCGACCAAGACACCATCTTTGGTTGAAACCAAATCAGGTTCAATAAAATCTGCGCCGTCATCAATGGCTTTTTGATATGAGGCAAGGGTATGTTCTGGTCGAAGTGCACTGGCACCACGATGTCCAATCACTAAAATTTTTGGCAGTTGATATTCAGGTTGAGTGGTATTACTTTGATTATTATTGTCATCATTACAGCCTGCAAGACTGATCAAACAGAGACAAAGCGCAGCTTTTTTAAACATGAATAAACTCATCATTTTTTATTTAAGCGGCTAGTTTGAAAGTTAAAGTTATCAAATCAATGACAGTTGCATGATGCTTTTATGAAATTATCAAGAATCTTGAAATATGTAGGCAATTAATAGCAACTATCCAGTTGGGCAAGTGATCACAACTGGATAGTTGAGTATGGTTTCAGGATTTCTGCTTCCAATACGGCCAATTGATCTCTGGGATAAATTGATAGTTTTTATCTTGCCAATAAGACTGTCCAGGCGATGACTTATCCTTGAGTCCCATGATATGCATCAAATTATTATCAAGTTCAGCGGTATTGATGGTTCTATCTTTATTGACACCCGTGGTGAGCATTTTATCTGACCACATAATTACAGGAACTTGATAGCCTGCTTTGGTATTAGGACTATGCCCAGCATAGTCAATTTCATGTCCAACTTCATTACCATGATCTGACACAACCGTGAATGATCTAAAGTCAGGTACTGCATTGGCTCTCAAGCTATCTAAAAATTGCGCCAGCAGTGAATCTTCATATAGCACGGCATTGTCATAATCATTACGTAAGGAACGAATCCAAGGGTCAATATCGCGATTCTTCAGCTCGGTCTCTACAGTATCATTACTTTCACTGCTGAATTTATTAAACAAGGCCGGATAACGCTCTTTATAATTTGGATGAATACCGACTAGGTGAAGAATAATTAACTTTTTCGGATCCGGGTCTGCCAGTGCTTGCTGATAATCAGGGAGCAAGCTTTCGTCTAAAGAGGTACTGCTGCGTCCAGAGCGATTGTTTTTATACACGGCCTTGTCCGCATAAGAACCAAATAAAGAGGACAGATAGGTATCATCTTGGTTGCTGAGCCAGTAGATCTTATAGCCAGCAGCGCGTGCGTACGCTAAAACACTTTCAGGCGAATATTGATCATGTTCAGATGCAGGACTTTCGGTTAACAAGACCCGTAATGCATTAATAGTCGATGGTGAGGGTGAAAAAGCATTGCAGAATACTTTGATATCAGCCAGTCGTTTCGCTAATTCAGGTGTGGTATCTCGTGCATAACCGCAAACACCTAAATTCAAACTGGTGAGGCTTTCGGAAAGTATCAAGACATGGGTCTGTTTTCCAACTGCTTGTTGGGTCAATGTTAGATTTTGCCGAGCACTAACATCCCATTGCTGATGAACATCTTTGTGCTGCTTAATTCTATTTCTAAAGTCTTCAATTTTAGTCTCAAACTCAGTCCAAAAAATAATAGGGTGGACTTTTCGAGAGGGCTTCATCACATAGCTGGTAATGGTTAATAACACCAATAAGATAATACAACTACGATAAATACGACTGTGCCAGAGTTGGCTAAAATGGACAGGTTTAACCAGTTTAAATACAGAAAAACTATAGAGAGTCAGCACGCTGAGTAAAGCAAAAACCACTGCGGCAATCGTGATTAGATGCAGCTGTAAAAATCCCCAAATCTCTTGATGATTGGTATTGGCAATCGCTTCAATAATAAAATAGGCTTCATTATCACTATTGAATAAAAACCAGGTACTGGAACGTAGCAAGGCATCTAGCCAAGCGATAAACCACCAGGCAATACTAAGCACGTACCAATATATTTTCTGCCGTGTAATGGCCAAATAGATAAACAAAATACCAGGGAGAGACAAAAAGCCGAGCCTTAAACCATCTGATAAATTACCTGCGGCAATCAGCAAGCCGCCTGTAATGAGTGCAGGCAGCAAAATTAGCAGCAGAATATTCAAGTTTTTTAAGCTGGCCTTCATATATGCCTAGTACAGTGAGGGAGAGGAGTTAAGCGTGCTAATATCGGTTTAACGAGGGGATGTGTCAATTCTAAATTAAGAAGTATTTGATTGCACAGTAAATTAAATGAGTTAGCACAGTTAAACTGTTAAATTCGTGCAAATACAGCGCATTAATTTATGCTGAACTTGATCAAAATCCATTATTCCTCCTCAATTTCTGCTTTTTGAAATGATATGTTAATAGGGATGGTGTTTGCCTGAAAGCTCAGTAATGATCGTAGATCGAAAGTATTCGTTTTTTAGCTATCTTTTTGAAAAATTGACTGTTTCTAGAATGGAATAAAACAGCCATGTTATCTAAGTTTTTTATTCATCGCCCGATCTTTGCTGGTGTACTGGCAATCATAGTCATGGCTGTCGGTCTGTTTTCAATTCTAAAATTACCAGTGGAGCGTTATCCCGATATTGCACCGCCACGAATTACGGTTGCGGCAAATTATAGTGGTGCAGATGCACAAGCAGTTGAAGACAGTGTTACCCAAGTTTTAGAACAACAAATCAAAGGCATTGATCATCTGCTGTATTTCAACTCGAGCAGTGATGCCAGTGGTAATAGCCGAATCAGCTTGTTCTTTGACCAAGGTACAGATCCAGATCAAGCACAGGTTCAGGTGCAAAATGCGATTAATGGCGCGATCAATCGCTTACCAGAAGATGTACAACGACAAGGCGTCAATGTCCGCAAGTCGCTGAGCGATTCATTTATGGTGATTGGTCTGGGAGATAAATCAGGGCGTTCAACCAATTTAGATATTTCAGATTATTTAACCAATAACTTTGAGTTAAATCTCAGCCGAATCGAAGGCATTGGCGAGGTCAGTGTATTCGGGTCGCAATATGCCATGCGTATTTGGCTCGACCCACAGCGCCTAGAACGTTATCAATTACAAGTCAGTGATGTTCGTTCAGCCTTGGAAAATCAGAATGCACAGGTAGCAGCAGGTGCGATTGGAGATTTACCTGCCGCTCAAGATCAATATTTAAATGCCAAAGTCACCTCAGGTTCTTTATTACGCACACCTGAACAGTTTGAAAATATTATTGTCAAAGCCAATACAGATGGCAGCTTTGTCTATTTAAAAGATGTGGCACGGGTTGAAGTTGGTGCAGAGAATTATCAAGTCTTTAACCGTTTAAATGGCTATCCCGCATCGGGGCTTTCACTGTCCTTGACGGTTGGGGCCAATGTAATGCAGGTTGCCGATGCGGTGTATAAGGAAGTAGCACGCTTAGAAAAAGCGCTCCCTGAAGGGTATTTTGTGGTCTATCCACGAGACGACACACCTTTCGTGAAAGAGTCGATGTCGCAAGTGGTATCAACCTTGATTGAAGCCATTGGGCTGGTGGTCTTGGTGATGTTTATCTTCCTGCAAAACTGGCGAGCTACTTTAATTCCAGCGGTTACTGTGCCCGTGGTGATTCTTGGAACCTTTGCTGTCTTAGCGGTTTTAGGGATGAGCATCAATACCCTGACTTTGTTTGCGATGGTACTGGCGATTGGTTTGTTGGTTGATGATGCGATTGTGGTGGTGGAGAACGTAGAGCGGCTGATGCATGAACAGCAACTCAGTGCCAAGCAAGCCTCAATTCAGTCCATGCATGAGATTAGTGGTGCCTTGGTCGGGATTACTTTGGTACTGACCGCCGTATTTATTCCAATGTCTTTCTTTAGTGGCGCAACAGGGATTATTTACCGCCAGTTCTCGATTACGCTTGTGGTTGCTATGGGGCTTTCATTGCTGGTGGCTTTGATTCTAACTCCTGCCTTATGTGCGATTTTATTAAAGCCTCAGCACAAACAGGCACGTTGGGCGATCAAGTTCAATCAGGGTTTGGACTATATTAAAACGCGTTATCTCCGTGTTTCACAAAAAGTCATTAACTTAAAAATCGTTTCGCTGTTGGGGATCGTACTACTGATCGGTAGTTTTATTTGGGTTTATCGTGATCTGCCAACCAGCTTTTTACCACAAGAAGATCAAGGCTTGTTAGGCGTTCAATTCCGTTTACCGGAAGGGACACCGATGAGCAAGACCGAAGAGGTCGGAAAACAAATTTCAGATTATTTCCTTGAACATGAAAAGGCCAACCTGAATGGCGTGATGGTGATTCATGGGCGTAACTTTTCAGGAACAGGACAAAATCTGGGGCAGGCTTTTGTTTCATTGAAACATTGGAATGATCGCAAAGGTACAGAAAACAGCGCTCAGCAGATTCGTGCGCGTGCAATGAAGTATTTTTCACAAAATAATCAAGCGCGTATTATGGTGCTGATGCCTTCTGTTATCCGTGGTTTAGGTAACTCTGACAAAATGGAGTTTTGGCTGCAGGACACCAAAGGCTTAGGTCGAGAAAGCTTATTGAGCTCTTTCCGAAGTTTACAGCAAGAGGGTAATGCACTGGCTTCGGTCGAAAATCTAGATAAAAAGGGCAACGATGATCAGGCGGTACTGAATATCAAGATTGATCATAAAGCAGCGATGATTCATGGTCTCAATGTCAGTGAAATTAACCGCACACTCTCGACGGCATGGAGTGGTAGTTATATCAATGACTTTATTGATCGTGGACGAATTAAACGCGTCTATTTGCAGGGGGATGCGCCGTATCGTTCGAAGCCCGAAGACCTGAATTACTGGTATGTCAAAAATGCCAATGGGCAGATGGTGCCATTCTCACAATTTAGTCAGATTAATTGGCAAGGTGCGCCACCGATGTTGGAGCGCTTTATGGGTTATCCTGCGATCAGCTTGGAAGCAGATGCAGCAAATGGCTTTAGTAGTGGGCAGGGGATGCAGGCCATTCGTGGTTTAGTCGATAAAATGCCAGACGTGGGACTAGAATGGAGTGGCTTGTCTTATCAGGAACAGGAGTCCAGTAATCAGGCAATCTGGTTATATCTGGTGTCTGTGGCCTTTATTTTCCTCTGTCTTGCTGCACTGTATGAAAGCTGGTCAATTCCTTCAGTGGTCATGGCCGCGATTCCGCTCGGGATTGGCGGAACCATTCTGTTTAGTTATTGGTTTGGTTTTGCCAATGATATCTACTTCCAGATTGCGTTACTGACCACTATTGGCCTATCTTGTAAAAATGCCATTTTAATGGTGGAGTTCGCAGCAAGTTTGCAGCAGCAAGGCCAGACTGCACTGGACGCAGCTTTACATGCTGCGGGTCTCCGTCTCAGACCGATTTTGATGACCTCGATTGCCTTCGGCGCGGGTGTGATTCCATTGATGTTCTCTAGTGGTGCAGGCGCATTAAGCCGACAAGCGATTGGCTATAGTGTGTTTGGTGGCGTGGTGTTTGGTACGATTCTGGTGCTGATCTTTATTCCGTTTATGTACGTGTTGGTAAGAACCATGTTTAAGCCAAAAGTAAAAATTGAAACGGCTTAAGCACAGTCAAAATCAGCGGCAGCAATGAACAATTCGTTCCATTCATCAAGGTTCGAATTGTTCATTTTTGTTGTCTAAGTTGAGAATATAAAAAAATATTTGTAGTATTGCGATGCCGCATAAGCGGTTGAATGAGGTTTGATCCCCCAAATGGACACGCAGAGTTGTAGTTTATTTCAAATTACACATTTTTATCTTGATTCACATCTGAATGAAGCTCCCTATTCGACAGTAAAATAATACGCTGCGTCTAGTCACCTTCATTACAGATGCTTTGTAGTGAAGAGGCAGACATGAGCTACAATAACTTTTTGTATTTATTAAACGACGCACTTAAAAATAATCATATTGATCTTGCATTGGCATCGGTTGAAACCTTTCAGGCGGTGGATATTGCCGATGTATTAACGCAACTTGCGGTTGAGCAGAGTCAATTACTGCTGACGCATTTACCCGATCGGGCCTATGTCTTTTCCTATCTTCCTCCTAGTGAACAGGTCAAACTGGCCCAAGCCATGCCTAGAAATGTCTTGGCTGAATTGATTGGTGAAATGTCATCGGACAAACGTGCTGACGTATTCAAATGCTTGGATGAAGAACAACAAAATGCGCTATTACCAGCCTTAGCACAGGCGGAGAGAGAGGATATCCGCCAACTGTCATCTTATTTAGAGGGCACAGCAGGGGCGATTATGAGCTCCGAATATGCGACTTTAAAACCGAATATGACGGTCAATGATGCAATTAAAATGTTGCGTCTTGAAGCACCAGATACCGAAATGATCTATTTTGCTTATGTGTTGGATGAAGCACGTAAAATTCTGGGTGTATTGTCTTTAAAACAACTGATTCTTGCACCTGAAGAGCAAAATATTAACGAGTTGATGGAGACCAATGTCTTAACCGCTTATGTCGATACCGACCAAGATGAAGTGGCAAAAACCATTGCTCGTTATGACTTGCTTGCATTGCCAATTATTGATCATCAACAGATGATGGTCGGGATCGTCACCTACGATGACGCGATGGATGTGGCGAGTGAAGAAGCAACCGAAGACTTCTTAAAAGTTGGTGCGGTCAATGCATCATCTAAGCTCAGTATTAAATCTGCGCCCATTCTACAACTTTACCAGAAACGGGTGTTTTGGTTGGTTTTCTTGGTGTTTGGTAGCTTGCTGTCAGGGATCGGGATTGCCCACTATGAAGATGTGATTGCCAAAAATCTGGTATTGGTGTTCTTTTTGCCCTTATTGGTGGGAAGCGGCGGGAATGCCGGATCTCAATCTTCGACCTTGATGGTGCGTGCCTTAGCCACAGGCGATGTGCAATTCAAAGACTGGTTTCATTTGTTAGGGCGAGAAAGCTTAGTGGCATTATGTTTAGGTGGCACTATGGCGGTTGCCGTGTCATTGTTGGGCTATTTCCGTGGTGATGAGATGGTGGCCTTGGTACTGGCACTGAGTATGATGGGGATTGTACTGATGGGCTGTCTGATTGGTATGAGCTTGCCGTTTATTTTAAATAAGGCTGGACTTGACCCTGCCAGTGCTTCTGCGCCGTTGGTCACCTCAATTTGTGATGCGACAGGGGTATTGGTGTATTTATTTATCGCGTCGATGATTTTATTCTGATTGGTAATAATAATTGTACCGACAAAATGGAAAATCTGCTTTATTCTCAAGCATAAACATCGTTTTAGGTTGTATGAATGACAGCTCCAACAGAACAAAAAAAATTAACTCAGCAGCAAGCCATCGCTGTAGAGCGTGATTTAGCCAAATTTGCCAACACCATGGATAGTTTGGTACGGATTCCTTTTACCAAACAGGGAGTCGGGGCCGATGCTGCATTGAGTACTATTCCTTTTGCTGGCGATATCGCGGGTTTTGTTTTGACACTATATGCCTTTAAAAAAGCCAGAGAAGTGGGCGTACCGCAACATAAACTCAAAGGTGTGCTTAAGCTGGCAATTATGGATATGCTGGTCGGATTTGTTCCCATTGTCGGCACTGTATTCGATGTCTTTATTCGACCAAGCCGCAGGACACTGGAAATCGTACATGCGCATATCCGTGAAGAGTATCAGGTGCATAGTGATATTCATGTGGTGCATCCATTTCTACACGAATCACTGGAACAAAAGCAGAAAACATCAGCTTTTTGGCGTAATCCGATCGTGAGTTGGATTTGGTTAAGAATCCCCGATTTATTGGGTATTGCTGTGCTGATTTTATTGGTTGTCGCGGTGTGGGCTGGTTTTAGCTATCTATGGCAATTTTATCAGTCTTTTCAAGCCCACTAGATTTTTAAGCAAAAATAAAGCCTCCATGATGGAGGCTTTATCATTTATCTGATACTGATTATTGAACATTTAATTGCTGTAAGGCAGCAACACGTTGTTCAATAGTTGGGTGGGTTTGGAATAAAGCCGCTAAGCTAAAGCCTTGTTCCTTACCTTCCGCAATCGCAAATGCTTTCATTTCTTTCGGCATTTGGTCTGGCATTTCTGATTCTGCTTGTAAACGAAGCAGGGCAGAGATCATTGCTTGTTTACCTGCTAAACGGGCACCAGCTTCGTCTGCGCGGTATTCACGTTGACGAGAGAACCACATCACAATCGCAGAGGCCATAATACCGAATACGATGTCGAGTACGATGGTAATGGCAAAATAAGCAAGACCTGGTGCTTCACCTTCTTCACGACCGAACACATTGCGGTCAATAAAGTCACCTGCAATACGAGCAAAGAACATGACAAAGGCGTTCACTACACCTTGAATCAATGCAAGGGTCACCATGTCGCCGTTGGCAACGTGACCAATTTCGTGTGCGAGTACTGCACGAAGTTCATCTTTGTTCATGCGCTCAAGTAGACCTGTTGAAACAGCTACCAGGGCGTCATTTTTATTCCAACCTGTCGCAAATGCATTGGATTGGTAAGAAGGGAAAATACCGACTTCAGGCATTTTAATACCTGCACGTTGCGATAATTGCGCGACTTCTTGTAATAACCAAGCTTCTGCTTGACTACGAGGTGCATTTGGGTCGATTAATTCAGTTCCAGTGGTTTTTTTCGCCATCCACTTCGACATGAATAAGGAAATTAAAGAACCTACCATACCAAAGACAAAACAGATGACCAGTAGGTTGCCTAGATTCAAGCCACCCGCGCCATGGTAACTACCGACACCGAAGAGTGACAAGATAATGCCAGCTACAACCAGTACCGCGAGGTTGGTTAGCAAGAACAAACCAATCCGCATCATTGAGAAAACCCTCTTATAAAGAAAAAGTGATCTGATTTATAAATTATAAATCATAACGCTAATATGCAGGGCGAATTGTAAAAATTCAAGCAAAAAGTGGGCACAGATACATTTAGCCTATAAAACGATGAATTGGCTATGAAACAGTGACTTAAATGAAATTTTGTCTAAAAAATATCAGGCAAAATCATTCTGCGAGAATAGCTGGCCTGAATTGTTAATCACTGAGGCGTATTCTGGCAGAAGCAGTGGCATTGGTCGTGGTATATGTTCCTGATGGTGCATCGGTAAAGGTACCATCGTCAAGGGTAATAATTTGGCGATTATATTGCCTTGGGGCTGGTGTGGTTTCAGTCGTTTCATTGGCAGGGGCTGTGTAATTTGCCGATTGGGCCAATACTTGGGCATTTGTAGGTGCGTTGTTGGAAGTATTGAGCGAGTTGCCTAAGCCTGAGGCATAAAGATTTTGATAACGGCTGGTCACACGACGCACATAATCTTGGGTTTCACGAAATGGTGGAATGCCACCATATTTATCCACATTGCCTTCACCTGCATTATAGGCTGCAATCGCCAGTCGGGTATCGCCATTAAAGCGTTTAAGTAACCAGCTCAGATAACGTGCACCTGCAAAGATGTTTTGTTGTGGGTCATAGGCATTATTGACATTGAAGCGGCGTGCTGTGGCAGGCATGAGCTGCATCAGGCCTTGGGCACCTACCGGTGAGCGTGCATTAATATTGAAACCTGATTCGGTATGCATAACGGCTTTAATTAAGCCTTCTGAAATACCATGTTGTTGTGCTGCTTGGCGAATCAGGTGATCAAAGGCATTTTTATTACGGCTATAGCTTGGCAGTACTGAGGCCTCACTGGCGCCCCAGTTGCTATAACTATGGATATTACTGTCTGGATAATAGGTGGCTTTAATCACTTTTAAATGACTGTATTCGGCTTTTTTCTTATTGGTGAGCAGGGTAGTGCCATTATTGTCTTTAAATTGATAAATGGTCTGCCCCGCATAACTTGAAGTTATGCCATTAAAAAAACCGATTGTCCCCAAGCAAAGGGTAAAAAAATACGTTGTTTTGTTCATCATTATAATATTCACGAAAGGATGAGCATAAGTTCTTCACAGCAGTTTAACAAAAAAAAGTAAAAAAAGAACTTTGGCTACAATTTTTTTATTTTTGGCTGTCGGACAAAAAGCAAGTCTTTTTGTTCGAATGTTCAGCAAAAAAAATTAAAATATTTTTTTTAAAAACCAAGTCTTGACTTATGTAACTAGTTGATTTTATTTTAATAAAATCATTGGTTAAAAAATGATCAATCTAATGGGAAGCCTTATTTTAAGATAAAAACAGTTTGTCAATAGCGAAGAAATCCACAAATTTATCCACAGCTTTTGTGGACAACTGTGGAAAAGTTTGAAATATAAGCAATCTAGGCCAATTTGACATTTTTTGATCAGAATTTTACCAGTATGAAACTGAAATATGACGATTGAAAGAAATTGAAAAATTCTTTAGATGCGCATTTTTTCGGAATGAGATAAAATCTTGCGGTATTTTTGTTTATGAGTAAATCACGTCTATGTACGCGCCAGTGGAGTCCAATCAAGGATTTAATTTCAAGCCAGAACTACCGACAAGTTCAGCGTATTATCGTCTATTGAAAAAGCTTCGTCGTCAGGTTGGGCATGCAATTCGTGATTACAACATGATCGAAGATGGCGATAAAGTCATGGTCTGCGTGTCTGGTGGTAAAGACAGCTATACCTTGCTCGATATCTTGTTGCAGTTTAAACGTATTGCACCGATCAATTTTGATATCGTTGCGGTGAATCTTGACCAGAAACAACCGGGATTCCCAGAAGATGTATTGCCACGTTATATGGAAGAAAACAATATTCCGTATTACATTCTGGAAAAAGACACCTATACCATTACCAAACGTTTAACCCCAGAAGGTAAAACCTATTGTGCAGTGTGCTCACGCCTGCGCCGTGGCTCGCTTTATGGCTTTGCACAAGAAATTGGTGCAACCAAAGTCGCGTTGGGTCATCACCGTGATGACATTATGGCAACCTTCTTTTTGAATTTATTCCATGGTGGTAGCTTAAAGGCAATGCCGCCAAAATTACTTTCTTCAGATAAAAAGAATATTTTGATTCGTCCTTTGGCTTATGTCGAAGAAAAAGACATTATCAAATATGCTGAGTTACGCCAGTTCCCGATTATTCCTTGTAACTTATGTGGTTCACAAGAAAATCTACAGCGCGCCATTATTAATGATATGTTGCGTGAATGGGATAAACAGCATCCTAAGCGCTTACACAGTATTTTTGGTGCCTTACAGAATGTTTCTCCCTCGCAATTGGCGGATCGTGAGCTATTCGATTTTGAAGCTTTAGACGGGCAGCGCGAGTTTGACATGAAAGATCCAGAAGAGCTGAAAAATCGTTTGGATGTGGTGAATCTGAGTTTTGCTGCTGAGTAAAGTGTAAAACTTTTTTAAAAGGTACTGCTTAAGTACCTTTTTTTTATAAAAAATTTAAAAATTGAATCACGCGTACAAAAAATCATAGCCTAAATTAAAAATTACATGCTATAACAGGGCACAAGCAAATTGCTTCATGAGATGTCGTCTGGATAGATGGCACAAGAAATTGAACAAATACATTTGAGGAATAATCATGGCTGCATTTTTAACTGATGATTGGTTTGCAACTGTTGAAAAACTGACTGCTGAAGCTGGTGATTTAAATTTACCACCAGCACTTGCGAATTTAGCGATTAACTTGGTTGTAACAGATGCAGCAGGTAATACTGAATTGGCTTTAGATGCAGGTAAAATCCAAAAAGGTTTATCTTCAAATGCGAAAACTACTTTGAACATGGATGCTGAAACTTTACGTAAAGTATTCTTGGAATTTGACATGGCTGCTGCAATGCAAGCATTCATGACAGGTAAAATCAAAGTACAAGGCGATATGTCACAACTTATGGCTTTACAAACAGCGAAGCCAAGCCAAGAACAAAAAGATTTATTTAAGAAAGTACTTGAGCAAACAGCTTAATTACTGTTGCCATAAAAAAAAGCTTACCCAGTGGTAAGCTTTTTTTTATCTCTATTTAGACATCAATACGACTATTGGTTTTGAGGTGTTCTAAATAAGTACGGATACGCGTTACATATTGTACCGCTTGCTTATAGCGACCATTTCGCGCTTGGTTGCGTTGTAAATAGTCATATAAGTTGACCCATTGATTCGGGTCTTTGCCTTGTGCACGAATACGTTTTTGAATCTGGCTGACTGCGCCAGGTCCCATATTATATGCCACTAAGGCGTACCAGTTACGATCTGGATAAGGTACATTGCCAAATTGGTCTAGCATCAAATCAAAATATTTCGCACCGCCTTGAATACTTTGCAGAGGATCTGAGCGGTTGCTCACACCCATTGCCTTGGCTGTACTATTGGTCAACATCATTAAACCACGGACACCAGTGGGAGAAACTGAGCTTGGTTTAAGATAAGACTCTTGATAGCCAATTGCTGCGAGTAAGTGCCAATCTAAATTGTATTTAGACGCGCTTTGTTTAAAGCTGGCCTTATAAATCGGTAAGCGTTGTTTCAAATCTCTTTGAATGGTTGACCACGACTCTGGTTTAACCACATTGCGGTTATAGAACGAGGCCAATTGCTGGGTCATACCCGATTGCTTACTTTGACAGATAAAACCACTTGCGGTCAGGGTGAGCGGATCATCAGCTTGTTTGAATACCCAGTTTAACTGAGGATTTAAACCATTTTTGCTCAAACTTGCTTGGTCACCACAACTTGCTGAAAATGAAACCAGTTGTTTACTTTCAATTGCTGCCAGATTCGCTGTGGTCATCGCGATATTCGCTTTACCTTGTGCAACCCATTTCAATGCCGTGGCATTGTCGGGAACCGTTTTAAAATCGAGCTTTACATTTAAACTTTGTGCGTATTTACGCGCTAAATCGTAACCAAAACCATGTAGGAATTCACCTTCTTTAAACACTGTTGTTGGGGTTTCAACCGCAACCACTGTTAAAATATTGGTGTTCACAATCGTGTTGTATTGATGTGATTTTTCAGCATTCAAGCTATTGAAAGGAAGGATGGCTACTCCTAAGGCTAAAGCTTGAAAAGGTCGTTTGGAAGATAAAGAGTTAAGGCTAGGCCTCGACCCAGAACTTGAATTACTGTGCATGTTGTCTCCGCTACAGATAATTTATGCCCAAAAAGTTCAGCAAAACACTGCCTTAACTTTTAAAAGTTGATAAATTCAATAAGGGGTGGGCAAATCATGAACGTCATTCAAAATGACATTGATTAAAGGGAAAAATGATGCAAATGTTTCACAACATTTACAAAGTGTATAAAAAATAAACAAAAACAAACTTAGGGGCGCATATTAAGCGGCAAAACTAAGAATGTCAAATTTTGCACAATAAAAAACTGAGAGTTGCATCACAAACCTATGATTTGGAAAAGAATAAAATTTATACACTTTAGTGGTGGCGAAATAAGGAATACAATGCAAAAACTTGTAAATGGACTGTTGTATTAACGTATTTGGGCTTATGAAATCGAATTTAATTACGCGTACTGGACATGATTTATTGGTCGCCGAGCTCAAAAAGCTTTGGCATGATGAACGTCCTGAGATCACCAAGAAAGTGAATTGGGCCGCTAGCCTTGGAGATCGATCTGAAAATGCAGATTATCAATATAATAAACAAATACTTAGAAAGATTGATCGTCGGGTCCGTTACTTAGGAAAGCGTTTAGAAGAATTAAAAATTGTTGACTATGTACCTGAGCAGGAGGGGAAAGTCTACTTTGGTGCTTGGGTTGAAATTGAAAATGATGCAGGGGAGCAAAAAAAATTGCGTTTGGTGGGGGTCGATGAAATTTACGATCATCACCCGCAACATATTTCGATTGAGTCACCAATGGCCCGTGCTTTACTGGGGAAACAAGTGGATGATGAAGTAGAAGTACATACACCCTTGGGAAAAAAACTGTGGTATATCAATTCCATTCGCTATGAAAAACCTGAAAATGCTTAAAATTACAGGCTGTTGATTTTATTTTGAGCGGTTGATGCATTATTTTGAATAAAAGATTTGCCAAGTTGAACTTTTATTTATATGATAGCCGCCATTGGAAGCGTGGCAGAGCGGTTTAATGCACCGGTCTTGAAAACCGACGAGGGTGTGAGTCCTCCGTGAGTTCGAATCTCACCGCTTCCGCCACATTGAAGTTTCTGACACTGTTTAACACTGCATAAGTTGTTGACTTATAAGGTTAAAGTTAGAAGCGGAACGATATGACAAGCTGTGACGCACTACGCCAATCAGTAGTTATAAAGTAGTAAAAAATGCAGTAAGATAATTTCTTACTGCATTTTTTTTGTTTATACGCTATGACTGCACGTGGAATCAATAAACTGACTGCTTTACAAGTTAAAAAAGCAAAAGCAAGTCCTGATAAAATGTATAAGCTTCCTGATGGGGGCAATCTTTACTTACGTATTGACTCTAGTGGCAGCAAATACTGGATTTTTAATTATACTCGGCCATATATTGGCAAACGCAATGATTTGTCTTTAGGGACGTATCCAGAAGTCACTTTAGAAGAAGCACGAAATATTCGTGATGAATATAAAAAATTGATCAAACAGGGCATTGATCCAGCAACAGTACGTTTAGAGACTAAAAATCAAAAATTGAAAGAAGCGGAACATACGTTTCGTGTAGTTAGTGCAGAATGGCTTAAAAAACGAGAATTAGAAGGTAAACAAGACGAGGAAACACTTCGTCGATTAAATCATGATGCGTATCCTTACATTGGAGATATGAGTTTTCCTCAGCTCACCTTAGATGTACTAGAAGTCAAAGTATTCCAGCGTATTATAGAGCGCGGTGCCTTATCGGTAGCTAAACGATTAAAGTCAGATTTGAACCAAATCTTTAAATCGGCTAGAAAAAAGAAGCTAATCCAATATAACCCAATAGAAGATATTGAATTACCTAATCCACAAGGTGGAAATTTTGCAGCAGTGACAGAAGAGCAGGACTTAGCTCCATTGCTGAATAAAATTTGGAACTATTCATCATTACATGCTAGATGCTTAATCACTACACAGGTTGCATTAAAACTTTCAGTATTAACTTTTCAAAGACCTGGTGAAATCAGAAAACTTAAAAAGAGTTACTACTATCCTGAAGAGCGATGCTTTAAATTTATAGCTAGTAAAACCAAGCAACAGCACGTAGTTCCATTGTCAGATCAAGCTTATGAATTGGTTGAGTCGATTATTGATCTTTATCCACATAGTGAATACCTATTTGTTGGACGTGATGCAAAGAGTTATCTATCAGACAATACCATCAATACGGCTTTAAAACGCTTAGGGTATGGTGGTAAACAAACAGCACACGGCTTAAGAGCAACAGCAAGGACAATGCTTGATGAGATTCTTGAGCAACGTGTGGATTTTATTGAGCATCAACTGGCGCATAAGGTTAAAGACAATAATGGTACTGCATACAATCGAACAAAGTTCCTGAATAACCGTCGGGAGATGATGCAAGAATGGGCTGACTATTTAGAATCTTTCCTTGAGCTAAATTAGTTAAAGAGGGTATCTACTAATTAAACTTGTTATGCTTTCTTAATGTTCAGTATTAACCTAAAACTACTTGCACAGCTAACAAGGCAATAGTTAATTAAAGAGAAACCCTAATTGAATAAAATAGTGTCTAAATTAATTTCTGACATAGGTTTTTATCTTTTTCTAGCTTGATATTAATATCTTTTACTGAATCTAAAGGAAGAGATTTGCAGTCAACGGCATAATCACCTAAAGGGTATTTGGTATAACATTGTTCTGAAGCTGTTTTATAATCAGCACCTTGGTTTTTTAGGGTATTGATACATAGATCATTTTTCTTAGATACAATCTCAAATTGTTCCTGACAACGTAGGCTCCATGTATCATTGTAGTATTGATATGCTTGATCAATACATGTGTCATATTTTTCTTGTTTAATTTCGAGTTGCTTATTTTTTCTTTTTGGATGCTTGGTAAATAAATAACATATCTATAAAAGAAAGCAGAACCAATCAAAAGCAGAGCAATGGATATTGAAAAAGTGAGAGTTTTTGATTTGAGCATATGTATTATTTACGATGATTTATAAATATATTTATTCTATCTTAAAGATGATAGTTTATTGTACTAATTCAGAAACAAAGTACGATATTAATTTAAGAATTTTAATAAAACAGCCTGCTATCGACAGGCTGTTTTGATTTATGCAGCTTTTAGCTCCTTCAGTTCAAGCCAATCATTTATCTGGCTTTCAGTCCAAGTGGGTATACTTGCTGTTAAGTAGGTGGGTTATGTAGTAAATGTTTTATGTAAAGAAGGCCTAACATTAAGTTAGGCCTTCTTTTATTCGTAGTGATAACGACAAGAAATAATAGTTATCGCTACCTCAGTTGCTTCATAGACTAATCTATTTTTTTCATCTATTCGTCTGCTCCAAAACCCAGCTAAATCACCGAGTAATGGTTCAGGCTTGCCAATACCGTCAAAGGGAGTACGAAGACACTCTTTGATTAATGTATTGATGCGCTTAAGAGTCTTTTTGTCTTGGCTTTGCCAGTACACATAATCTTCCCAAGCTGTTGGAGTAAAACTAGTCTTCCGTTTCATCTAAAAGTTCTCTTTCGATTGCTTTAGATGCCCGTAATTCTGCAATTGATTTCGATAGGTGTGCTGCGTTACTTGGAGAAGACATGAGGTGCAATGTTTCCATTATACTATTGTAATAGTCTTGTCCCATTACAACTGCATGTTGACCTTCTTTCCTCGTAATTACTGCAACATCTGAATCATCAATAACACGGTCTAAAACAGTTTTCAGATTATTGCGAGCATCGGTATAAGTGAAAATTTGCATAGTCTTAATTTTCCTATTACTCAAGCATTACAAGTCATTAATTACGATCTGTAGGATATTCGCCACTATATTTTGACATTTCATTTAGCACTATTTTGGTCACTTTTTAGATACATTGATCATTACATTTGGACACTATGGCTGGCTGTATTTGCATCATTCATTTCTGGGCATTAATTTAGATACTTAGGTAGACACTAGTTAGCTTATTACTCTTACAATTGCGACTAAGCATACTAACTATAAGTCTAATTAATTAAAGTGTCAATATTCTGTACAGACAATATTTTGTACATAATCTACAGATGGAAGGAAAAAGCTGTACCAAAGTCGCTGTGCTTTGAGGTATTGATGTTTTAATTATGGATATAAATACAAATAGCCTGTCATAAGACAGGCTATTTCAGTTTATGCAGCTTTAAGCTCCTTCAGTTCAAGCCAAGCATTTATCTGGCTTTCAGTCCAAGTGGGCATACTTGCTGTTAAGTAGGTGGGTTCTGGGAAATCACCTCGTCGAATCATCTTCCAAAATGTCGACTCTGCGATATTCAATAATCCCTTACTCGCAGGCTTGTGTGAGAGCTTTCTTCTACGGCCCTTCCGATCAACATAGTCCTTTGCAGGACGTTCAGGATAGTTGACGAGGTCTTTTACACGGTAGCGCTTTTCAATCATATCTTTGTACCTATTCAATCAGCAATCTTTGCTGATACAAATACCGTTGAGATTTATTGTATTCTCGACGGTATCCAAGTTATTCGGCTAATGCCTTGTCTGCTGGGGTATTGCTGTATATAAAAGGCTCTTCGGCTTGATAGAACACCTCAAATGAGGGTTTATTATCAAAAATCCGAACATAGTGGTCCGTACCAATAAAATAAGCCTTGAGAATCTGAAGTCGTTTACCAATATTGATTTGATTGACGTTATAGAAAATTGGCGTCATCACATTTGGTAGAGGAGTCCATGCCGAGTGAATTAATCCAGTCTGGTCGATGAATTGATTTAGACTTTGATAAATTATGGTTTCTTCAAAAGGTATGAAATCACTTGTTTTTCTGGCAACAAAGAAAAATAAGTTAAGATTCACCTGTTGAAAATGAGTGGCTTCCCATTTACCAACAATAGCCAGAATATTTGCCTTTTTAGTGTCATGAGCAACTGCAACGATCTCTTGAATATGATGATCGAATAGCAAATAAGTTCTGTTTAGATCCTCATGACTGATTTTGCCGACATCATTGATCAAGGTCATACAATAAACATCAAAAGAGCGTACCATTCCCAATAGCTTGATTATGAAGTTTTCATAAAGCCAATGTCCCTTTTTTTGCTCTCGTGTCCAAGCATTTTCTAGACTTTTATGTTTCTGAGTCAAAGTAAGCATTTTGTAATGCGCCATGTACATATCAACTGCAACTTCAAAGTTGGGATGTAAATGATTGATCATTGGCAATTGATGCTGTTCTATAAGATCCTTTTGTAGTTGAATCTTTGGAGCAAGTTGAACACAGGGAATTGTGCCAAGAATATATGGATTTGATTTCATTCCGTTCAGGACGGCGCAGAATCTGAGCCCAAAAGGCAGCAATTGCAAATTAGGGGCATCACCAAAACTTCGCATCATCTTAAAAATCTTGCTAGATTTTTTGCTTACCATCTCTGCTCCTAGGGCATCAATCTCATGCAGTGTGGCTTGATGAGGTGTTGCCAAGGACAAAGAACCAGGTATAGGTACTTGTTGAGGATTCAGCGTCGATAGGAAGTGCTCGGCATAAAATAATTCGAATTTATCCATTAGCATTTCCCCTTATAGAACTTTTTGACAGAATCAAAAGATAAAGGGGTACTCGTTTTCTCCCGTGGTCTACCAAGCCCTGATTGTTCTTGAGGAGCTACACTTTTTTGAATGGTACGAAAGCAGGCGAGTGGTCCAAAAAGAAAATATTGATCAGCCTTGGTTAAATAGGCGAGACAACGACACAAATTATGAATTTTTTCATGATCGTCATAAGAGATCGTTCCTGTACAAGGATATTTATAATCTGAGCTGTTCCGATTGCAATTATGATAAGTACCTCTGCCATTGGTAAGCTTGACCCAATGTTGACCAATATTTTCAGCCCACTTCACATCTTTTTGATGATCGTGCCCATCCAGTAGAAAGATACAATGCACGTGCTGTCCCTTGTACGGCCCGTGCTCAAATTTCAAATAGTATCCAATAATTTCTTTCAATATAGGATCAGAGCGGAAATCACCGAGTAACTGTTCTATATCTGCTTTAATGGTCATTAGACAATGTACATTGTGTCTAGGACTATTAAAGTCTGGAGAGGTATTGGTCAATTCAGAAATATCATATTTGTAGTGGAGGTCTAAACGAAGTACCAGCAGTTTGCTGTACGTGTTGAAATATTTACCCAACCATTTAACACTGTTTCGGTAATTCTTACGGCAGTGCTTTCTACGTTTTCTGAGTTCACGCTTAGTCTCAGGACCTAACATGTTTTCTCGAATACGACTTACGAATTGGTTTATTCGCTGAATTATTTCGATATGACAAGGCTCTAAAGGAACACCAGCAGGAGGCAGCATCTGTAATAACGGCGTATCTGGATAAGCAGATCTGGCATCAACATAACTGAGAATTTCACTCCCAACTTTAAAATGCCCTGACTCAAATAACATACATTGATCAAAAGTACTGCGAGATGGTTCAAACCATGGTGCATATTGATAGGTAACAATTTCACCTTTAGCAGTCATTTTGGTCTGAAGCACAATTGCAGGAGTTTCATGTTCCACACAATTGATGGATAGTCGAGAGATAGCTGTCATCGTCGTGTATTGACGTTCATCAGGTAATCTCAGATGGTAATGCACGTTATCAAAGGACTTGAGATGGAATAAGTCCAACTCACGCTCATCCAGTAATTCTCGATCCGATAACTCAAAACAACCAGCAGTAGAGAGAGCTTGAGCAAGCGGGTTAAAGGGAAGATTCATATAATTCCTCTTAGCAGAATTTTAGGCAATAGAGTGCCTGCATTGATGATTCAAAGGTCATCAATGGCTGTTGATCAAAGAGGATATTCATCGGTTCGAATTATTTAGGCATGAGAAAACTCCAGACGCGATTCATAGTAAATGCGTAATTGATTTTCTGCTAAGAATGGGCTAGTTTGTATTGGCTTCAATGTCTGAGTTTATGTGTGATTCACTCATTCATATGATAGTGATAACAATCAATGAGTTTGATCGACTGGAATCTCTCCAACTCATTTCAATATCTAATAAATATATCCATATAAATATTATTAATAAATAAGTATTAATATATTCATATAAATATTACTAATATATAAGTATTAATATATTCATATAAATATTACTAATATATAAGTATTAATATATTCATATAAATATTACTAATATATAAGTATTAATATATTAATTAAAATTAATAACCCGAACTCTTAAGCGCCAATAAATCGAAAATCCATATGGATATCCATTGCGTTTTCATTCGTTTGTTGCGTTGATCACTTCAATAGTTAGTGTCCTTTTCAGAAATGGTTGAGGTGCAAAATATGTATTTGATGATCGGGGATTAGCAGGTCCAAGCATTAATTTTCCATAGCAGATCATCAGCAAAAGCGAGTAGCTCATGAGCACTAGTGTACTGGATTAAATAGTGAGTTTTATTTTCAGTAAAATCTAAAAAGATTTGGCTAGCGTCATATTTTTATTATTGATTTTTAAAGGTTATTTCAATGATTCTTTTATGGGTTAAATTTATGTTTACAACTGAGATAATCAGTGATTTGATGTAGCTTGAAGTGTGATTTGGATGATTAGCTAGATCAATTCAAGCCAATAACCGAGTGGTTGAAGGTATTAATATTAAAACTCAATATGATTCTCTAAGCGGTATAGAGCTTGATAGTAAATTGTTGAAATACAATTGAAAGATATTAACTTAAATGGTACGGGTACTAACTTTAGATTAGGTGAATAAGTGGATGTAGGTATTCCAAGCAAAGAAGAGTTGAATCAATTAGAGCGACATCTCTATGCTCAGGCATTTTATTGCTTTGGTGTTGGAGCTGATCAGGAGGTTTATGCCGAGATTGAAAAGCGAGAGATTTTAGAAAAGTTAAGTGAAGGGGTGCAGGCTGTCAAATATGCAATATGTACCAATAGTATTCTATTAGCTGAAATAATGAATACACTTCATCAATTGCAAGAAAATATAGATGATACAGCTGACCTAGATCAAAAAGTTGAAACATTGAAGTTATTATTTAACAAATATAGTGATACTTTCAGTGAATTATATGGATTACCCAGTGCTTTTATAGATCGAGTGAAGGGAAGTCGGGGGGCTAATAAGCGTAATCGTAATTATCTAAATCGAAAATATGAGATTTTTTACAAGATCTTAGGACAAGAAGTTGCAGCACAGGGTAAATTTAAAAATGCTAAACAGGCGGTTGAACATGTTATAAATGAGGTCGAGCTTGCCTTTAAAGAATTTGATTATCACTATGCTTCAGAAAGAATAAACGAAATAAAGAAAAAAATTGAAGATGAAAGACAAGCGCTTGAAAAGTTTAAAGTATCCAAGTCTCCAGCTTTTTCTATAAGGCCAAAATCAACTACGAAACGAATTGAGAAGCTTGAAGAAGATTTAGAGAAGTGGTCTGAAGCCTTAAAAAAGGACGAATTGTATTCGAAATTTCCTAGTATCTTTTTGCTTAAGCCAGATGATTTTATTGATGACATATTAGCCAGAAAACTTAGAAAGCAGGAAGTGCTTTATGCTCAAGTTGTAGAAAAAACATCAAAAACTTAAATTTAATCTTTTGGATTTAAGTGTTATTCAAAATGACAAACATAATCTACGACTTCACTGGTCTGAATCTTGAATTGGCTATTAGCTGGGATTTGAAAAGATTCGCCTGAAGCATAGATTTGCATTTCAGGATCATCACCAACTATAACAGAGCATTGTCCGGATATTATTTCAATACGTTCAGCTAAATGAGTCTTAAAGGTGAGAGGATCATCGGATGGAAGAATGACACCTAAAGTTTTTTTGGTTCCATCTTTTAATACAAGAATGTGGCTAATGGATGTGCCATTAAAATGAACATTAGCTTTCTTCTTAATCGAAACAAAATCGAATTGCTCAGACACAGTTGCGTTCCTAGTTTTTATAGTAGATTAGGATGAATATTAATGATTTGCAGTAGCTCATTTCAATATTTTTAATATGCAGAGAAACTAAGTAATTGTAATACTGATTAAAATATATTTTTAAGTGTGTTTAATAACCTAAACGTATCGATATCCTAAAAATATCCTCTATATCGCTAATTATCATTTGTTTGATGCTCTACTTTTGGAAATACATCAAAGGTCAGGATGTTATAATCAATCTAAGAGAAAAAGAATTTTTACATTTAGATTTAAATTTTCGTGGTCTATTGCTCATTTTTTAGTTCAATCCCATATAACAACAAGCTTGGCAAAATTTCTATAGCCTATTTGGATATCTAATCATTTGTTTTGAATGGATAATCAGATTTTTAAGAAAGTGAGATTTTGGTAAGATATTGATTGTTAATTTTATTTTTTGAAATTGAATGTTGAGCTGGATTGCACTTCTTGCTATTGTGTATGTGCAAAAAAAGCACAAAATAGGAAGAATAAATGAATTTAAGTCTTAGAGTGATTTGCATAGCTGGACTAGTAACTGCTTCAGCAGTTTATGCTTCTACTACATTATCCCCAAATCAAAATACGAATAGTGGCAATATACCAACTGGTTATGCTGATCTAAAATTTGTTTTAGCAAATGGCAATTGGGTAAAAAATATTTATTTGCCAAATAATGCGAATAACTTAGACAAGGTAACCATTCAATCAACTGCGGGCTATAAAAGCTATTTAGATACTTCAAACACAAACTTACCTATTGAAGTGCTGGAAATACAAAGTGGAGACACTTTTCAATTTGTCTACAATTCCTCATCGAAGAAATGGGTTGCTCAACTTGCTACTGTAAGCCCAAGTAATAATTCGCAAATTGAACAAATCGTCTTGAGTAATGTTAAATTACAGCAGGTTTCACTTGCCGATGGAAAGTGGGCAAAAACAATTGTTTTGCCAACGAATGTGATGGACGGTGCATTAGTTCAAATCGTTTCGACGGCGGCTTATGCTTCTGAAATTTCGAAAGATAACTTACTTTTTGCGAGTAGTTATAATCTAAATAATGGCAGTGAATACTGGCTCAAATATAATGCTGCTTTACAGAAATGGGTTCCTGAGTTTATTAAACCCGTGAAAATAAACGTTAAGGATATTGGAGCAAGCTTAAATGCTGTAACGACACCTGTAACGGAAGTTAATTTTGCAGATGCAAATTGGGTTTCAAATTTCACATTGCCAACTACTGCAAATGATCGTGATCGTATCATTATTAAATCAACAGCAACTTGGGCTGCAAAAATTAATAATACGAATACCAATAGTGGTGCGACATTGAGTCTGAAAACTGGTGACCAATATGAGTTTATGTATGTAACAGATAAGGCTCATTGGGTTCTAATGTCTGCTCCAACAAAAACTATTAGTTCAAGCAGTGCAATTGCTTCAACTTTACCCAATATGACTCAGCCTACACTCAAAGTGAATATTTCTGATTCTAATTGGAAACAAAGCATCAATTTACCGACAACTGCACAGGTTGGCGATAAGGTCATTTTGTCATCCACAGCTGGCACAGATAGTTTTATTACAGCTGCCAACGGCTTATCCACAACAATTAAGACGGGTGAAAATCGTCGATTTATTTTTACCGCTCAAGGTTGGGTAACTGATAGTTATACCATCGATATGTTGCTAGTCAACAGTCCAGAAGTTTCTACGATTCTGGGTGAAAGTGCATCAAAACTTCGTATGATTGAAGGATTGAATTTAACCAATTTAACTGCGGAAAATTCATCAGCCAAATTTTATTTAAGACAAACAGGCTATTTAACTTATAAAATTCCTGCATCAACTTTATTAGATGCGATCAATGTTGGGCGTTCGGATACAACTGTTCAAGCGGAGCGTAAACGTGTCTTAGCGGATGGAGTGTATTACCAAGGAAATGAGCCTGGCGCTGGCGGCTGTGGTTGGGCTTGGATCAATGCGAGTTCATATAACATGATCGGTGCTAATGATATTGCTGGCTGTTCAGTTGCAGCAATGCGTCATGAAGTCGGTCATAACTTAGGTTTGTATCATGGTGACTCAACCAATATCGGTTCAGGTTTTTCTCATCCATTGGGGAGCACTGCTTTGGGTGGAAATAACTTAAACTTTTATTCGAGCCCATATCTTTATAACCCTAAATACGGCGTACGCTTAGGTGAAGAAGGTAAGAAAGATGCTGTTAGTGTCATTAATGCTAACGTTATCCGAATCTCACAATACAATTAAGTTGTTTTCAAACATATGAAGCATTATAAAATTTTAACTTTACTTGCAGTCACGTTTATCGTGACTGTGGGTTTATTTGTTTTTTTTAAGCCAGATCAAGCTGGGGCATCTACACAGAATGGCTCAAGTCAAGAATCGAATCGTTTTAGTTCCTCTGATCAATCCACATCTAATTTTCCGCGAGACAATTTGAATATTTCAAAACAGGAGTTAGAAAGTGCAAAGAAAGAAATGGTCTTGTTTCATGAAATTCAAGACAATGATTTGAAAAATAGTGAAGCCTTACCACTCTCTAAAAGCAATAAAGGAATGGCTATTAACTATAATCAAAATATCATTGAAACCAAAAGCATAGGAGATGTGGTTAAGTTCCAAATGCTTGAGTATGGACTCAATCGTAGTGGGAAAATTGTTGAAATTGAAAAAGTAGATGATGATATCTTACGTTGGCGTGGCGAGTTTGAACAAGGTATACCAGAACGAAACTATTTTACGATTACTCAAAGTCAAAAAGATCAATATACGATTATTCAAATTTATAGTGATAAAGGAAACTATACAGCCGAGATCAAAAATGGGCAGGGTATTGTGCAAGTGATGGATCAAGGTGTTGAAGATAAAGAATTGCATGCACATGATGACTAAAACATGGATGTATTTGAGGTTTTTACATAAATTGAATATGTATGATGATTTGAGATATTCTTCACTTCAGCCCTGACATGATCTATTTATAAGAGTCTTCTAAATTGCTAAAAATACCAAGCGATGACTTGGTATTTGTTTACTTATTTTTTTTCTACTACAATTTTTGAAAAACCAGGCTAGAGTAATTTTGTATTTTAAGAAACGAGATAGGTCTAATATAAGACGAATTGAGTTTGTATTTTATTCATTTAAATCTTAAAGATTGACACCCTCTCTATCGCTGATTATCCTTTGTTTGCTGGCCTACATTGCCAGTCGGTTTTGACAGACCGTTTTCATACAGCACATCAGATTTACTCCTTCTGAGGGGGAAGTCTGTGTGAAACCCACTCGTCCCCCTCACGTTGCGGTAGGGCGGGAAGGGGACACCCTAGGGTGTGCTGGGTCTGTATGTCCAGTCTGTCAACCCCTTTTCGTTCTGCCACCCTAATCAATTGACAGTGATTTGGTAGAACTTCTATTACATACAGGAGTCCGCCATGCGTACTATTTCTATTCTTAACTTCTTCTTTTCTTCTCACTATTTGTCTGTGCTTGATCGCAGAACATAGCTTCTGCTGATTTCACTGAAATCTTTATGACGATTGAAAGGAATAATGAACTTGGGATTTACCCAGGATAAGTCATGTCTAGGCTTTATAAAAACAACTTCATTGATTTCGTTCTAATCTTAATTAAAGCAATTTCACTTACACATTACCTCAGTGAAGCCATATCCGAATATGGACTGGCATGCATATGTATTGATAAGAGGAAGAGATGAGATTAACACGATTATTTTTATTATTCGGCTGCGCCTTACTCACAGCCTGTAGCAGTTCATTTGAATCCGAGTTTAAAGATGGTTGCCGTAACTTTGGCGGCAATCGAAGTTTCTGTTCCTGTAGCTATGACAATGTTGAAAAGCACTACGGTGTAGATCGGCTGAAACAGATCAAAGAGCCATGGCAATTCCCTGAAGACTGGGAGGATAAAGTTCAACAAGCAGGCTTTGCCTGTATGGCGAAATTGAAATAGGGAGCTGAATATGAAGAACGTTCTTATTACTTATTTGCTGATCATGGTGGGCTATTGGATCAAACTGATTTGGAGTTTTCCTGCGGGTTATTCCAAAGCCTATCTCTTAGGCCGAGCTTTTGTTTGGCCCTTTAGCTTTCTGGAGTGGCTGTTCTCATAGCCACATTGAGTCATTCCTCACCCAGTAAGAATAGAACAATGAATAGGTAAAAATGATGAAAAAATTAATTGCTACGGCAGTTTTCGCCTGCGGTTTGAGTGCCCTAAGCCATGCAGCACCTTCTTATGGATTAGGTTCAGCAGAAACCATGGCGCATTTAGTCAATGTACAGCAAGGCAGTGGTTATACAAGTGTTTGTACCTACCGCTCTGCAACACGCCATTATGGTGTACATGAAGTTCAAGCCTCAATGTCCAATGGTTGTGAACAACAGCTTGCCTATACCGCAACTTGGGAAGGAGGTGGTGTCTTAAGAGTATTCGGCACAAGTAACAATTTAATTGTTCGACGAGTCGGCTACCGAGCACCTGCCAAAGCTTCACAACCTGCAGCAACCGCAAGCAAATATAAAAAGTTATGTGACAACCCGAATATGTCGAAAACATTTAACCAAAAAACGGGTGAGACCACAGACTGTCGAACAGGAGAGGTGACAATTGATCCTCAAATTAAGGCACTTAAAGAACAGGGCCTATGGCCGCATTAAGGGAAGGATAGATGATGCAAAAACTTCAAACATCCAAGCTGATGATGCTTGGGCTATGTATTGCGGTGATTGTTGTGGTCGCAGCTGTTTTATTTAATCAGCATCAACAACGTAAAACTGATATTGAGTTGGCACAACTTGCACTAGAACAATCCAAAGTCCAGAACCACACAACGGATATGGCTCAAGCTGCATCTGAACTAGTTGAGCATAGGCTTTCAGGTATTGAAGGCTTAACCGAAGATCCCGAGACCCAAACAGCGCATCTAGAAGTCAGTGCTGATGAAGTGGCAGGTGCCTTAGAAGCGGTACAAAACGCCAAAGCAACAACACAGGCTCAGGCGAAGAAGAAAGCCACATCAGGCATGATTGCTTATGCTGATTTGCCTCATGCCTTACAGGAGCAACTGCATTGGCTGAACCTAAAAATGATGGAGCAGTTTGCCGCTCATTTTAATACCCGTATTGGTGCCGTAGGTGCGGATGAGGGGAAAGCGTTCATCATTAATGAGCAGACTCCAGAGATCATCTACGAAAATAACTTCTATTTAGACAATGGGACTTGCCGTAAAGCGGAAGCAGGCTTTAACCGACAAACAGGACAAGCGACAGCGATTGAATTCTACCCATGTTCTTAGTCTCAGACATCAACATGGTGCAATACTTTAAACCTTTCAATGATTTAAAAATATAGGCATATTGATATGAAAAAACTCAAAGTGATTTTAACTGCATGTGTTTTCTCAGCACTCTCAACAGCTGCAATGGCCAAGGCTGAACAGATTACCTTAAAGGCTAATGTACACTATGGCGAGGAAGCCGTGATCTTCCCAACGACTAAGGGTGAAGTGATCCTGAATAGTTATGCATTGCCAAGTCAAGTCGCCAAGCAACTAAAACCATTCAAGAAAGGCCAGTGCCTTGAAATTCAATCCAAGTATGGCTTCTATAAAGATACAGGGGATGGTGCCTATATCCAAAGTATCCGTCCCTGTAAAAAGAACAGTCAACCCACAGCAAGTAACGTAAAGCGTTAATAGCAATCAAGCACCAAAATTCTCCATACTACATAACCTTAAAAACCACGAGCCGATGCTCGTGGTTTTTTTATGCCTCAATTCTTCAATATTTAAAGGAGCACGCCATGCCGCAATGTCCCTATTGCCATTCACCGCATGTGCAACTACTCAGGCAAAGCCAAAACAAACAAGCCCGAAGCAAGATTTCCTTTTCCTCCTGTTCACCGATGTCTCTAGCCACCGTGGGGATGCAAATCTCAAAACGACTTGGGATCAATCCCATCATTGGTGGCTTCATTGGATTGGCAGCAGGAGGAATGTTTCTGCTCTATATCCAGCAAGAAGACAACCTCATTACTTTGCATTACCAATGTGAGCAATGCTTAGACCACTTTGAAATTCAACAACCTGAATAAAATCAACCGACTTAAAAGGACAACATCATGGCCCATCAACTTGAACAAATGGCCTATATCGGACAAACCCCATGGCATGGCTTAGGCAATCAACTGAGTCAAAACCAACCTATCGAAGTGTGGGCACAGCAGGCGGGCATGGACTGGCGTATCGAATCCTCCAATGTCAGTTATATGGCACAAAACCATCGTGGGCAAAGTATTATCATGCCTTTTGAAGAACAGCGAGTGCTGTATCGCTCTGATACCCATGCACCACTATCGGTGGTCAGTCAACGCTACCAAGAAGTCCAACCCCTTGAAATTCTAGAATTCTATCGGGATCTGACCGAGCAATCAGGCTTTGAACTGGAAACAGCAGGGGTACTCAAAGGCGGTAAAAAGTTCTGGGCATTGGCGAAGACTGGACAGACCTCAGCCCTTAAAGGTAAGGATGTCAGCAATGGTTATATCCTCCTTGCTACAGCTTGTGATGGCACACTTGCAACCACGGCACAATTTACTTCTATTCGCGTGGTATGTAACAACACTTTAGCTATTGCTTTAAAAGGCCAACAAAGCAGTGCAGGTGTAGTCAAAGTGCCTCACAGTACCAAGTTCGATGCCGAGAAAGTCAAACAACAACTGGGGATTTCAGTACGTGCATGGGATGAACACATGTATGAAATGAAACAACTCAGTCAACGTAAAGTCACACAGCAGGAAGCCGCAGCCTACTTTGATGCAGTATTTAACAATACCAGTCTCAGTATGGCTGAACAGGACGAAAGTATCATTCAGTTCTATCGAAATGTAGCCATGCCGAATCAAATAAGCTCAACGCGATCAGACAATAAAACTGAACCCAATGGACGTGCCATGTCGAAAGTCATGACCATGTTTAACGGACATGGACGAGGGGCCGAACTGAGTTCAGCCAAAGACACGGCTTATGGATTACTCTGCGCCATAACAGAATTCACCGACCATGAACGTCGCGCCATGAGTACGGATCACCGACTCGATTCAGCATGGTTTGGGGCAGGGGCCGCGATTAAACAACGCGGTTTAGAACAAGCCCTTCGTATGGTGGCTTAACAGACTGAATGATTATTAAGTTTTATTTAAGAAAATAAGCCTATTTTAATCATCATGTACAGCTTAACCCGTATACCCCTTTCGCCACGTCCCCTCGATGTGGCTTTTTTTATGCCCAAAATTCAGCTTTTACGATTTTACTCATACAGGAATAGTTACAATGAATAGCAATACTCAAATTCAGAACACGATAAATCATCCACCCTTACAACCTTATGTACCAAACTTAAATCAGCCCACTCAACAGGTTGAGGTGGGAACTCGAACTAGACGAGACCGACTGAACAAACAGCCAAGAAAGACCAAAGCTCTGACAGCGAAAAGACTCGCCAACACCAAGCAAATGAACTACCAGCAATGGCTAGAGGTCAGAAAACAAGGCATTGGTAGTAGTGATGCCGCTACCGCATGTGGACTCAATCCCCATATGTCGATGCTGGAATTATGGATGATTAAAACAGGTCGAATGCAACAAAACATCGAAGATGAAAGTGCAGGTTATGCACCGTTGTACTGGGGCAAACAGTTAGAACCTTTGGTTGCGCAATACTACAGCATGCACACCAATAATAAGGTGCGTCGAGTCAATGCAGTCTTACAACATCCTGATGAAGACAAGCACTTTATGTTGGCAAACCTTGATTATGCGGTAGTCGGTAGTGATGAAGTGCAGATTCTCGAATGTAAAACGGTCGGGGAATATGGCTCAAAGCTTTGGCGAAATGGTGTACCGCTTTACATCCTCTGCCAAGTTCAGCATCAACTGGCTGTTACAGGCAAACAGGCAGCGCATATTTGTGCCTTGATCTGTGGACATGAAACTAAAATTTATAAGGTCACACGAAATGAAACCGTGATCCAGCACATTATTAATGCAGAACGTCACTTCTGGCAATGCGTGGAATCAGGTATTCCACCCAGCGTTGATGCTTCGGATTCAGCAGCCAAAGCTTTGCAAGAGCTTTATCCTGAGCAAATTCCATTAACAGTAGAAGACCTGACTCAAAATGAACAAGCTAACTACCTATTTAACCAGTTACTTGAGGAGCGGCATAAAGTTGAGCAACACCAACAATATTTTGATGAGCTAAAACATCAATTGCAAATGATGATGAAAGACGCTGAACGGGCTGTATTTACTAGTGGCTCAGTGACGTGGAAGAAATCTCAAGACTCTATTAGTCTCAATAGTAAAGCCTTACTTAAACAGTATCCTGAATATCTACAGCAATTCCCACAAACTAAATCAGGAACACGACGCTTTCAGATTTATCCAAATGGTGGATAAAACATACTTACAACATCCAGAATCCATTTCAACCACCCAAACAGCAACTGATCCCATACCTGTTTTGGTATGGGATTTTTTATGCTCAAAATTTATTAACTTCAAATTCAAATACGACTTCAACCTTATAGAGGAAAACACAATGATTAAAGGTCTAGCTATCACACCACCCGTATTGGGCCGTATCAGTATTGGTAAAATTGTAGAAAAGAATGGTAAAAGACAGCCTGAACGTGATGACCAATTCACCATTACCAGCCAAATCCAAAACAAAGAAGGATGGGTGAAACATCCCCTCGATGAACAACTGCGGGCTAAAGCACAAAACCAAAAGCTCAGAACCATACCAGTACGGATGATTTTCAATGATCCAGAACTGAATCTACGTGCAGAATACAGCCTATTTGACCGACAAACAGGACGATTAATCTGCTCAGGTAATGGCGAAACTTGCCAACGACTTAGTCAAAATGGGATTGAACAACATCCGTGTCCATCCCCTGATTTATGTCCATTGGCACAGGGCGGATTATGTAAGCCTAATGGCAGACTATACGTCAATTTAGGTGAATCGGATGAATTTGGCTCATTCATCTTTAGAACCACAGGCTTTAATAGTATCCGTACTTTGGCAGCTCGACTGCGTTATTACCAAGCAGCTTCAGGTAATTTACTGTCATGTTTGCCATTGCAATTGACCTTAAGGGGGAAGAGCACTACCCAAAGCTACCGTACCCCGATTTACTACGTGGATTTATCCTTACGTGATGGCACAAACCTGAAAGATGCGATTACCTCAGCCAAGCAAATTGATGAACAAAGCAAGGCAGCAGGATTTTATCAGGAGGGATTAGATCATGTGGCACGACAGGGTTATAACAATGCCTGTTTTGAGATAAATGGCGAAGAGGGTTTGGATATTGTAGAGGAGTTTTACAATGATGAATTAAAGCCAGAGCAACATCAGCAGACTCATGACCTAACCAATGTTCAGGATATTCAGCAAGGTTTGCAGCAGAGTGTGAAGTCTGTAAATTAAGAACGGACGTTCTATATTCGGTTGAGAGAATAAAATTTAGAATTGATAGCGAAGTTTACAGCATAGACAGAACTGTATTGTTTTTGTGATTGAATATTTATTTTGGTTTTAAGTATGTGATAAAAAGCACACTTAGCGATACATTTCTCCAATGGAATATCAATGTCGTAATCCCATGTCCTTCCCCAAGGGTTTGGGATTTTTTTTAATTTAAGTAATTAACTTTTATATTTATTGGGTATTTGCATGAAAAAAATTTTATTTGTGGGACTATGTGTTTTAGGAATACAAGGATGCACGACTCCGTATCAAAATATGGGAGCGTCAGGGGGAGTTGAAAGTACAATTATTGATGATAATGTATTTCAAGTGAAAGCATCTGTGAATGGTTATACTCAGAAGTCGGTAGCAACACAATATGCAATTAGAAAAGCTGCTGAAGTCTCAAAATCATTAGGATGTAACTATTATTCAGCAATTAATAATACTAGCCAGAGCTACGATCAAAATACATCAAAAACGAATACTGGTCTTATGACGGAAGATGGTGGTGTTTACTATACTTCAAGTGTAGGAACACGATATCGATTAGTAAAACCTTCAAGTCGAAATACTTATGTTTGTTTTAATGAGAAACCAAATACAGTGTTACCAGGATTAGTTTTTAATGTTAAATATGTTTTAAGCTCAGAATTGCCTAGTGGTAGTGGGAAGTTTAAAGTACCGAATAGTTGGCGCTAATATTTTTATATTTTAATTAAGTAAACTCTTGTAGATAAAAATCCTACCCTCCCTTGTTTTAATATACTAAAAAAAGGGGTGTAGGATTTTTTTTCAATTAACCGTTAATCAGTGCGTCTAATCGTCCTATCCATAAGCTTTGTTCTCTGTCACTGGAAACAGCGAATCTTATTTCAGGTATTTGGGGATCAGCAGTACGTACAGTAATATATCTAGCAACGGTTAAAGATTTAGAGCCAGCATAAGCACCTTCACTATTTCTATATTGGGTTTCATGAACATCTGAGCCTGAATACCATTGTCTAACATCATCAAAATTACAAATATACACAATTGGTTTCGGGTCTAAGGTAAAAATAAGTTTTCTATTTTTCTGATCGACCAATAATCCAGTTGTAGAAAAATCAATGTTAAACCCATGTTTTTTTATTTCGGCTTCTTTTTGTTGATGTAGCTTCTTTATATCTAACATCAGCATGGTTCTAAAGAGAAGGTATACGGAATAAGGAACTGTACACAAGGCACTTACGCCTAAAAAGGCAAGAAAAAACGTACCAAAAAATCCTCCTCCATCTCGAGTAAAAGTTACAATTAATGCAATTACTAAGATGACAAGAAAAAATTTTTTCCAATGAGAGCCTTGTGACTTAAATTTACCTATATTCTAGAGTTCTTTAATTTCTACAGTCATGTTTGTCTTCATTCTCAGATAAAAAATTTGGAATCAGTTAGAAAGCTAAAGAATCTAACTGCAATAATTAACTTAATTTTTGTGAGTTTATTATTTAAAACTGGAATTAAAAAATCAACTCAATTTTTAAATTATTAAAATACGAATTTAGTAAAATGAATAGTTGCATAACTTATTCAAGTAGTTGTTAGACAGAAATATAAGGTTGAATAGTTCCAAAGGTTTTGGTGAAATTAAAAAAGTAGGTCTTTTCGATTAATCAATTGTAATGCCATCCGTTCTGCAAAACTTCTTTCAATTAGATTCGTTATGAAGAACATATGCTCATATATTTTTTTGTGTGTTTTGCGTTATCTTGCATCGGCAAGATGGCTTTACTACTTCTTTGCTATAGCTTCCTGAATGATTTCAGCTTCAAGTTCTTTCAGATGAGCAATTAGAGATTAATCCATTCCTCCGAATTTTATACACCACTTATAGAAAGTAGCATTCCTCATACCATCTTCAGGGCAAAGGGGTGTACTTAATTCAGCTTACTTCTAGATGAGCATGATTTGGCTGCCTGTAAATCTAGATGCTTTCATGCAGAATCTACTGATTATTCTTTAAGAGAAAACTCTATTTTTTACATCCATTTTTCAGAGAGATTATACTTGGCATAAAAAGTCAAACGATATGAAAAGTGTCAAGACAGCTCCAAGCTGCATCATTATCATCACTATCAAAGCTAAAGATAATCATATCTGATCGTTATTAAGAGTGTAGTGTCATGATGGGATAGAAACGTATCACTGAATATAAAAACGAAGGATTAATTTTTAATGTCAAAGATCAAGGTCCTTTGGATGGAGAGGTGATTGTACTATTACATGGTTTTCCAATGACGAATATATGTTGGGAAAATATTGCATCAATACTTAATCAACAAGGTTATCGTACTATTGCACCTAATCAGCGTGGTTATACCAACACTGCATATCCAAAATCTATTTGGGCATATAGTATCACTAAACTCGTAGACGATATTTATATATTAGTCCAGTTAATTAATAAACCCAAAATATATTTGGCTGGACACGATTGGGGGCGCTAGTAGCATGGGGTTTTGCAGCTAAATACCCAGGTAGATTATATCATTTTATTACAGTCTCTGTACCCACAAGTGCTGCATTTGTTAAAGCATTATTTACTAGTGATCAATTGGCACGTGTTTATTACATGGGACTTTTTCAGATACCAAGATTTCCAGAATTATTTATAAAACATAAATATCCAGTATTTAAAAAAATGTTAATGGGTACTGGACTAAGTTCGGATGAGGTGGAATGGATTAATGATTAAGTACTAAAACCAGGATTTTTAACAGGCAGTTTAAATTGGTATCGTGCAATGCCATTTACCTCATCATTGGATTTAATTAAAAGAATACATGTACCTACAACATTTATCTGGGGCGAAAAAGATGCCTCTGTTAATAGATGTAGTGCTGAAAATGCAGTATTAAGTGTATCGGCAGAGTATCAATTTATACCATTGGCACAAGTAACACATCGGATTCCTTTACAACATCCTCAAGAGCTTGCTGAAATTATATTAGATGTTAGCCGCAAATATTCTTAAATACCTAAAGCTTATGAAAATTGTGAGTAAAAAAATGAATCAACATATCAAAAGTATTCAAGAGCCTCATTCAGTTTCTTCTTCTGATTGCGAAATTAAACTTCGAAATATCATATTGGATTGGTCAGATGTACCCTTGAGTTGGATATATAATGATCGATTTTCTAGTAATGCTATGAATGCTCTTAGTTATTTTTTGGTAGATGCTGAATTTTCGATGTGTCGATTATGTCATGAGTCCATACCTTATATTAAGGATGAAAAGTTAATAGATGATTTGAAAAATTTTGCTAAACAAGAAGTATTACATGCTCGTGCCCACCAATTTTAATTTCACCGTACTCAGGTGTTAAGTTACCTAATAGCAGATTCATAAGCGTGATTTTACCACAACCCGTAGGGCCAACAATTGCTACAGATTGTCCTTCTGGAATATTAAAGTTAATGCCATGAATGATCCAAGACTCATCTTCTGAATACCTGAATCTTAGAGATTTAACATCTATCTCTGTTTTTTGTAGTTCTGACGATTCAGATGCAAATAAATAGCTATCTGTTTTTTCTTGATCAGTAAGAACGATGTCCGCTAGACGCTCACCATGTAGGCTGAGCATCTTGACTTCAACATACTTATCAATATGGGAGCTGACTCGACCACTGAATTGATTTTTATAGGCAAGAAGGGCCATTAATATACCAACAGTAAACTCGCCTTTAATGACTAGAGTCGCGCCTAAACTCTCAAAACAACTTATTTAAGTTGATAACTTATTCCTTAAAAAATCAATAAAAATGCGAACTTTTGCTGGTAATAAACGTGTTTCTGTCAGAGCATAGACGGGCAAGACATCGCCTTGCCATTCTGAAAGAATGGGCAATAATGAACCATTATTTATATCATCTTGCACCACTTCATAAGGTGTAAATAAAATGCCTTGACCAAGAAGAGATAGCTTTCGTGTCATGCCTACATTATTCAGCATAAATCTAGCCCCAATCTTTACTTCAACTGTTTCTTGAGCTTGATATAGCTTCCAAAGTATATTGTTTGGAAAGCTCAAACACTCATGATGAATCAAATCATTCGGATGTTGGGGAATACCATGTTGTTCTAAGTATTTGGGCGATGCAAAAAGTTGTCCCCTGAATTGCATGAGTTTATGTGCAATTAGATTGGAATCAGGAGGATTGCCCATACGAATCGCTAGATCAATATTCTGGGCAACTAAATCAACTAATCTAGGCGTGAGATCAATTTCGAAATTAATATTTGGGTAAAGCGCAGCAAACTCTACCAAAAGTTCAGTTAAAAAGATCGTTCCAAAATCAACAGGCAATGATATTCGTAATGTTCCGCTTGGTTTAGAAAGCATCTCACCTAATTGTTCGTGAGCAAGCTTCGATTCTTCTACAATTCGTTTACAACGTTCAAAATAGATCTGCCCCGCTTCTGTTAATTCAACTTTTCGTGTAGTTCGATGCAGCAACCGTAAACCAATTGCTCCTTCCAAATGGCTAATTCGTCTTGAAAGCGTTGAACTAGGCATTTCTAAATTCTCTGCGGCCTTTCTAAAATTCATGACTTTACAGACTTCAACAAACAACGCCATGTCATTTAACATTTCCATTATTGTTCCATTCATGCATTAATCATTTTCATTTTAGCTTATTTATTCCTTTTTTAAATTAATTAATACTAATGAACATACAGTAATGATGAAATCAGATTTAAGCTTGATTGTAAAAATTCAGAGGAAAATTCTGACATGAACAAGATATTCAAACCTGCAAACTTTGGTCGCTACACCTTAAGTAATCACCTAGTGATGGCACCAATGACCCGGTCTCGCGCGCTCTTTGATGGTACTCCTGATGAGTTAGCCGCAGAATATTATTCTCAACGAGCAAGCATTGGCTTAATTATTACAGAAGGTGCCCAACCTTCAGATGATGGACAGGGCTATCTTGCTACACCTGGTATCTACACAGATGCGCATATTCTAGGTTGGAAAAAAACAATCGACGCTGTGCATGCAAAAGGGAGCCATATCTTTATCCAATTGATGCATGCAGGGCGTATGTCACATCCAGACAATACACCTCATCATCGTTTAGGGGTTGCGCCTTCAGCCATTGCACCAGGAACGGGTATGTTTACAGCCACTGGTATGCAAGATATTCCAACACCTAAAGCCTTAAGCATCGACGAAATTAAACAAACGATTCAGGACTTTAGACATGCAGCTAAATCTGCAATTGAGGCTGGCGCAGATGGTATTGAGATTCATGGTGCTAATGCGTACTTAGTTCAACAATTTTTTGCTCCAAGTGCCAATACACGTACCGATGAATATGGTGGTTCTATTGAAAACCGTGCTCGCTTTGCTATTGAAGTCGCTACAGCAATTGCAGAAGAGATTGGTGCAGATCGCACAGGTATTCGCCTGTCACCTGGAACAACTATATGGGGAATTGATGAAGGTGAAGAAGGTCCAGAGTTATATCGTTATCTAGTGAAAGAACTGAATAAATTAGGACTTGTTTATGTACATGTGATGCATCAAGGCAATGAAAAACTCTTAGCAGATATTCGTAATCTTTGGACGCAAACACTCATTCTTAATCGCCCTGGCCAACCACGAGAAAAAATTGGAAATGATCTTGAAAGTGGTTTAGCTGATTTAGAAGCCTATGGACAAATGATCTTAGCCAATCCCGATTTTGTAGATCGTTTAAAAATCAACGCTCCCATGAATGAAGCAGATCGTATGACGTTCTTTGGTGGAACAGAGAAAGGCTATATCGATTATCCAACATTTGCTCAAACATAAGCCAAGTCAATTGAAAGGAGGAGAAATCCATGTCTGAAATCTTATCACTTGAACGCATGAACATTGGTAGCCATTTTAGAGCGTATGGCTTAAGGGGAACGTACAACGCAACTAATCCATTTATTGGTGTTGATCATGCTTGGATGAGTGGACCGACTTTTCCTCCCCATCCACATCAAGGCTTTTCAGCAGTTTCATATTTATTCCTTGATTCAGAAACAGGAATGAATAATTGTGACTCAATTGGAACTAAAAACCTTATAAAACCAGGTGGTCTACATTGGACTACAGCTGGTCAAGGGATCGTACATGAAGAAGTTCCTGCTGAAACAGGAAAGACCGTACATTCCCTACAAATCTTTATTAACTTGCCATCGCACTTACGAGAAACAGCACCAAGCTATCTCATTCTTGAAGCTGAAGATGTCCTTACAGTACATCGAGAAGGGGTTAAAGTTCGTGTGCCTTTAGGTCATTTTGAAAATGTTCAATCACCACTGACCCCACCTACTGAAGTCACAATGTTGGACATTAGTTTTGAACCAAATGCAGAACTTATATTGACCTTAGCACCTGAACATTCTGGCTTTATCTTACCTGTCTATGGCGAAGTTTGTATAGATGATCAGACTTTTAAGCTTGATGATTTACAAATTCCTATTTTTAAAGCAAAAGAAGTAACTCAGTATATTTCTTTGAAAGCTCTCGAACGAGGAGCAAAACTCGTTTTCTTTAGTGCAAAACCATTATCAAATTAAATGAGGTGTTCAAATGACTTTTAAAAGATTTACAAGCGAAGACTCAGCATTATTGTTGATTGACCATCAAGTCGGAACTATGAGTTGGGTGAATTCGATCTCATTCGAAGAGATGAAACGCCATGCAATTATGTTGGCTAAAACAGCAAAAATTTTTAATATTCCAACGTTACTTACCTCAAGTATGGAAGAATATGCTCAGGGTCCTTTGATAGAGGAACTTAAAGAGATTTTCCCCGTTGAATTTGAGGCACGTATTAAACGTTTAGGTATAGTTAATGCCATGGATGATGAAAACTTTGCCAAAGCTGTCATAGCAACTGGTCGTAAACGTATTATCATTGCAGGTGTAACGAATGATGTCTGTACTGTTTATCCAGCACTAACTTTGATTGATCAAGGTTATGAAGTTCAAGTGGTGGCTGATGCAGGTGGTTCTCCAAGTAAAATGGCAGACGATATTGCTTTACAACGTATGTTAAAAGCAGGTGTTACATTAACAAGCACAAATCAATTAATCGCAGAATTGACTGGCAATTGGAGTACTCCAGAAGGTATGCAAATTGTGCAAGAAGTTATGATGCCAGCGTTGCAAGGTTAAGTTATAGGGTAATCCTCCTCAACTGTAATGTATGGTACGATAGTATCACTCGATATATACATTATGTTGAGGCTTGTAGGGCTGAATATAATCAATACGGATGTCATACCGAGGCAAGGATAGCCCTGCTTCAATTACAATCCTTCACAGCGATAGTCATCAATCACGTTCTGTAGCCGATAACTTCGCCCATTATTGCTGGTTTTAGGGTGATATGTTAATGAAGATCTTCGTACCTTAAAGGTAGGGCATGGAACCCTTTGATTTTCTAGGAATAGGGCAATGGAATTCATTGCTCTTTGAACAATAATTTTTAAATAGATATTATTTTTTAGACTTATTGTCTTCATATTCATTTATGGTTCGCTCTAAAACTTTTTTTGGAATTGCCGTGCTATAGCCTTCGGGTAAGTATGTTTTGATTTCTAAGCTATTGACTTTTATACCCGCACATTTGTAATGCCCACAAGCTAAATTATATACATGTATGAATAGCCACCAAAATTCTAGACACACATAACCATCTTTTGATGGGCCTTTTCATAATCTAATGGAGAACGTTGACCATTGGAACCATGCCGTTGTTTTGAGTTATAAAACATTTCAATATATTCAAATATATCTGCTCTAGCATCTGATCTCGATACGTAAATTTTCTTCTTAATACGCTCTCGTTTTAGCAACTGAAAGAAGCTCTCAGCAACAGCATTATCATGGCAATTTCCTCTTCTGCTCATACTGCTTTCCAGATTATGATACTTGAGAAAAGCTTGCCATTCATGACTCGTATATTGGCTGCCCTGGTCTGAATGAATGAGTACTTTACACTTCGGTTTCCTTCTCCACAGAGCCATCAATAATGCATCTAAAACCAGATCTGTAGTCATTCTCGATTTCATAGACCAGCCAACTACAAGGCGCGAAAATAAATCAATCACTACCGCAAGATATAACCAGCCTTCATGTGTACGAATATAGGTGATATCAGTAACCCACCGCTGATTAGGCTGAGCTGGATTAAACTGCCGCTCTAAAGTGTTTGTGGAGACAATATTGGGAATACCAACATAAGCTCTAGGCTTGCGATAGCCACGCTGTGATTTAAGCCCATCCGCTTTCATCAGCCGATGTACCCGATTAATTCCACAGCCTTCACCGATATCCTTTAAGTCACAGTGAATCTTGCGATAGCCATAAACTCCACCAGATTCGAGCCAGAACTGTTTAATGAGACCCGAAAGCTGTTGCCGTTTCTTAGCAGTCTCACTGATGGGCTGCTTTAACCATGCGTAATAGCCGCTGTGATGAACATCTAAAGTTGAACACAAACGACGAATCGGCCAGATACGCTGGTTGTCCTGAATAAAGGCATACCTCACTTGGACTGACTTGCGAAGTACACCGCGGCTTTTTTTAATATGTCTCTTTCTTCCGTGACTCTTTGGAGTTCTTTCTTTAGCTTTGCTAATTCCGAAAGTGGATCACTAGGTTCTGTGATCTTGGGTTGCTGTGGATCATAACGTTTAATCCAAGCATACAGACTATGTGTGGTGGTTCCTAAACGTGCAGCAACTTCGGCCACACTATGACCTTTCTCAGTGACTTGTTTTACTGCTTCTATTTTGAATTCTTCAGGATATCGTTTGCTACTGTTCATAAACACCTCGTTAATTAGCCATTTTATCTAACTAAAGAGTGTCTACAAAATCGGTGGCTATTCACAATTGTCCTATTTAATCTAACAGTTGGGTTAATTTTCTAGTGATTGAACTATCTAGTAAGTTTTTATCTTTCATCCAAACATCATTAAAGATAGTATGTATATATTTTTCACCGCCATCACATACTAAAACTACCATAGTTTCATTTTCTGGCAAGGTTTGGGCAAGTTGTAGTGCTTGATATATTACACCGCCTGCTGAGCCACCAACAAAAATACCATGATGTTTTGCTAGGTACCGTGCCGTTTCAAAGGCTTGTTTATCTGAAACTTTTTTAGCAATATCAATTAATTGATAATCTATTAATTCGCCAATCTCAGCACCACGAGGGGTTCCTGTACCTGATTGATAATAATCATGCTGCTCATCTTCACCAAAAATAATGGAGCCGAGGGGTTCAACACCAACAACTTGTAATTGTGGCAGATAACTCTTCAATGCCCGTGCTGTGCCGCAGAGTGAGCCACCTGTACCAACAGCGCCGATAAGATAATCAATCTTATTGCCCAATGAGTCATATAATTCATTAGCAAGCTGTGTATAGGCATTAGCATTGGCTGGATTATTATGTTGCTCCGTCCAATAGGCGCCACATTCTCGTGCGATTCTTTCAGCAGTTGCATCACGATCTGCAGTAGCAAGTCCATCATGTTCACCAACATAGTGTAGCTTGGCACCCATCGCTTGCATGGCATATAATTTGTCTTTACTGGCATGTTGATCAACCACCGCCGTAAATTCATAACCACGCTCTGCTGCAATCATGGCTAACCCAAGTCCAGTATTGCCAGAAGTTGATTCAACTATTTTTCCTCCTGGTTTTAACTGACCGCGTGCTTCAGCATCATCAATCATTTGTTTTGCCATACGAATTTTTGCAGTACCTGTTGGGTTAAATGACTCCATTTTAAGCAATACGCGTGCACACGTTGATTTGAGTGGTAACGCAAGTAATGGTGTATTACCAATGAGATCTGACATTTTTGTTTTTACTAAAGACGATATTGATATGGTATTCATTTTTTACCTTTTTGATTCTATTAATGTTTATTTGATTTAAGATTAAAGGTGAGTAAGCTGATTGCAAAAATAATCAACGATAATAAAATAAAGGGGATATTTTCTCGGCTAATCTTAGATGGCGCATTGATAGACTCATGAAATACGGGTTGACGTACAAAGTCAGCAACTGTAAATGGCAAATCATTAAACAAATAGGGATAGTAAAAATCACGAATTTGTTGATGAAATGCTATGATTTGATCTTGATAATCAAGCTGCGCTGCTAGATCTGTGTTTGCCAATCGATGAATAGCGGTCTGTGCACCCACACTTGGTAAAATCCAGCCTAAATAATGGGTTAATTGCTGACGCTGATACAAGTCTGCACGATATTGTTTAAATAAGTCTTCAACACTTTCGTCTGCAATTTGGTGAAAAGCAAAATACCATTTCCAATGGAAATCAGGAGGCAATGGTGCTGTATCCTGCCATTGTGGATGATATTCAAAAAAATTATTCATGGTCTGTTCACGCGGAATTTCCCATGCACTATGTGTATTCTGTCGTTGGGTGAGAATTAAATCGACACCTTGTGCGACAGGCACATATCGGACAATCACCAGATTGGTCAGTGTTGGTAAAATTAAAGTGACGATAATCCAGATACCAACCAATAACGTTGCATTGGTCACCGAACACCACACCATTTTGATTACAAAAGTGCAGATACCGAACCAAAATGCACAGTAACTAATGATTATCAGCATGAATGACAACGTTGCAGCTACGGTTGCTTGAGGTACGATGGCGCCCACCGCAAAAGGGGTTAGCAATGTCAAAAGGACTAAAGTAAATCGTAATAAAATCCGTTTGATCCAGCGCTTATTATTAAATTGTGGTAAAGAATGCAGCAAGGTTAAACGGCCAGATTGGTGTTCGCTAGACACTAAATCATGCATCAAGGCAATAATGAATAATGGTACTAAATAGATCAGTACAAAGGCAAAATCAAAGCGCCCTGAGAGCACAAACTCGGGATTAAATGCATCACCATCATAAAGCTGTGCTTGTAATGCTAAGGCTCGGATTCTTAACACATACGGTGCGACATCTCTTAATCCCACGGCTGTAAATGCCAGATCAGATGGTGTGTTCCACGTATAATAAAAGGTGTAATAAGCCGCAGTGCCAGCATCGCCACCTTCGGGGTATTGTTTAAATTGATCAATTAACAGGCCAACATCCTGTTCGTGTAAGGGTTGTAATTCGTGTATCGTCTGTTGCTGGTACTGCACTTCCTGAACACCAAACCACACCGATGTACTGACCAATGCGAACAAGAAAACTAGAGCCATGACGGATAGTTTTGAACGAAGCAGCAACAAAATTTCGTAACGTATCCAATTCATCTGATTTGTCTTCCCATGTAACGATTCGCAGGCACAATTAAAATAATAAATAAAAGTAAAAACCAAATACTAAGTACACAGAATGGTGTGCGCATATTATGAATGCGATCGCTGCTATTGAATGGTGTGTATTCAAAGCTCTTGAATTGTTGCCAATGTTGATGATCGATGCGGCTGCCATCATTATCATATTGATAATTAATTTCTGTGGTTTGTAGCTCATTTAAATGTTGCATCAGTTGATAACGATAATCTTCTGCCTGTGTTAAAAAGTGATGAAAAGCTCTTAAATCTGATGCTGTAGCAACCATTGAAAGCCGACGCAAAGCCAATATAGGGCTTGCCCAGCTAAATTGATCCAAATAATGATTTTGTAATTGTTGTTTTTCGATATTTTGCGCTAAATACCGATTAAATAATTCGGAAGATAAACGCTCCCCCTCTGCCATCAACAGACCCTTGAAGTTAACCGGTAAGTCTTCAACACGACCCACCTTGTATTGATCTAGGATTTTTTGTTTAAAATCTGAGAAATAGGGATCATCTGGGTTATGGCTATCACCAAGCTGCAAGAAATCACGTTCCACAGCAATATTGATTTCAATATTGCTGGTTAAAGGGATGCGCTTACTAATTATGTCAGGTGCGATACGTGGCATGATGATCACGCACACACACCAAATCGTCAACAGACTCAATAAAGCATCACGACCATTCAATAATAGGGTCGAAGCAAGCATGACCACCGTCACCCAAATAAGCAACCAAATTAAATACGCCAATGCAAGCATGCCAATCAGAGGGGCAGATAATGATTGACTCCACCCGATCCAAACCAATGCCATGGACGCAGGCAAAAAACTAATTAATGCGACGCCTGTTAACGCCAAAAACTTCCCTAAAATAAAGGTTCTTACTCGAACACCTTGGCTCAACAAAAGGCGCAATGTCCCACTTTGCTTTTCACGGCTCACAATGGCATGACCCACAAAAATAAGCAGTAAAGGCACCAAGATTTGTAAGATAAATGCAGGCGTGAGTTGGCCAAATCGTACTAACAATGAGGATTGTCTAACATCACTAAAATTTGCGCTATTTTGGCGGTGCGCTTCTAAAAAAATGGTATGCCCCGTATACGGATCAACCCCTGTTTCAAACGCAGCCAAGGGATCCAATGGGCGAAATAAAAAATGGCCGAAATGTGCCACGCGATGAGGATGTCGATCAGGTTGCGCGTCAAAGGCATGATTTGCTAAAGATTGATATTGTACACGTTCATCATTAACCACACGTTGATATTCAGCACCGCTTATAACCGCTGTTAAAGTAAGCAGTATCAGTAAAACAATCGCAAAAATCGCAACTTTATTACGCCGGATATAACGCCATTCATCAGAAGTAATATACCAAACTCGTTGTAACTCATTCATGAGGTCGCCCATTTGGTATAATGTTGATGTAGTGAATTAATATCAAATCGTGGTGACTGATCATTTGCAATAATTTCTTCTGCGATTGTTCCTGCTGAAATAAAACCAATCCGATCCGCAATTTGGCTGGCACTGAGCAAATCATGCGTCACCATCAAAACTGCCACTTCGCGTTGGCGTAAAATCGCCAATAATCCATTAAATTCATCACTAGCTCTAGGATCAAGGCCCGACGTTGGTTCATCCAGCAACAATACCGGTACTTTGCGGGTAAATGCCAAGGCAATCGCAACCTTTTGCCGCATGCCTTTAGAAAAATCACTCACCCACTGATCAATGGCTGTTTGCTGTAAGCCCGCAGCTAAAAGTGCCTGTCTGATCTCATCATGAGATGCCTGTTGCCCGGCAAGTGATAATAAATAATCGACATTTTCAAATGCAGTTAAGTGCTCATATAGCGCAACACTTTCAGGAATATAGGCGATTTGCTGACAAGCTTGTTGCGGTTGATTTGGCACATCAATGCCATTGATTAATACCTGTCCAGAATCTGGTGCTATGAAGCCTAATAACAGGCGCAATGTGGTCGTTTTACCCGCGCCATTAGCGCCCAATAAGGCGTAAATTTCACCTGCATGGATTGCCAAATTAAGATGCTGCAAAATGGGTTTATGTCCATATCCAGCTACTATATCAATCAATTGTATTAATGGTTGTGGTGTAGTCATTTTGTTCACAATCAAGCTTTGATCCGCCATAACAAGTATTCTTCTTTATCATTTGCTGTTGAATTAACCCAGTTCATTTCATCCATAGAATAAAATTGATTCTTCATTGTGGATGGGGTAGCATAATTCAACCTTCTTAATGTAATGTTATAACATTGCTTTTTGTGTGTTGTAAAGTCGCTTCTAATTTCAGTAAATATTCACAAACGAAGAATTGTATTTTAAAAATGAAAAGGTTTGGCTAGTTATGGTTAATAAAAAATTAATTGGTAATCGCTTGTATTTAAAACTGCTTAATGTGCGCAGTTTTTATAAACACACTTTATTGACCAGTTTTCTGCCCATATTGTGTCCAGTTGTTTATGCAGCTGATTTATCCAATAGTGCTGAAAATACCATTCAAAAATTGGAAACCATTGTGATTCAAGCAAAACCACTTAATGAGAGCTATATTGTCAATGCAGGCGCATTTGGTGCCAAAGACCCAATGGATATCCCAATTCAAATTCAGCGCTACGATGAACAATTCATTCGTAATCAGTCAGCGCGCACGGCCTATGATGTCATCAACAAAGATCCATCTGTAGCTGGTGCGACTTATGGGGCAGGCTTTGATAACTTTAGATTGCGTGGTTTTGCAATTGATAACTTTAATACCATTCGTCGTGATGGATTAACATTAGCAGCGCATCATGATGTAGCACTTGAAAATGTTGAGCGGCTGGATGTGTTAAAAGGGCCTTCAGGATTTTTATACGGAATTAATTCACCTGGTGGGACGCTAAATTATATTTTAAAACGACCGACTGAACAGGCATTCACTACAATCACTGCGCAGGGTAGTAGCTTTGATGGACGTTATATTGCAATGGATAGCAGCGATGCGAGTGAAAATGGTGATTTTGGTTATCGTTTTAATGCGGCCTATGAAAAAAATGGTAATTTTCGTCATGCTGGTGATTTTGAGCGGGCGTTCGTTGGATTGGCAACGGATTTTAGGCTGAGTGATGATGTTCTATTACAGTTGAATATGGATTGGTCGAAAAAATCTGTCACAAGTGATCCATTATTACGAGCAGACCAAAGCACACGCAGTGATCCACTTGATCCCGCCACATTTATACGACCACCAAAAATTGATCGTCGTGATTTATTAACTGCATCATGGTATCGACACCAAACAGAAGGAGTTAATGTTGATGCAAAAATCGAAATTGATTTGAATGACGCATGGCAATCGATTACACAGGCAAATTATTCTCGAGCTGAGCGTCATGGTGGTTATACGGACTTATTTGATATTCAACCTAATGGTGATATTGGTAGCGCAGGTTATGCGCAGTCACGTGGTGAAGTGTTTAGTGCATATTCATTTCAATCTTATTTGACTGGTAAATTAGAAACTGGAGACATTGAGCACGATCTATTTTTTGGTGCCGCCTACAAACATCATGGTGACAAAAGCCCGTTTTGGGATATTGTCGAAAGTGGTGATACGCTGAGCGTTGATCAAGTGTCAGTCGCTAATATTTTACATCCTAAACAACCACCACATTATGACTTTGGCCCAAAACAGACCACGGAATATAGCGGAAAAATTAATGAAAGCTCAATTTTTGCCAGTGATCTAATTCGGTTTAGTGCGAATTGGGAATTATTGTTAGGTGGGCGTTATATTTGGTATAAATCAGAAAATTTATCTGCTACTGCATTAGCACAAAAAGAAAATACATTTGTTCCCGCTGCCAGCATCATGTTTAGACCAAACGACAATGTGATGACCTATATTAGCTATAGTAAAGGCTTTGAACGTGGTGAAAATGCACCGTGGAATGCTAACAATGCTAATGAGCCAACAGGCATCATTGAATCTGAGCAATATGAAGTTGGGCTTAAAGCCAAAATAAATGATCAATTACATATTGGATTGGCTCTATTCAACATTGATCGGGATGCTAATTTTTTAAATACTAACAACGATTATATTAAATCAGGCGTCTATCAACACCGTGGTGTGGAAGCCGAAATAAATGGTAACTTAACAAACAATCTGAAACTACTTAGTAGTTTGGCTTATTTAGATACCGAACTAGACAAAGTAGATGATCTAACCACATTACATAAACGTAGCCAAGGCACACCGAAATGGAAAGCTTATACAGGACTGAACTATGTCATTTCTGCTATTGATGGTTTATCCATAGATGGTGGAGTGAATTATATATCTAATCGTGCTGTGGATGCTCAAAATAGTGGATTTATCCCAAGCTATAGCGTGGTGGATGCTGGCGTTCAATATCAAACTCAGATTGACACCATACCTGTGACATTTAGAGTACTCGCTAAAAATTTATTTGATAAATATTATTATGTCAGTGCTTTTAATGGAGGCTTGGCCGTAGGGCAGCCGCGGGAAGTTCTATTCTCAGCTCAACTGCGATTTTAACGGGAGCGTATTATGCGTTTAACGGCATTACAGCACCCTTTAGTACTTGATATTTTGCAACAACATCAAACAGTGGTTTTAGATTTAGTACAAGGGCTTGGATCACCTTTACATTTAATGTTTCCACAAATCTTTGCAGAAAATATCCAACGCTTCAAACAGGTGCTGACAGATTTTGGACTTCAGGCAGACATTTTATACGCCAAAAAAGCCAATAAAGCCGATTGCTTAATGCGGGTTTGTGTTGAACAGGATATTGGCGTTGATGTTGCTAGTAGCGGTGAGTTAAGCCGTGCTTTAAGCGCTGGTGTTAAAGGCGACCGCATTGGCATTTCTGGTGCCCATAAAGATCGTGCCTTATTACAGGTAGCGCTACAACAGAGTTGTTTAATTGCAGTTGATTCATTGTCAGAGCTAGCATATTTAATTGATCTTGCGAATACATCTCAGCAACAAGGTCGTATTTTGTTACGGTATTTTCCTCCACATCAAAATACAAGTCGCTTTGGTCTTACAGATAGGGAAATTCAGCAAGCCTTAGCGCTATGTTGTAAACATGCGACGCAGGTCAAACTGGAAGGCTTTTCATTTCATCTGACAGGTTATGATATTTCTGAGCGTGCCATCAATGCCGATCTGTTAATTGATCTTTGTGTGAAAGCACAGCAGTTGGGCTTATCAGCTTGTCATCGGGTGAATATCGGTGGCGGTTTTGCGGTGCAATATGTTGAGACGCTGGATTGGCAACAATTTTTAGCACAGAACAAAGATAAACACTATCATGCCAACAAGCAGTTTTTTGATTTTTATCCTTATGGTTCAACGGTACATGGCGCTGCTGCACTGCACCAATTGTTATCCTATCCCGTGACAGAACAATATAATCTGGCAAAAAAATGTCAGCAGAACCAAATTCAATTATTACTTGAACCTGGCCGCGCATTGCTTGATCAAGCTGGTATCAGTGCCTTTAAAGTGCAGGGCATCAAACACGGTTCGCATCGAGATTATGTGATTGTGACGGTAGCCGGTAGCAGCTTTAATTTATCGGAACAATGGTTTAACAGCGAATATTTGCCTGATCCCGTTGTATTGACACATACGCCTCGTCAATCAGCACAATTTAAGGCCTGTGTTGCGGGTGCTACGTGCCTTGAATCAGACTTATTAACGTGGCGTAAAATTGATTTTGAACACCAAATTGCGATTGGTGATGTTTGCATTTACTTAAATACTGCAGGCTATCAAATGGACTCCAATGAGTCTGCTTTTCATGAAGCGCCTATTCCGCATAAAGTCGTCCTCGAGCTCATGCAAAATCAACCGACATGGTATATCGATCAACGATCGCTATACATGGACACAACCCGATCATTAGCTTCACATCATAAGGTACCATTATGACCGAGCGTGCAAATCAAGTGAAGATACAATCTCTTCAGCCCAATAATGAACTACTCATCTTATCGCAGTCACAATTAAACCAGTTAGATATTGATTTAAACATGGTATTAAAGGTGGTGGAATCGGCATTTATTGGTTTACGCCAAGGCTCACAAAACCCACAAAAAACTATTGTTCAACCTGAAGCGGAGCAATCCATTTCCTATTCAATGGTTGGGCGCGATATTGTCAGCCAAACGATCGGTTTTAAAGTGGTGTATGAGTTTGACCCCTATCGGAAATTTAACAACTATAACTTTTTATCATTTATTTTCTTGTGTGATGATCAAACTGGCCATCCGATTGCGCTGATGGATGTGGCGACATTAGGCCCTTTACGCACTGCAGCAACATCCGCGTTAATGGCACGTGCCACTTGTCCAGATGCAAAAATAGCGCTAGTTGTCGGTACAGGTGCTCAGGGTCAAATGGCTTTACCATTATTAGTCGCGGCATTACCTCAATTAGAAAAACTACAAATATTTGGTCATTATAAAGATGGGATTATCGCTGCACAAAATACGTTAAAACGCTATTTCCCAGAACGACAGATTGAGGTTATCACATCGCTTGAACAAGCAGCAAATAATGCAGACATTATCATTGGAGTAGCGGGAGCTTCAGCTAAACGACAGGTTAAACATCAATGGATGAAGCCAAATTCTATTGCGATTTTGGTTGGTTATGGTGTTGATGCTGATGTATTTCAAACAGCAGATCGCATTATTACTACTGATATTGAGCAAATGAAAGTAACCTGTGGCGATCTACTTAAAGACGATGGTCATTTACCGCCTATCCACGCCGAACTACCCGATATTTTAATTGGCTCAAAAACCGCAAAATTACATCAAGGTGAGATTGTCTTTGCCTACAACAGTGGCATGGTGGTCACGGATATTGCACTGGGACGCTACTTGGCAGATCAAGCCTTACAGAAAGCAACGTTAGGACAAATGGTGACATTATGGTAGAACAACTACAAAATGAACGCGGTTTATGGGGGCAAGACACCAAGGCCATTATTTGGCTTGCTTTACCGCTGATTCTAACTAATTTTGCCCATGTGGCGCTGACCACTGTTGATATTTTATTTTTAGGCACGTTGGGCATTAAAGAAATTGCCGCTGGTGGGCTGGCGATTGCGCTCTTTAATCAGTTTCGCACCACAGGTACAGGTTTAGTTACCAGTGTGAGCAATTTGGTCGCCGAAGCGAACACTCGTCAAGACCATCATTTGATCCGATCTTTACTCGTCAGCGGTTTTTTTTGGGCAACTGCTGCGGCATTATTGTTTATATTGATCATCATATTACTTGAAAAACCGTTGATTTGGTTAGGGCAGGATGCGCAAATCGCTGCATTAACTGTGCAATTTTTACTGATTATTGCGCCTAGTCTATTACCTTGCCTATGGTTTCAAACTTTAAGGCATTTTACCGTGGGCTTGAAATATCCTGGCCCATTACTGTTAATTACCATTATTTCTATTGCGTTAACTATTGCGTTTAACTATGTGCTGGTATTTGGAAAGTTTGGTTTTCCTGCGATGGGTTTATCGGGCATTGCCTTAAGCACAGCTATCATTTTTTTATTGTCATTTGTGATGTTTTTGGTCGTGGTATTACGACATCCAAAATTAGCCAGATATTTCAATTTTAGCCAATTTAAATTTGATCGATCGACATTAAAAACGGTATGGAAATTTGGTCTACCCATTGCAGCAACATATGCTTCTGAAGCAGGATTTTTTACCGTATTAACACTGTTAATTGGCACGTTAGGTGTGAATGCTCTAGCTGCACAAACTGTAATTAATCAAATTATTTATATTATCTTTATGATCTCAGCAGGTATTTCTCATGCAGCCTCGATTTTAATTAGTGAATCTTATAGCACACAAAATCACGCTCATGTTAGACGCCTAGGTAACATCGCGGTCATTATCGCTAGTGCTTGTATGGCTGTGACTGCCATTATTTATCTTTTATTTCCACAACAAATTATTGCGTTATTTATATCCAGACAAGATGCATTACAGCCTGCCATGCTGAGCTTAATGATTACAGGTCTGGCTATCGCTGCATTAATACAATTCTTTGATGCGATCCAAAATATAGGTAATGGCCTCTTACGAGGTATTGGTGACACGGTGACACCATTTCAATTATCAATAGTTGGCTATTGGTTAATTGGTTTGCCCGCTGCATATTTACTCAGTAAAGTACTCAATCTTGGTATCTATGGCGTATGGTTTGGGTTGAGCATTGGTCTTACTATAACGGCATTATTATTGTTGTATTTCTTTTATAAACGCCTAAATACACTTCAGCATATAACATCTGTTGATGTTACGACTGGAAACAAAACTAATTTTTAGGGGAAGTTATATGTCACTGCAGCTAACCGATATCATTGAAGAATTAATTCGTCCAGAAGTAAAGCAGTTGCCATTATATGATGCAGGATATTCTCCGAGTATCATTAAACAACGTTATCATTTAGCATCTGTTGCAAAGCTCTCAAACAACGAAAATCCTTTGGGTATTTCTAATAAAGTGATAGCATTTCTAGCAGATAAAATTCATACTTTGGGTAATTATCCAGATCCATATAGCCGTGAACTATGCCAACAGATTGCTCAGCATTTAGCGGTTTGTGCTGATAACATTATTATTGGAAATGGCTCAGAGAACATTTTAGAGTTGTTATGTCAGTCATTTTTAAACCCAAATGATTGTGTGTTGACACAAGCCCCTTGTTTTGGTTTACATGAAATTTTTCCATTAATGATGGGAGCTAAAGTCCATAAAATTCCATCGGATGAATACGCAAAAATCGATATCAAACCTTGGTTGATAGCATTAAAGCAACCTATAAAAATGTTACTAGTCAGTAATCCTTCCAATCCTATGGGTAATATTTTTAATTGTACTCAGCTTAGTGCATTAATTGACAATGCATCTGATGATACGCTATTGGTCATAGACGAGGCTTATTATGAGTATGCTATGGAGGATACGGATTATCCTGATGCATTAGAATTATTGCGCCACAAACAACGACCTTGGATTGTATTGCGTACTTTTTCAAAAGCCTATGGTTTGGCGGGTTTACGGGTTGGTTATGGTATCGCATCCGACCAACGAATTATTCAAACATTGCACAAAGTACGTACTCCTTATAACATTAATTATTTGGCACAAGAGGCTGCCAAACTAGCTTTATTAGACCAAGCACATTTAAATAAAAGTATTCATCATGCGAAAACTGAGCGAGATCGCTTACGGAATGCTTTGATTGAAAAAAACTATTTTGTAGCACCATCCCATACAAATTTTTTGTTTATTAACTGCTTTGCGAATACTAGCATGGTAATAGATCAGCTTGCAGAACAAGGTATCATTGTCAAAGGTTGTAAAGAAGCAGGTTATGAAAGTTTTATTCGTATATCAATTGGTTTAAAGCATGAAAATACACATTTTTTAGTTGCTTTTGATCAAGTGATGAAGAATATAAAAGAAATAAAAAAATATTAGATTAATCGATATAATTCGTTATTTTTATCTTATTTATTTGGAATGTCATAAATTGTATTTCTATTATAATTATCCACTGTTGTTTTATTTTAGCGAGTGGTTAAATGAGGTTTATCTAATGCTTTTCTCTTGAGGTGTTGTGAGGTGGTAAGAGTAAATCATTAGATATTATAAATTTAATTAATTACTATGGATGTATAATATTTATTATATTGATTTTGGTTAATAATAAGTGATTGATAATTAATCAAGAAGAAATTGTTGAATTTATGTGATTTTAAAATAAGGTCTTCAAGGTTTCTTTTTTTTTGATTATTTGGTAAATTCCACTTAAAGTAAAATTTATTTTTTAGTGAAAATCATATTTTTAAGCTATTTTGAATTTAATTCGATTGTTGGGGGTGTAAAACAGATGTGAGGTTTTGTCAATAGGGATGTAGTTGAATTGTATGCTTATAATTTTTTATGGAGAGGGATGCTAGTGGTTTAATATAATGTGGTTATAGAAATATAAATTAATAGGATTGTATGTATTTGGTAATATTATCAAATCAGTTAAAATTTTATAAAAATACTTTAAAAATAAATTTTAATATTTATGCTGGAAATTTACATAGAATAAATAATTCAAAACCTACAAGGCTTTGAATTATTTATTCTAAAAAAATTATTGATATTTATCTAGATTCGTTTCCGGACCATCTTTAACAACGGCTTGTGCTTTACCAAAACTTTCCATTAAGCACTTATATTCAGGACATACGTGATCGGCTAGAATGTCGGCAAAACGTGAGCCTTCAGCTCGATTCCAAGTTTGCATTAATTCTGCAACGATGGCAAATGTATCAGTTGGAATTGCTCCAACTTGAGCAATTCGAGCAATTGTAGTATCTGTAGCTAATTTACTCCAATTTCCTGATGCATCTACAACACAATATACTGTATAACCTTCTTTACGTGCGCTCACAGCGGGGAATGCTAGGCAAACACTTGTAAGAGTTCCAGCAATAATAAGAGTCTTTTTACCTGTTTTTTTCACTGCTTCTACGAATAGAGGATTATCCCAGGTATTAATTTGTCCTGTGCGTGGAACATAAATGGCATGTGGAGCATAATGATGGATTTCTGGAATTAAAGGTCCATTAGGTCCATCTGGTACAGATGCAGTTGTAATTACAGGTATATTTAACAATGTAGCTGTTTTTGCAATTGCGATTACATAATTTCTTAAGTCCGGCACAGGTACATCACGTACTGTATTAAATAGCCCACTTTGATGATCAATAAGTAAAATTACCGAATCATTCGGATCTAACATGCCATTTTCTAATAAGCCATTTGTTGCTGTCATTGGTGAAATCTCTAATCTTAAGTTTTGTTTATATGTTGCTAAAAATTTCAATACTAGAAATTTTTGTGGTTTTAGTGTGAAAAATAGCAAAATTATTGTTAATAATTAGCATTATCGACACATAGGTAATAAAATATTAGATAATTTTGTTTATATAAAGACAATGAATGTTTTATATTGTAATAAATTATTGTTATGTAAATTGTTGTTTGGTGCTGCTGTTTCTTAAATTTTTTGTATATCTTAATCTGAATCCTAATTTCGTTAGTCAAGCTAATTTGTCTTGATTTTTATGCCATTTTGAGAAGTTATATTGAAATATTAATTAATGGTTGCTATGTAAGTAGAAGATAATCTGATATGGTTAGTTTCAATGAATAATAAATTTATGAAATATCTTGTTGTAATTTATTATAAAGTGGATTTTATGTAGATATTTAATATAGGATTATATAATTCATAATTATGACCACAATAATCTAAGATTTATGTAATTTAACTTTCATTAGGACCATAACCATACTGTATGGTCTTAATGAAAATAGAAAAACTCTTATTAAAACCTATTTATTAGGCCTTTTGGGAATCTAAGAATTCTTGATAAGCTTCTTCAGCAAATCGTCTTAAAGAATCACCAATCGCTGCATATTGAAATTCATTTAAATTGGCTAAAGATGCTCTTGCTGAAGGATGTTGTACTCCAAAACCAGAACCTGGAAGTAATATGACACCAGTTTCATCAGCGACTCGGAAAAGTAACTCAGTCGGATTTTTATTTTTCATCACCCAGTCCGCAAATTCATCACCATATAAGATACGTGAAGTATTTTCTAAATTGACTAGAGTGTAATAATCCACAGCATTTGGATCTTCTGGAACCTCTACACCCAGTTGGCGATAGAGAGCCGCATCACGTTCACGAACCACTGATTTTACTGCTTTTTTATAGCTTTGACGTGAATCCATGAGGTTAAACAAAGCGAATAACACCATCTGAACTTGCTGTGGTGTCGATAAGCCTGCTGTATGATTTAATGCAACATTTCGACTGTCGGCAACTAAACGATCAATAAACTTGATATTTGTCGGATCAGTTGTTAATGATGAATATCGCTCTTCAAGCTCTTTCTTATCCTTTTTAGATAATGCAGCTAGTTTTTGGTCAAGAACATTATTATTCGTTAATGCAATAACGCCTAGTCGCCAACCAGTTGCACCAAAATACTTAGAGAAAGAGTAGACTAAAATTGTATTGTCTGGGCAAATGGCAAACAGGGATTTAAAATTGTCTGCAAAAGTGCCGTACACATCATCGGTCAAAATAATCAAATCAGGGCGTTTTTTGACAATATCCGCTAAAATGGCTAGACCTTCATCGCTCATTTTTACTGATGGCGGATTACTTGGATTTACGAGAAAGAATGCTTTAATTGAAGGATCTTCAAGTTTACGTAATTCAGATTCAGGATATTGCCAACCGAGTTTTGGATCAGCTTCGATTAGCACTTCTTCGAGTTCATAATCGTTAAGTTTAGGAATTTCAAGATAAGGTGTAAAAACAGGTGTACCAATTGCAATTCGATCACCATTTGCAATAATTTTGTTTTCTTTCAGTGAGTTGAAAATATAAGCCATTGCAGCAGTTCCACCCTCAACTGCAAACAAATCTACATTTTCCTTAGGCATACCTTGCACGCCCATTTCACGTAAAATATACTCTTTAATGATTATTTCGCTTAGGCGAAGCATACGATCTGGCACAGGATAATTACATCCTAAAATACCCTCAACCATTTCAAGTAAAAACGCATCAGGATCTAACCCCAATTGATCTCTAACATAAGAAACTGCCTTTCCTAAGAATACAACTCCGGGCTTATCGCGATTTTGCATGATAAAATTATCAAAACGAGATTGTAATCCGACTGGGCGAGGAAAACCTCCTAAGCCTTCTGGCATATATGAAAATGAAAATTCAGACTCTGTTGTAGAGAATAAACCTAATTGGAAAAAAGCGCGGCGGGGAATTGTTGCTAAGAAATTTGGATTGCCTCGACCAGCATTCAGCATAAGTCGGTCTGTTCTACTTTGTGCTAATTCAATTAAATTATCTTTTAATTCGAAAGGGCTAAGTTTTGCGTATTTAGCGTAATCAATATTCCCCATGGGGAGTCTCCTTCATTATAGTATAGTTGATGAATTATTGTTTATCATCAATTTATTTAAGCTAAACCCACGATAAGTGGACCAAGTAAGGTTAGAAAAACATTCGCTAGCGCATAGGTAATTGCAAATGGAACCGTTGGAATAGAATTACCTGCTTTGTCTAGAACACCACCAAATGCAGGATTGGCACTTCGCGCTCCAGAAATAGCACCAGCCATTACTGCAACATTGTCATAGCGCAATACATAACGCGCAAAAAGCATTGAAAGAATTAATGGAACCAGTGTAACGACAACACCAATCATAAATAGAGATAGCCCACTTTCTTTAATTGTTTGAATGGCTTGTAAACCTGATTGCAATCCAACTGCAGCAACGAAACCTGCAAGACCTAAGTCTTTTAATAATTGAGATGCCGCTAAAGGCATGTTGCCATGCACTTGATTTCGGCTACGCAGCCAACCGAATAGCAGGCCAGATAAGAGTGCACCGCCACCAGCGCCTAATGTGAGAGGGACATCTCCAATACGCACAACAAATAAGCCGATGATTAAACCTACAACTAAGCCTGCGCCATGAAAAATCCAGTCAGTTTTCAGACTTTCTGGCAACGCTTTACCAGCTTCTTTCACTAAGCGCTCAAGATCGCTTCTTGTACCATAAACGGTAACAACATCACCTTGCCGTAGTATCGTGTCATCATTTAAGGTTTGTACTTCATCGCTATGTTTAATACCAAGTATGTAAATGCCATGCTTTAGATAGTCGGGTGTATTGGCTTTAATATCACCAAGTGTGCGATTGATATATTTTGAGTTTCTTAAAATAACGTCTGTGGTATCCATGATCATTTCCATCCCTTGAGAGGATTGAAGTTCTGATCCAATAGAGTTCGCTACAGCCACGACATTTGCACGACGACCAACAATTAAAACAACATCATTTGCCTGTAACGTTATTTCACGTGAGACATCAATAAACTTATCTTTCCGTTTTAATCTTTCGATTGTGATACTCGGTTGTTTAGTTTCTAATTCAGCAATCGATAGTCCTGAAGCACTTGATACTTTATAAATACGCCCTACGATTTCAGGCATTGCTAATTCTTGACCAGGTGCTAATTCAAAAGCACCTTTTAGCCGTTCAGATTGAGCTTTTAATGCATCATCGTGTATCTCTCGACCCATAAATTTAGGCAAAATATTGACACAGATAATAATGGCGCCGAGTGAACCAAAGATATAAGTAACAGCATAACCAATCGCAACATTTGCTTGAAGTTTTTGAATCTCAGCTAAGGGTATATCTAAGCGAGAAATTGCATCTCCAGCTGTTCCGATAATTGCAGATTGTGTCATTCCACCTGCAGCGAGACCTGCGGCAAGTCCCTTATCTAAATGGAAAATTTTGGCCATAATTAAAACGGTAATTAAACCGCTTATTGCCATAAATGCTGCCAATAAAATTTCTTTAATAGATTGTGGTCCAAGTGATTTAAAAAATTGAGGACCACTTTCAAATCCGACAGCATAAATAAAGAGTGCGAATAAAATTGCTTTTACGCCATTATCAATAGGTACACCAAGTAAACTCAACAAGACTGCAACGAGAAGAGAACCAGCAACACCACCAAATTGAAATTTTCCAAATTGGAATTGCCCAATCCAGAACCCAATTGCTAATGATAAAAACAGCAGTATTTCAGGACTGTGTTTTAATTCACCTTGTAACCATTCAATCATTATCTCGATCTCACTTTTATTATTGAATCAATATTTACATTTGGAATTTATTTATTTTTCATACTTTTAAAATACAATTTAGTTAATAGTAGTTCAATTCAATTGCAATGATTTTATTGGTTTAAGTGATTATTTTTAACTAATTTTTGTAAGTTAAGGTTGTTTTTGTAGTAATTTGTAAGAAGAAATAAAAAGTCGGTAAAATTCGGCTTTGACAGATTTGTGCCTAAGCAATATTACATAAAATGGAAATATTTTTAAGAATTAATTTTAGGTTTTTGTTTTTTTATGTATTTTTTATGAAAAATTGGCGGGTTAATGTAACTTCGAATGAAGTCTACAAACTGATCTGAAATGCGTCACTAGGTCATTATATTTTGGTTTCGGCAATATTAACTTTATTAATTTTACCTATTATTGAATAATGTAGTATTGAAGTGATATATGACGTTGATGCTTATGGGCTGATAGTCAATCGTAGCTTATATGACGTATATCCAAGGGTGTTGTAGAACCCTATCTAGATATGAAAGAATGCAATAGGGTGATTATATTTAAGTATTTTGGAGTAATTCGAAATGTGTTCTTATTTTAACTTAATCTGTGAATTGTAATAAAACCTATCTTATTGATATCTAATGGATGAATAATAATAAGCCCCTCTAAAAATAAAAAAGTGTCAAACAACTGGTGAACAGATTTCAATAAGTAAAATTAAACGTTAATATTTTTGAACTGTCTAATCAAGAAATCAATAAAAATCTGCAGTTTTTTTGGAACTTTTTGACCATTGGGATAAATAGCATAAAAGTTCATCATTGGACTATGGTAGTCTTCTAAACATTTAGCAATTTCTCCAGCATCAAAATATTTTTTTGCAATAAAATCGGGTAAAAAAATGATTCCATGACCTTTGGTACATAAGTCTAGCAAGAGGTCTCCATTATTGCAGATAAATTTTGGATAGCATTGGATTATCTCTGTTGTCTCATTTTTATTTAGAGTAATTTTGTTGTGGGTGTTTTTTGAGCTGCTATATAGTAAGAAATCGTGTTTTTTTAAATCATCTATCGTATCTGGTATTCCTCTTTTTTCAAGATAACTGTTTGATGCATAGAAGCTACGTGTATAAGTATTAATCACAGTATGTTGGAAGTTTTTATCTGCAATCTCATCGACTCTCAATGTTAGGTCAAATTGTTGTTCATAAATATCAATAAACTGGTCAGTTAGATACAAATCAATTTTAATGAAAGGAAACTGTTGAATAAAATCTGAGATGATATTTGTTAACACATTTCGGCTAAATGAGAGTGGTGCATTGATTTTTAGCTCACCTTCAGGATATTGCTGATCATAACTAATTTCATATTTTGCCCATTCTAATTCACTCATCATGACTTTCGCATGTTGATAAAATTTTTCTCCACAGGGCGTTAAATTCATTCGACGTGTTGTTCTGATAAAAAGCGAGACTTTTAAATCATTCTCAAGATATTGAATTCTTTTAGAAACTAAATCCCTTGAAATATTTAAATTTTTAGCTGAAATACTAAAATTTCCATGTTCAACGACGCTTAAAAACGTATTGATGCAATCGATTCTGTCCATGGTTTATCCAATTGAAAGCTATTAAATTTATCTTTATGCATTTGAGCGAACTAAGCAAGTATGTTTTCAATTGTCTTTAAATTGCAGACAAACTGATTCAATTTTGCCATCTATTTTTTTACATTCCATTTTGTTTTCATAGAACTACATTGTTTACAGTTACTATGTTGAGTTTGAAAATGAACAAATCACTTTTAGAACAATTATCACCAACAAATTGCCAAGTTATCTTCATTGATCATCAGCCACAAATGGCTTTTGGGGTACAGTCAATTGACCGCCAAGTCCTTAAAAATAATACGGTTGGTTTAGCTAAAGCGGCAAAAGTTTTTGGTATTCCAGTCACAATTACCACGGTTGAAACGGAGAGCTTCTCAGGTCACACCTATCCAGAATTATTGGATGTTTTTCCAGACGCTCCTTTGCTTGAACGTACATCAATGAATTCTTGGGACGATCAAAAAGTTCGTGATGCTCTCGCCAAAAATAATCGTAAGAAAGTGATTGTTTCTGGTTTGTGGACAGAGGTTTGCAATAATACTTTTGCTTTTGGTGCAATGCTTGAAGGCGATTATGAGATTTATATGGTCGCAGATGCTTCTGGTGGTACATCTAAAGAAGCACATGACTATTCGATGCAACGTATGATCCAAGCGGGTGTTGTTCCTGTAACTTGGCAACAGGTTTTACTGGAGTGGCAACGTGATTGGGCGCACCGTGAAACTTATGATGCAGTGATGAATATTGTCCGTGAGCATTCGGGTGCTTATGGTATGGGTGTCGACTATGCCTATACCATGGTACATAAAGCACCTGAACGTACAACAACGAATCACCAAGTTGTGCCACCTGTTCCTGCAAAATAATAGATCATGAAAGGCATGATTTCATGCCTTTCTTTTTGCTTATCATAAAAAATGGTGGGGTGAAAAATGTCTCAAATCGATTTAATTCTTAGAAATGCAAAAATTACGACCTTGAATCCACAGCAACCTGAAGCTCAAGCGATTGCTATTACAGCGGGTAAAGTCGTTGCCGTAGATGATAATGATAAAATTATGAAAATGGCATCAGCGACCACGAAAGTCGTTGATTTAAATGGTCGTCGCGTAATTCCTGGTTTAAATGACAGTCACTTACATTTAATTCGTGGTGGTCTGCATTATAACATGGAGTTGCGATGGGAAGGCGTTCCCTCAGTTGCTGATGCATTACGATTATTGAAAGAGCAGGCTGAAAATACACCAGCTCCTCAATGGGTACGTGTTGTTGGTGGTTGGAATGAATTTCAATTTGTTGAGCGTCGTCTACCGACATTGGATGAGATCAATAAAGCCGCACCAGATACACCTGTATTTATTCTACATTTATATGCAAAAGCAATGCTGAATCGAGCAGCTTTAGATGCACTTGGTTTTAATAAAGATACGCCTGACCCACCTGGTGGAACGATTCAACGCAATGAAAAAGGCGAACCGACTGGTCTGTTATTGGCAACACCTTCAGCGATGATTTTGTATTCAACATTGGGTAAAGCGCCAATCCTTGAACGAGATGATCAAATCAATTCAACGCGTCATTTTATGCGTGAGCTAAATCGCTTAGGTATTACATCATTAATTGATGCAGGTGGTGGTGGGCAAAATTATCCAGAAGATTATGATGTTATTCAACATCTGCACCAAAAAGAGCAGATGACGGTACGCGTTGCTTACAACTTATTTGCACAAAAAGCAGGGCAGGAATATCAGGATTATCAAAAGTGGACTGAGATGACCTTTCCTGGTGATGGTGATGCGTTCTTACAAATGAATGGAGCAGGTGAAAACTTGACATGGTCTGCTGCCGATTTCGAGAACTTTCTCGAGCCACGTCCAGAACTAGTTAAGAGTATGGATGCAGAGTTAGAGCGCATCGTAGAGTTGCTTGCTGAGAAAAAATGGCCATTCCGTATTCATGCGACTTATGATGAAAGTATTGAGCGATTCCTCGATGTCTTTGAACGTGTCAATGAGCGCAAACCTTTTGCTACTAGATTTATTATTGATCATGCAGAAACAGTGTCAGAAAAGAACATAGAGCGAATTGGTGCTTTGGGTGGTGGTATCGCAATTCAACACCGCATGGCTTTCCAAGGCGAATACTTTGTCGATCGTTATGGCGCGGCAGCTGCAAAAGCTACGCCACCAGTGAAAAAGATGCTTGAGTTAGGTGTTCCCGTTGGGGCAGGTACAGATGCGACACGAGTCGCCTCATATAATCCATGGGTCTGCTTATATTGGTTAACCACTGGCAAAACCGTTGGTGGACTACCGCTGTACGATGAGAAAAACTTGTTAGATCGCCAGACAGCATTGAAACTTTGGACTAAAGGTTCGGCATGGTTCTCAGGGGAAGCTGGTGTGAAAGGTGCTTTGGTGCAAGGTGAGTTAGCTGATTTAGTCGTGCTATCCGATGATTATTTCTCAGTTGAGGCTGAAGAAATAAAGAATATTGAATCAGTAATGACCGTATTAGGTGGAAAAATCGTATATGCGGGTGCTGAATTTAAACAGGATGATTCACCATTACCTCCAGCCTCGCCAACATGGTCGCCTGTGAGAAAGTTTGGGGGGTACTGGCGAGCTACAGAAAATCGCAATGCGCCGTCTAATCAACCATTGCAAGCTAAGTCTGCCGCTTGTGCATGTACCAATAGTTGTGGCATGCATGGTCATAGTCATGCTTGGGTTCTCGATGTTCCTGTGAAAGATAAAAAATCTTTCTGGGGAGCATTAGGCTGTTCTTGCTTCGCATTTTAATCCTTTCTTTTGCTGAGGTATGACTTGATTGGTCATACCTCTGAGATTTCCGCGATGAAAATGTACCTCTTATCTTTGGGAGTGGGGTTGTTGGTCGGCGTGTTGTATTACGTTTTAAATGTACGTTCGCCAGCTCCACCAATTGTTGCTTTAGTTGGATTGTTGGGTATGGTTGTGGGTGAAAAACTCATACCTCTGATTAAAGACTTTTTCCCTTCATAGCCTATTACGCTAGGTGTGATTTAAAAGCATATAAATTATTCAGTATTGTAGATCTTTAAATCATACATTTAGCCTCTTTTTAATTTCTTTTGTAGGGGGAGTGATGAAATATCTTTCGATTCAAACAAGAACAATGACGCTTTGTGGTTTTTATCTTTGTAGTCTGACTGCATCGACTTATATCTATGCAGATGAATTTTATTCACAAAATCGTCAGTATTTATTAGGAGATTGGAACGGAAAGCGTACCAATCTATCTGATCAAGGTATTGATTTTAATCTATCTTTCACCAATGAAACCGCGACCAATATAGATGGTGGTTTTAATAATGATTCAACAGTTCGTAATGCTAATCAATGGACTTTTGGAACGACTTTAGATCTGGAGAAATTGAGTGGTTGGCAGAATGCTCAAGCAAAAATTAGTATCAGTAAACGAGATGGTCGGTCATTATCTACGGATCGTATAGCTGATCCAAGAACCAGTCAATTTAGTAACGTGCAAGAGATTAGCGGACGTGGCCCAGTTTGGCGATTGAGTCAGGCTTCGATTCAAAAGGGTTTTGAGCAACAAGGAATCACTGTAAAGCTCGGTCGAATGAATATAGGGGAAGATTTCAATTCTGCACCTTGTGAGTTCCAAAACTTAACACTTTGTGGTTCTCAAGTTGGTAAAACAGTTTCTGAACTCTGGTATAATTGGCCAATTACGGTTTGGGCTGCAAATATTAAGTATGATCTCAATTCCGCTACAACTTTAGCTTTAGGTGTCTATGAATCTAATCCTGAAAATACAAAACGAAGTCAAGGTTTTAATCTAAGTACAGATGGGTCTAAAGGGGTGTTAATCCCAATTGAATGGGTTTGGAAACCCCAACTGAATGGTTTAAACGGCATATATCGGTTTGGCGCTTTTTATAGTACGGCTGATGCTATTGATGTATTAACAGATACAAAAGGCGAAGCCCAGCTATCAGATCAAGAACGACAAATACATTCTGGTAAATATAATACTTGGTTTGTTGCACAACAACAGTTGACGCAGCATTCAGATGATCCTAAACGTGGGTTAACGATTTTTCTCAATTTTAATATCAATGATAAAGCTACTTCTGAGCTACTCAGTTCACAACAGATTGCTTTGCAATATAAAGGTTTGTTTGATGCACGACCAAATGATTCGATGGGATTAGGTGTGGCAAGAACAGATGTTAATAAACGATTACGAGCACGACAGAGATTGGAAAATGAAATCAATCAAATTTCAGATTATCAAAATCCAGCGTATGTGCCTATTCAATATGATGAAACAAATGTTGAGCTAAATTACACGTTTAATTGGTCACCTAGTGTGATGATTCGTCCCAATCTCCAATTTGTGCGCCAAGCAGGCGGTCTTAAAGAAGTCAAAGATGCGTGGGTATTGGGACTCACTACACGACTAAACTTCTAATCAAAAATAATTAGGTGGAAATGATGCAAATAGAATTTGAAAGAAAACAGAGTGTTTGGAAAACATGTCGTGATCCTGTTTTACTAACGATCGTCGGTGGTGCAATTGACACCATTGGCTTTATCGCATTATTTGGATTTTTTACAGCCCACGTAACAGGTAACTTGGTTTTGGCAGGTGCGGCTTGGGTTAAAGGTGGTACAGGATTATGGATTAAACTCGCAGCTATTCCTTTATTTATTTTGACTGTTGCAATTACTAAATACTTGATTGATAAAGCTGGTCAAAAAAGTAAAACTTTAAGTGCATTATTTTTAGCAGAGGCAATTTTTTTAACGGCTTTTATGCTGGCTGGTATTTATTTTGAACCCTTTATTAATCCAGATAGTATCACTATTGCAGTGACTGGTGGATTGGGGCTTATCGCGTTGGCCATACGTAATACCTCAAGCAAAACATTGATTAAGCATATTAGCCCAAGTACGATGATGACAGGTAACACGACCCAGTTAGGCATTGATATTTCAAACTATCTTAGAGATCGTTCCATAGACAATCGGAGCAAGCTTGAACATAGTCTAAGTATTGTTTTAGGTTTCATCATTGGGGCTTTTTTGGGTGCTGTGTTATATGTTTATTTAGATTTTTGGAGTGTTGCATTCTTTATTCTACCAGTCTTATACCTTTCATATTTGGCCGCTGAACAGAAATTTGTTCAACCGAATTAGGACGGAAGGGATGAATAAGTTTCGATTAGAAGCAATGAGTGATGGGATTTTTGCCATTATTATTACAGTTATGCTATTGGAACTAAAGATTCCTGAGGGCTATGATTTGTATGCTTTGAAAGATGAATTAAATCTTATTTTTAGTTATATCTTAAGTTTTATATATGTCGGAATCTATTGGAATAATCACCATCATTTATTTCTAGTTGTGAATAATATTAATGGGAAAATCCTTTGGACTAACTTACATCTAATGTTTTGGCTTACGATGATTCCGCTCTCTACAGGGTGGTCAGCTCATACACATTATGCCCCAATTCCAACCGCAATTTATGCATTGATTTTGTGTATGTGCTCTTTATCTTATCGATTATTGGAGCAAATAATTTCACGCAATGAGGGAGAGAACTCATTGGCTGCAAAACTTTTAACAAAGGACACTAAACTATCTATTTCAGTCGTTTTGTATGGGATGTCTATTTTTTTAAGCTTTATAGAAACCAAGTTTACTTTATTCATCCTAGGTGTTTTGGCAATACTATGGTTTTTTCCAAATAAGCATATTGAGGATTATTATTCAGAAAAGCAAGAGTAAACATTATGGTTTGTTCTCAGTAACCTAGAAATACAATAGCTCATTTTGAAGCTGCTTCAAATGATTTTGTACTCAACCAATCGAGATGCGAATGATTTATAATCAGATTGTAAAAAATATCTCGATATAATCAAACAAATCTACACGGGCTATAACTCGTGTTTGAAATATACAAAAGTAATAGGAAAAATCTATGACTAAAAGCGTTTATCACAAAGCATCTTCACGTGGTCATGCCAATCACGGTTGGTTAGATTCACGTCATACGTTTAGTTTTGCAAATTATCAAGACCCTGAAAGAATGAACTTTGGTGTTTTACGTGTAATTAATGATGACCATGTTGAGCCGGGTCATGGTTTTGGAGTTCATGGACATGACAATATGGAAATTATTTCAATTCCACTCGAAGGCCAATTAAAACATGCAGATAGCATTGGAAATGAAGGAGTAATTCATAAGGGTGAGATTCAGGTTATGTCTGCTGGTACTGGAGTAAGGCATAGTGAAATGAATGGAAGTGATCAACTCCCTGTTAAGTTCTTACAAATCTGGATATTCCCACGCGAAAGAAATGTTACTCCACGCTACGACCAAAAATTTGTTGCTACTGAAAGAATACATAATCAATGGCAAGAAATTCTATCCCCAAATTTTGAAACTAATGCAGTATGGATTCATCAGGATGCGTGGTTTAGTTTAGGTGAAATTGATCAAGGAATTGAACTATCTTACCAAGTAAAGAAAAGAGGAAATGGAGTATATATTTTCGTTCTTGAAGGTGAATTAGAAATTATATTAGATGATGGTAGCAAAAAAAATCTGCATAAAAGAGATGGATTTGGAGTATGGGAAACAGACTTTTTTACAGTCATTGCTAACTCTGAAAGTCAGGTTTTATTAATGGATATTCCTATGGAACTATCATAAAATAAAAAGTATGAATAGGCACTAATATTCACACTTTAAGATTTTTGGGGTTGTTCTAAATTATAAAAAATACTTTTTCATTAAAAATGCTTTTGCCCTAAATGGTAGAAGCATTAATTTTATGCAATTTATTTTTATATATTACGAAATTTAGCCAAATCACTCATCAACACTTTACGTTTTTCAAGATAAGCCCCAGGTAAATATGCTGCTTCAACTTCATCAGGTAGCTTATGTGCTAATACATGCTCACAAACTTCACGTGGCTAGTCAGTTTTGTCTGCTGACCAGTCACGGAAAGTTGATAGAAAGGCATATGTGGCAATTATTCGATTTTGCTTCAGGGTAATATAGCCTAAGTCATTTGCACCAACCATAGTGAGTATTGTTCTCCTGTTAGAGTTAGAAAACGAATGTGATAGAATAGGAAATCGAACTAAAATATGCGTAGATATATGAATTGTGTTGTGGGAATAAGTAGAAACAAAGAAATCGTGATGAAGTAAAAATAGTAGTAAAAAATTAAATTTAATATATTTTATTTTTATATATTAGTGTTTTATGTTATTAATTCGACTGTCACCGCTTCCGCCAAATACGAAAAAGCCCTTATGAAAATAAGGGCTTTTTTATTTCTCTGTATTTTAGATTAACAATTTAGTTGCAATTGCCCACATCATCAGTCCAACAACAACATCTAGAATTCTCCACGAACTGGTCTTTTTAAACCAAGGCAATAAGACTCTTGCGCCATAGCCTAAAGCGAAAAAGAAGATCCATGAGGAAAGTATGGTTCCAGCCGCAAACCAGTACAGATGATCTGCAAACTGAACTGAAATCGAACCAACCAGAATTACGGTGTCTAAATAGACATGTGGATTCAGCCAGGTGAAGGCCAAACACATTCCAATGATTTTAAGCAAAGAGTCTTTTTCAATTTCACTGGGGTTGAGTGCAGAGTTATTATTGATGGCTGAGTAAAAGTTTCTGAGACCATATAAAAATAAAAAAGCAGCACCGAAGTATTTGGCAATGGTCACAATCAAAGGAAAGTCGATCACGATTTTTGAAAAGCCCATCACCCCTAGATAAATTAGGATAGAATCTGAAAGTGCACAGATTAAACAGACCCAAAATACATGCTGCTGTTTTAAGCCTTGTTTGAGGACAAATGCATTCTGTGCACCAATGGCTAAAATTAAAGAAAAGCCAATACCGAGCCCATAGAAAAATGCAGTCATATTTTGGTTCCTCAATCGTATTGGGTGGTCTGTGTTGGCTTAGGATGGAAAACAACGTGCATATGCTTAGGCAAAGGCAGTTCGTCTAACGCTTAGATCAAGTGTTAGATGCTTTTTTTCCATTAAAAATTTACTGTTTGCTATTATCTTTTTATATTTATAAAAGTCAGTAAAATTAAGATTGTTTTGGTTTGGCTAAATTTTTTTAAGGTTTGAGGGTGGGAGTGCAACAAAGCAGCTTAGATATTGTTGTCCGAATTACCCCCCTTATTCTTCAATTATTGCCCTTATTTTAAGAATCGTTTTAGATCAAAATTAAAAACAATCGACACAGGAAGTGTTCGAGGAAATATCCAGACAAATATTTAAAAATAATGCAGTGAGTCAGGCATGGACCTCAATCATCATATTCAAAATGTAAATAACCGAATGCTCCGTAAAACAAGGACAGTGATTGCGCTCGGTTTTGCCACACAAGGTCTGGGTTATGCGACTGTGATGACCGCACTCCCTACAATAAAAGGCCGTTTCAGACTTTCTGATGATCAGTTATCACTGATTATTCTTGGTGTATGTATTGCAGCAGCGCTTGGTTCAATTTTAGCTGATCGTATCGCGCTCAGACTTGGTTCTCGACTTGCCGTGGTGATAGGTTTTATTTTTGAAGCCATCGGAATCGCAATTGCTGCATTTAGTCCAAATGTGATTGTGATGATTGCGAGTTTTTTGCTTTATGGACTTGGGTTAGGTTGCTTAGACGCAGCACTGAATATGCAAGCGGTTATGATGGAACTACGGCTTGGTAAAAGTGTCTTTGGTGGCTTCTTTGCTTGTTACACTGCGGCTGCATTTTTCGGTGCATTAATGATGTCAGCCACGGTTTCAACTGCACTTGAGGCAACGACAGCATTATGTATTGCGGTGGTGATTGCATTCGTCACCTCACAACTTTCTAGAAACTGGTTATTTCAGCAAAAACAATCCTCAGAAATACATCCACAAGAGAAACCAGCGATTCCATATCAACAACTTCTCATTTTTGGCGTGATTATTCTGATTGTGTTCACTGTCGATTCTGCAATCAGTACATGGAGTTCCATTTATCTCAAAGACGTTTTAGCAAGTTCAGCAACAATTGCTCCTTTAGGTTATGCAGCCTATCAAATAGGAATTTTACTCACACGCTTAAGTCTTGATTATTTACTGCAATTTAAAACAGCAACATGGGTTGCTTTGGTCACGCTCCTGATTGGAGCATTCGGATGCGTATTATCTGGAATAAGTCATTCATTAGTCACGGTTATTGTTGGTTTTGCATTGGCTGGTGTCGCTGTAGGTGCGTTGGTTCCACTGACCTATTCTGCTGTAGGTCGTTTAGATGAAAGTCGACGAGATGAAATTATTGCGCGTATTAATATTTTTAATTATGGAGGGGCAGTAGCTGGAGCCGTCATCGTTGGCTTGTTAGCAACGCCTTTTGGTTATGCGCCGTCCTTTATCGGCTTGGCATTTGCTTTACTTAGTATTATTTATTTGAGAAAAAGACTGGCTTGATCTACCTCAATCAGGACAGAGGCATTTTGCGTTGGTCGTGATCAGGGGGAAATTAATAACGATCTTGGAAAGCCCCGTGACGCCAAAGCAAATCAGAATCCTACTTGAAAGTAGGTAGATCCATTGCCTAAAAGAATGAGAACTTTTCAGAGAGAAAAGTTACGGGGTTTAGCATCATCTTTTTTTCTTTTAAAAATTCAGTAGAATTAAAATTAATTGGATTTAGCTAAATTTTTTTAAGATCATTATGCTGGACAATAAACAATGTGAGGCCTTTTTTGCAGTTGCTGAAAATGGAAGTTTTGAACAAGCAGGGTTGAAGCTGTGCATTACTGCATCTGCGGTGACTTTAAGAGTTCAGGCACTGGAAAAAGAACTGGGACAGTTGCTACTGATTCGTGGTCGTCCTTGTGTTCTGACGCAAGCGGGTCAGCAAATGTTTGAGCATTTACAGCACATCAGACGTTTAGAACAAAATCTATTGCATGGTTTGACGGGTGCAGGGGAGTCACACTTTTTTAAAACCGTGATTGGTTCTAATGAGGACTCCTTGGCAACCTGGTTACTTCCAGCATTAAAGGAAGTGTTACTCAAAGAAAAGATCGTAATTGAGCTGAGAACAGATGACCAGTCGCATACTTATTCATTATTAGAAAAGGGCACAGTCAGTGCTTGTATTTCGATTGAAGATCAGCCAATGCGAGGCTGTCATGCTGAATATTTAGGACTGATGCGTTATCGCATGATGGCAACTGAGCAATTTAAAAAGAAATGGTTTGCAGAGGGAATTCATCGAGAAACATTACGCGCTGCACCCGCAATTATTTTTAATGAAAAAGACCGTATGCATTTCGATCTTCTCGAAAAAAATTATGGATTGATGAAAGGAACTTATCCTTGTCATTTAATTCCATCTTCTGAGTCTTTTGTGACCGCCATTAAATTGGGGTTAGGTTATGGTATGGTGCCCGAGTTACAACTGAATATTGAAAATAAAGCAGAAGTATTGGTTGGGTTATTGCCTGATATTAGTGTTGATATTCCACTGTATTGGCATCATTGGGATCAACAATCAAAGCCATTACAGCTTTTGACTGAGCATCTTGTGAAATATGCTCGATTAATTTTGGCGTAAGTAAGCCACAGTATAAATAAAACTCGTAACCAAGCTTCTAAATTGTTTGCTTATAATCATGTCGTATAAGTACTGATTTAGAAGCTTGATTCAAATTCGATATTTTAAATCATTAAAATATTCTAGAGCTTTGGATATATTGGGTAGAGACATTATTAAGGGCGGTTAATATGTGCATTGCATCTTGGGTTATTAACGCTTGGTTGAGCTCATTCATATAAGCTAAAAGCTGAGCTTTTACTTTGTTGGAAAAGTCTGGTGTAACAGGTTGATCTTCATAAAGTAAGACATAGTTTTTTGCAAAACCATAAATCAGCAATAAAGCACTGTGTTCTAGCGGCTGCTCTGCAGCAACAATCGCTTGTTCACATTGATTTTTTAATTGTTTGTAGGCATCCGTTCCATTCGGAAGAGTCTGGAAAGTTTCAAATATAGATTGGAAAGTCATTTGAATCACTCGCTCAAAAAGAAAATCTACAGATGATCGAGATGAAAATCAAGCCTTAATTTTTTATTTATTTTAACTTTATTCGTGTATACCTTTTATCCAAAGATTGGCATTCCGTTTTCTTAAAAAATTATCGAATGTTGAGAGGTTTATGCTAATGAAAATATTAAATTGTAGTTGTCTTGATAAAAGCTAATTCAAAAAATGAAATTGAATATAAATCTTGGATTGGGATTTATTTAAACTGTTTTTACATTTCCGATACTTGTCATATACATGGAGTACAAATTAAAAAAGTGCTGATATGTGAAAATGTTAAGAATTATTTGATTTTTATCGTTTTAGGTGATGGTTGTGAAAAAGATTTTATTCCCCGTTATTTTTGCATTTGCTTTAGTGGGCTGTACCTCGATTACAACAATGTCGCCTGCTCAATTTAACCAGCTCACCACAACCCCGATTCCATTTGCTGGAAGTTGGACCGGTGAAGCGGGTGCTGCATCAGTCGCGTTAAGTCTGAACCGTCAAGGCAGTGGGCTGCTGTGTATGGATGACCGTAAGGAAGTTATGTCTTATCGGGTAAAGTTGGTCGATAACACCCTATACAGTGATAAAGGGGTCAAGTTTAAAGTCAAAGCGTTGAATAATAGCAAGGCCAACATTCACATGAGTCTATTGGGATTAGGGGTTAATCTTGATCTGAATAAAGATGATTCTTTAAAGAATGCCACAGTAGGCTGTAAGCAAGCCCTAAATTAATTTTGTATTGCTATTCTAAACGTTGCCTGTGATTGCAGGCAGTTAAGTTTTTCGCAGATGAAAGAGACCATTATGTTTTCTCCTTATATTCATGCGTTTGCATTATTTTTCTCATTGCTAAATCCCTTCCTGATGAGTGTTTATATGGTCGGGATGATCCGTAATACCGATGCAAAGGTATTTAGTAAAGCCTTGATACAGGGGAGTTTGATTGCCTTCGGGGTATTTATTCTATTTGCCTGGGGCGGTGAGAATATTTTTAGTCGCTATTTGAATGTTCGTTTCGAATCTTTTCAAATTTTTGGTGGCTTAATTTTCTTGGTCATTGGTTACCGTTATGTATTCCAGGGTGCAGAAACGATCGGAGAAATGCGGGGTGCGCCTGAACATCTGGCGGGTACTATCGCGATGCCATTTATGATCGGTCCAGGCACAATTAGTGCGGCGGTGGTGACTGGGGTGAGTGTACCTTTTACAGGGGCAATGGCTGTTATTGCAATTACCTTGATTCTAACCTGTAGTATTTTGATCTTGATGAAGTTTGGTCATGATCATTTACGCTATAAACATGCAAAATATATCGATCGCTATTTTGATATTGTCGGACGTTTATCTGCTTTGCTGATTGGTACGATTGCAATTGATATGATTGTAAATGGTATCGTTGGTCTGATCCGTTCAGCTAATTTGAGTTAATTACCTTCTAGCTTGATTTAATATATCTGATATTGAAGCTGTTTTTTATTTCATTCATCCATCAGTTTGAAGAGCGTATTTGGATAAAAACAGTTTCATTGTCATAATTTTGAATTGAATGATAGATAGAATATAAAAATAATTGATGATGTTTTATCATTTTGCGCATATTTTTACGCGCATGAATGAACGATAATAACAATGTTGCATTCTCAATGAGCTCTCATGTATCAATTAGATCAAGCAAACCAAGCACCTGATGACCAGTCTGAGTTGACGATGACGGTTTTAATGACACCTGATATGGCAAACTTTTCAGGTAATGTTCATGGTGGAACGATTCTCAAGTTGCTCGATCAAGTGGCTTATGCATGTGCCAGTCGATATTCAGGTAGCTATGTGGTAACCATGTCGGTTGATCGCGTCAATTTTAAAGAACCCATCTATGTCGGTGAATTGGTAACTTTCCTTGCCAGTGTCAATCATGTCGGCCGTACTTCAATGGAAATCGGCATTCGTGTTGAAGCGCAAAATATTCAAAAGCGGACAATTCGACATACCAATACTTGTTATTTCACCATGGTTGCCGTAGATGAACAGCGTAAGCCAAAAGAAGTTCCACAGCTAAATTTGGATACAGAATGGAAGCGTTGTCGTTTTGAAGCTGCTGAGCAGCGTAAGGCAATACGGTTGCAAGAAGTTCATCAACCTTCATGCAGTGTTTTTAAGAAAACCCCTTAGTACTCAGTTTTTAATAGAGTGCTGATGCAAAAAAGATCGAACCGCAGCATGGTTCGATCTTTTTTTTACATTGGTAATGAAGTAAGGGTTAAATCATTACCAATGTGAGTCTAAGGAACTGGAGGAACCTTGAGATCTAATTAGTTTGTTGGTGCTGGTGTCGATGCAGGCGCTTCAGCTGCTGCTACATCAGTTGCAGCTTGACCTTGAGTTTCAGGTTGTTCTTGAGTAGAAACAACGACTTTTTCTTCAGTTTGAGCTTCTACTGGTGCTGCAAATGTAGACGCTGCTGCAAGAGTAAGTGTAGTTGCAAGAACAGTTTTAATCAGTTTCATGTTTGGCATCCTTATTTCATTTAAAAATAACAACCTTCATGGGATGATTCGGTTAATCCAAATCTCTCAATTTCGGCATGAGGTTCATGCTATGTGCCAAACCCATTTGCGGCAATATTCTTAACAATCTATTACGACTATCTTAACAATATGAAATATTGCGTGCTGTTTTGTAGCTGCTATGTAAAACAGGATGGAGAAATTAAGGATGAAAATGTATGTAAATATGTTTTTTTGATTAAAAAATAATCGCTAATTTTACGTGTTTTAAACATTAAGTTTGGTTTTCTAAAAAATGCTTAATTGAATAAACCATTTATATTGAATATTTAAATAAGATTTTTAGATTTTAATTGTGATTTATATCACTTTATTTTTGATTGATGGGGTGTGTATCTAATTATGGGTAAAACCATTCTTTATTTTATTTCATCAATTTTTCGCTTTAGAATGAAATAAATTTTTAATGCGAGTCTATCGTGAAGCTTGTTGCTCCGAAAACAGTGCCTACCCATATTATTTCTGGTTTTTTAGGAGCGGGTAAGACCACATTATTGCAGCATTTATTGGCTCAGAAACCAGAACATGAGGTCTGGGCAGTTCTGATGAATGAGTTCGGGCAGATTGGTGTTGATCAGCAACTGATTACTCAGCAACAAGGCTATGCGGTAAAAGAATTGTTGGGAGGCTGCTTGTGTTGTAGCAGTCAATTACCGATGCAAATTGCATTGTCCCGCCTGCTGAGTGATAGCAAACCGGATCGTTTATTTATCGAACCCACAGGTTTAGGCCATCCCGCACAATTATTAGAACAACTGACTGAACCGCATTGGCAGAGTAGTTTGGCTATGCGAGCTTTAGTCATTGTTGTGGATGGTAGTCGCCTACATGACCAAGACTGGGCCAAACAGAATTTATATACAGATCAATTAAAAGCAGCACAAATCGTGGTGTTGTCGCATATCGATTGTATGACCGCAGCAGATCATCAAGCCTATGTGGCTTTAAAACAAGAATATGACACTTATGTCCAGCATTGGATTGAAGCTGAAAATGGGCAAGTACAGATTCAACAATTGGATATTCAGCAGCAACCTGTACAACGTAAGATCCAACCCTTATTAAGATTGCAGCAAACGCAAGCTGTTGAACCGCTGCCTGAAATAAAACAGCTGCCATACCATTATGTGGAAACGACGCAAGGTTATACGGTAGCAGGTTGGAAACTGCCTAAACGCTGGCAGTTTAACTTCTATGATTTGTTGGATCTATTATGTGCTCAGCAGGATTGGGTGCGTATTAAAGGTATATTTAATACTGAGCAAGGTTGGAAAAGCTTTAACTTTAACCCGCAGCAGTTTAACTATAAATCGGCTGAGGAAAGCATCGACAATCGAATTGAGCTGATTTGTCAGTCAACACGAGACTGGTTGGCTTTTGAAACACAATTATTGCGGTGCCGTATCAATCCGATTGATGATCAACATGATCAAATCGCACATGCTTCTGGGTAAAATAGAGTATGCTTAGCGCCAAATTTGAGTACACCGTATTGAAGAGTATCGTTTATGGCGCTAAAAGCAACAATATATAAGGCAGATCTGAATATTGCCAATATGGATGAGCATATCTATGCAGATTATCAGCTCACACTTGCTCAGCATCCTTCTGAAACCATTGAGCGTTTAATGGTGCGTATTTTAGCTTATGCGCGTTTTGCCGATGAACGTCTAGAATTTACCAAAGATTTATTTGAAACTGATGAGCCTGCACTATGGCAAAAAGATCTGACAGGGCTGTTAGAGAAATGGATTGAAGTCGGTTGTCCATCTGAAGATAAAGTTAAAAAAGCCAGTGCGCGTTGTAAACAGGTTGCAGTGGTGACCTATGGCGCTCAATCGGATGATTGGTGGCAGAAAAATACCAAGATTAAAACCTTAAGTAATGTGCAAGTATGGCAATTGGCCCCACAAACCACACAAGCACTTGAAGCGTTATGTGAACGCACCATGCAATTGCAGTTGAATATTATGGATGGTGAGTGGACTTTGTTAAGTGACAAAGGACAGGTCGACATTCAGTGGCAACAATTGCAATAATTTTAGTTTGAGTGATGTGGAGAGATAGAAATGAGTGCAGAATTAGAAATCATTGACTTGAAGGTAGGTGAAGGTAAAGAAGCGGTTCGTGGTGCTTTGATCACAACTCATTATACAGGTTGGTTGGAAGATGGAACCAAGTTTGACTCGTCTTTAGATCGTGGCAACTACTTTGAAACTGTGATTGGTACAGGTCGTGTGATTAAAGGTTGGGATCAGGGCATTATGGGTATGCGTGTGGGTGGAAAGCGCAAGTTGATCGTACCTGCACATTTGGCCTACGGTTCACGTAAAATGGGCAAAATCATTCCAGCCAATGCTAATCTGACTTTTGAAATTGAATTATTCGATGTAAAAACACGCGACGAATAACCAGTTTTGATTGAATGAATTGAAGCGGTTTAGTTTTTTTAGGCTAAATCGCTTTAAAATCATAAAGATAAAATAATATTAATAATTGTATAATAAGATTTTGATTTTAAAAACATTTCTTTCATCTGAATTTTATTACAGCCCAAGAAAAATATATTGATTCTGTATACAGTCCTGTATATCTTTGAGTTAAAAGAGCAATTTTTCTATGGCCCTTATTGTTAAAGCATAAATTGGTATTCTCAGGGTGTGAAATATTGTGCTTTAGGTGACGATAGGTTGATGGGGGTAAGTCAGCTATAGTTCATCGATGATAAAAATGTGGCAAAAAGTAATGATAAGAATTTGAGTGAGTAGAGGTCGATATGAATGATTATTTGGATATCACTGCATCAGAACTATTAAGAGAGTTAGATCATTTTTTTCTGATTGATACCCATGATGGCGCCCAGACTGGTTTTTGGGTCAATGAAAAAGCGCTAACGGACAAACATTACTGGATGGATGGTGATTATAAGGTTGAAATCCTCAGGTCTTTACAGCCTTCGCATCAGTATGCACCACATGACTATAAAATCACGCGTTTAGCTGTAGGGGAGAATGACAGCAATGTGGTGTTATTGGATTATGATGGCGTGCATAAAAAAATTCAGAGCTTCCGCCGAGGTGAGTGGGTGAACCGTCTGAATAAATATTTTTATCAAAAAGAGCGCCACTATTTACAGCAGCTCGCAGACCATCCCAACTTTCAATTAATACAGTATTAATCTCGTACGACGACGCTTAAATCCCCCCTAATTCAAATATTGAAATAGGGGGGTGGCCTTACCAAAAAATATTCAATTAAAATGTGATTGATTTCATAAAAAATACATTTAAGTTTATTTTCAGCTTTTAAAATTATAAATACAATCCGTATTTCCAGCTGACCATCAAAAACATCTTATTTGTCCATAAAATTGTAAGATGATGCAGGCATGATCTGCGATCAGCGAATTTCTAATCTTGAGACGATATCTCTATGACAACACGTTTAGTGTCCCCGACGTTAAAAACTTTTTTAGGTCTTGTGTTTGGGGTGGTTGCCAGTACCACAACTTTTGCGGCAAATCCAAAAATCGATGCAACCACATTGACTGTCATTGGGTATCACGAAATTACAGATCGAAAAGATGCACTGATTCCAAGTTATGCGGTCACCGCCAAGCAGTTTGGTGAGCACATCGACTGGCTGAAAAAGAATGGCTATCACTTTATTAATGTTGATCAACTGATCAAAGCACACCAAGGTAAATATAAATTACCAACTAAACCTATTTTGCTGACGGTGGACGATGGTTATCAGTCATTTTATCAAAATGCCTATCCGATTATTCGTGCGAAAAAAATTCCAGTGGTTTTGGCTGTCGTTGGATCTTGGTTGGAGCCAAAAGAGAATCAAAAAGTAGATTTTGGTGGTGAGCTGATTGAGCGTAATAAAATCCTGAGTTGGGATGAACTCAAGGAAATGCAAGACAGTGGTTTGGTCGAAATCGCTAGCCACAGTTATCATTTACACCAAGGCATTAATGGTAATCCACAAGGAAACTCAGAACCTGCTGCGATTACGCGTATTTATGACCCTAAAACCAAGAGTTATGAAAGTGATGCAGCTTATCAAGCCCGCGTTTATCAAGATTTAAAAAAGAACAATGACCTCTTAAAATCACATGGTTTACGTTCACCACGCGTGATGGTCTGGCCGTATGGCCGCTATAATATGCAGTTGGTACAAACCTCCAAACAGTTGGGGATGCCGATTACCATTACTTTGGATGATGGGGCGGATCATGCCAAGCAATCACTACAAAATATGAGTCGTATTTTGATTCAGGGTAATATGTCAACCAGTGCTTTAGCACAGGAGATTAAGAACCGCGAACTGAATCTCAATGACAATAATCGACCGCAAAAAATTATGCATGTCGATTTGGACTATATCTATGATCCAGATGAGAAGCAGCAAGAACGCAATCTTGATCATTTGATTGATCGTATTAATGGTATGGGCGTGAATACGGTCTATTTACAGGCTTTTTCTGATCCAGATGCTAATGGTTCTGCGGATATGGTGTATTTCCCAAATCGTCATATTCCAATGCGTGCAGATTTGTTCAATCGTGTGGCTTGGCAAATTCAAACCCGTACGCCTGTACAGCGTCTATATGCATGGATGCCATTATTGGCGTGGGAACTGCCTAAAACTGATCCAGTGTCGAAAGATTTAGTGGAAACCCAGCAAGCAAAAGCGGGTGAGCATTTGAATATGGGCTATATTCGTCTCAGTCCATTCTCACCAGCAGCACGACAAACGATTAAAGAAATATATCAGGATTTGGCTAAATCAACGCCGTTTGATGGCTTGTTGTTCCATGATGATGTGACTTTGTCAGATTATGAAGATGCCAGTCCTGATGCGTTGGCGGCATATGCCAAGCAAGGCTTGCCAACAGATCTTGCTAAAATTCGTGACAATGATGCTGATTTGCAAAAGTGGACCGCTTATAAAACCCATTATTTAGATGATTTCGCAATGGAATTGGCTGGAGAGGTGCGTCAGTATCAGCCATTTTTGGTGACGGCTCGTAATCTCTATGCGCAAGTGGCTTTAAATGCTTATGCGGAAAATTGGTATGCACAATCTCTAGAGCAATCACTAAATCGTTATGACTTTACTGCGATTATGGCGATGCCTTATATGGAGCAATCGGACAATCCTGCAAAATTCTATTCAGACATTATGAATCGTGTGAAGCAGTATCCAAACGGCATTAAAAAGACGGTAATGGAATTACAGGCGGTAAACTGGCGCAATGACCAGAAAGTACCATCTGAAGAAATGGCGGCAACGATTAAGTCCTTATATGAGCAGGGTGCAATGCATATCGCTTATTATCCAGATGATCCGATCAAAGGACATCCAGATGTAGAAACTATGCATAAGGCTTTTGGTCTAAAATCATCTCAATTAGTACCATAGTCGAGTAATGTAGATGAGTTGGATTGCTTTATTGTGGTCATATGCCATTAAATTTGTTTTTTACTATCCATTGTTTATGTCGTATTTATGGATGGTTGGCGCAATTATTTTTTATTGGAAAGAGCGTCAAGATCCTCCCTATCAGCAACCTGCGGCTTTGCCTGAGTATCCCAAAGTCGCGGTATTAGTCCCTTGTTTTAATGAAGGGGACAATGCTGAAGAAACCATTAGCCATGCACTCAAATTGGATTATCCGAATTTTGAGGTGATTGCGATTAATGATGGTAGTTCTGACAATACGGGTGAGGTGTTAGATCGATTGGCGACACAGTATGAAAAATTACGTGTGGTACATCTGGCACAGAACCAAGGTAAAGCGATGGGGCTACAAGCGGGTAGCTTGATGACCGATGCAGAATTTCTGATCGGGATTGATGGTGATGCTTTGCTTGATCCACATGCCGCTAAATGGATGATACGACATTTCTTAGAAGATCCAACAGTTGCCGCAGTAACGGGGAACCCACGTATTCGGACTCGTTCGACTTTACTTGGACGAATTCAAGTCGGGGAATTCTCTTCGATTGTCGGCATGATCAAACGTGCACAACGTACTTTTGGCCGGTTATTTACCGTGTCGGGTGTGATCACGGCCTTTCGTAAAAGCGCTGTTCATCAAGTGGATTATTGGTCACCGAATATGTTGACTGAAGACATCGATATCACATGGAAATTACAACGTGCAGGTTGGGATGTCCGCTTTGAGCCGAATGCCTTGGTCTGGATTTTGATGCCTGAAACCTTAAATGGTTTATGGAAGCAACGTCTACGTTGGGCGATGGGAGGCGCACAGGTCTTAGTTAAAAATATTGATGTGTTTTTAAAGCCTAAACTGAATTTTTTATGGCCGTTGATGTTTGAACTATGTTTGACACTCATTTGGTCATATTTGATGCTTATCATGGCGGTGATCTGGTTATTGCACTTTATCTTTGCAATTCCAGCTCTTGCGGTGGTGAGTTCACCATTTTTACCATACGGTAGTGGAATTTTATTAGGTGCGACCTGTTTAATTCAGTTTGCTTTAAGCAAATGGATGGATAGTCGTTATGAACCAAACCTAGGGAAAAATTATTATTGGATGATTTGGTACCCGTTTGTGTTTTGGTTGATCACAATTACTGCTACAATCGTCGCCTTTCCAAAGGTGCTGTTGCGTAATGATGAGAAACGTGCCCGTTGGATTAGCCCAGATCGTGGAATTCGTTGAATCGAAAAGATTCATTTTGCTGAGTAAAAAGCAATGAAAGCAGATAGCTTGATTATTGATGTACGTCGCCAGCTCCCATGGCATAAACGTTACTTCTCAACCACCACCACTGCAATGATGTGGGCGGGTTGGTTACTGTTATGGCGTCCATTTATTTTAGTATGGGTGTTGGTTGAATTACAAAAGACGCATATTGCTCAACGTTTGATGTCTGCATTTAGTGATGGCATTGAGCATGGTGTCACTGCATTATTTATGTGCGCGGTTGCATTATTGTTGTGGGGATTGTTGCCTGCTAAACGTGTGCATAAAAAGCATGCTGTTGAAAAGACCTTACCTGATTATGCGCGTTATTTCGAATTACCGGAGCAAGAGATTCAGGTAGGACGTCAGCAGAAGATCAGCATCGTTCATCACGATGAGAATGGTAAAATTATTCGCGTAGAGTAATTATTTATTATTCTAAATCAAGAATATCGAATGCCTTAATTTTTGAATTAAGGCATTTTTTTATGCTGGGTCTTAAATTTCAGACATAAAAAAACCAGCTTTCGCTGGGTTTTTATTTGCACCATCTTTCACTAGTTGGAAGATGGTGCCCGAGGCCAGACTCGAACTGGCACGCTTTGTGGGCGGGGGATTTTAAATCCCCTGTGTCTACCGATTTCACCACTCGGGCATGTGCGCAATAATAGAGGACACTTTAAACCTTGGCAAGAGCAAAACTTGCTATTTGCTTTCTTTTCAATCAATTCATGTGCTTATCTGATGAAAATTAAGCATTGTCATCATATTTTCATGATTCTTTCATCAAATTGAGATCAAAGCTTCATCTAAGCCCATTAATTTCAATCATTTACTTATAGTGATAAAATTAAGGTAGCTATCCAAATGACAGCAAAAATTTCACGACGGGAACTCATTCAAAAAAGTCTATTCGGTTTTGGGGCATTGTCTTTATCTGCGGGATTTACAGGCTGTAATGACAGTTCAGATCAAGAAACAGCAACATTGCAAGTGAGTTTTGAACATGGGGTTGCCAGTGGTGATCCTTTACAAGATCGCGTGATCTTGTGGACGCGCTTGACTCCAAGCGAGAGTAGTGCCCGTCTGCAAGTGACATGGGAAATTGCTTTAGATCAGCAATTCAAACAAATCATTAAAACCGATAAAGTTACCACGGCTGCAGCGCAAGATTTTACTGTAAAAGTGGATGCCACAGGCTTAAAACCAGATCAGTCTTATTTTTATCGGTTTATCTTCGGCGATAAGGTTTCACCTGTTGGACAAACCAAGACATTGCCAAGCAGTGCGACAAAAGTCAGTTTTGCGGTGTGTTCATGTTCAAACTATCCAGCAGGTTATTTCTATGTGTATCGTGAAATGGCCAAGCAAAATGTTGATGTAGTTATTCATCTGGGGGACTATATTTATGAATATGGTGCAGATGGCTATGCAGCAGAAGATGCGGCTAAACTGGGGCGTACACTTGCAGCTGACAACAATAAGGAAATCATTAAACTAGATGATTATCGCAAACGCTATGCGCTCTATCGTAAAGATAAAGATCTACAGGCATTGCATCATCGTCACCCATTTATTGTGATTTGGGATGATCATGAACTTGCGAATGATGCATGGCGCGATGGGGCTGAAAACCATCAGCCAAACGAAGGACCATTCCTTGATCGTAAGCTCGCGGCTTTACAGGCTTATTTCGAATGGATGCCAATCCGTCCTGTCGATGATCAACATACTAAGATTTATCGTCAGTTCGATTTTGGTAATCTGGTTCAATTAACGATGTTGGATACGCGAATTATTGCGCGTGATGAGCAATTGGACTATGCCAACTATATGACAGCGAATGGTTTGGATATTGCAAAATTCCAGGCAGATTTGACCAATCCAGCACGTACTCTAATGGGCTATACCCAACGTGATTGGCTGATTGGAAAACTGCAACAGTCGACAGCAAACTGGAATGTGCTTGGTCAGCAAATTCTAATGACTAAGATGTTGGTTCCTGCTGAGCTGCTGCTTGCTTTGGCTGAAATTACTGCGGGTAATCCAAGTACAGATACCTTAAATAAGATGAATGCCCAAATCACTGAATTAGTAAAATTGAAAATTCGATTATTACAAGGTGATCCGACTTTAACAACACAAGAAAAAGCACGTGTTCTGACGGTTGCACCCTATAACTTGGATGCATGGGATGGTTATTTTGCTGAGCGTGAGATTGTGTATGCTGCTTTGGCGCAATTAAAGAAGAAAGTCGTGGTGCTGGCGGGAGATACGCATAACGCATGGTCATCAAATTTATACAGTAAAGATGGTGCATTTGTTGGGGTAGAGTTAGCAACCAGTTCAGTATCTTCACCGGGCTTGGAAAAATACTTAAATATTCCATTGGCACAGTTGCAACAGTTTGAATTTGCATTCACGACTTTGATTGATGAGTTGAATTACTGCAATTTAAATCAAAGAGGCTATTTGATTGTTCAATTTGATGTTGCGCAGGTTCAATCGCAGTGGATTTATGTCGATTCGATCAAAAAGCCTGAATATGTGATTGATAAAACCCGTGGTTATCAATTGAGCTTGGATAAAAACTTATTGCCATTGAAAACAGGGCAGCAAGTCGCGTAGTTGTTTTGTTGTGGCTAATTCATTATTCGATGAATTAGCCATTTTAATCTATGTTTCTCTTAGATCTTATAGTTGTTCTCATTAATTGTCATAAAGTGACTTTATTTTTCTAAATTTGGCAATAACTGCTGCTGTCCTTCAAAAAAACAATAAAACTAAAAATAATTAATTAATCAGTATAATATCAGTTTTATTTTAAGCGGAATGATTTATAAAAATTGAGTGAAAAAATAAAAGATATTAATTCTGAGTGACACAACCTGTCAGAGTAATGTGAATAATAAGCATAGATTGAGTAAAACCAAATAAACTAGGTAAATAATGGCAAAAGTTTCTGAAAAAAGTGGACAACTAGCTGAGCGTTTAGCGAAGATTTTAGTCAAGTTAAATAGTGGGATGAAACTTGATATTAAAACATTGGCAGACGATCTGAATGTTAGTGAACGTACTATTTTCCGTGATATTGGTCGTTTAGAGTCAGCAAATTTAGTTTTACTGCGAGATGATCAACAGCGATATTATCTAGACTCCAAATCAATGGGGCTGTTTAAACAAAAAGATATTAAAGTCTTTGCTCAGATGTCAGGTATTCATAGTTTATATCCAAATTTAGCTACACCATTTTTAACTAAGTTGTTAAATCAGGGTCAGCTTACCTATGCAGCAAAGGGGTATGCTCATGAAGATTCAAGTAAATTCGAACATCTATTAGATATATTGTCAGAAGCAATTGAAAAGAAGCAACAAATTGGTTTTCTATATAATGGAGAGTCACGTGTCGTAGAACCTTATCGTTTAATTCATCATCATGGTAGTTGGTATTTAGCAGCCGTAAGAAAAGGAAAATTGCGGACTTATCGCGTAAGTCGTATCAACAAATCTTATGAACAACACCATTTAGAAAGATTTGAACATAAGCCAGATGTATTAAAACAGCTTGAAGATGAAAATAGTATTTGGTTTGGACAAGAAAAAATTGAGGTTAAATTAAAAATCCATGCAGATGTTATCTCGCATTTTAAGCAACGGAAACTTTTGCCTGAGCAAGATGATAATCTGATAGAACGAGAAGATGGCGGCTGGGATGTTTCTTGTAAAATCAGTCATGCAATGCAGCTTTTGCCTTTAGTACGGTATTGGATTCCACATGTGGAGATTATAAGTCCTGATTATTTACAGGATGAGTTGGAAGCTGATCTAAAAAAATATTTAGCTCGGTAAATATTAAAGTTAAACTGATAGGAGAGGTTTATGCCATTACCATTTATTTTAGCAGGTGCTGCTATCGCTGCTGCAGTTGGTGCAAAAAAAGGGTATGACGGTTATCAAGACAAAAGCCGTGCAGACAATATTATTGAAGAGTCAAAAAAACTCTATCGTAATAAGAAGGATGTATTTGATGTTGTTAATAATAATACTAGTCAAGCCTTAGAGAGTTTGGGTGAGCTTGAACTTAAAATAGGTGAAGATTTTGATAAGTTTGATCGGTTAGTTGAAGAGATACTTCGTAATAATAATTTTCAGAAATATGGAAATACTAAAATTGAACTTCCGAAGCATAAATTGAATCAAATTAAGGAGGTTGCAATTAGTGCAACAGATTATTTGAGAACGGCGGTAGGTGGTGGGGTATCTGGTGCCGCAGCTGGATTTGCTGTGTATGGTGGGGTAATGGCGCTAGGTGCAGCCTCCACAGGGACACCAATAGCAGCTTTGTCTGGTGCAGCTGCATATAATGCAACAATGGCTGCAATTGGAGGAGGCTCTCTAGCTGCTGGGGGGTGGGGAATGGCTGGCGGGGCAATGGTTTTAGGTGGGGCTGTAGTTGCACCTGTATTGGCTGTGGCTGGTATTGCTTATGCGATACATGGTTCAAAAGCATTAGAAAATGCGCAAGATGTTAAACAACAAATTGCTGATGCTGTGGATAAAATGGATAAAGCAAAAGAGCAATTATTCAGGGTAGAACAATATGCTCAGAAAATTGCATCAGAATTAGAAAGAATATATGTCATTTTTCAAGAGTATTTTGAATTATTGAAGGATGTAAATGAAATTGTAAAAAATGGTGATGAAGAAAAAATTAGAAATCTTACCGCTACTGCAAATTTATATATTCAAAATGGAATCATACTCGCTGCTATTATGGCTAAGCTTATTTCGACACCATTATTTAAGGTCAAAAGAGATTTTGAAGGTGGGGCTATTTTAGGTAATGATAATTTGCCTCAAATTCAAGTTGATGCAGATGGTATACAGATTTTAGATAAAGCTAGATTGGATAAAGCTTTGGAAACAGCAAGTGAAGATTTTTATAATTTTAAAAATCCTCGTTAATTAAAAATAATCATGCATCCTTTATTTTTATAAAGTAAAGGATGACTTTGGATGTTGGTATGGTAGCACAGGCATTTGATTGGTCAGAAGAAATTAATAAAGTTGTGACTAAAAGTTTAGTAACGACTTTTGGTCTAGATTTTCTATTGTTAGAAGATAAAAAAGGTGGTGATGTTGATACTATTCATAATGTTAGGCAGGGGATATGGGCAACAGAGCAAGAAATGCAAAATTATGAGTGTCGAGGAAAATACGATTCAGAGGCTTATCATCGGCATGCAAACTATATAGAAACAAATAGAATAAATAAAGAATTACAAAAATCTGGTGAACTTAAAGATGCCTACAGAAATAATAAAACATTTGCTTTTCAAAATAAGCAAGAAAAAACAAACTTAGACCATGTTATTGCAGCAGTTGAAATTCATAATGATGCAGGTCGAGTCCTAGCAGGGCTTGATGGAGTGGAGCTCGCAAATAAAAGCTCAAATTTGTGTGTAACTGGAGAAACAATTAATAAGGTAAAGAATAAGCATTCCATTACAGAGTTGCTAGGAGATGGGAAACCATTGCAACAATCTATAGCAAGTCGTGAGGTGAATATCGAGAAGTTAAAAAACAAATTAGAGAGTATGCCGCAAGATTCATCACAACAAAAACATGAGTATCAACAAGCGTTGAACACTCTAAAAGTACAGCAAGAACGATTAGAGCAATTACTGCAAGTTAATCCTGATACTATGAAAAAGGTAGATGCAAAAGCAAGGGCTGAAAATGAAAAACAGATTAATTCATATTATACAAGCTCGAAATTTTTTAATGCAAGTATAAATGCAGCAGGTGTAGCTGGAATTAAGATGGGGCTAAGAGAGTCTCTTGGTCTTGTTTTTGCCGAAATTTGGTTTGAACTTAAAGAACAGATACCAAATATTTATGAAAAGTATAAAAAGATTGAATTCAAAATTCTAGATTTTTTAAATGATTTGAAAGAAACAATAATCAATATTGTTGAGCGAGTGAAGATAAGATTTAAAGATCTTTTATTAAATTTTGGAACAGGTACAATTTCTGGAATATTTTCTAGTATTACGACGACTATATTAAATATATTTTTAACAACCACAAAAATTTGGGGGAAGATGATTCGTGAAACATGGTTGAATATAGTTAATATTGCTAAGTTAGTTTTCTTTAATCCTGAAAACTTAAGTACAGGCCAACTTGCAAAAGCAACTTTTAAAATTTTGTCGGCGAGTATAGGTGTTGTTGCAGGGATGATAATTCATGAGAATCTAGTTGTATTAGAGGCACTTCCTTTTTTAAGTGCAGAGATTCGTGGTTTTTTTACAGCTCTTGCAACTGGTATTATTACCTTGGGTTTGAGCTATTTTATTGAACAAAGTCCTATTATGTTAAAGTTTTGGGAGTATTTGGATGGATTTAAAACAAAATATGAACGGACTCTTGATCATTTTAAAGAAATAAATACTGAACTAGATCGATATATATTTGAGTTAACTCAATTAGAGTTTGGACTAGACCTTAATGAATTATCACAATTTGCATCTCAGTTAGAGCGAAAAAGCTCAGAATTTGAAAAAAATCTAGTGTTGAAGCAAGAAGTTGAAAAGCAAGGCATCGTTTTGCCATTTGAAACTGGTAATCAGGATAGCACAACAAATTGGTTATTGGGGCTAACTAGAGAATGAAACCGTTTCCATGTACTCAATGTGGTGCATGTTGCCGTCATGTCAATTTATCTGAATTGACTGCTTATCTAGATCGTGGTGATGGTGTTTGTCATTACTACGATTTAGATACACGTTTATGTGGTATATATGAGAATCGACCAGAAATTTGTCGAGTTGATGATTATTATAAAAAATATTTAAAAGAGCGGTATGTTTGGGATGATTTTATTGAGTTAAATTTGATCGTATGTAAACAATTAAATGAGTTGGATTAAAATTAAATCTATGGTTTTTGATTTTCTAATAATTTTAATTAATCATTTTTTAGAGCTGATAAATCAATCTGCTGAAGTGGAATTGGCTGAGGTAATAAAAAACTGAACGATTGAGTTTGGTTTTAGTTAAACTTTAACTAAAAGCTGTATGTACTCAGATAATAGATTTTAGATTTAATTTCTTGCCTTTGAGATGATTTAAACGGTAAGCCATTCCTTACGAATGTTAGTGACTTGATCATACTGATTTAAATCAAATGTGACTTTAAACCCCAACTTTAAATCGATGTCTTCTCGCCATTCTTCACTAGAGAATTGATAGCGAACAGAATTTTCATCAATAACTATGCCTGCTTTATTCAAAGATGAATAATGTAAAATAAGTCCAATAATCATGATGTTTTCTTTAATTGGTGTTTAATGTGGCGTATTTATAAATAAAGAGAATGACAGCTAGTGTCATTTTAAAAATTAAATATAAAAAAATAAGAAAAATATTTAATACTGACATAAGCTGTCAAACAGCTTGTACATATTCAATCTGTAACTTTTATAGGAAGCAGATAATGGAAAAAAACCTTAATCTTGAAGAAAATTTGGCTAATGAATGGTTTTATGAAAAGAATGGGGAGCGTATAGGGGCAATTTCACAATCACAAATGATTAATCTTATTCAAACAGGAGGGTTACATCGAGACACTGTGGTATGGAGAAAAGGTTTAAAGGATTGGGTGTTTTTAGAAAAAACTGAGTTGAATCAATTTGTTGATAATACTCTTCCACCTCCATTAACTGGACAGCATGTAAATAATACCATGGTGTGGGTATTGGCTTTTGCACCTATTTTGGGGCTATTTCTTGAATATTTTATCGCAGGTATATTCTCTGGGGGTAATGTTGAATTAGCGACTTATAAGGTAGAGGAGGGCTATTATTTTGTAATTACCATTGCCTTAAATATTATGCTTTCCATTCTAGATGAGAAACGGTTGGACAAAGCTGGGGTGAAAACAGAAAAATTTAAAGGTATGGTGTGGTTAGTGCCTGTGTATTTATTCCAACGTGCTAAAGCGCTAGATCAAAGTCTTGCTTATTTTATCGTATGGATTGTTTGTTTTATCGTTGCAAACTACAGCTAAAACTGAAAGTGAACAATTTACCATGAGGCTACTTAGGTTGCCTCTTATAGATTATTGGGGAATATTCAGACATAAAAAAACCAGCTTACGCTGGATTTTTATTTGCACCATATTTCAGTAGCTGAAAGATGGTGCCCGAGGCCAGACTCGAACTGGCACGCTTTGTGGGCGGGGGATTTTAAATCCCCTGTGTCTACCGATTTCACCACTCGGGCTTTACCAATGGAGGCGGAGGTCGGAATCGAACCGGCGTACACGGAGTTGCAGTCCGCTGCATGACCACTCTGCCACCCCGCCATCTCTTGGTGATGCACATATTAGCAACCTTTAAAAAAAAAACAATAGTGTTTAGAGCGAATATGCACATAAAAACAACATCTAAAAGAATATTGCTCAAATTATCATGTATTATTTACGCAATTGATTCATACCCACTTTGGAGATGCGCTGTGGCATTGGTTTTAGACGGTCGTGCATTAGCAAAACAAATTGAAACGGATTTGTTGGTACGTGTAGAAGCATTAAAAGCAAAATCGGGGCGTACCCCAATCTTGGCAACCATTTTGGTTGGTGATGATGGTGCATCTGCCACTTATGTGCGTATGAAAGGCAATGCTTGTCGCCGTGTTGGTATGGACTCGCTTAAAGTTGAGCTTCCAAAAGAAACCACAACTGAACAATTATTGGCTGAAATTGAAAAATTAAATGCCAATCTAGATGTACATGGCATCTTGTTGCAACATCCAGTGCCTGAACAAATTGATGAAAGAGCATGTTTCGATGCGATTTCGTTGGCGAAAGACGTCGATGGCGTGACGTGTTTAGGTTTTGGTCGTATGGCAATGGGCGAGGCTGCATATGGTTCTGCAACGCCAGCGGGCATCATGACCATTTTGCAAGAAAACAAAATTGAAATTGCAGGTAAGCATGCTGTCGTGGTAGGCCGCTCTGCTATTTTAGGTAAGCCAATGGCGATGATGCTTTTACAAGCCAACGCCACTGTGACGATTTGCCACTCGCGTACTCAAAATCTGCCAGAATTGGTTAAACAAGCCGATATTATCGTTGGTGCAGTCGGTAAAGCTGAGTTGATCCAAAAAGACTGGATCAAGCAAGGTGCAGTTGTAGTTGATGCAGGTTTCCATCCGCGTGATGGCGGTGGGGTCGGTGATATCCAATTGGTTGGTATCGAAGAAATCGCATCTGCTTATACTCCAGTGCCGGGTGGTGTGGGTCCGATGACAATCACGACTTTGATTCGTCAAACTGTAGAAGCTGCTGAAAAAGCATTAGCGTAACGATTAATAACCCCTCGCGAAGAGGGGTTTTTTTAGAATTAAACAAATATGAGTTGCACTTTTCAATTTGCCAAAGCACCTGAACATTTGTTACAGGCCTTGCATCAGGTGATTCCCAATACTGATTTACTCGCACAGCAGTTACCTGAAACGCCGATTTCACTGTGGTTAATTCCGCCAGTATTTCCAACAGACCGCTTAGATGATGAAGTGATTCGACGGATTTGGAATGAAACACCGTATTGGATTTTTTGTTGGGCTTCTGGTCTGGCAATGGCGCAATGGTTGTTGGCTGAGCCGCATCACGTTAAAGACAAGGTTGTGTTAGATTTTGGCGCTGGATCGGGTGTCGTTGCGATTGCGGCAAAAATGGCAGGTGCTAAACGCGTCATTTGCTGTGATATCGATCCCGTAAGTCTTGCATCATGTCGTGAAAATGCCTTGCTGAATGATGTTGAACTCGAGTATCTGGACGATTTGTACCAGTCCGAACAAGTTGATGTGTTATTGGCGGCAGATGTACTGTATGACCAATCCAATCGTTTCTTTCTGGATGAGTTTTTAAAATTTGCACCTGAGGTTTGGGTCGCGGATAGTCGAGTCAAAAACTTTAGTCATCCTCAATATCTAAAAATTGATGAGCGTAGCGCAAGCACTTGGCCAGATTTGGATGAAGCCAAAGAGTTTAGAAATGTTAGTTTTTACCGAACCAAATAATACGCCTTAGTGAAAAGCTATATTGTATTGAGGTTATCAAATCTCAACACACTCTGTTCAGTATGCATGCTAAAACATTCAGACGAAATAAACAGATAGCCTTCGGGCTGTTATAGAGAAGAATGTTTAAAAAAGGAAGGTGTATGAGTATCCAGCAGACTGATGATGGGAAACATGGTGCATTTAAGCTGTTTGAGGGCGAGGTGCTCGCAGGTGAAATGGCTTATACATGGGCGGGAGACAGTATGCTCATTATTGATCATACCGATGTGAGTGATCAATTTCGTGGGCAAGGTGTCGGACATAAGTTGTTAAAAGAGTTGATTAGTTTTGTGCGTGAACGTCAGGTGAAAGTCATTCCTCTATGCCCGTTTGCAAAATCGGTGTTCGATAAAGATCTTTCGATTCATGACGTATTGAAAGGCTAGGCTGAGTTGGATGTATTCTCAATGATGGAATACATCCATTTTTATTGATCAAGTCATAAAATTAAGAACAGGTATAACGAACCACTTTGAGAGTGCTTGGACGTGCCTCAAGTGCCTGACGGGTTGCATAGCCTTCACTATTATTTAAATCGGGTGAGTTCGATAAGCCAAATGTTGCGCGGCTATTACCGATTTTTACGCCGTATTGCTCTTGTTGGGTTGGGTTAACGATCTCATTGACACTCAATACTGCAAGTTTATAGGTCTTGTCTGCACCTAAAATTTGCTTGCAGGCATGTTGTAATTTCTTTTCATCTAAATCGCTATTGCTCCGTGCCGCGAGAGTATAGGCAACAGTCGCGGAAGTGGCCGTTTTATTTTCGATTTGATAACCCGTTGTGCCATTGTATTGATGTGGACTGCTTTGACAGGCTGCAAGAACAAGAGCACCGCTCATAATTAACAATAAATTGGTTTTTTTCATATCAATGATCCTGTTATTTCTGGTTTTAGTATCGCATAAAATAAGTTTTTTATTGTGAGGAATCTTTAAAACACAGGCTATTCATCGTTTTTTAGCTTCAAATATCAAGAAAGAATTTTCGTTTTCGAACAATTTTGCATATAATCTGCCAAGTTTTTTATTTAATACAGAAGTCATTGCTTTTTTGTAGTATTTGAGCCCGTTTTTTAACGGGCATTTAATTTATTGCACTATACATAAGCAAGTCTGGATAGGTATGTCATGATCTCTACAGATAGTCAAAAGAAATACGTGGTTGCATTTGACCAAGGTACAACCAGTTCACGTGCGATCGTATTGGATCACGATGCGAATGTCATCAGTATTGCTCAGCGTGAATTTACGCAAATTTACCCACAACCAGGTTGGGTTGAGCATGATCCAATGGAAATCTGGGCGACACAAAGCGCCGTATGGGTTGAAGCTTTAGCGCAAGCAGGTATTTCTAGTGAGCAGATTGCAGCAATTGGAATCACTAACCAGCGTGAAACCACTGTGATTTGGGATAAGCAGACCGGCAAACCTATTTACAATGCAATTGTATGGCAAAGCCGTCAAAGCAATGAAATTTGTAATCAACTGCGTCAAGACGGTTGGCAGGCTTATGTTCATAAAGTCACTGGTTTGGTCCTTGATCCGTATTTTTCTGCAACAAAAATTAAGTGGATTCTGGATCGTGTTGAAGGCAGTCGCGAACGTGCAGAACGTGGTGAGTTGCTGTTTGGTACGATTGACACTTGGTTACTATGGAAATTGACCAATGGCCAAGTGCATGTCACTGACTATACCAACGCATCTCGCACCATGTTATTCAACATTGAGACTTTGCAGTGGGATGACAAGTTACTTAAAGCACTGAATATTCCAAAAGCGATGTTACCTGAAGTGCGTAGTTCTTCAGAAATCTACGGTTATACCCATACCATTAGCGGACAAGAAATTGGGATTCCAATTGCTGGTATTGCTGGTGATCAGCAGGCTGCACTCTTTGGACAAATGTGTGTAGAAGTGGGGCAAGCAAAAAATACCTATGGTACAGGTTGCTTCCTGCTTATGAATACAGGTAAACGCATTGTTCAATCTGATCATGGTTTACTGACCACAATCGCCTGCGGTCCACGTGGTGAAGTGAACTATGCATTGGAAGGTGCGGTGTTCAATGGCGGTTCTTGTGTGCAATGGTTGCGTGATGAGCTGAAAGCGATTAATGATTCGCACGACTCTGAATATTATGCAACTAAAGTAAAAGACAGTAATGGGGTTTACGTCGTTCCAGCCTTTACGGGCTTAGGTGCACCGTATTGGGATCCAACAGCGCGCGGTGCGATTTTGGGGATCACCCGTGGTGTGAGCATCGAACATATTATTCGTGCCACATTGGAGTCGATTGCTTATCAAACTCGTGATGTCCTAGATGCCATGCAGCAAGATTCGGGTGAGAAATTGCGTACTTTACGTGTCGATGGTGGTGTAACTGCGAATAACTTCTTGATGCAGTTCCAAGCCGATATCATGGGCACTTCAGTAGAACGTCCAGCGATGAAAGAAACCACAGGTATGGGTGCAGCATTTTTGGCGGGTCTGGCGGTCGGTTTCTGGTCGGATTTAAATGAATTGAAGAGTAGAATGACCATCGAGAATACCTTTACCCCAGAGTGCAGTCAGGATGTGACTGAAAAACTCTATAAAGGTTGGTTAAAAGCAGTCGGACGTACTCGTGATTGGGCGGAAGATTAAGTTAAAATAACCCCAATTAAAGATGACTAAAACAACATAGGATGGATGAGCATGAGCTTGATACTACGCCAACAGAAAACCCTCGAATTAGTGAGAGAGCGTGGCTATATTAGTATTGAAGAGCTTGCTCAGCATTTTGATGTCACGCCGCAAACCATCCGTCGTGATATTAATCAACTGGCCGATGAAGGCTTACTTCGCCGTTATCATGGTGGTGCAGCGCATGATTCAAGTGTGGAAAACACGGAATATACGATGCGTGTTGGCCATATGTTGGAACAAAAAAGAACGATTGCAGCCGCAGTGGCTGCAGCTGTTCCTGATTATGCCTCTTTATTTATCAATATTGGTACTACTACGGAAGCCATTGCTCACGCATTGCTGAATCATACGGGTTTGCGAATTATTACCAATAATCTTAATGTCGCTAAAATCCTCAGTACCAAAGAAGATTTTGAGGTGTTGATTGCCAGTGGACGTGTCCGTCCGGATGGTGGGGTGATTGGTCAGGCGACGGCAGACTTCTTTAAACAGTTTAAAGCGGATTATGCTTTAGTCGGAATTAGTGGCATTGAAGAAGATGGCACCCTGCTGGATTTTGATTTCCAAGAAGTCTGTGTCTCGCAAGAGATTGTATCGAGTGCCCGTCAGGTATTCCTTGCTGCGGATAGCAGTAAGTTTGGTCGTAATGCCATGATTCGTTTGGGCTCACTCAAGCAAGTCGATTGTATTTTTACCGACCAACAACCAAATGATGAATTTATGAAAACCATTCGCGATTTAGATGTTGGCTTGATTGTTGCCCAATAAATCTTCATTTTCGAAAAATTGTTACTTTTCTTGAGTCAGGACTATTTGGCTCAAGTCTTTTCAAATAAGAACTAAGCGCTAAGCATCCGCCGCCTTTATATTGAAAGATTCTCTTCGTTTTAATGCTGCTATTTTCAGTTTTGACCATTTATCTAAAAATGCCTAGAAATTGGCATTTTTTTGACGTTTTTTTATTGTTTGTTTTCATTTTACATGTTTAAATGTTCGTTATTGAACAATAATGAACATTTGCGGTGACTTATGCAAACTTCTCCTCAGTCAAATGACAAAATATACGACCTTGCTGTGATCGGTGGTGGTATCAATGGTGTTGGTATCGCAGCAGATGCTTCGGGTCGTGGCTTATCTGTATTCCTATGTGAAAAAGATGACTTGGCCAGCCATACATCTTCTGCAAGCAGTAAATTGATTCATGGTGGTTTACGCTACCTTGAACATAAAGAGTTTCGCTTGGTACGTGAAGCCTTGGCTGAACGCGAAGTATTGTTGGCAAAAGCACCCCACATTATCCGTCCAATGCGTTTTATCATGCCGCATCGTCCACATTTGCGCCCAGCATGGTTGATTCGTACTGGATTGTTCTTTTACGATCACTTGGGCAAGCGTGAAAAACTATTGGGTTCGAACAACGTTTATTTTAAAGAAGACAGTCCATTAAATACTGCAATTACTCGTGGTTTTGAATATTCAGACTGCGCAGTAGATGACTCTCGCTTAGTTGTGCTAAATGCTATGCATGCCCGCGAAAAAGGCGCTGATATTGTGACACGTACTCGTTGCCTATCAGCACAGCGTGAAGGTCAATACTGGATTGTTGATTTGGAAAATGAAAAAGGTCAATTCCAGATCAAAGCCAAGGCTTTAGTGAATGCGGCTGGCCCTTGGGTGGCACAATTCATTAAGCAAGATTTACAGCTTAAATCACCGTATGGCATTCGTTTGATTCAAGGTAGTCATATCATTGTGCCGAAGCTGTATGAAGGTGATAAAGCCTTTATCATGCAAAATGATGACCGTCGTATTGTGTTCGCAATTCCGTATTTAGATCAATACACCATGATTGGTACCACGGATCGTGAATATCAAGGTGATCCTGCGCAAGTCAAAATTACCCAAGAAGAAATTGATTACTTAATTGAAGTAAGTAATGCACACTTTAAGAGCCAATTGACACAAGCTGATATTATTTCGACTTTTGCTGGTGTACGCCCATTATGTGATGATGAGTCGGACAATCCATCTGCAATTACTCGTGATTACACTTTAGCATTGTCACAAGAGTCTGATGATCAAGCGCCGTTGCTTTCAGTTTTTGGCGGGAAATTAACCACGTATCGTAAGTTGGCTGAGTCTGCCATGCAGCAGCTCAAAGCTTTCTTCCCTGAGATGAAGGGCAGTTGGACCGCAACAGAAGCTTTGCCTGGTGGCGAAAATATGGCATCTGCTGAGCAGTTGGCAAATGAAATCCGTGCACAAGTGACGGATACGTCTGAAGCGTTAGCAAAACGTTGGGCATCTGCTTATGGTTCACGTATTTGGAATATTTTAGGTGAGGCAACGTCGGTTGAGCAGTTAGGTCAGCATTTTGGTCAAGGTTTGTATGCCAAAGAAGTGGACTATTTATGCCGCTTTGAGTGGGTAACGACCAGTCAAGATATTTTGTGGAGACGTTCTAAATTGGGTCTCAACTTTGCACCAACTGAAATTGAAAGCTTAGATGCCTATTTAGCAAATAAGCCAAATACCACGGTTGCGGCTTAAAAGTTTTCAATAAAAAGCCCCTTTGAATAAGGGGCTTTTTATTGAGCTTAATTAGTATTTAAAGCGGAATGCTACAGTGTAATTGGCGGGTGCGCCATAGAAGGCTTGTCCATCAGTAAAGCTGTTTAAATATGTTTTATTCGTAACATTAATGGCATTGGCTTGAATAGAAAGATTTGGACTAATGTCATAGCTTGCCATCAAATTGAGCAGTGCATAATCACTTTGTTTAAGATAAGTACTATAGCTTGGGTCAAAACGGGTGATTTTACTTTGCCATTTCACACCTGCACCGACTTTTAATTTTGGTAGCTGAGCAGGGGAGTAGGTCGTTAATAGATTAAAGCTTTGTGTTGGGTTGTAAGTTCGTGCAGCTCCGCCATTCTTCAGATCTTGCAGGCTAAACTGGGTATAGCCGAGAGAAACATTGACTTGATCTGTTAATTGTCCGGCTAAACCAACTTCTACACCTTGTGAGCGCAAGTCACTAATTTCAACTTTACGATTGATCGAAGGATTATCGGTTGAGCGAAGCGGATAGTTATTTTCCTCGGTTCTAAATACAGCCAGTGTCCCAGTAAGCTTGTTGTCTAGCCAAGAACTCTTAAAGCCGACTTCATAGCTTTTACCTTCAATTGGATCCGCAACTTTGCCCGTTGCTTTGTCAACGGCGGTTTGTGGGCGGAAAATCGAGGTATAACTCATATAACCGGTATATTCAGGAGTGAAGTTATAGGTAATGCCTGCATAAGGTGAAACTTTATTTTCATCGTAAACCATAGGTGCATCGTAACTTATGCCTTCGCTCTTGGCTTGGACGTAATTTGCACCGAGGGTTAATTTTAAATCCTCATTGAAGTGTAGGCGTGTCGCTGCATAAATTGATTGATTGCGTTGTGTATAGTCAGCTGTTTTTGTAAATGCGCCCCAAGACACATTACTTGGTGTCCAACTTGCCCAGTCTGTTGTACATTGGGCTTCGTAAGTATTTGGGCTTGTACCACGTACACATGTGCCAATATTACTGTCTTGAATATCGCCTACAATTTGAGCATCATTTTGTTTGCTCTGGGTAAAGCTATAGCCAATAATGGCTTCGTGTTGTTGACCAAATAATTCAAATTTTCCATTTAGATTAAGATCAACACTGTGTTGTTTGTTTTTTTCATGAAAGCCCTTGGCGGTAAGATCGACATCTGCGCCGTTTGCCATCGGATAACCATAATAGTAGAGCAGTCGGCTGTCGCGATTTTTTTCATTATAGTTATAGTTTAGGTTGGCTGACCAGGACTCGGAAAGTTTCTGTTTGAGTTCAAAGAAAGCATTTCGAGATGTGTTGTCCCAATAGGCCCAATCTGGATTAGGGTTGTAAGAGCGATCATAACTGATTTGTTTACCATTTGAATCCATTAATGGTAAAGCACCCCAGTTATTGGCATTGGGCTTATTTTTTTCTTGGCTAGCTCCTACTGTGAATAAGGTGGAGTCACTTAGATCGGCTTCTAAAATTCCTGCAATGCCATTTTTCTCAGAAGAATAGCGGTCTAAGTGAGAATCACCAGTTTGTTGGAAACCAGATATACGACCACGTACAGCACCATTTGATGACAGACTACCTGAGGCATCGGCCTCATAACGTTGCGTATCCCATGAGCCATAGCTCAGCCCAGCATTGGCTTGGAATGCTTTGGTGGGGCGTTTACGGATATAGTTGATGGTTGCGCTTGGATCACCAAAAGCATTGGTGAGTGCATCCGCACCTTTAATCACTTCAATGCGATCATAAAAATAGCTGTCTGGATTGGTGTCGTTATAATTCCATTCGCCTGAAGGAAATCCAATCCCATCAACCAAAATGTTGGAAATTTCAAAACCACGTGCCATATAAACAGAGCGTTCGGTTTCAAGGGAATTAACCGTCACGCCTGGGGTATTGTTGAGCACATCTCTAGAACTGGTTAAGCCAAAATCTTCTATTTGTTGGCGTGTTACTACATTAATTGTTTGTGGGATTTCTTTGGCTTCAATATCGAGTTTGGTGGCGCTTGCACTATTTTTAATAGCATATGCTTTGGTTTTTTCACTGGCATCGCTGTCTTGTGATGCTTGAACTTTGATGGTTGGAAGTTGTTGTGATCCTTCCTCAAGTGCATGACTGTATGAACTGATGCTGACGAATGTGGAGATGGCTAAAAAAAGAGGGGTGCGTTTGAATAGCGGGGAGAAGCTCATATCTACAACCATGTAAATGAGAAATATTATTGTTATAATTATTGTTAATGTTTGTTGGTTTTGCAATTTATTTCGTCTGAAGCTCGATAGAATTACTGACTCCGAGTTTGAGGCTTAATAGGAATTTTCGAAAAGAGAGTAAGAAAAAGGCCGCAGAAGCGACCTATGAGCAAGTTATGTCCAATCAAAGGTAAATAGGACGCGTCGAGTTTCGGGTTGATAAAACATCAAGATATTGTCGGCACCATGATTGCAATATTCCCAACCCGATGCGGAGGCAATAAAATAGTAACGCCGTTCGTGTTGATCAACGATCTGTACAAAACAATTGTCATCTTGTTCAATATTTTGCAGTTTAAGCTGTTCCTCAATTGGGTAGCACCAGTTACCGTATTCAGCATCACCACCCAGTTGATTGAGTAAAATGGTGGGTTCTTTATTTTGATAATTGACATCAGATGTACTAATCACTCTTTTTTGTTCTAAGAAGCGTTGTTTGACCTGTCGAAAATCTTCATGCATTTCTTGGCTATGAGTCAAAACTTCAGCGTATAAAGGGTGATTTTTATTTTCTAAAATAAAATAGTGTTGATCAGCCAGCCAATGATATTGAGACTGCTCATCCAACTGTAAAATAAACCAATTTTCATGCGCAAATTGATTATAGAACTCAGCAGTTTCTGAGCCGATGTAGCACTCATAAGGCTCAATTGGATTGACTAAATGGATCCAGCCTTGCCATTCGGGATTGACCTGAGCAAGGTCAATCGAAATGAGGGGGAGTAAATGCTTTGCCAGAAAATTGTCTTTGGCTGTAAAAACAGTGCCTGGGTCTGGGAGTAATTTTAAAAAATCTTGTGCGGTTGTAAGGTCTTGTTGCATAACTTTTTCCTGCTTAAATGGATAAGATACGGATCTCTTTATATTTTTTAATGGACTTTTGCTGGCATCTTAAAGTCTTCATTTGTTCATCTTTGCTGGATGAAAATCACTTTTGAGGCTGTTAGTTTATTATAGTTTTGCAATTTAAGATGATAAAAAAGGCCGCCGTAGCGACCTTTTTATGTCAATTATGATTAAGCAGATTTAACAGCTGCTAATAATTCATTTTGACGATCTTTAAGTGCTTGAGGTAAGCGAGCGCCAAGTTTAGTGAATAACTCAGTGTGGCTTTCAAGTTCTTTGATCCATTGATCTTTATCTTGCGCTGTTACGGTATTGAATTGCTCTTTAGAGAAATCGATACCAGTCCAGTTCAACTGTTCGTAAGTTGGAACCAAACCGATTGGTGTTTCAGTCGCATCAGCACGGCCTTCACAACGATCAATGATCCATTCAAGAACACGCATGTTTTGACCGAAACCAGGCCATACGAAGTTGCCTTCAGCATCACGACGGAACCAGTTTACGTTGAAGATTTTTGGTAATTTATTACCAGCAGCTTCAGCTTTTTCGCCTACTTTTTTGCCCATGTCTAACCAGTGACCGAAGTAATCAGCCATGTTATAACCCGCAAATGGAAGCATTGCGAATGGGTCACGACGAACGATACCTTGTTGGCCAACAGCCGCCGCAGTGGTTTCAGAGCCCATGGTTGCAGCTTTATAAACGCCATCAACCCAGTCAAATGCTTCAGAAACTAAAGGCACTGTATCTGCGCGACGACCACCGAAGATGAATGCAGAGATTGGTACGCCTGCTGGATTTTCCCAGTCAGCGTCAATTGAAGGGCATTGACCCGCAGAAACGGTAAAGCGTGAGTTTGGATGCGCTGCTTTTTCGCCTTCAACGTATGGTTGACCTTTCCAGGTGATCAGGTCTGCTGGAACTTCTTTAGTCAGACCTTCCCACCATACTTCGCCATCTTTAGTCACTGCAACGTTGGTGTAAATCACATCTTTATGCATGGTTGCGATACAGTTCGGGTTAGTCTTGGTATTTGTACCAGGCGCAACACCGAAGAAACCAGCTTCTGGATTGATTGCATATAAGCGGCCATCTTCACCTGGTTTAATCCAAGCAATATCGTCACCTACAGTTTCGATCTTCCAGCCTTCGTAGCCTGCTGGTGGAATCAACATTGCAAAGTTGGTTTTACCACAAGCAGAAGGGAATGCTGCTGCGATGTAGTGTTTTTCACCTTGCGGATTGGTCACGCCTAAAATAAGCATGTGTTCAGCTAACCAGCCTTGCTCACGACCCATTGCAGAAGCAATACGTAATGCTAAGCATTTTTTGCCTAGAAGTGCATTACCGCCGTAGCCAGAACCGTAAGACCAGATTTCACGTGTTTCTGGGTAATGAACGATGTATTTTTCATTGTTACATGGCCAAGCAACATCTTTCTCGCCATCTTTAAGTGGCGCAGCAACGGTATGTACGCATGGGATAAACTCGCCATCTGTACCTAACACGTCATAAACTGCTTTGCCCATACGTGCCATTTTTGTCATGCTGACAGCAACGTAAGGAGAATCTGTTAACTCAATACCGATGTGAGCAATGTGGCTTCCTAAAGGACCCATCGAGAAGGGAACCACATACATGGTACGGCCTTCCATTGCACCGTCAAATAATCCATTTAATTTTGCGCGCATCTCAGCAGGAGCAACCCAGTTATTGGTTGCGCCAGCATCTTCTTGATTTTGAGAGCAGATATAAGTGCGATCTTCAACACGAGCAACGTCAGAAGGGTCAGAATTTGCAAGATAAGAACCAGGATGTTTTTCTTGGTTGAGCTTTTGCATGGTGCCGTTAGCGATCATCAAGTCCATTAGACGTTGATATTCCTCTTCGCTTCCGTCACACCATTCGATTTTTGCTGGTTTGGTTAATTTTGCAATTTCTTCCACCCATGCAATAAGCTTAGGGTGACGAACGAATTCTGGTGCGTTCACTTGGGTCATGGTGATGCCTTTTTAAAGTGTGTACAACGTACAAATTCTATCTACTGGATGGCAGTAAGACAGATGAAGTAAAAAAAGTGGCTGTATTAAAGCATAAAATCATAAAAAATATAAGACTAAAGAATAGGTGGTACTGTTAATGCAAAAATGTATATTTAATTTTATATAATTGTTTTTTATCAGTTTTTATATTTTATATTTTACTATTTTGTTTATTTATATATGTTATTTTTGTTATAAATCACCAATAAAAACAATAACTTGATTTTATTTTTATTTTTATGAGAATTGTTATTGATTATATGAATGAAGCTCATTCAAAATTTACATAAACAAGCTTTTATTTGTTGATTTTGTAAACAAAAATATGATTATTCTCGCCCTAGAGGTTGATGTTCATGAGCCAAAATTTAAAGCCTTTATCGATTATTTATAACCAAAAATCAGGATTCCATGCTGCACAGCAGGATGAAGAATATGAACGCCTCATGACTTTGTGGACGCAATATGGATTTGAGATACAGGTGTTTGAGCTTAACCCACAGATCAACTTTGAAGAAATGATGGCAACGGTTTTAGTTCGACATCAGCAAGCGGATTTACGTGGCGTCGTCGTTGCGGCAGGAGGAGACGGTACACTGAATGCCGTAGCAAAAAAGTTAATGCATACGGATATCCCAATGGGAATTATGCCATTGGGGACATTTAACTATGTGGCTCGGGCATTGAATATTCCAATTGATGTTGCTCAGGCTGCAGCAGTAATTGCGACTGGGGCGATACAAGAAGTCCATGTTGCTGCAATCAATGACCAGATCTATCTGAATAATGCGAGCTTAGGGCTCTATCCCTTATTTATAAAAAAGCGGGAACGCTATAATCAACGTTTTGGGCGATTCCCTTTGAATGCATATACATCCGGTTTAGATGTATTGCTGCGTGAATATAAATCTTTAAAACTTGCGGTAACCATTGATGAGCAGCAATATCCCGTTGCGACACCTTTGGCTTTTTTTGGTAATAACCAACTACAACTGAGTGATATGAAATTAAGGATTGCAGAGTGTGCTGCACATGGCAAGTTAGCAGGGGTTGTTGTTGCAAAAAGTGACCGTCTCAGTTTAATGAAAATGTTATGGAAATTGGTTCAGGGTAAAATTGATCAAGCTTCGGATGTGTATTCATTTTGTGCCGAACATATACAGGTGAACTGTAAAAAGCCAAAATTAACGGTGGCAATAGATGGAGAGCTTATGGAGATGGACACGCCATTAAAATTTTCAGTTAAAAAATCAGCTTTAAAAGTGATGGTTCCGAATGCTGTTACATCTGTCTGATCTGCATTTTGGTACTGAACGTGAAGGCTGCATTCAAGCGATAAAGCAATTTTGCCAGCAACATCGCCCAGAAGCCATCGTGGTGAGTGGAGATTTGACACAACGTGCGCGTTTTAAGCAGTTTTATGCATGTCGGCAATTTCTAGACTCTCTCAATCTTCCTTATATTGTTGTCCCTGGTAATCATGATATTCCGCTGTATCATGTCTGGAATCGTTTTTTCTCTCCCTTTGTGCGTTATCAGGCATTTTTTGGCCGCTTAGAAACAACTTTAGAAACTGAACATTTTTATATAGTGGGAATGAACAGTATTCGGCGGAGATATCATACGCGTGGGCATATTTCGCTTGATCAAATTCATGAAACCTATGAAAAGCTCAATCATGCACCTGCGAATAAACTAAAACTGGTGGTTTTTCATCAGCCCTTTTATACCTTTCCGAATGAGCATGGTGATAAAGATTGCCCTGTACTTGGAAAAATTGCTTTAGAACGTTGGGGGGCAACTGGTTTATTCGGTCTATTACATGGGCATTTACATAAAGTTGCTGTACATGATTTAAATCAAATTTTTCAGTTAGGATTTGATCACCCAATTTTAGATATCCATGCGGGGACAGCGACTTCAAATCGACTACGCTTTGGATTAACCAATAGTTTTAATGTGATTTCAGATGATGGAAAGATTGAGCATTATTGGTTTGATGAGAAAGAACAAATCTTTGTCCCATCTCAAATTGTTGTTTAATTCAGCAGCTTTCGTTGTTGTGTTTAAAAAAACATCTAATAAGTACAATTTTTTTTCTTTTCCCCCTTGAAGCTATTTTTTTCAACCCCACAAAAGTGGCATATCAAAATTTTATGTATTGCCATGCATTGGCGATACACATTAATCAAAAAGACTAAGTCTGATGGAGTTAACTATGAGCAACATTCGTCCATTACATGATCGTGTTGTGATTCGTCGCGTAGAAGAAGAAACTAAAACGGCTGGTGGTATTTTACTTCCAGGTTCTGCTGCTGAAAAACCATCGCAAGGTGAAGTAATCGCAGTAGGTAATGGTCAAATCACTGACAACGGCATTCGTGCTTTAGACGTTAAAGTTGGCGACAAAGTATTGTTTGGTACTTATGCGGGTACAACGGTAAAAGTAAGCGGTGAAGAGCTCTTGATCATGAAAGAGTCTGACATCTTAGCGGTACTTGAAGGCTAATCGGCACATAACTCACAAATTATCAGATACAGTAATTTAAAAAGATTCGGAGTTTCACATGTCAGCTAAAGACGTAAAATTTGGTGATTCAGCTCGCTCAAAAATGATTGCAGGCGTAAACACACTTGCAGATGCAGTAAAAGTTACTTTAGGTCCTAAAGGCCGTAACGTTGTCATCGATCGTTCTTTCGGTGCACCGCACATCACTAAAGATGGTGTAACAGTTGCGAAAGAAATTTCATTGAAAGACAAGTTTGAAAACATGGGTGCTCAACTTGTTCGTGAAGTGTCTTCTAAAACTAATGACATCGCGGGTGACGGTACAACAACGGCAACTGTACTTGCTCAAGCCATCTTAAATGAAGGGATCAAATCAGTGACTGCTGGTATGAACCCAATGGATTTAAAACGTGGTATCGACATCGCTGTAAAAACAGTTGTTGAAAATATCCGTACCAATGCAAAACCAGCGGATGATTTCAAAGCAATTGAACAAGTGGGTTCAATCTCTGCGAACTCTGATACAACTGTGGGTAAACTGATCGCTCAAGCGATGGAAAAAGTCGGTAAAGAAGGTGTTATCACTGTAGAAGAAGGTTCTGGCTTCGAAGACGCTTTAGATGTTGTAGAAGGTATGCAGTTCGACCGTGGTTATATCTCTCCATATTTTGCGAACAAGCAAGATACTTTAACTGCTGAACTTGAAAATCCGTTCATCCTTCTTGTTGATAAAAAAATCAGCAATATCCGTGAATTGATTACGGTATTAGAAGCTGTTGCTAAAACAGGTAAACCACTGCTTATCATCGCTGAAGATGTTGAAGGCGAAGCGCTTGCGACACTTGTTGTGAACAACATGCGCGGTATTATCAAAGTATGTGCGGTTAAAGCACCTGGTTTTGGTGATCGTCGTAAAGCAATGCTTCAAGACATCGCGATCTTGACTGGCGCGACTGTGATTTCTGAAGAAGTCGGCATGTCTTTAGAGCAAGCTTCTCTTCAAGATCTAGGTACTGCACACAAAATCACTGTTTCTAAAGAGAATACTGTGATTGTTGATGGTGCTGGTAATGCTGCACAAATCGCTGAACGTGTTCAACAGATCCGTGCGCAAATCGAAGAATCTACTTCTGAATATGACAAAGAAAAACTTCAAGAACGCGTTGCTAAATTAGCAGGCGGTGTTGCAGTCATCAAAATTGGTGCAGCAACTGAAGTTGAAATGAAAGAGAAGAAAGACCGTGTAGACGATGCACTTCATGCAACTCGCGCAGCAGTTGAGGAAGGTGTTGTTGCGGGTGGTGGTGTTGCTCTGGTACGTGCTGTAAACGTATTGGATGGCTTAAAAGGTGCAAACGAAGATCAAACTGCGGGTATCAACATTTTACGCCGTGCGATTGAAGCGCCACTTCGTCAAATTGTTGCAAACGCAGGTGATGAGCCTTCAGTTGTAATTAACGCGGTGAAAGGTGGTGAAGGTAACTTTGGTTATAACGCTGCAACTGGTGAATATGGCGATATGTTAGAAATGGGTATTCTTGACCCTGCTAAAGTAACGCGTTCTGCACTTGAACACGCAGCTTCTGTTGCTGGTTTGATGTTAACCACAGAATGTATGATTACTGATATCCCAGAAGATAAACCTGCTGCTCCAGATATGGGTGGCATGGGTGGTATGGGCGGCATGATGTAATACATCTAAGCCTAGATCAAAAAATCCCTGCATATGCAGGGATTTTTTACGTTTGTAGAATGGTAAAAGCCAAGATAATACGCTAATTCATATTTATAACTTTAAAAATTTAATAGAACATAAATTGCTGGGAGCCTATACATGTATAAATCTTGCTGTTTCATTGTGATGTGCAGTCTATCGGGATTCCAAGCCCATGCTGAAAGCATTAAAGAATCTTTTGCGGGGGAGACCAAAGTCTTTTTGAATATCTATGGATTTGCTGCCGATATTGATGGAGTGATTGGCTATCAAGGTTTGAACTATCAACTTGATCAGCCCTTCAAAGATACAGCTGATGCCCTTGATCAGGCTCTCATGGGACATTTAGAAATAAATAAAGGCAAGTGGGGGATTTTCTCTGATATTCAATATGTGAAAACTGAAGAGAAAAAACAAGTTTATTCATTTCCTGTGGTTTTATCGACTAAAGTTAATCTTAGTAATTTAGGTATTTATTACCGAGCCTATGAACAATTTCCCGATGGTCAGGGGCTGGTTATTGAGCCGAGTTTAGGTGTGAATTATACCGACTTAGAAGGTGTGTTAGGGGCGTTGGGTAAGCAAGTTTCTGTTGGAGAGGATTGGTATGAATATTTTGGTGGAGTAAGGCTTCGCTACAATAATGATTCACCTTGGAATCTTGCTGCTCAATATACCTATGGTACGGAACAGACTCAAATCGCACAGGCATATTTAGGTTATCGTCAAAAAGTATTTACAGCACCTGTAAACTTTAGAGTGGGTTACCGTTATGTATCCCAAGACTATAAAAATGGCAGTTTTAAATGGGATACGGTACAACAAGGTCCTGTCATTGGTATCGGGGTTGGATTCTAAGCCGATGAAATAAATGAAGAGAAGAAATAGTCATCCTGTTTCTTCTCGATCTCAAAATTATTTCAATAAAATAATCATCCATGTAAAGAAAATAATTGCTAAAGAGACAAATTGCGCGGCGCTGCCCATGTCTTTGGCATTTTTAGACAGCGGATTTTTTTCTAAAGAAACGCGATCAACCACGGCTTCAATTGCTGAGTTAAACAGTTCCACAATAATCGCCAATAAGCAGACAGCAACCATCAGGGCCTGTTCAACAGCTGAGACATGGAGGAAAAAACTAAGTGGGATGAGAATCACGTTCAGCAATAGGACTTGTCGGAAGGCGGCTTCATAGCGAAAAGCTGCTTTAAACCCAGCAACTGAATAGCCTGTTGCATTTAAAATCCGTTTAATGCCATTTTTGCCTTTATAGGGAGAGTATTGCTTCATTACGATTGAGGAATGATAGAAAGCTCTAGTATAAGAGCAAAGATGTTGCAGTAAATTGGCAATATGTCGTATGCGTGTACGAAGGTTAGACTTTTTCTGTCATTTAATCGGCACTGTGATGTATTTAAGAATTGTCAATTGGGATCACGCTAAGGATAATAAGTGCAGACTTATTGAAGGACATTTCTGCATGAAAATTATCGCTGATGAAAATTTGGCATTTACCGATTATTTCTTCGCGGAATTTGCAGAAATACAACATCGGGCAGGGCGTACCCTGACCCATGTTGATGTACAGGATGCCGATGCATTGTTGGTGCGCTCTGTCACCAAAGTGAATCATGCTTTAATTGATCAAACGAAAATTAAATTTGTAGGCAGTGCCACCATTGGCACCGATCATCTAGATATTCAGGCACTCGAACAACAACATATTGCTTGGAGTAATGCCGCAGGCTGTAATGCACAAGCTGTTGCAGAATATGTGATTACGGCGTTGCTACATTTAGATATCAATCTCTTGGAAAAAAATAAAGCCTTTACTTTAGCTATTGTGGGGCTTGGCAATGTCGGTCGTCGTCTTGCTGTGATGGCGCAACTCCTCGGCTGGAATGTGATTGGTTATGATCCTTATGTACAGCTAGCAGACATCGAAAATGTTTCTTTTGATGAACTATTAAAACGTGCTGATGCCATTTCGATTCATGTGCCCCTGACCAGATCAGGTGATTTTCCCACACAGCATTTATTTGATGCAGCTGCTTTAGCTGCAATGAAACCATCTGCTATTTTAATCAATAGTGCGCGTGGACCCGTGATTCAACAGTCTGCATTAATGGCAGATATTTTGAACACTCAACGCCAAGTGATACTAGATGTATTTGAGTTTGAACCTGAGATTCCTGAGCAATTGCTGGATCTATTGGCATTAGCAACCCCACATATTGCGGGTTATAGTCTGGAAGGTAAGGCCAGAGGTACGCAGATGATTTATGAAGCCTTTTGCAATACTTTTCAGCATGAGGTATCGAAGCAATTTGAAAGCCAATTGCCAAGCGTAGAGCACTATTTTAAACAGCAAGATTTAAAAACTGTGCTTAAACAGCATCTCACTCAAATTTATGATATTAAAGCTGATGATCAACAACTTCGTGCCTGTATCCAAAATGGCAAAGTAGAACAAACAGCATTTGATTTACTCCGCAAAAATTATCCTTTACGCCGTGAATGGGCTGCACATGGTGGACCAAAAGCATGAGTCAAGTAATGAAAAGCTACCAACCAACCTGTTCAATTGAGGCCTTAAAAGCACGTGCAGAAATGTATCACAAGATTCGTCAGTTCTTTGCACAACGTAATGTTTTGGAAGTAGAGACTCCGATTTTATCGCAGGCAGGCGTTACAGATGTGCATTTGGCTTCGGTACAGGTACAGCGTCATATTCATGGCAAATTAAATACCCAGTATTTACAGACCTCGCCTGAATTTCCAATGAAACGTTTATTGGCCAGTGGCAGTGGTCCGATTTATCAAATCTGTAAAGTGTTTCGTGATGATGAGCATGGTCGTAAGCATAATAGTGAATTTACCATGTTGGAATGGTATCGACCGGGTCTGGATTTAAAAGGCTTGATGCATGAAACTGCGGAGCTGTTAGAAACCTGTTTGGTACATCGTTTTGGCGAAATTCGTCCTATTGTTCTTAGTTATAAGCATGCGTTTCAGGATCGTTTAGACATTAATCCTTTACAGGCAAGCTTGAAACAGCTCAAAGACACGGCCAATCGTGTGGGTTTGAATCTAGACTTAGGCGATGACCGCTTGGCTTATATGGATTTATTGTTCTCGCATTTTGTTGAGCCAAGTCTGGGTTTTGATGCCCCAGTATTTTTAACTGATTTTCCACCTGAAATGGCATCACTGGCAAAAGTAAAACAAGATGAGGATGGTGAATCCGTTGCAGCACGGTTTGAGGTATATATTGAGGGTTTAGAGCTAGCCAATGCCTACGATGAGCTTTTGGATGCAGGTATTTTAGCTTCTCGTTTTGACGCGGATAATGCCGAGCGTGCGAAGCAGGGTTTGGCAGTCATCCCAACTGATCAGTATCTGTTGGCAGCTTTGCCGAATATGCCAGAATCTTCGGGTATTGCCTTGGGAATTGATCGTTTGCTGATGGTGTCGATAAATCAGGTCAAAATTGACCAAGTGATTGCATTTCCTGCTGAGATTGCCTAATTACAATGTTTATAAAATCTGCATCAACAATTGAATCAATTCAGTTTGTCTATGGGTGTTGGTTTTTTTGAAAATCGCTTGCAGATGCTTCTTCACAGTATCAGCCTGAATTTCATATGATAGGGCAATTTCTTTGGTGGTTTTGCCCTCAAGCAGTTGCTCACATATTTTATGTTCGACGGGCGTGAACATAAACAGTTGGGTGCAGATCTCTTTCTGATATTTGGGTTTATATTTGAGTCCCGAGAAAGTGGCAAGTAGTACGGGGCGGAGACCAAAAATCTTATGGGTTTTATCTGGGCTGAGTAAATCTAGCGTTAAGAATAAATGTTGATCCAGCAGCATGATTTTAGACCGTTCATGATGCGTCTGTGCGGGATTGTTTTTGTAATTTCTTTCCAGTTCAATTAGGTTTTGATCAAATTGGATTTGCTTATCTTCATTAAAAATAAATCGGCGTTGTTGGATTTGGATCTGTGTATTATTTTTCAGTAACTGCTCAGCTTCATTATTAATTTCTAAGATATCCCCATTCAGATTAATAATTGCAATCGGTTGATTCATTTTCTGAATCAACTGCGAGCCCAGCAAGGTCATGGTTGAATATTCAAAATGATGACGATACTGCTGAATTTTTTGTTGTACGATGGGCAAAATGTCATGAATTGGCTGAAGTTCAGTACAACTTAAAGCACCGCGTTCAGGATTAGTGAGAAAGGCCAGTAATACACAGACTTTTTGATCGTAAATAATCTGAATGGCTGAACAAAAACGTAGATCGAGCGGTTGTAATACGCGTTGATAGACCTGGGTTTGGGTTATTTCCTGTTCTTGAAAATGTTGTGCACAATGCATCCATCCACTCATCGGTGCGATGAGCATTTTTTTTAGACGTGGATCGTCATCAATATCTAAACGAATTTGGGTGAGTGCCGCTTGTTCGAGTTGATGTGTATCAAGATTGACGCCGTGATGCACGCTAAAAGAAAGTGCTTGGACTTCAAGGTCCACAGCCAACAGTTGCGAAGCTTGTACATTAAAATAGTGATTTAATTGCTCTAGAAAAAAGATCCAATCATCTGCATGTTGAACTTTATTCAAGATGTCCATAACAGTGCGATGCTGGGTCAAATTCATCTAAGAATCCCATCGAAATAAATTGAATATATTCCATATAGTCTATATGGGTTTTTAATAAATGAAATTACTAAATGAAAAAAAATGTGATTTTTTATGCAATTATCTGACAGAAAGGTGTTTGGTGTTAAATCATGGATAAACAGTGAGGCGTATGACTCTGCCTAAACTCAATAGGAGTTTAAGCAGAGAAGAATTTAGCAGCGTCCTTTTTTAGCCTGTCCTGGGGGACAAAAATCACCACCTCCATCATGATGGTTGTCTGGATCAACAATCACACTGCCATGAGGGGTATGCACAGCACAGGCGGATAAACCCAATGTCAGTAAAGTGCTGAAGCAAAGTAGTATTATTTTCATCATTACATCCTATTGTTATTGCTTTCCCTTCTACTGTAAATCGAGCAGTAGGTTTCAGCTAGCAGAACGATGCAGCTTTTTAACAGAGATTTGTATCATTTGGTTGTGCGTAAAACGGTTCTAAATCCGACATGCGTTGCGGCCAAATCAAATTCTTGTGGATAGCGGCTGCTATTCCGATAACGGGCGCAAAAGTTGGAAGCGCATAAAAAAGAGCCACCTTTAAGGACATACTGTGTCGTGACGGTGTCTTGCTGACGGAGTTCAGTATAATTGCCCATATGTTGATCATGTGCGCCATGATAAACAGAGGAGGTCCATTCCCAGACGTTGCCAATCATATCGAAGAGTTTAAAGGCATTGGCAGGATAACAGCCGACAGGTGCGACACTTTGAAAATGATCTTCAACTGTATTGTTGAAAGGAAATTCCCCTTGCCAGTAATTGGCCTGTGGATGTTGATGCGCATCCTGTGGCGCTTGATGTAAAGGCGTATCTGTTTTAGAACCTGCTTTGGCTGCATATTCCCATTCTTGTTCTGTGGGTAAATCTCGACCCAACCAAACGGCATAGTGCTCGGCATCATTTTTAGTGACATAGCGAACTGGCTCAGAGGGTGATGGGGGCTGACCAGCTACACCATTTGGCGTTTTCCATGTGTAATCTGCTTTCAGTTGCCACCATTGTTTGGGGTTATTCGCATCAGGCGAAAATACTGCAGCCTGCTTTTGTTTTTCAGCATCAGTGATATAGCCTGTCGCTTTGATGAAACTGGAAAACTGAGCCACAGTGACTTCGGTTTGATCGATCCAAAAACCTTTGACCTGACGTTGAGATTTTCCAAAATTCAGCTCATCAGGGTAGGCCAAATTTGATCCCAATTGAAATGAACCTTCAGGAACCCACACCATCCCCGCAGTTTGCCTCTTTTGCCATGCCTCAGGTAAACCCGAATACTGTTGGCATTGTGGTAATGAACCCAATTGCGCGACTATCGTGTTATCTAGAGGGGAGAGGTTTGTATCGGGTTTAACTTTACTACAGCCTGCCACAAGGGACAGGCTACTCAGTGAAATAAATAAACTAATCCACTTCATTTAAGGAAATATTCCTTGACCCCATTTTGCTGGGTGTATTGGTTATAGACATCGACAAGCTCTTGTAACTTGGCAGGATTGTCTTGAGCGAGATTTTGGGTTTCACCACGATCATTTTTCAGGTTATACAGTTCCCAAGACCCAGTCCCAAGTTCTGATTTGCCTTGTAGTGCAATTTTCCAGTCTCCTTGGCGCGCGTATTTACTGCCATGTAATTCGTCGGCAAAACTAAAGTTGGCTGGACGAATGGCTTGGGTTTTATTTTCGAGTACAGATTTCCAAGAGTAACCACTTGGCGTATTGATTTGACGACCTTTGTATTGACCTTGTGGGATGGCAATATTGGCATAGTCGAGTACGGTTGGGAACACATCTAAGACTGAGGCAAAGCCATGATGCGTGGCTTGAGCCTTGGTTTGGTATGGCAGTTTTACAATGGCAGGTGCGGTGGTTGCACCTTCACCCGCAGTGTCTTTCCAGAGGTGGAAGGGCGCAGCACTGACCTCTGCCCAACGGGGGCCGACATAATGATATGAACTCGAGGTACCGACATTATTGACGCTGTTATCAAAACCTGACTCAGCTCCATAATTGCCACGGATAAAGCCTTCTGCACCATTATCTGAGACAAAGAAAATTAAAGTGTTGTCATATAAGTTATTGCGTTTTAGATATTGAATCACACGACCAATATTGGCATCCAGATTTTCGACCATGCCTGCATAGATTTCCATTCTGCGGGCTTCCAGCGCTTTTTGCTCAGTTGAAAGTTCATTCCACTTGCCATATTTTTGCGGTGCATTTGGTGTGGCGATTGGTTCAGCTGCTTTAAAGTTTGCTGGAATTAATCCGAGTTGTTTTTGACGGGCAATCCGAGCATCGCGAATCACATCATAGCCTGCATCATAAACACCACGATAACGATCACGATATTCAGCAGGTGCCTGTAAGGGCCAATGGGGCGCTGTATACGCTGCATAGGCAAAGAATGGCTTGCCTGAGTTCTTGCCTGACTCTAAATAACTGATCAGTTTATCTGTGAAGTAGTTGGTAGAGAAGAAATCATCAGGTAAGGATGAAATCGGAACTTGTTTGCCGTCTTCGGTATACGTTGCATTACGCTTATAGGCACTCGGTGCTTGTTTAAAATGCAGGTCTAAGCCTTGCAATAGCGTAAAAGAATGATCAAAACCTTTGGCATGTGCGTTGGTTGCATTGGTTAAGCCTAAGTGCCATTTGCCACTGATATAGGTTCGATAGCCATTGTCTTTGAGGACTTCAGCAATAGAGAGTGAACGCTCATTTAAATAGCCCTCATAACCAGGTTGGCCTCTTAAATGCTCTGGTGTGAGTTCCGCCATTGCCCCAATTCCTGCTAAATGATGGTCAGTCCCCGAAATCAATTGTGAACGTGTTGGTGAGCAGGTTGGTGCGGTATGATAATCCGTTAAAATACGACCTGCTCGGGTCAGTTCATCAATATTGGGGGTATGAATTTCACCACCAAACGCCCCTAAGTCTGAATAGCCTAAGTCATCGGCCATGATGAATAAAATGTTGGGTTGTTTTTTGGTTTCAACCACAGTGTTGGAATTATCGGAATCATTATCACTGCAAGCTGAAATTGACAGACTAAATAATGCAATTGAAAGTGTGCTCAAGAGGCTGTTACGAGACATGAGAGTCGACTTAATTTTATAGAAGAATTAGGGCGAGTTTAGAGAGATGATTTTTATGATAAAAATAATTAAAATTTGATTATTAATCTAAAAAAAAGAAAAGCCCCAATACAGGAGCTTATTTCTAAGATGATTTAAAATGGGATTTTGCTGAGTTGATTCAAGAAATGTGGAATAACCCGTGGCTCTAAAATGATAGTGACCACTACACCATAAGCGGCACCCCAGAGATGCGCGCTGTGATTAATATTACTATTGCCACGTTTGCCCGACCAAATGCTGTAAGCCACATACAAAATCGCAAAAATAATCGCAGGAACAGGGATAAAGAACACGAAGATCAAGTTCCAAGGTTGGAACAGGATATAAGCAAACAGGACTGCTGAAACCGCACCAGAAGCCCCTAAGCTCGCCCATCGTGCATCGTGGCGATGTTTTAAATAGCTTGGTAAAATGGCAACAATTAGTCCGCCCAAATAGAATAAAACAAAGCCCATGTCATAGAAAAACTGACGATAGAAGCTTTCAATGATATTGCCAAAGAAAAATAGCGTAATCATATTGAACAGGAGGTGCATACCATCGGCATGGATAAAGCCATGCGTGATAAAACGATCATATTGTCCACGCTGCATGGCCGGAGGCCAGAAAATTAAACGGTTCATCACCGCCTGATTGGAGAAGGCCAATAAGGAGATTGCAACGGTAATAATGATCAGAGTCACAGTGTGACCAAAGGGTAGATGTAACATATAGGTTTTAAATTGATCAGTGTCTAAGCAATAATGCCATTAAAAACTTAATAAACAATGATCTTGCATAGAATTCCTACAAAAATGGTTGATTTTTTTTTATTACCCTCCATCTTCGGTTAATATAACGACATCAGCTTGAGGATTATTGTTATGTCGACTGAGAACACCAACACTGCTGTCGCAGAAGAAATTCCAAACCTTTTAATTACTCCCTCTGCACAAGAGTATTTAGGTGATTTATTAGCAAAGCAGAATACCCCAGGAATTGGCGTTCGTGTTTTTGTAGAGCATCCAGGTACTCCACGTGCTGAATGTTGTATGGCATATAGCGCACCTGAAGAAGTGGTGCCAACGGACTATAAACAGGATTATCCTAATTTTCCTGCTTATGTTGATGCACCATCAATTCCGTATTTGGTTGATGCGGTGATTGACTACAATAAAGACCGTTTTGGTGGGCAATTAACATTCCGTGCACCAAACTCAAAAGTGCCACGTGTCGGCCCAGATGCTTCAATTGAAGAGCGCATTACTTATGTATTGCAATCTGAAATTAATCCAGGTCTTGAAGGGCATGGCGGTAACTGTAGTTTGGTAGAAGTCAATAATGATCCAGAACACGGTCTTACTGCTGTATTGAAATTCGGTGGTGGTTGCCAAGGTTGTTCTGCGATTGATGTCACCTTGAAGCAAGGTGTAGAAACCACCTTAAGACAGCATGTGCCTGAGTTGCAACGTGTGGTGGATCAAACCGATCATACACAAGCAGAAGGCGCTTATTTCAAATAATTGCTAGAAAATTAACGTAATAAAAAAAGTCCTTTTAAGGGCTTTTTTTATTACCTCATCAAAACTGAGATGATTTTTCTTTACTCTATAAATAGGTGTATGCTGAAAATAAAAAATACATAAATAATAATAATTATCATTTTTATTGTTATTTATTTAATTTTTGTTAAAATTCTCATGATTTTTTAAGTAAATTTTAATATTAATCTGATTTAGGTGGGAATATGACCAAGCACGTAGTTCGACAATCTCTACTCGCTGTTTCAGTTATAAGTAGCATGATGACCTTTGCAAATGCTGCAGAAAGCATAAACGAAGATAGTAAATCACTCGATAAATCAGATGAAACTGTTAAGTTAGAAACGATTGTTGTCACTGCGAGTGGTTCTGGTGTTAATGTCAAAGATGCGCCAGCTTCGATTAGTGTGATTACCTCTGAAGAAATTGCAAAACGTCCTGTTTCTAGTATTGCAAATTTACTAGGTGAATTACCAGGAGCAGTGGGAGGCTATTCAAACGTTGGGCCTGGTTCAAAAATTGCATTTCGTGGCGCCCCTGACAAATATACTTTAATTCTTGTAGATGGTAAGCGCGTTGGTAATTCATCATTGTTAGGCCATCGTCCTGATACAATTTCGCAAGATATTGATTGGATTTCTCCAGAAATGATTGATCGAATTGAGGTGGTACGAGGCTCAATGTCAACACTTTACGGCTCTGAAGCAGCTGGTGGTGTGATTAATATTATTACCAAGAAAATTCCCAATAAGCTTACGGGCTCATTAAGAACGGATTATAGCCAGCCTGATGGTAGCTCTCGAGGTGATACGATTAATGTCGCTGCAAACATTGCTGGACCAATTACGGATAATTTAGGTTTTAGACTTGGCGGAAATATTAAGAAAAGAAATGCAGATGAGGGTATTCAGAATGGTACTGGCGAGAACCAAGAGCAAAATATTTCCAGCCGTTTAAACTGGAAAATTTCTGATAACCAAGATTTTAACTTTGATCTAGGCTATGGCATTGAGAAGAATCCACAGTTGAGTGAGGCTGAGCAAGCTGAATTAGGCACCGAACATTTTGGTGCTGATAAAATGGAGCACTACAATGTTGGTATCGGACATGAAGGGCGTTTCGCTGATGGTTTAGTCACAAATGCGGACCTTTACTATAATCAATATGAAAATAAGACACCTGATTTTGCTGTAGACGGTGGTTCTAAAAGTAGTGAAACAGTTCTGGATCTAAAAGCTAATAAACCTTTGACGCTTTGGGACCGTAAACATGATTTGACCTTGGGCGCACAAGGAAAATATGAACAGGTCTCTAATGCATCAAATATCGGTAATCAATTGGTCCCTGATGAAAATGGCAATATTCAAACACCTGATAAGAACCCAGATGACTATTCTTGGTCTTTGTTTGCTGAAGACCAAATTTATTTACAAGATAATTTTATTTTAACTCTTGGCGGCCGTGTTGATGGTAGCAATGATTATGATCCTAACTTTAGTCCACGTATTTATGGGGTCTATCATCCGACAGATGCTTGGACTGTTAAAGGTGGGGTTTCGCGTAGTTTCAGAGCGCCAAATTTAAAAGAGCGTTCAGGTTCATCTGGCACAAGTTCAATGGGAATGGGCTGTACAAGTTTAGCACCTTATGGTTGGCAATCGGGTCAATCATGCTACATGTTAGGTAATCCAGATCTTGATCCAGAAACCAGTACCAATTATGAAATTGGTTTTGGTTACGAAGAGGATGGTTATGGTGTTGATTTCACCTACTTCCTCAGTGATTACAAAGATATGATCGTAAACAACTATTACGGGCGAATTAACGGTATCTGGTATACACGTCAATCGAATGTTGAAAAGGCACGTACAAGTGGATTGGAACTGACTTATAAATTTCCATTGAATGATTATCTACGAGTGACGGGTAATGCCACTTATATGATAGAGTCCGAAAATAAAGCAACGGGTCAATCATTGGCCCAAGTTCCTGAGTTTACTACAAACTTGGCGGTTTATTGGGATATTACGGATCGTGTGAATACATTTGCCCGTGTACAATATTTAGGTAAACAAGCATTTACCGAAGCCGATCTCGTTGCAGGATCGGGTTCAGCAGGGAAAGAATTATACTTCTCAAATGCCACAACAACGGGAGCCGTGGGTGTGAATTTTGATTATAGTGATTCACTCAGCTTGAGAGCGGGCGTTGAAAATATCGGTGGTGACAAAGTCAACAAAGGAAGTGTCGATTATGGTGATGCTCCGCCAGCGACATATTACGTAGGTTTCACCACTCGATTCTAGATCGATATTTGAGTAGTGAAACAGATCAGCTTATTTAAGTAATGGGCTGATCTATTTTTTGAATTATTAGATTATTCTGCTTAGGTAAATTGAATGAACTCTTCGCAAGACGGCTATATTGTAGATGTACCTTATCCAACATTTGTACATAGACAAACGATGCCGTTGTGGCTGAATATGATTGTTCAATCAAAAGGCTTTTCTGCTCCTGATCTTGTAACACCGTATCGATATCTGGAACTTGGCTGTGCAATGGGAATTCATTTACACCTTACGGCCGCTGCAAATCCTCTCGGTCATTTTGTGGGTGTTGATTTTAATCAACAGCATTTGATGGTTGCACAAGAAGGTTTAGAAACGACCAATATTGATAATGTTGAATTTATTCATGCAGATTTTGAAAGCTTTTTAAATGCTGACATAGAGCCATTTGACTTTATTGTAACGCATGGGGTCTGGTCTTGGATCTCATCTGAAAACCAGAATATTGTTGCGCAAATTGTTGATAAATTTTTAAAAAAAGATGGAATTTTATACTGTAGTTATATGAGCCACCCTGGTGCTACTTCTTTGGTATCAGTTCAGAAGTTAATGCTGGAAACGTCTAAGAATTTGCAAGGGGATTCCGCCACCAAAGCCGTCCAAAGCCTCAATTTAGTTCGGAAAATTGGTACAGCGAAGAGTGGATTATTTGAAAAAATTCCAAGTTTGAATCAAGAATTATCTGAACTTGCTCAGGATAAGCCAAACTACATTGCCCATGATTTTTTATCGGAACACTGGCAACCTCAGCATTCTGCCGATATGATCCAGCGCTTTGGAAAGTTAGGACTTTCTTATGTGGGTGGAGCAGGGATTATTGAAAACTTAGATAAGATCAGTTTGCCACCAGAAGTTCAAAACGTGGTAAAAACCTTACCCTTAATTACTTTGCAAGAGACCGTTAAGGATATCGCACGCTATACCTTGCAGAGACAAGATATCTATGTAAAAAATAGAATGCCGCTTAACCAACAACAGTTAGAAAACTATTATTCAACGGTGAAATTTGGACTATTACCCGCAGCTCCAGTTAGAAAGGACCTAAGCCTTGATCCTAAGCTGGGTAGAATAAAAGATGCAATCCAGATATTTGAACAGATACTTGAGCTGCTCAATAAAAATGTGCTTTCAATGCTTGAGTTATCCAGTATGCTTAAACAAAATTTACCTTTAAAACAGCTCACAGAAATTGTGCTGGTATTGATGTGGGCGGGTTATATTCATCCTTGTCAACACAGCGAAACTCTCTCCAAGTTTGAGAGGTCTATGAATCAATGGATGTTTGATCAACAACTGGATTGGTTATGCGTAACACAATACGGCACAGCAATTCAGAGAGAGGGGGAGAATAGAAAATTATGATTTAATTACTCAATAGTTAAAATTTTTTGAATGTTATCCGAATAATAAAATTTCTCTAAATACGCGCGAGCACGTTGTCTTAAATAACCTGTTGTAATGACTTGCTGTAAAACAGGGCTGAGCAAATGGCTCAGTTCATTTTCAACCAATTCCTCATCAATATTCAGGTCACGCAGTAACAGGTCAAAAGTACGTTCCTGATTACGGGCATACCATGCATAGACGCCATCATGTACTTGCTGTTTTAGGTAAGGCGTTTGACGGATATGTTCCCAAATTTCATGCCCCATAGCCACTGTTTTAGGTAGGTCCTGAACTTCGACATAATGACGCAAAACCGATAAAGGCATGACTTTAATTTTATGCCAGAGGTTGGCCTGAAAATGATAAAGCTTGTCATCATTAAAATGTTGATTTAATACTTTTTCACTCATTTGACTGATTTTTAGAATGTTCTTTTGTAGATAGTGGTTAATCGTGTCATTCAAGTTGGAATCGGTCACTGTTTCTAAAACTGATTTTCCCATTTTCATAAAATGTCCAACCCCAGGAACACGTTTTGACATGGAATTATCCAGATAATCTTGGATTGAGTGCTGAATCAGTTGGGTAATCAATGCAGAAAAAGCAGGGTTGTTGACTACTGTTTTAATCAAACGTTGTCGATGGCCGCTTTTGCTTGCTACATATTGTGCAATCGAGTCAATGGTCAGAACAGGAATGACCTGTTCAATCGTGGTTTGATCATTGATCGGATGAATCAGGGCAAAACGAATATGTTCCGCAATTTGTTCGATTAAAAATTGACTGGCTGGTGTGGCCAAAATCTGCTTGTCAATCAGCTCAAAGATTTGTTCAAACGACCAAAGATGCTGTAATTGTTGTAAGCGCAACCAATGATAGAACTGTTTAAACTCGTATTGAATCGTTTCTGCTTGTGCAAACTCCTGCTCTAGAAAATCAAGTTGTGCATCAATCAGTTGTTCTATCATGGGTTGTTTCGACATAAAATCTCAAATCGCTAATTAAATTTAGGGTGAAGGTGCTGCTGCAGGCTTTTGTGCCTGAATCTTACTGAGGAAAGGTAGATATTGCTGTACCACCAATTGATCTGCTTCCAAGATTGGCATATGTCCAACATTGTCCAAGATCACAGGCGCTTGCGCATTTTTCAGCAGTGATTTTAACTCAGGTGCAACTTCAACATTGATAATTTTATCTTGTTTACCCCATAAAATTAGGGTGGGTGCATCAATTGAGCGTGCCAATAAGGCAAATGAATCAGGTGTGTAGAGTTTATTCAAGGCAATGATTTGATCCACCATCTTTTGAGTTTGCTCAATCTGACCAATCATCATTTTCTCTTGCGCTTGTGCAATTTCCTTAGGAATGAAGGGTGGTGTATGCATGGCTTGTTGCATCAAGAAATTAAAGTCTCCTTTTTTGCTCACAATCATGTTTCTTACTTGGGTTGGATCTTTGAGATAAGGCGTGGTAGCAGATTTATATACCCCAGCCGCATCAATCAAGAACAGGCTCTTGGTTTCAAATGGATATTGACCTGCATACAGCATCGCAATTGAACCACCCAGTGAATGGCCTGCCACATGGGCTGGACCAGTGAGGTTGGCTGCTTCGACAAAACGACGTAGTTTTTCAGTCACGTTGGGAACTGAATAATCAAAATCTTTCGGTACCTGCGTTTCACCACTGGCAGGCAAGTCAGGGATGACCACATGGTAGTTTGCTGTTAAAGCACGTGCGACACGGTTCCAGTTATCGCGACTGCCTGCTAAACCATGAATTAAAATCACAATCGGTTTACCTGCTTGCCCGCCCTCACTATAGGACCAAGTGATGTCACCTACTTTTAGGGTTTTACTTTGTAAGCCTGCCCAAGCACGTTCTTGTTGCAGTAGGTTTTGGAAACTCATTTCAATTTCCGCAGCCTGTGTGGTGCTGATTGCAACTGTAGTCAAACTGCATGTCAGTAAAGCTGCAGTGAGTGTCCTACGAAAGGGCATTGCAAATTGGTTTTTTGTATTCATTGTTCTGTCCTTGATCTATTTTTACGCCCATTGATTATTGGGGAAAGTGCTAAAGGAGTCATTTGCATAATCTACAGCTGTATGGAAATTCTTGCCAATGAAATCATCAATTTTCCATTATTTTCCTGATTAAAACATTAGCAGACATACTGAGAGTTTTTATTTTTGTCAGTGACTTTCAAACAGGCGCACATTACACTATTTGCTCATGTCAACCATAGATGGATTTAAGCATGCTCACTGCTCAAGAAGCCCTAGAACGTTTAAAAGCTGGTAATGCTCGTTTTGTAAAGGGAGAGGCAGTTCAACAAAAATTATTGTCTCACCAAGAACGTGCCGAAATGGCAAGTGAACAAAATCCTTTTGCAATTGTTTTAGGTTGTTCTGATTCCCGAGTCCCTGCGGAAATGGTGTTTGACCAAGGTTTAGGTGACTTGTTCGTGATTCGTGTAGCCGGCAATATCGTTGCGCCATCACAGGTGGGGAGTGTTGAGTTTGCAGCAGAACGTTATGATTGTGCTGTCGTAGTGGTGCTAGGGCATAGTCACTGTGGTGCGATTCAAGCGACGATTGATACCTTGATGAACCCGCAGCAACCGCCATCGTCAAATTTGATGTCGATTGTTAATCGGGTACGTCCTTCGGTTGAAATCTTGATGCAAACAGATTTAAAAAATGATTTGAAAAAACTGTCAGCTCATGCGGTTCGTTCCAATGTATTTGCTTCAGTGAATCAATTACGTCATGGTTCGGCAGTGTTGGAAAGTTTGATCGAGAAAGGCAAAATGATTGTAGTCGGAGCAGAATATTCACTGGAAACAGGTGAAGTCAGTTTCTTCGATTTTTAAAGCAGATGGCGAGTTGAGAGACTCGCCATTATTTTATCATTCATACTTTATATTCTTTATTGATAAAATTTAGGTGTTTCAATCAAAGCGTAGTTCCACTATGAATATTATGCCGATATCTGAATCACAATTATCAGATTGGCTGGCATTAAGAAGTTTGCTCTGGCCTGATCATGAAGAAGCGCATTTACAGGAAATGCGTCAACTGATCACACAGGCACATTGCTTACAATTATTGGCTTATACCGACACCCAACAAGCAATTGCCATGTTGGAAGCTTCAATTCGGTATGAATATGTGAATGGCACACAAACATCGCCTGTGGCTTTTTTGGAAGGGATTTATGTATTGCCTGAATATCGCCGTTCAGGTATCGCAACGGGGTTGGTTCAACAAGTAGAAATTTGGGCGAAACAGTTTGCATGTACAGAGTTTGCTTCGGATACAGCGTTGGATAATCAGATCAGCCACGCCATGCATCGAGCACTCGGTTTTTATGAAACTGAACGTGTGGTGTATTTTAAGAAAAATATCGGCTAAGCGGCTTTAGCGACTCAACTGGTGCCTATAAGGCGCCTTTGATATAGGGATAAGCCACATTCAGCATAATCGGTTGCGCTTTGGCATTGGGATGAATCTGGTCATTCTGAATTAAGTTTTTATGCCCAGCCACGCCTTCAAGGAAGAACGGCAAGAGTTTTACTTTATATTGCTGACTTACAATTTTGTAATTATTTTCAAAAGCTGTGCTATAGGCGGTCCCATAATTCGGTGGTATTTTCATACCAAACAGTAAAACATTGGCGTTCTGTTTTTGGCTCAGTTGTACCAATTGAGCGAGATTCTTTTGAATCATTTGTGGTGGTTGACCACGTAAGCCATCATTGCCACCAAGCTCAATCACCACGATTTCAGGCTTATAGGTTTGCAATAACTTCGGAAGTCTTGCCAATGCACCGCTGGTGGTTTCACCGCTGACACTTGCATTGACCACTTTGTGTTGTTTCGGATACTGTTGGTCTAGGCGTTGTTGTAATAATTGCACCCAACCTTGCTTTACATCGATGCCATAACCTGCGCTCAGGCTATCACCCAAAATTAAAATAGTCTTTGCTGATACCAGTGTTGGGATCAAGCCAATGGCGATGATTCCAACTGCTTTTGATAGTGACCAGATAACTTTAGATTTTTGCATCGTATTTCAAATTTGTCCTAAAGGATACGTGACATCATGCCACAACCGATTATCTCTGCCCAAAAAGTTACACAAAACATTCAAATCAATCAGCAAAGTCTGAGCATTTTAAAAGACATAGATTTAGATATCTATCAAGGTGAACAGATTGCCATTACTGGCCGTTCGGGCTCGGGGAAATCAACACTATTAGGTATTCTTGCGACATTGGATCGACCAAGTCTGGGGGAATTATGGGTCTGTGGAGAAGCCGTTCATAAGCTTACTGAAGAACAACGTGCCCGTGTCCGTTTAGAAAATATTGGTTTTGTCTTTCAATCTTTCCAATTGTTGCCGCAGTTAAGTGCCTTGGAAAATGTGATGTTGCCGTTGCGGCTACAGCCAGATTTTAATTTCAAACAAGCTGAACAAAAAGCATTGGTATGGTTGGAACGGGTTGGACTGATTCGACAAGCACAGCAAACGCCGAAAGTGCTTTCAGGTGGAGAGCAGCAACGTGTTGCAATTGCACGAGCTTTGATTGCCGAGCCGAAAATCATTTTTGCCGATGAACCCACAGGCAATCTGGATGGGCAAACTGCGGAAGAGGTTGAACAACTATTATTTGATTTAAATAAAGAACTCGGCACCACATTAGTCTTGGTCACCCATGATCAAAACTTGGCTTCATTGTGCCAACGCCACGTCAAACTCGCCGATGGTCAAATTCAGGAAATCGTCAAGTTGCAGGAGGGGGTATGAGTTCAGTCCTGAAACCCTTACTGTTACAAAGTTTTCGTACTGGGGGCTTATATCTACTGATTATAGCCTTGTCTTTGGCAATCAGTGCAACCACGGCGCTCAAGTTTAGTAATACTCAAGTCCAAAATGCGGTGGCATTACAGGCTGCCGAAATGTTGGGTGGTGATTTAGTCCTATCAGACAAGGACCCTATTCAGCCGAATTGGCTGCAACAGGCAGATGAACTGAAGTTAAAGCATGCTCCTGTGACGGTATTTAGCTCGATGGCACATACCCAAGATCAGTTTGTGATGGTCAATGTCAAAGCTGTAGATGGACATTTCCCATTGCGTGGTCAGTTGGTGATTCAACCCAAAGCACAGGCGATAAAAGCAGGAGAAGTCTGGTTAAGTCAGCGTGCCATGGATTTATTACATGCCAAGCTGGGTGAACCACTGGCAATTGCCGATGCTCAGTTTAAAGTCACGGGCATAATCGAGCGTGATTCTAATCAAGAGACAGGTTTTTCAGGTTTCTCTCCGACAGTGATTATTCACCAAGCTGATATTGCCAAGACCAATGCAATTCAAGTTGGAAGTCGAATTGAATATCGACTGCTGCTTGCAGGAGAACCTGAGTCAATCAAGGCCTATAAAAAGATTTTTAAACAATCTCAAAAAAATGAACAAGACACCGAACAGCAGGCAGATCAACAATTTGAAGGCGAGCAAAGTTCACTGAAACTCAGAGATGCCAGTCAATCCAATACCCGCTTAATGAAACCAATTGAAAATCTGGATACCTTCTTGCAGCTGGCTAATCTATTGACCATTTTACTTTGCGGTATTGCGATTGCCTTAACCAGTCAACGTTATGTCCAACAAAACCAAGATCATATTGCTTTGATGCGATGCTTGGGTGCCAGTAAGCGACAAATTTTATTGGCCTATATTGCCTTGCTTGGAATCGTCAGTGCTTTGTCGATTGTGTTAGGAAGTCTGATTGGGATTGCTTTGGGTTATGGTTTATTGCAACTGATGCTGCAATTGATTCCACAACTGCAATTGAGTTTCGCAGTCATCGATCTACTTTATGCCTTGCCGATTGCGATTTTTACCAGTGTGATGGTGTTGATTGGTTTTATTTTGCCAAGCATTTGGGAATTATTAAACACACCTCCGATTCGGGTGATTCGCCAACAGGAGCGTTCACGCAAGTCTTATGTGGCAATGTTTGCGATTGGTATTGTCAGCTTGGTTTTGTTTAGTTTGGTGCTGAGTGATAACCTCCAGTTGAGCTTGTTGGTACTCAGTGCAATCTTACTACTTTGCACAATGATGTATGCTGTGATTTGGCTGTTCCTCAAGGCGATTAAACAACTGAAACATCCTCTCGCGGCTTATGTGCGGATTCCACATCAAACTGCTTTGCAGATCACCGCACTGGCTTTAGGCCTGAGCTTGATTACGGTATTGAGTGTATTGAGAACGGATCTATTGCAACGCTGGCAACAGCAATTGCCTGTGGGTACGCCGAACCAATTTGTCTACGGTTTACCGCCATTTGATATGCCGCAGTTTAAGCAACAGATTGAGCAAAATGGTTGGCAATCAACGCCACTGTATCCCAATATTCGTGGGCGATTGGTTGCTAAAAACGGTCATGCCTTTGCAGCTGAGTTGGTTAAGCAAAACAATTCATTACGCCGTGAGCTTAATCTGACTCAAGCCAGTCTTTATCCTAAAGACAATGTGATTACCCAAGGCGTAGCTCATTTTAGCAAAGCAGGACAAGTGTCGGTTGAGGAAAAAACTGCACATGAGCTTGGCATTCAAATTGGTGATCAACTCAGTTTTAGCCTGCCTGAAGGTAGCTTAGAAGCCACAGTGGTGAATTTGCGTAGCGTCGAATGGGAAAGCTTTAGTCCGAATTTTTTCTTCATCTTCTCACCAGAAACGATGGATGAAAACGCAGGCAGTTATTTAGGTAGCTTTTATTTGCCACCTGCTGATCAGCAGAAAATGGTGCAATTGATTCAGCAATTTTCCAATACGGTATTTATTGATGTCGGACGGATTCTGGATGAAATTAAACGCTTGGTGAATGTACTGGTACAGATTGTCACAGTACTGGCTGCCTTAGTTGGTTTCTCAGGCATATTAGTACTGATCGCATGTTTAAATGTGCTGATGGATGAGCGTCGTAAAGAAGTTGCGTTGCTACGTTCATTTGGCGTTGCTAAGAATAAGCTCAAACGGATGCTCAGTCTTGAGATTGGTTTTATTGGATTATTGTCAGGTGTGGTGGCGTGTTTATTTGCTGAAGTGATTAGTGCGATTGCCAGTCACAGGATGCAAATGGCCGTGCAATGGCATCCTGAGATTTGGTTGATCTTACCGCTGAGTATGATGATTATTTGTACTTTGATTGGTCGTTATCGCCTGAGTTATTTATGCGATATTCCACCCTTACAAAGCCTAAGAGAAATGAATCAGTCTTAAAAACTTAATTGGTTTTGGTGCAGGATTTCATGCCATAAAGGATTAAGTCCTGTGCTTAACACCGTGCAATACCAATAAAATGCAGCAAGTAGGAGCAGTCCAACCCCTATGGCGATCATTTGGAATAGGCCTTTATTTTGTACTTTTTGACTGAAATACCACATCGAGGCTAACAAAGCTCCCATGATCATACCGCCAATATGTGCAGCATTATTAATGCCTGAAACAGTAAAACCAAAGACTAAGTTAATCCCCATGATTATCAGTAATGATTTCTTATCAAGCCAGAAACGTTGCTGTGGCAAGGGCGGAAATAAGGATACGACCGTCAGTGCTGCACCAAGACCCATGACAGCACCTGATGCACCGGCACTAATCCGTGGCAGGAGGTTTGGATCAAAGTGTTGCAACAATTCATAGCCATCACGAATGCTTAAATAGCTTGATAATACACTGCCCATTAAACCGGCTAGAAAATACAGACCAATATAGTAGCTTCGACCAAATAGCTGTTCGGCCACACTGCCGAAAATATACAGAGCCCACATATTTAACATTAAATGAATCATGCCAAAATGAAAAAACATGTTGCTGAATAAGCGCTCAGGTTCAGCTGTAAAGGTGAGTGGGGTAAAATCTGCACCCCAAGCAATTGCATCTACAGGGGTAGGGTCGGTAATATTCACCCCTGAAAGAATCTGCCAGCCAAATAATCCGACATTGACTGCAATCAATAGCGCAGTAAACCACCATGTTTGTATTTGCAATTTTTGATTAATTTGTGGTGGAGTCGTTTCAGTCATGTGTTTACGCTAGTTATTGATATAAAAAATAGCTTAGCATGAATTAGTTGCACGATGGAGTGATGCACTTTAATGAAAGCCTTTTTAGCACGCGCAGTAATGTTGATTATCGGCGTCATTCTACTGATTCAATTATGGATCTTTGGTAGTCTGGTCTGGTGGCGTACCCATCCTGTTGAAACTACAATGTTTATGCGGGCAGACTATTTAACCGATTTTAAGCCAATCAAACAAGAATGGCGTGACTATGACAATATTAGTGATAATTTCAAGCGTGCCATTTTAGCGGGTGAAGATGCCAAGTTTATCCATCATCATGGTTTTGATTGGGCGGGGATTCAATTTGCATTGGAACGCAATAGTGAAAAAGGGGAGTTGGTTGCAGGCGGTTCAACGGTTTCGCAACAACTGGCAAAAAACCTTTTTCTTTATAACAAACGTTCGTTTATTCGTAAGGGGCAAGAAGCCATTGCCACATGGATGATGGAACGAATGTGGTCAAAACGCCGCATTTTAGAAGTGTATATGAATTCGGTTGAATTTGGTCAGAATATCTATGGGGTCGAGGCAGCGGCACAATTTTATTATGGCAAAAGTTCAAAAAGTTTAAGTCGAGAACAAGCCGCGTTCTTGGCGGCATTACTGCCTAATCCGAAGTATTATCAAGACAATCGCAACGATCGCAAGCTGCAATTTCGCAAACGAGTGATTTTGAAATATATGAATGCGATACAAATTCCAGAATAATTAAATAAATTTTAAAAAAGCCCAATATTTTTGGGCTTTTTTACCAAATTGACATAATTTTGCAGCATACTTAAATCATCACTTGATGAATGATAATGCGACAAGGTTCGGTATGAATACTGCAGTGACGACAACAGCGCCCATAGAATATAGTTACAACGACCGTTATATTAATCGTGAACTTTCGATTCTCGATTTCCATCTTCGTGTACTTGAACAGGCCGTCGATCCACTTCACCCACTGTTAGAACGGATGAATTTCCTTCTGATTTTTTCACGTAACTTAGATGAGTTCTTTGAAATTCGTGTTGCAGGGGTAATGGAGCAACTGACCTTAGGCAATGAAAGCCGTACGCCAGATGGGCTAACACCTAAACAGGTTTTAGATCAAATTTCAAAAACGACACATGCTGCGATTGAACGCCAATATCGTATTTTAAATGAACAAATTTTGCCAAAATTACGTGAAGAAGATATTTGCTTTTTACGCCGTGGAGAACTAACACCGGCCCAATCGGCATGGATCAAGAAATATTTCCAAGAACAAGTTGCACCTGTACTGACTCCGATTAGCCTCGATCCTGCACATCCATTCCCACGCTTAGTGAATAAAAGCTTAAACTTTATTGTGACCTTGGAAGGCAAGGATGCGTTTGGTCGTCAGATTGATCTTGCTGTTGTCCCAGCGCCGCGCTCATTACCTCGTGTAGTACGTTTACCAGATGAACTCACTGATGGCAAAGAACATCATGTGATGCTGTCTGCAATTATTCATGAACATGTCTCTGATTTGTTCCCAGGTATGACTGCAACAGGTTGTTATCAGTTCCGTGTCACGCGTAATGCTGACTTAGCCTTGAATGAAGATGTCGAAGATTTGGCCAAAGCGCTCAAAGGTGAATTAAGTTCACGCCGTTTTGGTCGTGCTGTACGTTTGGAAGTGACACATAACTGTCCAAAGCATATTTACGAATACTTGCTGGATGAGTTTGATTTAAACGAAGAGCAACTTTATCGCGTTGATGGGCCAGTGAACTTGGCACGTTTGTTATCGAACTTTAAGCGTCCACATTTACGTTATGACTCGCATACCCCTGTGATTCCAAAAGCATTTAAAAAGTCGGAAAGTATTTTTGCGGCAATGCAAAAGCAGGACATTTTATTGCACCATCCATTTGAGTCGTTTGCGCCTGTGATTCAACTGTTACGTGAAGCGGCACGTGATCCACAAGTGTTAGCAATTAAGCAAACGCTTTACCGCAGTGGTGCAGATTCAGAAATTGTGCAAGTCCTTGCCGAAGCAGCACGAAATGGGAAAGAAGTGACAGCCGTCATTGAACTACGTGCTCGTTTTGATGAAGAATCCAATATTGAAGTGGCCAACGTTTTGCAAGAAGCGGGCGCCGTGGTCGTATACGGTATTGTGGGTTATAAAACCCACGCCAAAATGATTTTAGTTGTGCGTCGTGAAAATAATAAGTTAGTCCGCTATGTACATTTGGGGACGGGTAACTATCATGCTACGAATGCACGGATCTATACCGACTATGGTTTGATGACCACAGACAAAGACCTGTGCGAAGACGTACATCGTATTTTTCAAGAATTAACTGGTATGGGGAAAATGGCGAAGCCGAAAAAGCTACTCCATGCACCTTTCACTTTGCATGCACAATTGATCAATTATATTGATGACGAAATTGCCAATGCCAAAGAAGGCCGACCTGCGCAAATTATTATTAAAGTTAATGCCTTAACTGAAGTTCAGTTGATTAATAAATTGTATGAAGCATCGCAAGCTGGTGTTCAGGTCGACCTGATTATTCGTTCTATTTGTTGCCTACGCCCAGGTTTGCCAAATTTATCTGAAAATATTCGTGTACGTTCGATTGTTGGACGGTTCTTGGAACATACTCGCGTTTACTATTTCAGTAATAATGGCAATCCACGCATTTACGGTTCGAGTGCGGACTGGATGGATCGTAATTTATTCAACCGTGTTGAAGCTTGTTTTCCAATTGAAGATCCAGCATTGAAAAAGCGGATCTACCAACTCGGTTTATTGAATTATCTCAAAGATAATCAGCAAGCATGGCTATTACAAGGCGATGGAGTTTGGGATCGTGCACGACCTGTGGAAGGTGAAGAGCCACATAATGCACAACATACCTTATTAGAAGCGATCAAGTAAGATCATAAAAAACCGACCTACTAAAGGTCGGTTTTTTATGGCAGGGTTTAGTTGGATTTCATTTCTAAGACCAGTTGATTGACGAGATCTGCGGCTTCTAATTCTCGGATTTGCGCTACATTACTCCCTGCCCAAAAGGCACCATAGCTAAAATCATGCTGTCCGCCAGCAATGCTCATGAGTTGTTTGGCAAGGTCATAGGTATAAGGGTAGGCTGGTACTTTCGGGCGTTGAGGGCTGTCAATCTGGGTATGCCAAGTCCCGAGTAAACCACGTGCTGGACGACCAGACAGACTTGCACTGATTTGAGTAATTGGTTGGCTAAACAAAGCTTTGCGATAGGCCGCATTGGCACTGGAACTTTTGCATTGAACAAAGGCTGTACCCAATTGTACCGCCACAGCACCGAGTTTTAGCATGGCTCTGGCTTGTTCGCCATTCATAATTCCACCCGCTGCAACCACAGGCGTGTTGCAATGTTTTACGAGCAGTTGTACTAAATCAGCGGTCTTGATGGCTGCATCAAATTGTTGATTGAAAATACCTCGATGCCCTCCTGCCTCAATCCCTTGTGCAATAATGATATCAATGCCCGCAGCTTCAATCGCTTGCGCCTCAATTAAATTGGTGGCAGATACCATGGTTATGATCCCAGCTTGTTTCAAGGCTTGGATTTGATGTGGATGGGGGATACCAAAATGAAAACTCACGGCTTTGGGATGGGTTTCCAGTACCACATTGAGAAAGTCATCATTATCTAAAAAACTGGGATAAATACAATTGAGTTGAGTCGGTGCTTGTGCAGCAAATTTTTCAAATTGTGGACGAATGTAGTCAATCCATTGTTGCGCTGTTTCCTGATTCAATGACTCGGATTGATGGCAAAAGAAGTTCACTTGAAATGGATGATCTGTGAGTTCTTGAGTTTTTAAGATTTGTGCTTTGGCGGCTTCAGGGGTATTGGCTCCAAGTCCTAAAGAGCCCAAACCGCCTTGGTTAGAGACCTCAGCTGCAAGTTCAGGCGTGGAAACACCTGCCATCGGCGCAAGTAAAATCGGGTGTTTTATTTCTACTAATTCTAAAATTGACATGCTGCTATACTCATTCCCTTTTCAATCACCATAACGTAAAAACAAAAAGGCTTGCAAATAATAATCGCTATTTAATTATTGAATATAGACAGTATTTTCAAATCTAAAAGGAATGTTAAAGCGGTGTGACATTAAACAGAGAACCGACCCAACTGGAAAAGGCCATAGCGAGCATGCCCCATAAAGTAATGCGTAAACTGCCTTTGAGCATGGAGGTACGGGCAAAATAGCTGGATAAGGCACCTAATAAAGCCAGAGAAATCACCCCTGTGATCAGTACAGAACCTGCGACCCATGAACTAGGGCTCAGTAAAATCGCCAACATCGGTAAGGCTGCACCGCATGAAAATGATGCTGCGGATGAAAGTGCCGCTTGAACAGGATTGGCAGCAGTATTTTCATGGATCCCGATTTCATCTCGTGCATGCGCACCGAGGGCATCGTGTTCAGTCAGTTGTTTGGCAACTTCTTCGGCAAGTGCTGGATTTAGGCCACGTGAAATGTAAATTTGCGTCAGTTCTTTTAGTTCGGCATGTGGATTTTTTTCCAGTTCTTTGGCTTCAAAGCGCAGATCAGATTTTTCGATATCTTCCTGTGATTTAACCGAGATGTATTCACCCGCCGCCATTGAGGTCGCACCTGAGATGAGACCTGCAATACAGGTAATCAATAAGGTATGTGAACTGGCACCGCTGGCAGCCATACCCATAATTAAACTGGTGACGGAAATAATGCCATCATTGGCACCTAAAACAGCGGCTCTTAGCCAGCCTGAACGTTGGATTACGTGCGGTTCTGCATGTTGGGAGTAGGACATAATCTTGCTCTTTTTGATCGAGTGAATTTAATTATTTATAAAGGTGAATGTAGCGAATGTTTGTAAAATTCTATTGCTGATTCATAAACTTAATCTATTATAAAATAACGTATTTTAACGATAGCATAACCATGACTTGGTTATAATATGTGAATAATTTAACACTTTAACTTTAGATTACATTGAGTTTTTATTGTCTATATTCTGAGTATATTTAGTTGAGATTTGCGATGAACAATTCCAAAAATAAGCTGCTGAGTCATACACTACTATTCTTGGGCCTAATTCTACCTGCACAACAGATATTCAGCGCTGAAGCTGATTTTGTAAAGGAAGGGGATGCTGCTTATAAACCCGGCAACCCCATTTACGATCGTTGGGATAAATTTTATAAAATTGAACAAAGCCAGCCACGAGACGCTGAGAAAATTTTGCTTGAATTAGGACAACTCACACCACTAGATATCAAAGTCTGGAAAAGTTTGACCTATTTGCAGATTCGTTTAAATAAACACGATGAGGCCATTCAGAGTGTGCGCAAAGCTGAGCAGCTTGCACCTGAAGATGATCAATTGAAATTACAAGAAGGGTATTTACTGAATCAGCAAAAAAGGAACAAAGAAGCCTTAGTCATTTTTAAAGGATTATCGACCTCCTCAGATACTGAAATTGCTACGAAAGCACAGCAAGCCGTACAGAATTTAAGTGGTTCATCTGTTCCCGCGACGTTTAAAGATGTGTATTTTGCCCCGTCTTATGAGTCACGTTATGACGATTTCATTTTTCCTCTAAAAATGCGCTATGGGAAAAATTTGGAGGGTGGTCGAGCACAAGTCTATGGCTTTGTGAATTTGAACCGTGATACCAAATCTAAAGGTGGCGTGCGTCCAGAAATTATTGATGAAAATGCAGTAACCATTGGCGTGGGGGCAAACTATCAACCATGGCAATCGATTCCTGTTCGGGCCTATTTAGAAGTGGGGGGCAGTTATGATCTGATCGATCGCAATCGAGATAAGTTCAGAGAAAGTGTGGTGGGTGGGGTAACCGGTTATCAAGAGTGGTATGCCAATCCAGCGATAGAACAACGCACAGTATGGAATGATTATTTCACGGATCTGTATGGCAATGTGGCGAGTTACTCTCGGGAGGACTATAACGTGATTGCTGATTTGCGACTGCGTTCAGGTTTTAATCTGTACCGGGGTGAGGCGGGTACGGTGCAAGCCTATGGAAAACTACATACCTTAGCTGATTCTAAAGGTGAAAATTACAATAATTTATTTGAATATGGTGCTGGTGTTGCATGGCAACCGTTTAATTATATGCCTGTGAAACTCCGCGTTGAGCGTTTGTATGGACACTATTTCAAAGATGCGCTCGCTGATGGTACTGAAAATTATAACAACACCCGCACTGAACTGGTTTTTTATAAGGATTTCTAACAATGAAAAAACGAATATCAATTGTGTTTGGAACACGACCTGAACTGATTAAATTAGCACCTGTTATTTTGCAGGCCCAACAAGATCCTCGTTTTCAGGTCGAAGTTATTTTTACTGGTCAGCATGATGAGTTGGTTCGTGATGCGATCGATTTTTTCCAAATAAAAATCGATCATCGTTTGAAAATGATGAATGCAGGCCAAAGCCTAAATCAATTATTAATACAGGGGCTAAGTCAGTTAGAAGGTATTTTTAATGATGGACAACAGCGTAATGCAATCATCATCCAAGGGGATACCACAACTGTTTTAGCGGCAGGATTGGTTGCATTTTCTATGAAAATTCCAGTTGCACATGTCGAGGCGGGCCTACGCTCTTATGACTTAGCGCACCCATTTCCCGAAGAGGGCAATCGACAACTGGTTTCACGAGTTACTCAATGGCATTTCGCACCCACAGAACAGTCTAAGCAAAATTTACTGCAGGAGCATATTGCTGCCAATACAATTACGGTCACAGGTAATACAGTAGTTGATGCTGTCTATTTAGGTCGGGAACTGATTCAGCGTAAAGGAGCTGAACAAAATTATTTACAGCAACATAATTTGAATTTTCCTCCCGATGCACGAGTGGTCTTAATTACGGCTCATCGCCGTGAAAATTTTGGTGAGGGCATTCAGAACATCTGCCATGCCGTTCAGCATTTAGCTCAGAAATATAAGGATGTGCATTTTGTTTGGCCTGTACATTTAAACCCTGCTGTGCATGACCTTGTTCATGCTCAATTTGATGGACATACACAAGTACATTTGGTGAAGCCACTTGATTATCCAAGCTTACTTGCTGTTATTGATCGGGCGACTTTTATATTAACTGATTCAGGTGGACTACAAGAGGAAAGTCCTTCATTCCATAAACCTGTATTGATTTTAAGAGAGACAACGGAGCGTCCCGAGGTCGTACAAGTGGGTGCAGGGATATTGGTTGGGACAGATCAAGCAAAGATTGTCACTGAAGCTGAAAAATTATTATCTGACCAAGCCCATTATACACGTATGGCCAATGTCCCAAATCCCTTTGGAGATGGGAAGGCTTCGCAACGCATTTTAGACCAAATCGCGGCGCGTTAATGCGCGCTGTCGATTCTAGTTGTATCGGAGTTTATACCACAACGCAACTGCATAAACGGTCATACGGTTCATATAATGTGGGCCGTCAAAAATATAGACAGTTTGCCCTTCGTAGGCTTTCAACTGCTGTATGACTTCCCAAGGATAGGCGGAGCGAAATTTTCCGCCTTTCACGGGACGAAATGCTTCTAATACAATCACAATATTGTCTTTGCCAAACTCTTTTTGAAGGTCTTCTAATACAACACGCGCTTGTTGTGGTGTACGCGTTCCAACGCCAACGCCATCTTGGAAGAAGACGCCAGTATGGCTTGGTAACCAGCTTTTAAGCCAAGAATCTAGATGCTCTGGTGCCTGCTCTCCACTATAGATACTGATCCACAGCGGTTTGGGCAAAGTTCGGATGGCATGGGCCAGATCATCAACACCGATCCAGGTTGGGTCGGCTTCTACAGGAAAATAATAACCTTTAAGGGGAATAATTTGGGTGTTTTTAATGATTTTTTGGGAGCTCTCAGCAAGTTTTAAGACATTGGCGCGAGCTAACTTCTCATCATATTCTCCTGCTAGGCCAAGTAAAATATGCTGAGCCCATGCTTTTTGCTGGAGCTGTTTTAGATTGATGTTTTTATCCCATTTTTCTAAACCGATGTCATGATCAAACCATGATTTAGATTGTACTACTGACCATTGTGGCACAAAAGTAGAAACACCAAGTAAGTCCCAATTGCCTGACGGTGGCGTGGTTGCCAAGTCAGGCTGCCAGAATATACCTTCAATGTGCGGAGCGTGTACATCTGTTTTGAGATGATGAATACAACCTCCTAAAAATAAGAGTGCTGATAATGTAAATGTGATTAAAAACGTTGTTTTAGTCAGCCTTATTTTTAGCATTTGGTCTTTGTCGCCAGTACCAGAGCAAGATTGCAACAATCATGATAGCAGAGATTATAACGACCAAGAGAAAGAAGGAGGATTGTTTTACCAGAGGTGCTTTTTGATTTCCGACCATAATCTTTTGTAAAATAAAGACTTGTCCGCTTTCAGTCACCAATATTTTGCTGGCATTGTTTGGGATGTTTTGTTGAATCTTTTCCCAAAGCTTGGTGAAGTTTTGTGCCCCTTGCATTGAGTCGGTAATAATATCAAAGCGTTGATCATGGAAACTTACCAAGAAGCCACTCACGGTTGCTGGTGCGTACAGCGTACTCTGATGCATTAAAACCTGTTGGCGATAAATGTTGGGATTGACCTGTACATTGAGCAGTTCAGGTTTGGCTGGATCCAACTTGACCAGATTTAGTGGAATCGGGTCATTGGTCATCAGCATTTTTTTGGCCACTTGGCTGATGATCATCGCAACTTCTAAGCTTCCCGCATTACCGTCAATCGCAATAGTGGGATGTGTTGCAAAGGTCATCGATAAAGATGCAACACCATTTTTCAATTTGTGCGGTAATTTCACCGTCGATTTTTGCGTATCAATCCACAGAGAACCTTTCGCAGTCGGTAAACATTGTGAGTTGACGATAACCGAGTTTTCAAGCTTTAGGTTGAAGGTGGTATTATCTGAAATGGTCTTGGCAAAGTAGTTAAATTGGCGGTTAACAGGGTCTGAATCTAAATTGGCTGTTTTCAAACTCCCCGCAAAACCGCCATCAATCCAAGTGGTAATATTTGAGCCTTCCAATAAACCACTTTGCACACGCAATGCAATTTGGCCTTGTAAAATGTCGGTTGGTTGCCAAACTGCAGGGAAATTAAGGAAGAGATTTTTTTCAGCTTGATTCAAACGGAAATCGCTAATTCCGAGGTCAGCAAGGGTATGGATTTGTTTGATTTTAGCCCAGTTCGGTGCTGCCAGTTTATTGGGAAGAAAGGTTGCCGAAGTATTGAGTTGTTGTAAATAGTCTGAGTTAAGTAAGCCATTGATTGCGGAGACCAGTTTTTCTGGTTGGTCATATTGAATTTGTAAGGTCGGAATATCATTTGCCGTACTGATTTGAACCAGTGTTCCTTTCGGTAAGGCTGTCGCTGATTTGACAATTTCAATATAAAAGTTGGGTGCTTGTTCCGTTGGTGCATTTTGCTCATACCATTGGATTGGCGTGACTGAACCCCAAGCACTGATGAGACGCCCTAACATTGCAGCTTCATTGAGATTGGCTGGGTTATATTTTAACACACCGACAAAAGGCGTTGGCCGCACAACCTGAGGATTGAACAAGGCATCAGGTAAATCTTTTAAGCGATAAATGGGGCGATGACGGATATACTCAATCTTAGAATTGCTTAAATAAGTCACTTGATCGACATCCTCACTACAGAAGGTAGTGCGATCAGCCGCAGGCGAAGTGTTGGGTGAATACTGCTGTAAAATAAAATCTAGGCGATGGAAGCCGCTTTGGGTTGCTGGGATATCGAAACTCAAAGTACCATCACCATTCAAGGTGGTGTTATAAATCAGTTTGTCATCAAATTTCACCAATAAAGTAGTGAAATGCTCGGTAGAGTAATCACTGCTAAAACGGATGTTCTGCCATTCAGAGCCTTTGCCAACATAGAAGAAATGCGGCTCAATGGTATATTTATTGGACGTGTTGATGTTGTCAAAGGTCCATGTATTCAAGGTATCTGCAAAAGCAAATACTGGCAAGGAGAGGGCGACACTGGCAACTACAGCTTTTAAAAGTGGATGTTGTAAAGTTCTATTTTTCATTTATTTTTTCTCCTTGCTACGCTCAGTTTTATACCACTGTAACGAATTTCCCTGAATCTTATTTTTCAGCATGTCATAAGCAGCTTTAAACACGATAAATAAGAACACTTGTGAATAGGTTACGTAAGATAAGACCGAGAAGAAATATAGTTGAGGTTTAGCTCGTTCTAAAGATAAGGTGAACCACATTTGTGCGACATATAAACAGAAGGATAAGCCCCAAAGCAGGGTGAATGGGCCGGGAACAGTAATCCCAGCAATCCCAAGTAATCCTAAAGCTAAGGTAATGTGACTCCAGATCAGTGCCGGTACAAAGAGAACATAGCACATGATGTTGTTGAAAATTTCGATGCCGATTGGAAACGGTTTTCTCAACGCAATTGGCAGATATTTACTGGTGACATAAAAGTTTCCTTGCGTCCAGCGTGAGCGCTGTTTGACAAAGACACTTAACGAGGGTGGGTCTTGTTGCCAACCAACTGCATACGGTACCCATTTAATTCGTCTTTGGCCAAGGAAGATACGAAAGCTCATTTCGGTATCATCGACTAATGATTTTTCATCAAAACCACCCAGTGTTTCCAAAGCATCGCGCCAGATTACATAGTTGGTGCCCATCAAGGTGGACAGTTCAAAACGTTGCCAACGACCCCCTTGGAAAATCCATTGGAAGAAAATAAATTCGATCGCAATAAAACGGGTCAAAATACTGTCGCGCCAGTTACGGGTACGGACTTTACCGTTCACGGCGACTAATTTTTTATCCGCCAGTAAGGTCTGGGCTAATAAACGGACACAGTCGGGTTCAGGGGTACTATCGGCATCATAGACCACAATAAGTTCACCATTGGCATGGGGTAAACCATTGTTTAGGGTGCGTGATTTACCTTTACCGCCCATTCCTTTCGGCACATTGACAATTTTAATGCAGGGATAAATGGCCGCCATCCGTTCCGCAATTTCTAGTGTATTGTCTTTTGAACCATCATTAATCAGTAGCACTTCATAGGCATGGGCAGGGTAATCCTGCTGGGCAATCGCATGTAGGGTATCTTCGATCACCACACCTTCGTTATAGGCAGGAATCAAAACACTTAACATGGGCCAGTGCTCGGGAACAGGCATGTTTTCCAGTTCCTTGGCTGCATTTTTTGAATACTTCCATGCCTGAAAACTGAGCCAAGCCCAGAAGGCTTGAGGAATCCAGATGCCTAAAAAACCGAATAAGAAAAGAATATCAATTGCGGGCATTTATTCTTCTCCTGCGGATAATTGAAATAATCAAGATCAGGAGGAGTCCACCACCGAGCAGCAGCGAAACCCAAGAGATCGAACTACCAAAGGAGCTGAGAAGACTTGGATAATGTGCTGAATAGATATAATCCAGTGGAATGACCACTGTACTTAACCCAATTAAAATATAGCCAAATAAACTAGTTTTAACCCCTTCGGTGCTGCTGGTAAATTTTGTACGATTCAGATCCCAGGAAATACCCAATTGAGGATATTGAATAGTATTTAAGGGCATCCCAAGTGGTGGATTAATCACGACTTGATAACCTGAGCTTTGTGAGGAGTCAGTAATGGCTTGATAAAAATAATGCTGATGATGCTGAATTTTACGTGCGGGAATACGCAATTCATCAGGAAGATCGGACTGAATAATATAACTTCCAGCAGGCTGCGCAATGATGTTTTCATCCCAACCTGTTTCGATCAATGCTGCTAAAGGGCGTAAGCCAATTGCCGTTGAAAACGTGGCTTTGGCGGCAAAATATTTGGCATGGGTCATCTGATATAAGGCAACAGGAATAGCGCCTTCATTGACGGCTTTTTTAATTTTATAATATTTCACTACGCTAAAATATTCATTGGGTAAAATCACACCGGGCTTGATCCCTTGTTCAAGCAATTGTTTAAAGCTTTCAGAGTCTAATTGATCGGAAGTGAAAATTGGCCACCACGTGGCAGGTTGTGGAAAGAGCTCTGCTACAGTTTGGGGCGTTTGAACTTGAGTACTGAGATCTTGTTTAGCTGTTTCAATCTGGCAGTGATAATACTGCTGATAAAATTGCTGCAAGGTGGTATCTGGAAAATGACTGGTGGCGACCAAAACACCACAAATATTGAGGAGTACCGACATTAGCTCACCTCACTACTTGGAGGGGCTAAGTATTCAGTATGTAGCTCGATCTGGAGTTTAAGGACGGTAAGCTCTTGAAGGTCTTGAATAAACTGAGGAAATCCTTGAGTATCATCTGAGGTTGTTTCATGAATCACGATACTTTGAATTTCACTGAGTTCTTCATTGATGAAGTGGTAAATTACACTGTCACGCTCAGTAGATAGGATTTCCATAATTTTATTTTGTGTGTCTTTCCAAATATCTTCACCCAGCATTTCACGAATCAGGACAGTGTTGCTAATACGTGTCGTAATGATTTTATAGTGATCTTTTTGGGTAAGCTGAAGTAACTTTTTTAATTCGCCTTGGAAATGTTTCAACGCAGTGAGCGGCAAGATATCGTGTTGATAATTGCGGTCATAACTTTGAATGGCTCGGAAACTTTTTAATGCATTTTGAATATTATGACGGATAGCACTCAAAAAAATCGGGGTAATTGGAAGTACAAACAACAATAACAATTGGCGTTCGACATAAGTCTGATTGGCCAAGTCGAGGAAAAAGTAAACGGCAACGCCTATAAACGTGAGTAAACCCACGATGATGGCCATGCCAACATTTAAGAACGCACCTGAGATTAACAAGATGAGTAGAAATACCCAACTTCCACGATAACTTGCTGGTAGCCATTCATACGCAACAATGCCCATAAAGATTTGGGCTGAGATAATCCATAAGACGAGTGCTGGAGCTGGATTTTTTTGCATAATCGTTTTTAGTTTTAATATATGTCTTTTGTGGAAAAGTTAGCATTATTTTACGGTTTTGACGATAGTTTTTCTGTTGTTAGCTTTGTAAAATAATTTTATAAACAGTAACATACAGTATAGCCTGTATTTCAGAGTAATAAACAGTAGTCAAAATGATAAGAATTTTTAATTTATGTAAGCTGAGTTAGATTGTTTTAAATGCTGCTATGGCTCGTAGACGGCTGTGCTTTAAATCAACCATTGGCTTAGGATAATCTAGTACTAAGGCTTGATTCTTTGCATAAGGGTCATGGATTGTTTTGTGATCAAGATGAGCCAGTTCAGGGATCCATTGGCGAATATAAACGCCATCGGGATCAAACTTTTGTGATTGTGTAACAGGGTTAAACACTCGGAAATAGGGGACCGCATCGGTACCTGTTGAGGCACACCATTGCCAACCCCCATTATTTGCTGCTAAATCGCCATCGATTAAATGCTGCATAAACCATTGTTCTCCCTTACGCCAGTCAATCAACAAGTTCTTGCTTAAGAACATGGCACAGATCATACGTACTCGATTATGCATCCAACCTGTCGCCAACATTTGCCGCATGCCCGCATCAATAATCGGAATCCCTGTTTGCCCTTGTTGCCATTTTGCTAGCGCAACATGATCATTACGCCAACTGATTTTTGCAGTGGAAGATTGGAAAGGTAGATGCTTTGAAACTTGGGGGAAATCAAACAAGATATGTTGATAAAATTCTCGCCACAGCAGCTCATCTAACCAAGTTTGTTGCCCTTCAGACTGAATTTCAAAATGCCCGTGTTGTTGTCTAAACAGGGCTTGCAGGCATTGTCGAATGGAAAGAATCCCGATATTTAAATAGGCAGATAACTGACTGGTGCCTGAAACAGCTGGTAAATCACGTGCAGTTTTATAATCTGCTAAGCGAGTATGGATAAACTGGTCGAGTAAGGTGAGTGCATAGTCTTCACCCACTTGCCATTCAGCAAAATGCGGATGTTGGATCTGTTCTAGATAATCGTGATGTAATTGTTGAATGTTATCTAGCTGAAAATAGGACACATCGAGCGAGAGTGGTTGCTGCTGCGTAGGAGCCGGGTAGCATTGTGGTAAACCATGCTGTAAACGTTGATAACAGGTTTTTTTAAATGCGCTAAAAACTTTATAGGGTAAGGCAGACTGATTGCGGATCGAAGCCACAGGAAATAAGGTTCGATCATGAAAAAGTATGAATTCTTTTTGCTGCTGATGGAGTTGTTGTTGGATGGCCTGATCGCGCTTTAATTCATTGACACCGAGTTCGACATTGGCATAGACACGTTCAATCTCAAGTCGTTGGAGCAAATCAGCAAAAAAATCAGGTAGATCTTTCCAAAGTGAAATGGTCTGAACCATTAAAGGAATATTGAGTTGATGCAGTTGTTTTTTTAATTCTTGCAGTTGGCGTAAATAAAATTCGATTTTAATGGGCGCATCATTATGTTGTTGCCATTGCGCAGGCGATAAGATCACCAATGCCAGACATGAACCAGCCTGAGTCGCATGCCAAAGCGCAGCATGATCTTGGATTCTTAAATCTTGGCGAAACCAAATCAATTGATAGGGATGAGACATAGTTGACAACGTAGATGGTGATTGAAATGACCTTAAGCGATTTTCTGATTTAGTAAAAGTGCTCGGCAATAAAAAAGCAAAGCCGAAGCTTTGCTTTTTGCATCTAATTCAAATCATGAATTAGTGGTGGTGACCACCTGCACCGTGAACGTGACCGTGATCTAATTCTTCTTGAGAAGCATCACGGATTTCAACGATTTCAACTTCGAAAGTAAGATCTTGACCAGCAAGTGGGAAGTTCGCATCAACAATGATGTTGTCGCCTTCAATTGCTTTAACGGTTACGATTTGAACGCCGTCATCAGTTTGAGCTTGGAATTGCATACCAGGTTGGATGTTGTCCACACCTTGGAACATTTGAGCTGGAACTTCTTGAACGAGGTCAGGGTTGTATTCGCCATAACCTTCAGCAGCTGGAACGTTTACAGTGAATTTTTCACCAACAGTTTTACCTGTAAGAGCATTTTCTAAACCTGGAATGATGTTGCCCGCGCCGTGCAAATATGCAAGTGGTTCACCTTGAGATTGATCAAGTGTTTCACCCTCAGCGTTTGTTAAAGTGTAGTGGAATGAAACCACGTGGTTATTTGCAATAGCAGTCATGTTTTGAATCCATGTCATCAATAGTTTTAGCTGTATATCATAAAGTGAAAAATAGATTTTGTTGACTATTTTCCACTTTTTGAAACGATTTACTTAAATATTGAGTCGAAATATCAAATTTCAACTCAATACAGTTTAATTTTTGGACGGACACGACGCGTTAGGAAATCTTTCATGGTGAGCATGCCCGCTTGGGTATAACCATGAATATTGGCTTGATGTAGTCGGTATAAAGAGACGTACATAGTTTTGGCAATAAAACCTTGTACGCTAACATCGCCCAACAGTTCTCCCACCGCTTGATTGTGGCTCAATGACACCAGAGACCCTTTTTCATTAAAGCTAAACATTGGCTGAGGTGAACCCGACAAACGCGCAGCCATGGCATCTACCAAGAAGGTGGCCTGCTGACTTGCCACTTGCGCACGTGGACCTAGTGGAGGTTGGCGTGCATCCAACTGACAGTTGGCGCAGTCGCCGAAAGCAAATACATTTGGATCAGAGTAGGTTTGCAGCGTTGCATAGACCATTAAGCGATTAATCTTGTCCCGTTTAAAATCATGGAATGATTCTAAAACTTTAGGCGCTTTAACACCTGCGGCCCAAACCGTAATATCTGAGTGTAAAACACTGCCATTGCTAAAATAGACATTGGATTCATCGACTTTCTGTACTTTGTGTTGCGTCAAAATGTCGATGCCCATTTTCTTGAGTTGCTTGGCACTATGTGCAGCGGTTTTCTCAGTCAGTGCAGGCAAGATACGATCAGAAGCTTCAATCAAGGTAATTTTGACTTGTTTAGGGTCAATTTTCTTTAAGCCATAACGATAAAAGTTTTTGGTGGTTTCAATCAGTTCAGCTGCCAGTTCAACCCCCGTTGCCCCTGCGCCGACAATGCCAATATTTAAGGCACGTTCAGTTGGCTGGTTTTGTGCTTCGATATACAGATGGAACAAATCCTGTTGGAAGATGTCAGCTTGTTGACGACTATCAAGGAAATGACAGTATTCACGCACACCCTCGGTACCGAAGTCATTGGACACAGAGCCAACAGCAAGCACTAGCGTATCGTAGTTAAGTGTCTGGATCAGTGGGGTGTGTTCTTTGGAAAGTTGTGGAGGAGAGAGCGTAATTTGTTTTTTATCTTTATTGACATCAGTGAGGGTACCAAGGACGAACTCAAAATGATGTTTTTCTGCATGAGCAAAGTAATTGGTCTGTTCTTCGTGGGGGTTGAGTGAGCCAGCTGCGATTTCGTGAAGAAGTGGTTTCCATATGTGAGTGAGGTTTTGGTCGACTAGGGTAATTCGGGCTTTCTTACGTCGGCCAAAACGTTCACCTAGTTGTGTCGCAAGTTCTAAACCACCTGCGCCACCGCCTACAATCACGATATGATGTAAGGTTTTACTCATGATTAACCTAATTTTTTTTGTGAAAGGATGGCAGGATTATGCCATCCTTTTTTCAATATTGTATTGGTAATCTTGATAGAAAAAGTAGGTTTTTTTTAACCTTGATTTAAAGGATAAAGTTTCGGGTTTTGAGTATCGTTGGTTGAAAAAAAACTGAACAGATTAGAAAACCAGATCATAATTTTTTGAAAAATGTTGGCTTCTTCAATCTGAACATCATTCTCAATTTGTAAGCTACGAATCAATTGGTTGTTTTGATAAATCGATACCGTGGCCAAGTTCATGACTTGAGTCAAAGGTGCAGTTAAATGCTGTTCATTCAGTTCGATATTGATATGTGTATTCGTCGTTTGAAGCGGTTCAACGGTCGTGACTTGCTGGTTGGCATCAGTCAAATGAATACGTTGTGTCAATAAATCAAAAGTATTTAAATCAATCGGCGCTGCTTGACCATAAAGTGAGGTGGTGACAATCGTTGGTTGCTGTGTTTCAACTTTAAACATTTTCAAAGTCGATTTAATTACAGGGAGTTCGGCAATGAGTCGTTGTTTTGGAATTACTTCTTCATCTCGGGTATAGGTATAAGCCAAATTCATCAATTTATGTGCCACTTCTGCACGCTTTACTGCGCTTGGTGTGCCTAACACCACCACAATCAAACGACGTTTTTCAACATGCCGATTAAAGGTTGGACGCTCAGCAGTGAGGGCTAAGTTGTAACCTGCCGCTTTGGTAAAACCTGTTTTTAGACCATCAGCGGTTGGGTCCATTTTCAAAGCCAGATTAGTTGCATGATGGAAGCGTTGGTTATAACTAAAGCTTGGCATTTTTGAATAATATAAATATTCAGGGGTTTGCTTCACAATGGCTTTCGCAAGCAGGCTGAGATCAGCAGCTGTAGAATAATGATCGGTCATGGTAATCCCAGCTGGATTACTAAAATGCGTATCTTTCATGCCCAAGGCTTGCGCCTCTAGATTCATACGCGCCACAAATTGCGGTACGCTGCCCGAGATTTTTTCTGCAAGCGTGACGGCTGCATCATTGGCAGACATCACAATGAGGCCTGCTAAAAGCTGGTCAACAGAAATCTGTTCACCTGCTTTTAAATACATTTGTGACTCATCCCACATGACTGTGCTAACAACAGGCGTTGCGGTCAGTATGTCTTCTTTACGTAATTTACCCGCCTCAATTTCTTTTAGCGCGATATAGGCCACCATCATCTTGGTGAGTGAGGCTGGTGCACGCTGAACATGACTATTATGCTCAGCAATAATTTGTCCGGATTGAGCATCAATCACAGACCATGCTTGAGCTTCAACGGTTTCAGGGGCAATGTTGAGTAAATTTGCATGTGCAAGGTTTGCACAAATGAGACTAAACAACGTAAAGAGGGGGAGGAGAAATTTCACGTGAATACCTTGTAGTGCCGATCCGGTGGCCTTAAATGTGAGAGGAGAATGCTATGACTTTTTTGTTGAAGAATCTAGGGGCTATTGACATTTTATATATGAATTGCGTTGTAGGCTAAAAATCAATCAGACGAGGCATGAAACGCAGGGAATGGCTATTCCCTTGCCAAGTTTCATAACGAAGTATGAGGGTATTTTAGCCACAACCCTTTGGGACAGTGGCATTTTTTGTCGCTACTACGTTATGCCTTGTTCATTTAGAATGACTAAATTTCACAAGACATGCCTTGTATCGCCTAAAAAATATCCATTGTCGCAACCACAGATAAAGTGACAATGGCCCCTAAACTTTTGCTGACAATTACGACATCTACGCATGACTTTGTAAAAAAATGCTAAGCTGTGTGAAATTGTTCCTATTTTTTATGATTAGAAATTATGTTGCACTATCAAATTGAGTTCGACGATTATCGCCAACACCTGATTCATGTCACCTTACGTTTCCTTGCCAATCCCAATCAAGAACTTTGGTTGCCAACTTGGATTCCAGGCAGCTATTTAATTCGAGAATTTTCCAAACACATTGAATCGGTAAAAGCATCTGATGAAGCAGGGCGTTTACTCAGCATTAAAAAAACAGAGAAAAATCGCTGGCGTTTATTCAATACCGATCATGAACTGATTACGGTGGAATATGATGTCTATGCTTATGATTTATCGGTACGCGGGGCCTATGTTGATCAAACCCGTTTATACGTCAATCCAGCTTGTGTTTGTTTGGGTTTAAAAGATCAAGAGCAAGCGCCGTGTGAAGTGGAAATCTTTCTCCCAGATGAACTCAAGCATTTTCAAATTGCGACGGGTTTACCAACCAAAAGCTTAGTTAAAGGACGTTTTACTTTAAAATCAGATAACTACGATCAGTTGATTGATAGTCCATTTGAGTTGGCTGAGCAAAGTCGTTTTAGTTTTGAAGCCAATGGTATTGCGCATGAGTTTGTGATTTCTGGCAAGCACACGACCAATTTAACTCGTTTAGAGGCAGATATTAAAAAGATTTGCCAAACTGAAATCGACATCTTTGGTTCAGCACCATTTCAAAACTATACCTTTATGACCATGGCAACTGGTAATAGTTATGGTGGATTAGAGCATTGCAATAGCACCAGTTTAATTACACCTCGTGATGATTTACCTAAGGCGGATGAGGCAGAAGAACCGTCTAAAGATTATCAACGCTTTTTAGGTCTATGCAGCCATGAATATTTTCATTCATGGTTAGTAAAATTTATTCGCCCTGAAAATTTTACCAACTATGATTTGCATCAAGAAGCCTACACGAGCTTACTGTGGATTTTTGAAGGCTTTACTTCATATTATGATGATCTGATTTTGTTGCGTAGTGGCGTGATTTCACAAAAATCTTATCTGGATTTACTTAAAGCGCAAATTGACCGTTATTTACAAAACCCAGGGCGTTTGGTGCAATCTGTTGCTGAGTCAAGCTTTGATGCTTGGATCAAGTTTTATCGTCAAGATGAAAACTCGAATAATGCAGGCACGAGCTACTATAATAAAGGCAGTTTGGTGGCACTTTGTTTGGATTTGGGGTTGCGCTTACGTGGTTCAAATTTAGATGCCTTGATGCGTCGTCTATATGAAAATACCCAAAATGGGATTCAAGTGAATGATCGGACGATTTTTGACTTATGTCATGAGTTGACAGGGGATAACTGGATTGAGCAAATCAATCATTTGATCAACACCACAGATGAATTGCCACTGGATCAACTCTTCCCTGAATTTGGTTTAAGTTATAGCACCAAAGAAGATAAGGCTTTGCCATTTGGCTTAAAAGTTGTTGATAAAGCTGAAGGTGTGGTAGTGCAACAGCTTCGTCGAGAGAGTGCTGCGGCAAGGGCTGGATTGTCTGCCAATGATGTGATTATTGCGATTGATGGCATCAAGGCTTCGGAAAAACTGTTGGCAAAGTATGCAAAGCAACAAGGTAAATTTATTGTTTATGCATTCCGCCGTGATGAGTTTTTACAATTTGAACTGGAAGCAGGTGAGAATGCACTGACAACAGTTGAACTCAAAGTTGAAGATCAAAATAAGCTGGATCGTTGGTTGAAGTAATCATGTGTTGATTAAAAGGAAGAGCTGAATCTCTTCCTTTTTTGTATTTAATTTTGGTATGAGCGTGGATTTATTCCTGCTGAAACTTTGATTTTGAGAGAGTGAATCGTTAAAAGGCACATCTATTTCTGCTTAGTCACTAAGCGTGAAATTCCTCTAAACTCGGCAATAATTTCATTGTGCTGATTGGCGATTGTAATATCATAAATTTCAGATCGTCCACTTGGCGCTTTGAAGCTTGCTGTTGCAGTTAAAGTATCGCCAATTTTTCCTGGTTTGATATAGCTGATATTGCAATGCTGTCCGACAGCAGGTTGTTCACTATTACATGCAATCGCAAAGGCACTGTCTGCAATCGCAAAAATAATGGCACCGTGGCAGGTGCCATGCCCTTGAGTATGATTTTCTTTCACTGTTAAAGAGACTGCGGCTGAACGATGACCTGAGGCTGTTAGTTTTGCACCGATCATTTGCATCACAGCATCTTGTTGAAATAGTGCATTCATCTTGGCAAGATCCATCTTTTTATATGATATGGTTTTAAATATAAATTAATTTTTTCGAATCATAAATGCTGTTTTGATAAATGATCGATAAGATCTGATAAAAAGCGCAATATTTTTGACGTTCAAGCAGGTCGTGATTGAGTTTCGCTGGGCTTATGTATAGGTCATTAAATCGTGAGTTAACAAAGATAAAATCGATTTAAAAGTGTGTCGATTACATTGAACCTACCACTAAAGAATTAACGAATTGTTCATCTAAGCCTGTCAAAATAGGACGAGTTATTTAGCAATTTATGTATTTGTTTGCTAAATGATCAATTCGGTATCTATATTTAAAGCAGACAGTGGTTTGTATTTGAAAAGCCAAAACTTGACCGCATATATATATGGCGAGATGCTACTATTATATCATTTTGTAGTATTTTTTATCGAAATGTCGTTATCACTGGATATTGCGTTGACTCGCATGTGATGAACACTGATACTCTCAAGTTTGTTTAAGCAAATCGGTTCTAGGAGCTGGGCCACAAGCACAGTTATCCGTAACTCAATCCAACACAAGGGGCTATATATGGCTGGTGGAAAGTCAAAAATCATTTACACACTGACTGACGAGGCGCCGTTATTAGCGACCTATTCATTGCTACCGATCATTGAGACCTTTACAAAACCTGCTGGCATTGAGATTGTTAAAAGTGACATCTCAGTTGCAGTACGTGTACTCGCAGAATTTTCAGATTACCTTAAAGATGAGCAAAAGGTAAACAATAACCTTGCAGAGTTAGGTCGTCTTACACAAGATCCAGATACCAATATCATTAAACTTCCAAACATCAGTGCGTCTGTTGCTCAGTTAGTGTCATGTATTAAAGAGCTCCAGTCGAAGGGTTATGCGATTCCTGATTACCCAGAAAATCCAACCACTGAAGAAGAAAAAGAGATCAAGGCACGTTATGGTAAATGCCTTGGTTCAGCAGTAAACCCTGTATTGCGTGAAGGGAACTCTGATCGCCGTGCGCCAGCTGCTGTGAAAAATTATGCAAAAAAACACCCGCATTCAATGAGCGAGTGGAAACAATGGTCTCAAACTCACGTTTCTCACATGGATGAAGGCGACTTCTACCACGGTGAAAAATCAATGACTTTAGACCGTGCACGTAATGTGAAAATGGAACTCATCACTAAGTCTGGTGAAACCATTGTGCTGAAGCCAAAAGTCGCACTTCAAGATGGCGAAATCATTGACTCAATGTTTATGAGCAAGAAAGCGCTTTGTGATTTCTACGAGAAAGAACTTGAAGACTGTCGTGAAGCGGGCATTTTGTTCTCATTACACGTGAAAGCAACCATGATGAAAGTGTCACACCCGATCGTATTCGGTCACTGTGTGAAAATTTACTACAAAGACGCTTTTGAAAAACACGGTAAATTATTCGACGAACTCGGTATTAACGTGAACAACGGTATGGCTGGTCTTTATGAAAAGATCGCAACTCTACCAACATCTTTACGTGAAGAAATCATCGAAGATTTACATGCTTGCCAAGAACACCGTCCTGCACTTGCAATGGTGGATTCTGCTAAAGGCATCACCAACTTCCATTCACCAAATGACGTGATTGTCGATGCTTCTATGCCTGCAATGATTCGTGGTGGCGGTAAAATGTGGGGTGCTGACGGCAAACCTTACGACTGTAAAGCTGTGATGCCAGAATCAACTTTCGCGCGTATCTACCAAGAAATGATCAACTTCTGTAAGTGGAATGGTAACTTCGACCCACGTACTATGGGCACAGTACCGAACGTTGGTTTGATGGCGCAAAAAGCAGAAGAATACGGTTCACACGACAAAACTTTTGAAATCTCAGAGGCGGGTATTGCCAACATTACTGATTTAGACACGGGTGAAGTGTTGATGTCACAAAATGTAGAAGAAGGCGATATCTGGCGTATGTGTCAGGTGAAAGATGCACCAATCCGTGACTGGGTGAAACTTGCAGTAACACGTGCACGTAACTCAGGCATGCCTGCGATCTTCTGGCTTGACCCGTACCGTCCACACGAAAATGAATTGATCAAAAAAGTTGAAAAATACTTGAAAGATCATGACACCACAGGTCTTGATATTCAAATCATGTCACAAGTACGTGCAATGCGTTATACGCTTGAACGTGTAGCGCGTGGTTTAGATACCATTTCTGTCACTGGTAACATTTTACGTGACTACTTAACTGACTTGTTCCCGATTATGGAATTGGGTACTTCAGCGAAAATGTTGTCGATCGTGCCGTTAATGGCTGGCGGTGGCATGTACGAAACAGGTGCTGGTGGTTCAGCACCGAAGCATGTACAGCAGTTAGTTGAAGAAAACCACTTACGTTGGGATTCTCTCGGGGAGTTCCTTGCACTGGCGGTATCTTTAGAAGAGCTTGGCATCAAAGAAGATAATAACCGTGCGAAATTGCTTGCGAAGACGCTTGACCAAGCAACAGGTAAACTTCTTGATAACGACAAGTCTCCATCACGTCGTACAGGTGAGTTAGATAACCGTGGCAGCCATTTCTACTTAGCATTGTACTGGGCTGAGGCATTAGCTGCTCAAGACGAAGATGCTGAGTTAAAGGCGAAATTTGCTCCGCTTGCAAAATCGCTTGCTGAAAACGAACAGAAGATTGTTGCTGAACTTGCTCAAGTTCAAGGCCAAGCTGCTGATATCGGTGGTTATTATGCAATCGACCCAGCGAAAGTAAATGCAGTAATGCGTCCAAGTGCAACGTTTAATACGACACTTGCGTCACTTTAATTGTTGATATATCACCGACAACATTGTCGGTGATATAAAAAAGCCGATGTGAAAACATCGGCTTTTTATTAATATGAGTCGGATTTTTCGATTTTTGGGGTTTTAAAGTAAAAGATGGAACAAACTCGGGCTGATACGCATTCCTCTGTTTTTATGGCAGCTGTTTTATTGTTACATCTAGCTTATTATATCGTTTCGGAATCCACTTACAGTTTTATTGAAAATCATATTTATCAAAAGAAACAAGAATATGTTGAAGCAGATGAGAAAATAAGAGTTTATATAGAAAAATACCCAGCTAAAAAAACGACATACTATTTTGAGCTTTACAATGATGGTTCTTATCTCGGAGATATTTTCTGTGGTGCTACTATGATTCATTTATGTCGGGAGTGGAGTGATTATCAGTATGGCTTTAAAGTCGAAAATTTAGCCTACGAAGCCCGAGTTAATGATTTAGGTGAGGTGAAGTCGGTTAGAGTTAAATATTTTGACTTAATTAATAATGATAAATATAAAATTATAAATAATAGGGAGTTTTTTTCTCCATCATTATCAACACTTGTTGGTAAATTAGTGATCAGTCTTATTTTTGCTCTCTGCGTAAATCTTTCGATCTTGATTTATTGGTGTAAAATTCTTCGTGAAAGACAGCTAAATAAATATAAATATGATTACTTTATAATTTATGGTTGTCCCTTACTTATGTTGGGTTATTTCATAAAATGTATTTTTGATATTTATTCGTTTGTATTCTGAATCATCTGTTGTTTAGCGCATGTTTTAAAGCCCACGAAAGTGGGCTTTAAAACATCTAAACTCTAACGCCCATTACGGTTACGGCCACGCGGTGCTTTGGTATTTGGACGGGTTGTGCCATTGGTCTTGCGACGTGGTTTATCGGCATCGTCAGTTTGCCAAATACGGGTTGTACCACCACCTGCTTTTTTCTTGCCTTTAAATGGTTTTTCACCTTTTTCTTCTCGAGCTTTATCTTTAGCGCGTGAGAAGTGCGGTTTATTATTCGATTTTTTCGCGAAAGAACGACCTTCATAAGGCTTATCGGCAGGAACATCTTTAAAATCAGGATAAAGCAAAGGTTCGATTTCCAGTTGTTCTCCTGGCTGTAAACCTAGTTTGACCAGATCAATTGTACCAATTTGAGTGCGAATCAGACGTAAAGTTGGGAAACCAACAGCAGCGGTCATACGACGTACTTGACGATTACGACCTTCGCAGATTTGTAGTTCGATCCACGTCGTTGGAATATTGGCGCGATAACGCACAGGTGGATTACGTTCCCATAGCCATTCAGGTTGATCGACTTTCCGTGCTTTGGCCGGTAAAGTCATACCATCTGCAAGTTCAACGCCCTTTTGCAGTTTTTCGATTGCTTCTTCTGTGACATCACCATCAACTTGAGCAAGATAGGTTTTATATTTTTTATTGTCTGGATGAGTGATGAATTGATTTAAACCACCATGATCCGTAAGAAACATTAAACCTTCAGAGTCTAAATCTAAACGTCCTGCAATACGAAGTTCAGGATCTTTGATAAAACTTGAAACTGTTAGATGTTTTTCATCTTCGCGAAACTGTGACAAAACGTCAAAAGGTTTGTTAAATACGACTACTTTCATATGAATATACTACTTTGGTTATGGGCGGCATCATAACAATAACGGTTTCTATTTAATGGGAAAATGTTGTTATTTCCCGTATAAATCTCAAAAAAACCAGTTTTGAACTAAACTGTTTCATGCAATAAAAAACGAAAGTATGCCATAGAAGGCATAGAGATAATCGCTAAATACATGAGGGAGAACCTACAAAATGGGTTATCAGAAGATTGTGGTTCCTGCTGATGGAGACAAAATCACAGTAAATGCAGACCTGTCACTGAATGTTCCAAATCGTCCAATCATCCCTTTTATTGAAGGTGATGGTATTGGTGTGGATATTACACCAGCAATGAAGGCAGTAGTAGATGCCGCCGTGTTAAAAGCTTACGGTGGCAAACGTTCAATCGAATGGATGGAAGTCTACTGCGGTGAAAAAGCAGATAAAATTTATGGCAATTATATGCCAGAAGAAACTTTTGATGCTTTACGTGAATTTATTATATCAATAAAAGGGCCATTGACGACACCCGTTGGTGGCGGTATTCGTTCTTTAAATGTCGCATTGCGTCAAGAACTCGACCTCTATGTTTGTGTGCGTCCAGTCCGCTGGTTTGAAGGTGTTCCATCACCTGTTCAACATCCCGAACTGACCGATATGGTGATTTTCCGTGAAAACTCGGAAGATATCTATGCAGGGATAGAGTGGAAAGCAGATTCACCAGAAGCAAAGAAGGTGATTAAATTCCTGCAAGAAGAAATGGGGGTAACCAAAATCCGTTTTCCGACAGATTGTGGGATTGGGATTAAACCTGTTTCTAAAGAAGGTACACAGCGTTTAGTGCGTAAAGCAATTCAGTTTGCGATTGATAATGACAAGCCTTCGGTGACCTTGGTACACAAGGGCAACATCATGAAGTACACCGAAGGTGCATTTAAAGAGTGGGGTTATGAACTCGCCATGGAGCGTTTTGGTGGCCAGTTATTGGATGGTGGGCCTTGGGTAAAAATCAAAAATCCAAGAACGGGCAAAGATATCATTATTAAAGATGTGATTGCCGATGCCTTCTTACAGCAAATCTTGATGCGCCCAGCAGATTATTCGGTGATCGCGACGCTGAACTTAAATGGTGACTATATTTCGGATGCACTTGCCGCCGAAGTGGGCGGAATCGGAATTGCACCGGGCGCGAATATAGGGGGTGCAATTGCGGTGTATGAAGCGACACACGGCACGGCACCAAAGTATGCGGGACAGGATAAAGTCAATCCGGGTTCTATCATCCTTTCTGCTGAAATGATGCTGCGAGATATGGGATGGACGGAAGCAGCAGATTTGATTATTCAAGGTGTTTCGGGTGCGATTTCAGCAAAGACCGTGACTTATGACTTTGAACGTTTGATGCCAAATGCAACCTTGTTGCGTTGTTCTGAGTTTGGACAAGCCATAATTCAACACATGGAAGATTAAGGTCTAAATGTGAAATGAAAAGAGCGGTATAACTGCTCTTTTTTATTTGAATTTGAGATCAGTAAGTCATAAGAAAAGCATATACAAACGAGCGTCCATGGCATATGTTGATCTATTCGAAAATAAAAATTGAACATCATGGCTGAACGAAAATATGGTGCAGCTGCACCAAAAACTACAGAGACTATCACCAGTTTAGATTGTTATGGGCAGATACTGAGTAATCAAAAATATGAGCGGACTTTGTTTGTTGACTTAGATTTATCAGAAGCACAAAGCACAGGGGCTATTTTTAATGAATGTACCTTCCGTCGGGCACGTTTTAATGCCTCAGTTCATCAGCATAGCGCATTTTTAAATTGTACTTTTCATTTCTGCAATTTCTTTGACAGTAAATTTATCGACTGTAAATTTGTCGGCAGTATGTTTAGCAATTGCCAATTTCATCATATGCGAGTGGAGGATAGTGATTGGGCTTTTGTTGGATTGCCAGGTGCTGATTTAGAAAAAGCTTCTTTTTTGAGAACACGCTTAAGAGAGGCTGATTTGACAGGTGCACGTTGTCATGGAAGCTCAGTTCGAGAGAGCGACTTATCTGGTGCATGGCTTCATAGTGCAGATTTTACCGAGTGTGATTTAAGAGGCAGTGATTTGAGTGCTTTAGATCCGAAAGAAACACAGATTAAGGAGGCGATTATCAATCTTGACCAAACCTTAATGATTGCAGAAAATTTAGGCTTCGATGTCAGGGTTAATTGAAGCGCTCCGAATGTTGAATATAAAAATGAGTGGCCTAAACCACTAATTTTTATGGGAAAAGAAATTAAATCCTTTTAAGACCAATACAGTCTGATAAAAGGGACTCATTGTGATCTAAAGAAGCCCGTTAAACGGTTACTTAAATTCAATGCGTGTAGAGATTATCTGTAATAATACCGCTTGTATTTGTGGAGATAGCACATTGGCTATATGTGATATTAGACACGCCACAGTTCAAGAACTTGCGTATTATCTCTTTTTTGAAGGTCAATAGGAAATTAAACAATATGGGAAATAGGAGTATTGACCGATATGTAATAGGTGACATATTGCAAATTGAGAACTAATTAAATTAATACCTTGCTAAAACAGCCTCAACTTTAATTATTAAGGCTATTTTTTGATTATATTTTTTCGCTATTCAAATCTGAATTTCGATGACCTAATTCTGGCTGCTCTCGCTCTAACCAATTTTGATAGCTAATACTGATATTAAATAAATTCATACTTATACTCAGTAATAACGCCATAATGCTAACTAGAATTGCTATTTTCTGCTTCAGAATTAATGTAATAATTAATATTAAAGCTGAGGTGGAAATGAAAAATGTATCAATTGAAACAGCATAGTGATTGTTATTTGTCATAAAAGACAGGATATAAATGAATACAACTCCAATAATGTTTAGGAGAGCAACCCAAAATAAGATTTTAACTTTCATATCACTTCTTCTTTTCTACAATTAACGCTGGGATTCGTTCCCCACCGATTACGTTACCTACATAGCTGTTATTCCCTCTACTATAGGCCCATAAATAGATCTCTTTATCTGTTGGCGAAGTTCGTTTATAAACAGCTTCTTTTCGAGAAAAATAAGCCCAGCCTTTTTGACCGTGCACTCTACATTTTTCTTGTCTAATTGCAAATACATCCGCAATAGATTGTACAGACGTTCCTCTAAGACCTGTGTTGCAACCATGTAGAACTAAGTTAGCATTTGGAGACCAGCGCAATTTCTCTAATTGGGATATTTCAGTATAGGAAATTGTACCGTCCTCTAAAACTTCATTACTCGCGTTTCTGGTGCCTAAAAACTCTAAACCATCGTTACCGCCGTCTGTTTTGCTAGAGTGGCTAAAAACGTGCATTTCTTTTACTTTGGCAACGGTTTTATTTATCTCGTCATAGATCTCGGCCCAAACCTTTTTAAAGTCCTGTCCTGACGTAACTTGGTACTCTTTAAATACATAGTTATCACCGCAGTTTTTTAGCTTCAGTTGGGATAGCCAGTGATTTGATGCTCTTTGAAAAGCCTTGTCATCGCTCTTTGATGGTTTGTAGTAATAAACACATATTAAATATTCTTTTAACTTGATGGGCTGTTTATGTACAGATTCAGCCTTTGTATTGGTTTTGCAGATTCCTTGTGTCACTCCAGCTCTCCGATAAAAATGTGAATATCTTCAGCTTTGGTCGTATGAAACCTTTCTGTATATCCATTTTCATCTGTGGTTCCTGAAGCTACGACACTACCAGTAGAGTCTTTGAGGTGATAGGGGATGTTTGCCAAGGGTTCATTATCATCTCTATCGATCAATTGAACACGTTCATCAAAATTTAATTGATCAATAATATTCTGAACATTACTTGCTTGCCCTGAACTGGCACCCGAACCAGAGCCACCAGTTCGCACAGCTAAATCTGAAATCTTCATGTACTTTGCGCCACATGTTGCTTGGTCACCAGCCACAATTAAATTACGGCCATTAACCTGCATAAAACCTCGTTGCGTTGCTATGGCTTTTGAAATCACATTACATTTAGGGCAATAATGTTTCATTCCCTCTAAATGAGCCGCTTTACCATCTACTAGCCAAAAATCATCTCCTTCAATGATCTTGCCACCGTGATTAGTAAAACATCCTCTTGTTATAAATGCTTGCATATTATGAATATCCAGGATTATTAAAATAATTGGATAAAGATTGTCACCTTTATAATTTTTATGCAAAGAATTGCCTGATTTGTTCATGAATTAAGTGTTTTATGTATATTAAATTGGTTTTTATATAATGGGTTGGAATCATGTTTAACTTATTATAGAGTTGTCAGCTTTCATTAATAAAAATAGGCTATCTGAATTGTATGCGTACCTATTTATCCGTAATGTGAAAATAAAAAAATTGTTAATTTTTTTATTTAAAATAAGTGTCTTGCTGTAGGTAGTTTAGAAATCCAACACACCAACAGCAAGTGATAATACATAAATCTTGATATCCAGTTGTTGGTTAGTCAGCTTTTACTTTACAGAAGGGATCAATGTTCGGGTTGCTATTCCAAATATATTCTGCCTCTTCAGCACAAAGTTGAGCTGCTTTTTCACCCTGTGTGTTATGAATAAAGGCGAGGGTCATATCCATACCCGCACTCACACCAGAAGACGTATAGAATTTTCCGTCAATCACCCAACGGGCCTGAGCTTGCCACAACACTTGATCATTGAGTTTTTGTACAAACTCAAAGGCCATTTTATTCGATGTTGCTTTAACGCCATTTAAAAGACCCGTCGCTGCTAGCAATGAACTGCCTGTGCAAATGGTTAGAACATATCTGCTTTGTGCCGCTAAGTTTTTGAGTTGGTCAAGAAATTCGTGGTTTTTGATCAGTTCAAACGTCACGATACCGCCCGGAATCAGCAAAATGCTTTCTGCATTGGTTTCGATTTCACGGAATGATTTGGTGTGGATGCAAACACCATGTTTATTGGAAACCAGACCGCCATTTAGACTATAAAACTGGACTTGATAGTGCTGTTGCAGTAAGCCAAATAATTCAACAGGCCCCATAATATCGAGGGTTTCAAAGTCCTCAAAGACGATGGCATTTACAGAAATAGGCATTTCTTTTCTCACGAATTAAATCTGGCTAACACCATAGTCAGCTGCAAATTTTTTATTGTGAATATTCTGTATGGCTTATTTTGAATTATGCTAAATCAGTGGACTTTTGGCCTGATCTGTTAGCAAGCGAAACGTATTTTTGGCTTAAAATTTAAACGCTTAAGCATCCTGAATGAGAAAAGCAGTGGTGTATCGTAAATTTAGAAAAATCTGTATCTATAATTTCTGGACTAGATGTTCAAAAATAACTGAAAAATAGAGCGAGTGCCGTGTTATGAAGATGTATCAAGTGGATGCTTTTACCCAAGAATTATTCAAAGGCAATCCTGCAGGTGTAATCATCGTTGATGAATGGTTGGATGAGCATTTGATGCAGAATATTGCCATGGAAAACAATTTATCTGAAACGGCTTTTGTGAAAATCATTGATGAGCATAATTATGAAATTCGCTGGTTTTCTCCACTCAATGAGGTTGCATTTTGTGGACATGCCACTTTAGCCAGTGCTTTTGTTTTATTTAAAGATTTTACTAAGCTAGAAACCATCCAGTTTCATGTACGCGATTTGGGAATTTTTATCGTTAGCCAAGACACTGATGGCAAAATTAAAATGAATTTCCCGATTCGTAAAGCAGAATTGGTTGCTGATTATCCTCAAGTATTACGTGAAGGACTCACCAAGCCGTTTAAAGCGGTCTATCGTAATGTCCAAGCCTATATTATTGAATATGAAACCGTTCAGGATGTCTTAGATGAACAACCTGATATGGAAAAATTAAAACAACTTGGACAAATTCGTACTGCGATTACAGCTTCTCAGCCAGACGTTGCAATTACTGCTAGAGGTGAAGGACAGTTTGATTGTGTGTCTCGCTATTTTGCGCCAGCAATTGGCATTGATGAAGATCCTGTAACAGGATCAATTCATACGGCGATTGTTCCACTTTGGGCTGAAAAATTGAATCAGACTCAATTAACGGCCTTTCAGGCGTCTCAACGAGGTGGAATTTTAGAATGTGTCATTGTATCTGAAGATCGTATTGAAATTTCAGGTTATGCAAAACTGTATCTGCAAGCTGAACTGGCAATCTGAATTTTTACTTAAACTGTGCAAAAACAAAGATAAAAGCTGTTTAAATAAACAGCTTTTTTCAAAACATAACTATTAAAAATGCGAATCGTTCTCTACTATAGCTTGACGTTTTTATTTAAATCACCATAAATACTTGGATAAATTATGTTAATGCGGTTTAAGCAGCTTACTCTCTCGCTTTGTTTGATCGGGTTGAGTGCGACGTCTTGGTCTCAGACAGTACTCGTAAAAAGTGAAAAAAATATTGAAGAATATAAATTAGATAATGGTTTCAGAGTTATTCTTGCGCCAAACGATAAAGAAAACAAAGTTTACGTCAATACGGTTTATTTTACAGGTTCATTGAATGATCCAAAAGGTAAAGGTGGTTTGGCACATCTGTTGGAACATTTGGCATTTAAAGGTACGCAGAATGTCAAAGGGGATGAGTTTCAGCGCCGTTTAGATCAATTTACTTTGATGACCAATGCCAGCACGGATTATTACTCGACCAAATATTTAAATATTGTTCGCCCTGAAAAGAATGCGTTGAATGAGATTCTATATCTCGAATCTGAACGTATGGACAAATTGGTACTGCAAGAAAAATTTGTACCTTCTGAAATTGAAATTGTAAAACGCGAACGTGAAATCCGTATGGATCAACCGTTTGCGGTTTTAATGGATCAAATGTGGAAAGCAGCGTATGGCAACCAATATTTGGGTCGTTTGCCGATTGGTGATCTGCCTGAATTAAAATCCATTCAACTGAATGAATTGAATCAGTTTTATAAAACCTGGTATGCGCCGAATAATGCGGTAATGGTGATTTCGGGTAAATTTGATAAGACTGAAGTGTTGAATAAGATTGATCAATATTTTAGTCCAATTCCCGCGCGTGCTGTACCAGCTCAAGTACAAGTGCCTGTACTGGATTCAAGTAAAATTGAACAGCGTCAATTTACGGTGCACAAGGGCAGTGATTTGGCCAAATTCCATATTTATATGAATGGCAAGAACACCAAGTTGCAGCCTGCGTTAGCTTTGGCACCTGCACTGTATACCATGCAACCAAGCGGTACTTTGTATAAAAGTATGGTAGAGACAGGTATTAGTACGGCTGTGCAATCGACCACATGGTTAGATCAAGATTTTAATTTGGTGTTTATGGGTGCAATTTACGCACCGAATCATGATGCCAAAAAGGTCAATGATGCACTCACGGCAGGTGTAGAAAATAGCCATGAGTTTAGTGAAGCAGAGTTGCAACGGATTAAAAATATCACGCAGAATGATGCGGATACGATTATGAATGATGCGGTGGCTTTGGGTTCACGTCTAAGCGATTATGCAGTTTCATCTCATGGTCAATGGGATCAATACTTTAAAGATTTGCAGGCTGTTAAAGATTTAAAATTAAAAGATGCCAACCAAACCTTAAAAGACTTTTTAGTGTCATCCCATCGTATTTCAGGTGATATTTTACCGACGCCTGAAGATCAGAAAAAAGCGATGACGTTGAAAGCTGAACAAAAGCCAAAAACGCTCGACCAAACTGCGGAAAAGCCTGAGCCTTTAAAAGATGCCAGTGTGTATAAGCAAGAAGTTAGCCAGTTTATGGCACAGTCTGCTCAGCAATTGCAAAAAAATGAGCAGAAAATTCAGCGCGGCGAATTAAAGAATGGTATTCGTTACGCGTTATTCCCAACGCCTACACGTGATGATAAAACTTATGCCACCATTAGCTTGGATTTTGGTGATGAGAAAGCGCTGTTTGGTAAAGGAGTCACTTTAGATTTAACCAGCTATTTAATGCTACGGGGTTCTGAGAAGCATACCTTGCAGGAAATTACCGATAAGGCGATTGCGGCGAGCGGTGGCGCATCGGTCAGCTCAAATGGCAATGGTTTTACCATCGTTGTTCAAGCGAAAAAAGACAAATTTGAAGACTTCTTAAACTTTATTATTGATGTCATCAAACAGCCGAAATTCTCGCAAACTGAATTTGATTTGGCAAAAAATCAAAGTTTGTCGGTACTGGATCGTCCATATACAGAACCTGCGGTTGTGTCATCAATGACTTTATCTAAAATTTTGGAAATCTATCAACCAGGGGATATGCGTTATCACTTTGAACCTGAGCTTGCCAAAAAGCAGATTAGTGAAGTCACTCAGCCACAAGTCAAACAATTCTATGATCAATTCTTTGAGACCGATCATGCACAAATTGCGGTAACAGGTGATTTTGATGCCAAGAAAATGCAAAAGACCTTACAAAAGGCCTTTGGTTCTTGGAAGGCAAAACAACCATTCACAAAAGTGACCGGTCAATATACCGTATATAAAGCACAGAAAGTGCATGCTTTATCAGAGCAGCGTGAGTTCGGTAGCTATCAAAGTGTATTGGCATTGCCTGTTGGTTCGTACCATAAAGATGCGCCTGCTTTGATTATTCTCAGTCATATTTTGGGTAACTCACAATTGTCATCACGTTTGGCTCAAGAGTTACGTGAGAAAAATGCGCTGGTGTATGGTTTTGGCAGTGGCTTAGACCTCGACCCAGATATTGATGATGGTACGTTGAGTATCACTGCAAATTATACTTCTGGTCGTTCAGAGCAAGTTTCGCAATCAGTACACAAGGTATTGAATGAGTTGCTGAGCAAAGGCGTGACTGAGCAGGAAGTGGAAGCAGCCAAAGCAGATATCATGAAGAAACGTGTGACGGCTTTGGAAGATGAGCGCAATATTCATGGTATGTTGACAGGTCAGTTAGAGCGCAACAAGACTTTGTTGGATCGTGCTGAACGAGATCAAGAGCTTGCAAAACTGAGTAAAGAAGATGTCAATGCTGCCATCCAGAAATACATCAAACTTGATCAGTTTGTCGAAGTCATGGCTGACCAATATGGTCAAGCACAAGACTTGAAGTAAATCATAAAAAGAAAGCCACCGATGAGGTGGCTTTTTTTATTGGAGATAATCAGTGATCATGTTTATGCGCATGAAAATCTTCATTTTTGCGGAAACGTAGGTAGTTTTCAAACTGTTCGCAGTATTCGTCAAAGTTATCTTCCAGCATCATTTGGAATTGTTGCAGCAGATAAGACATCACTTGTTCTTTGGCAGCACGCATTTCTTCGCCGTCTTTGAAGTTATTGGCTGCGACCCAAGTATTAAAACGGGCAGTGGCGAATAACATGGCTGCGCTGACCTGACCCCGTAATTCTTCTGGCTTGGTTTGCTGACCTTTAGGTGGTCGGCAGAAATCATTGGCAAGCTTAATGAACTCATCTGCACGCTCAAAAAAGACTGCATTTAAAGCTTCTTCTTCCGTCACATCAGTGGCGTTAATTTTTTGAGACATGGTTTTTCCCAGCGACAAGTTAAGACACATTATTATAGACAAAGCCTTGTCGAAACTAAACCTTTGCCTTAACCTAAAATAGCCTAAGCAATTAGAATAATCACTATGCAAGATGCGATCGCGATTCAAAGCTTAAAAACGGATATTGCCTTATTACGCCAGCATATTTATCCACCCCAATATTTAGAGCATGTCGAAGGCTTGCCGATTTATTATGGGCTGCAACAAGATGTGGATGAATATTATCGACAATGGCAACCCTTGATTGAACGGGCACAACAGTTATGTCAGCCTTTTATGGAAGATGACGTGGTAGATGCGATTCATTTACCCAGTCATTTAAATCTGCCGCTGTTTTTCTTTCATGTCGATCGGATTCGGATTAATAAAACTCGTGCTAAAGAGTCGAAAACTTTCCGTGGTGTGGCAGCATTACTAGAAAAATGTGGACACTTTGAGACGGATCAGATTTTTGCAATGCAGGAATGGTTGGGCAGTGATGATAGTGCTGCTTTGGTGGCGCATCGTGAATTTATTGATTTGCGCACCTATGTCTTTCAGCATGGTCAAAGTGACTATACCCGAACGCGGTTTTATATGAATGGGGTGATTTTGAGTGTAGAACCACATTTTAAATTGGTGGATGCACGGGATAAGCCGCGTAAGCAGCGTAATGATCGTTATAGCGATCCGATTGCAGATAATGGAACGTGGAAGATTTTTGGGAAGTATCGGTAAATGATTTAAGTGGAATAAATAGTTTAACACTCTAGTTTTCATTAAAAAATAACAGCACAGCCACAAGAGCTATATAAAGTTTGGAGGTTTTCGCGTAGGCGATTTCCTACTTTGTTTTCGGACAAAGTAGGCAAAACCATTGTCATCAGCAAAACCTGTCTATTTCTTGGATTTATTAAAATGTATCGCAGAAACATTACGTTGCTTATATCACGCAGGTTGCTGATGACGTTTCCGAGTATCCGCTTTTTGTAGGACTTAAATTATTTGTGGCGGCATCAATGCCGCCAGCACGATAATAGAGTGAAGTGATTTTCCCTTGCGCAGTAATCAATCCTCATCCCAAAAAATATCTTTAGCAGATAAACCCTGTAGCTTTTTATCTGCTTTTTTTGCCACATGTGGTTGTTGTGCCTTGACCCAACCTAAAGCAAATAAAAACTGCGGATGCTTCACAGCCTGTTGCTCAAAGATTTTCTCAGCAACAAACAGGTCATTATAAAAGCCTAAATATTCCTGAATTGGCTGTAACTTATTTAAGAATTGTTGAACCTGCTTTTCTGGATACAGCGCTGAAATAAAGTCGATGCAATAACGCAATTGTTTGACGCGTTTACGGGTACGGTGTTGTTGCTCGACTTCTAACTTAGAAAATTGGGCTGCATCTTTGAGAATTTTTTGATATAGCCTACTTAAGCTTTTCGCCGCCTGTTTGGAAAGTTTAGATTTAGACTCATCCTCACTATAAGTGAAGCTGAGTAATGCCAAAAATAGCTGTGTGGTTTGAGTGTGGCTTAATAACTGAGAAACACTACTGTCAAGATTATCAGGGAATGGAAAATCAAAATCACAGACTTCTTTAATTAAAGGAATAACGGAATCTTGAATTGCATCATTATCACGTGATTGTCCCAAAGCTCTAAAAATATCTGCTAACAGACTTTCCCAAGTAGGATCAATTTGCGCAGACCAGTTCGAAAAATGTTTTAAAGCAGAACGTAAACGACGTAAACCAACACGAGCTTGGTGAATATGATCGGCTTCGGCTACACCATCGGCAATTGCTGCTGCATTCGGTAAGATATGATTGAGGGTATTTTCGATAATCAGTTTGATTGCTTGTTCAGCACTGACATTTTTCTCTAAGCTTAGTGATTTCGCTTTGCTGGCAGGGGATACCATTTTGCCCATAGCCAATAAATTACCACGTTCAGCCTTACTTCTCACATCGAGCCAGAGTTGGTATTTGTCGACCCAAGTTTTGGCAAAATCAATCAGAGACTGTGCTGATCCTTGTTTTAATTCAAATTCAACTTCACAGATTTTAGCTTGATCAGTTGGCGTACGGATTTCGCCATCATCCAAGCAAACTTCAATCTGTGAACCTGCAAACTCGAAGACATGAAATGTGCGTTGGACGTCAGTTTGAAACTGTAGCAATAACTCAGCAGGTGAATCGCCTAGGACATCACGCAGTACAGTTTGGACTGTTTGATTATGTTTATATAGAGATAAATCCAGTTCGGGTTCTTTTGTACATTTGCCTAAATAGATATCTTCTTCGATGCGTTGCAAATGATTTTTGCTGGCTGCTTTAAAGGTTTGTACCCAATGTTCACCTTCCTGACGCAGACGAATGGCCACATAATTTTTTGCCAGTAAACGGTCGGCCGTATCATAGTATTTTGCTTGTAGCTGAATTTTTTGTGCTTTTTGTTTGCTTAACAGCTGTAATACACTTTTTTTCTTAGATTCAGGCAGTTGAAATTTTAGCTCTATTTCCATGATGTTATGACTCCTGACCACCGAGAATGATAAATATAAAAAATAGTATAACTTGTTGATCTCAAAAATCATTGTAAAGTTGTTTTAAGCAGGAAAAGGATGGCACGCAATGACTTTATTTTGTACAGAAAATGCATTAACGTGTGGAGAGTCTTGCACGATTAGGATGATCTTAAAATGAATGCACCAGCGAATATTACCAAGCCCGTGGAATTTTCATTACCGATTAAAAACTATGATGAATTTTATCACTTTTATTTAACAGAACATCGCAGTATTGCCAGCCGTCGTTTGCATGTCGCAGGCAGCTCTATTGGTTTATATTTCTTTAGTAAAGCCATTCGTAAACGTCAGGCAAAATATGCTGTGTATGGCTTGGTATCAGGCTATGCCTGTGCTTGGGTTGGGCATTTTTTCTTTGAACATAATAAGCCTGCCAGCTTTAAACAACCGCTATATAGCTTTATTTCAGATTGGCGCATGTTGTCAGATGTTGCACGTGGTCGTTTAAGTCTGATTGATCGTCAGTTTGATAAAATTGATTCTTAAGTCAACGTATATTTAAAAATTATAAAGCGACATTAGGTGTCGCAAAGCTGCTTCGGCAGCTTTTTTATTGTTCGCTGTTTCAGTAAGATCATAAAAAAATGAGGGAAAATACAAGAATGGAACAACTGAACCCATCTGATTTAAAAGCAATCTTACATTCTAAACGCGCCAATCTTTATTATTTAGAGCATTGCCGAGTGATGCAAAAAGATGGGCGAGTGTTATATCTCACCGAAGCAAAAAACGAAAACCAATATTGGAATATTCCCATTGCTAATACCACGGTGATTTTGCTGGGCACAGGAACCTCCATTACACAGGCTGCGATGCGAATGTTGTGTAGCGCAGGTGTGTTGGTGGGTTTTTGTGGTGGTGGTGGCACGCCATTATTTGCGGGCAGTGAGGTGGAATGGTTAATGCCACAAAGTGAATATCGCCCAACTGAATATATGCAGGGCTGGATGAGCTTCTGGTTTGATGATGCCAAACGTTTAGATGTTGCAAAGCAATTTCAATTTGCTCGTATCGAATTTATCCGCAAAATTTGGGCTAGAGACAAAGATTTAAAGGATGAAGGTTTTTATCTGGATGATTTAGATATTCAGCAAGCTTTAGCTGGTTATGAAAAGAAAATTCCTAATATGGCCAAAGTGGGTGATTTACTCCTCGCCGAAGCGCAGATGACCAAGCAACTTTATAAAATTGCAGCAACTCGTTGTAAGTTGAGTTTTGAACGTAATCCAGAGCAAGGGGATTTAGCCAATGATTTTTTGAATCATGGCAATTATTTGGCTTATGGTCTCAGTGCGACAACGCTTTGGGTCTTAGGTATTAGTCATTCATTTGCAGTTATGCATGGTAAAACCCGACGCGGTGCATTGGTCTTTGATGTGGCTGATTTAATCAAGGATGCGGTAGTTTTACCGTGGGCGTTTATTTGTGCCAAAGATGGGCTGTCTGAACAAGCGTTCCGTCAGCAACTGTTGCAAAAATTCACAGAATATCGCTGTCTGGATTGGATGTTTGAGCAGGTGAAGTTGCAAGCGTGTAAAAGCTTTCCAAGTCAGGAGAGCGAATGATGATAGTCACTTTTATATCTCAGTGTGAAAAGAAAGCGATTGCTCGAACTCGTCGTGTGCTCGATGCTTTTGCAGATCGGATTGGTGATAACACATGGCAAACGGTGATCACTGAAGATGGATTGTTGGCGGTCAAAAAATTACTTAGAAAAACTGCGACGAAAAGTACAGCGGTTTCATGTCATTGGATACGTGGACGCCGTAGAAGTGAATTGATGTGGGTTGTAGGAAATCGTAATAAGTTTAATGAACAGGGGATTGTACCTGTGAATACCACAAAGAAAAGTTTGGCTCAAAATAAATGGGAAAATGACTGGCATTATTTACCTTTAATTAAGGCATTAGTTGCAGTTTCTGCTTTACTTCATGATTGGGGTAAAGCAACAGTATTATTCCAGCAAAAACTACTCGATAAAAATAACCAATTTAAAGGTGATCCTTTACGTCATGAATGGATTTCATGCCTATTATTAAATGCTTTGGTGCAATCATCAGGCAATATTGAATCTGATGAAGCATGGTTAAATTTATTTATTAATCAAAGTTGGGATGAGGCACTTCTTAAGCAAACGATTGTAAAAAAATCAGATCAATCCAAAGTTTTAGCTCAGCTTCCACCATTTGCTCAATTAGTCGCGTGGCTGATCATTTCACACCATCGCTTACCTAATTTAAAAGAAGATAAAGATTCAAAAAGATATGCTGCTGAACCTGCAAATAGTATTGCAGAATTATTTGAATGTATCGAAGCAAACTGGGGCTATCAAAATAAATTTGAGGAAAAGGATTACCAACAACGACTTAAATTGTGTTTTCAGTTTGAGCAAGGTTTGCTAAGCCAATCTGTTGAATGGACAAAAGAAATTAAAAAATGGTCTTTACGTTTATTACAGGAAGCTCAAGCATCAGAACAGATTTTTGTTGATGGGAGTTGGCGAGTCATTTTACATCATGCACGCTTATGTCTAATGTTGGGTGATCATTATTATTCATCGTGCGAAGCAGATAAAGCATGGAAAACGAATTTATCACTTGTTGCAAATACTGATCCAAAAACGAAACAAGCGAAACAGTATTTAGATGAGCATTTAGTTCGAGTTAGTGACAATGCTATGCGTGTGGCTCAGTCTTTAAGCCGTTTAGCAGATGATATGGAATCTGCATACGATATTCAAAAATTAAAGAAGAAAAGTCCATCAGGTTTTGAATGGCAGGATCAGGCTGCTAAAGGGATTCAGCAATTCATTCAAAAAAATGAAGGGGCTGAGAAACAGGGTTGGTTTGTTGTCAATATGGCAAGTACCGGGAAAGGAAAAACCATTGCCAATGCGAAAATTATGCAAGCCTTATCTAAGGACGGACAATCATTACGTTATATTTTAGCACTAGGTTTGAGAACATTAACTTTACAAACAGGGGATTCATACCGTCATGATATTGGTTTAAGTAATGATGAACTAGCCGTTTTAATTGGTTCAAAAGCTGTGCAGGAGTTGCATTATCAACATGCTAGAAATGGTCAACAGGACGAATTAAATATTGAGGAAATCGGTTCAGAGTCGTTAGAGGCGTTATTAGAGAATGAACTGGATTACGACACAATGCCTCAAGCCGATTTTATGAATGCTTTATTCCCTAAAAATCAAGAACAACGTAATAAAGCATTTCTGTATAAACCTGTTTTAACCTGTACTATTGATCATATTATGGCAGCGACTGAAACCAAGCGTGGTGGCAAATATATTTTACCGAGCTTAAGACTTTCGTCCTCAGACTTGGTCATTGATGAAGTGGATGATTTTAATGCTCAAGACTTAGTTGCTATTGCCCGACTGGTGCATCTTGCAGGCATGTTGGGTCGAAAAGTGATGATATCGTCAGCAACCATACCTCCAGCATTGGCTGAGGGGTTTTTTAATGCCTATCAGCAAGGCTGGGCTTTGTACTCTGCCTTTAAAAAGCTAAAAAATAAAAATATCGTTTCGATGTGGGTTGATGAGTTCAAAACAAAAATTCAAACCACTGATTCGAATACACCAAAAGAGCTTATACAACAATATCAAAATACACATGATCAATTTGTAGATCTTCGGACAGCAGCATTAGTTCAGCAAGTTGTTAAACATAAAGCCTATATTGTAGATTGTGCTGATCTTGTAGTTGAAAAAGAAGTCCAACGTTTAGATCACAGTTTGCAGTCTCAGTATTTTGAACGGATTCAGCAGAATGCTGAACGATTACATTTGAGTCATCACAGTATCGATCTTAAGACAGGTAAAAAAGTCTCTTTTGGTGTGGTACGTGTTGCCAATATTCCCCCCTGTGTTGCTTTAACTCAATACTTACTCAATGCAGAATGGTCGCAGGGCATAGCGCCTCGTGTTATGGCCTATCATAGTCGTCAAGTTTTGTTGTTACGTAGTGAGCAGGAGCGACACTTAGATCAGGTTTTAAAGCGTAAAGAGAAAGAGGGCGAACAAGCGACGGCATTCTCAAATGATGTGATTCGTCAGCATCTAGATTCAATTGAAGATGAACATGTGATTTTTATTTTGGTTGCAACCCCTGTGGAGGAGGTTGGGCGAGACCATGATTTTGATTGGGCAATTGTAGAGCCATCATCTTATCGTTCGATTATTCAATTAGCAGGGCGAGTGTTACGTCACAGAAAATTGGCGCAGAATATCGAAAAGCCAAATATTGCTTTAATGCAATATAATTTAAAAGGATTAAGAAAAGCTAAGGTTGCTTTTGAAAAGCCTGGTTTTGAACTTAATAATGATAAATTTCAATTACACACTAAAGATTTAAAAGAGTTACTTGATATTTCAGATGTGAGTTTTAATATTAATGCCATACCAAGAATAAAAACGAATCGACCATTACAAGCAAGAAAAAGACTAGCAGATCTTGAGCATGCAGTAATGGCTGATATATTAACCTCATACAATAAAGTTGGAGCAAAACCATTAAATTCATGGTTAACCCAAAAATGGTTTTTAACAGCTTTACCTCAAAAATTTATACAATTTAGGCAAAGCTCTCCGAATATTCAGATTTTTGTTGTTTGGAGAGATCATAAACTGCTACTCTGTGAAAAAAATGATTTTGGTCATTATATTGATCGGAGCGGTTTTTATAATATTTATTATTTGCAACTAAATAATTTGGAACAAAAAAGATTATGGTTGAATAGGAATTATTACGACATTTTGTGTCGCTTGACACTTGATCATTTAAGTGAGAATGACGAAGATATTGAAGCAAAGATTGAAAGACTATCGGAACGTTATGGTGAGATTATGTTGCTAGAGTACGATGAGAATAAACGATTGATGTATTCAGAACAGTTTGGCTTGGTGGTTTCAAATAAATAATAAGATGGAAAGGATATGGCAGAAAGTATTCATGCATTTTTAAATGAACGTAAAGAACTTTGGCTAAAAGATCGTTTAAAAAGAGCAGAAAGTGATGTTGAAACTTCAACTTTGCAACATCAGGCAAATGATAAATTTAGTTTAAATGAATGGTTACCTGATGCAGCAAAGCGCGTAACCCAGCTTGCAATGGTGAGTCACCCAAGTAAGTTTAGTCATCCAAGTGCCAAGACTTCAAGCCTTATTGCTAAGGCGAAACATTGCAATGATGGCTACTTACGTAGTGGTAATGTGGAATACTCATTGGATGTATTTGGTAATGCTGCCGCAATGGACGTATTTAAGTTTTTGTCTTTACCACTTACTGAAAAAATGACGGTTTTGGATGGCTTCGAACAAGACAACCAAGAGTTGCGGGCTTTAATTACGCATGCAGATTTAAATTTTGAAGCATTGAGTTCAGAATTTTTAAAAATTAAAGCCGCAGATCATTCAGTAAAAACAGACCATCTAGTAAAACAGGTCTATTTTCCAATTAATCAATCTGAATATCATTTATTATCCATTTTAACGCCATCTGGTTTAATTACTCGACTCAAACAAGCAATTGATGCTATGCGTTTTTCGGAAGAAACCAAAAAATCTAAAGAATTGCGTCAGAAAAATGAACATGACGAAATAGGTTATACGGATATATTTGATTTAACAATAACAGCGTATGGTGGAACTCAACCACAGAATGTTAGTGTTTTAAATAGCCAAAATGCAGGACGAGCTTATTTACTGTCGAGTCGCCCACCAGTATTAGAAAAAAGAACGATTCGATTGCCTAAAACTGATTTCTTTATGCAGTGTTTATATCTAAAAAATTATCATGATAGCTTTATTCAGCTACATAAATTTATTCAGCTTGATCTAAATAATACTGATATTAGAAATGCGGTAAAAAATATTATTCAATTTGTGATTGATCAAGTGTTACTACAGGCATTAAAGACTAGACAATATGCAATTGAAGGGTGGACAAATCAAGATTATTACGCAAATTTACCGAAAATACAGCGAATTTGGCTAGATAAAGCTTATCAAGTCGAGCGAGCAGAAAATGGTGACTGGCGTGACGAATTAAGTCGAGAAATAGCGCGTTGGATATTACGAAGTTATGAAAAAGTAATTAGTGATGCTTATATGCTGGGAACAGTAGAGTTGGCTGAGGTTAAACAGCGTGTAGAAAACTCATTACAACAAGCAAAGGAGTTTTTCTAATGCGTCACTTTTTATTGATTTCTCATTTAAAACTTCACAATGCTAATGCCATGAGTAGCCCATATACTATTGGATTTCCAGCAATGACAGCTTGGCTTGGCGCAGTCCACGCTTTGCAACGTAAATTACAAGCTAAGGCATGTGATGTGGCTTTAACTAAAGTTGCGGTAAGTTGTCATGAGTTTAATTTGCAAACCTATAAAGGACGGGGCGATTTTGTCCATTCAATTATAGGTACAGCAAATCCATTGGATAAGGATGGAAGTCGCCCCGCTTTTATTGAGGAAGCCCGTTGCCATTTGGAAGTTTCACTTTTAGTTGAAATTGAAGGTCTGAATAACAAAAAAAGAGAGCAATTGTTAGAACTTGCTTCTGAGCTAATTTGTAGTATGAAATTTGCTAGTGGAGATGTTCTTACGGTGAAGAATTGCCAAATACTGGATTTTGATGATGATGAAGATCATGACAAGGAATTAAAACCAATCCTCAATAAACTCATGCTTGGGCATGTACTGATCGAGCGCCGTGATCTCGTAATAGACAGTATGAATCAAGGTAAAGATGCTTTAGATGCGGTTTTAGAATATTTACACGTAACGCATAGTTCTAATGTAGATGATGATAACAAAGTGACATGGACTTCAAAGCGTAAAGCTCAAGGTTGGCTTGTACCTGTCGCTGTTGGCTTTCAAGGAATTTCTGAGTTGGGATTCGCAAAAAATCAAAGGGATGCCAATACACCACATCGGTTTGCCGAAAGTGTTTTAACTTTGGGTGAGTTTTTGATGCCGTATCGCATAGAACATCTTGATCAAATGTTATGGCAATACCATTTTGATTCAGAAAAGAATTTATATCTCTGCCAAAACGCTACAACAAATTAATTTGATATTGAAAAAGGAAAGACTCATGGCTAAAAATGAAAAAGCAGTCGCAAGTGTACTCGCATTTGAAAAGAAACTTGTTCCATCTGATGGATATTTTTATGGAACGACTTGGGATAATCGCAATGAACAAACAGCTTTAAAACTCATTCCTAAATCAGTCCGAGGAACAGTATCACATCGTCTGAAAAATAAAACTGATAAAGATATGCTTAAATTGGATATGGATATTACTAATGCCAATCCACAAACAGTAGATGCCTGTGCCTTAGGTGAGCATCAAGATACTTTAAAAGTTGGGTTTACTTTGAAAGTATTAGGTGGTGTTGAAAATCCATCTGCTTGTAATAATGAAATTTTTTTAAACTCTTATCAAGCTGTGGCCAAAAGTTATATTAACAAATATGGCTTTACAGAGCTTGCGAAACGTTATGCGCTCAATATTGCTAATGCTCGTTTTTTATGGCGTAACCGTGTCGGTGCAGAAAAAGTAGAGGTTGTGGTAACAATAAATGATCAACCCGCTATAACATTTAATGCTTTGGAATATCCATTGCATGATTTTGATCATGTTGATGAAAAATTAAAAAAATTAGCTGATCAAATCGCTCAGGCTCTAAAAGGTGAAACATCATATTTATTGATTAAAGTTGAGGCTTATGCCTTGGTGGGTAAAGCGCAAGAAGTTTATCCAAGCGAAGAATTGGTTTTGGATAAAGGTAAGGGTGATAAGAGTAAAATCCTTTATCAAGTCAATGATGTTGCTGCAATGCACTCTCAAAAAATTGGTAATGCGCTACGTACAATCGATACTTGGTATACTGAGTTTGACGACAAAAAAACCGCAATCGCGATTGAACCTTATGGTGCGGTCACAAATCTTGGAAAAGCTTATCGTACTCCTAAAGAGAAAAAAGACTTTTTTACTCTATTTGATAAATATGCTTTAGGTGAGCCATTAGAAAATCTGGAACAAGAACATTATGTTATGGCTGTTTTAGTACGTGGTGGGGTGTTCGGTCAAAGTGCGAAGGATTAATAATGCAATATTATCAAGAAATCACTTTAATTGATCAGGATGAAATTTCACCTTATTTTATTTGGTCAAAAGTGTATACCCAACTTCATATTGCTTTTGCAGAGCATAGCGATGAGCAAGATAAGAGCCGCTTGGGTGTCTCTTTTCCTCAATATCGTATTAACCAGCAGAAGAATATTGGGTTTTTGGGTAAGAAAATTCGTATTTTTGCCAATACAGAAGCCGAACTACAGCAACTTAATATGGGGAAGTGGTTGGAATGGTTTGTGGACTATGTCCATTTCACTCAACCACGTGAAGTACCTCAAGCTAAAATCACGGGTTACGCTCATTATTTTCGAGTTAATCCAAAAATGAATTTAGAAGAGCGTATTGCTCATCAGGCCCAACGCCACAATATTTCTTTGGATCAAGCTAGACAGCACTTTAAGCAATATATTGATCAGCCTGTAGTTGAGCCGTATGTAAGTTTAAAAAGTCTTAGTGCTAGGCGAGAAGAAAATATAGATCGACCATATCGCCTATATATTGGTAAATCTGTTGCTGATGAGGCAAAAGATGGAACATTTGGAACTTATGGGTTAAGTCGTTTCTCAACTGTACCAGAGTTTTAACCCAATATTTTTTGACTCTTTAACAGCTCAATAAAATCAATGAGTTACAGTAAGTGGTTTTTTGATTGGGTAAAATGCCTAAATCTATATTAACTACTTGTTGTAACTTATATTTTTACTATAATTTTATAGTTCATGGCGGCATACGCCATTTAGAAATTATGGCAAACATAAGAACACCCTAATTAAAGGTTCATGGCGGCATACGCCATTTAGAAAACTCAGGCAATTGCTGGTTAAAATCAATCTCGGTTCATGGCGGCATACGCCATTTAGAAATTTGCAGCAAGCGGAGCCATCAACCACGCTGTGTTCATGGCGGCATACGCCATTTAGAAATAACTAGGAGCTTCAACATGTCACAAGTTCAAGTTCATGGCGGCATACGCCATTTAGAAAAAAGCAGATGAAGCAAAGAACACTGCCAATACGTTCATGGCGGCATACGCCATTTAGAAATGCTGCACGTGCTGTTCGTTCTTCCTGAATTGGTTCATGGCGGCATACGCCATTTAGAAAAACAAGTGGGCGAAGGCAGTTGTAAATGAAAAGTTCATGGCGGCATACGCCATTTAGAAATGTTAAACGCGCTCTTGCCGATGGGTCCAAGCGTTCATGGCGGCATACGCCATTTAGAAATTGTTGGCGCTGGTCTTTCACTCGTTTCGATGGTTCATGGCGGCATACGCCATTTAGAAATGTAGCCGTGCGGAAGGGTCGCAAGGCGTAGTGTTCATGGCGGCATACGCCATTTAGAAAAGTCAGAAGCCCTAAAATAAATACAGCAATGAGTTCATGGCGGCATACGCCATTTAGAAAACCAGCTGGGCGTTCACAGTAAGTTGCATTATGTTCATGGCGGCATACGCCATTTAGAAAACCTGATGTTAAAACAGGCTGCTCTAATAATGGTTCATGGCGGCATACGCCATTTAGAAAATCTAAGCCGTCTTTGCCATCGAGACCATCTTGTTCATGGCGGCATACGCCATTTAGAAAATTGATTGATGCGGTAAACGAATTAGATATGTGTTCATGGCGGCATACGCCATTTAGAAATTATGAATCAGTACCAACTCACTTTACTGGTAGTTCATGGCGGCATACGCCATTTAGAAATTAGATCACGCAGAAATGGTACAGGATTTTAAGTTCATGGCGGCATACGCCATTTAGAAATAAGTAATAAACGTTATGACAGCTCTGTGTATGTTCATGGCGGCATACGCCATTTAGAAAAATCATAGAAATCAATAAACTTGATTCTTGCAGTTCATGGCGGCATACGCCATTTAGAAAAATTTAAACTGAATCGAACAGATGTATGACTAGTTCATGGCGGCATACGCCATTTAGAAACAAGATTGTTTTTGATCGGGCTGTTCAATTAAGTTCATGGCGGCATACGCCATTTAGAAAAACAAAAAAAATAGTCAAAATAAGCATCAACAGTTCATGGCGGCATACGCCATTTAGAAAGAGGACATACCAAAGTAATGCAGCAGATGCATGTTCATGGCGGCATACGCCATTTAGAAATGGTGTGAGACCTGGAACCAGGGGCAAAAACCGTTCATGGCGGCATACGCCATTTAGAAAATTAGCAAATACCCATAGCACGGAAATTATCGGTTCATGGCGGCATACGCCATTTAGAAATATTCGAGACGCAATAAGAGCAGATCCGGATTGTTCATGGCGGCATACGCCATTTAGAAAAATCCAATGCATTACTTTGACGGCCATAGAGTGTTCATGGCGGCATACGCCATTTAGAAATTGCACCAACAAAAGAGGTTGCTGATAACTCCGTTCATGGCGGCATACGCCATTTAGAAAAGGTACAAGTTCAGTTGTACCTTTTGGGGTTTGTTCATGGCGGCATACGCCATTTAGAAAGACTGGACAACAGCTTGCCCAGACTGGGCAGAGTTCATGGCGGCATACGCCATTTAGAAAGTATTTGTATAAATATTACATTTCATCGGAATGTTCATGGCGGCATACGCCATTTAGAAAATGATGATTTTGATGGTCAATTCCTGAATGTCGTTCATGGCGGCATACGCCATTTAGAAAAAGCAAAAAATGCTGTGTATGAATCGCAAACAGTTCATGGCGGCATACGCCATTTAGAAAAATGACTCACTTGCCGCAGCTGTTGATTCTTCGTTCATGGCGGCATACGCCATTCAGAAATTTGTTCCAGTAGCCACACGACCTGCACCTGCGTTCATGGCGGCATACGCCATTTAGAAATCTCTCCAGAACCAGTGAACTTGGCGCAAAAAGTTCATGGCGGCATACGCCATTTAGAAATCTGATTTAAAGGTGTATTTCAAGTGCAAAACGTTCATGGCGGCATACGCCATTTAGAAATGCAAGGCTTGATACAACTGTGCATATCAGCCGTTCATGGCGGCATACGCCATTTAGAAAAGTAAGCAGCCATTCATCAGTAACACCTAAAAGTTCATGGCGGCATACGCCATTTAGAAATTGATCAGATCTCTGAACGTGAACAGTGCTTTGTTCATGGCGGCATACGCCATTTAGAAATGAGCGTAAGGTTTACACGGATATCACGGGCAGTTCATGGCGGCATACGCCATTTAGAAATACGCCTTCACTGGTTGCCCGTGTCGCTTCTTGTTCATGGCGGCATACGCCATTTAGAAAAGAGCCAGACTTAACACAGATTTGCTTGCCGTGTTCATGGCGGCATACGCCATTTAGAAAGCAACCCAAATTCTAGACGCGTGCCGGCTGTAGTTCATGGCGGCATACGCCATTTAGAAATAGTGGCGTCGTAGCTGGTGAATTGATTGTGTGTTCATGGCGGCATACGCCATTTAGAAAATAAATGGTCGCCAAGAGTCTCAAGACCCATTGTTCATGGCGGCATACGCCATTTAGAAAAGTGATATTTTTATGTCCACCTTTGAATCTGAGTTCATGGCGGCATACGCCATTTAGAAACCCAACATCCACACCCGAAGGCGTAAGAGCAAGTTCATGGCGGCATACGCCATTTAGAAAATTTCTTAAATATGGCCGTAAATTAATACTGAGTTCATGGCGGCATACGCCATTTAGAAAAGAAAAGGGGACGTTATTTTTAACCCTTTTGAGTTCATGGCGGTATACGCCATTTAGAAAGATTGATAACAAAAAGCAGACGATGCCAATTGGTTCATGGCGGTATACGCCATTTAGAAATACAAGGCTTAATACGTGGTTATGAATAAAACGTTCATGGCGGTATACGCCATTTAGAAATTATGAAGCGCAATTGCCCGAAAACTATCAAAGTTCATGGCGGTATACGCCATTTAGAAAATGAAACTTACAGATCACGATTCTATTTTTAAGTTCATGGCGGTATACGCCATTTAGAAAGTGATGTGCGGGATGGTAACGAGGTAGCTATGGTTCATGGCGGTATACGCCATTTAGAAAAGCGAAAAGAAAACCATAAGAAACGGTCACATGTTCATGGCGGTATACGCCATTTAGAAATTGCTGCTCAGTGATCGAGAACGTAGTATCACGTTCATGGCGGTATACGCCATTTAGAAATCAAAGCGATTAAATACAAACCAGAAGAAAGCGTTCATGGCGGTATACGCCATTTAGAAATGCTTGTGGGTGCGTCAGGTCATAAGAATCAAGTTCATGGCGGCATACGCCATTTAGAAAATTTTATTTTTTTGAATGTGAGCAGTGATGATGTTCATGGCGGTATACGCCATTTAGAAATAAAAAGGTAAATCCAAACACGCCACGTAGCGGCTCATGGCGTAGAAACGTAGCTGTGCGAAGGAGTCCAAAGGCGTAGTGTTCATGGTGGTATACGCCATTTAGAAATCATGATCTGCAACAAGGGCTTTAACTTCGTCATTCATGGCGGCATACGCCATTTAGAAAAGTCGTATTACTTCCTGTGATCTCAACTGAAAGTTCATGGCGGCATACGCTATTTATTTGTGAGGCAAAGAGTAGATAGGTTAATTAATAAGAACTTATACACTCCCTATCTTTAAATTTTCACTAAGAGAATATACTCTGAAGCTAATGTAATTATAGTGAATAGTGAAACGTTCATGCGCGGTCTTTATCTCATTACCAATGACGATCCAATCCAACTATTATTAGAAAAATTAGACGTTGCATTAGCGACAGGGCAGATTGCCATTCTGCAATACCGTCGTAAGAAAGTGGCAAAAGCAGATCAGCCAAGTGAAGTAGAGCAGATCAAAGCACTTTGTGAAAAGCATCAAGTCCCGTTTGTGATTAATGATGATTTGGCTTTGGCTGAACAATTTGGTCTAGGTGTACATCTTGGGCAATCTGATGGTGAAATAAGTGATGCTGCCACACGTTTAGCACAAGGTGTAATTATTGGTCGGACTTGCTTAAACTCATTAGAGCTGGCGGAGAAGGCGATTGCTGACGGTGCAACTTATGTGGCCTTTGGTGCGGTTTATGCGACCTCAACCAAACCTGAAGCGGGCAATGTAGGTATCGAAGTCATTAAACAGGCGAAACAAAAATTTGCTGTGCCGATTTGTGCCATTGGTGGTCTGACTGTGGAAAATTCTCAAGTCGTGATTGAGGCTGGGGCAAGCCTTTGCGCGGTAATTAGTGATATATTAGGGCGATCAACAGCCGAAATTCCTGCTCGTGTACATGCATGGGCAACGTTATTTGACTAATTAGATGCATCCGCTTTGCGGAACTTTTATTGTTTCTCGGAACCACAACGTTCCTCGTCCTCGATTCTAGGTTGAGTCTTTTATGAGTTTATCTCCAAAGCAAGAACAGCTATTTAAACAAGCAAGTAAACATATTCCAGGTGGCGTAAATTCACCGGTACGTGCATTTAACGGTGTTGGTGGTACGCCTGTCTTTATTGAAAAGGCCAAAGGTGCGTATTTGTGGGATGTCGATGGTAAGCGTTACGTGGACTATGTCGGCTCATGGGGACCAATGATTTTAGGTCATGCGCATCCAGATATTATTCAAGCGGTACAAACCGCAGCAGAAGATGGCCTAAGTTTTGGTGCACCAACCGTGCACGAAACTACACTGGCAGATACGATTTGCGAAATTATGCCATCCATTGAATTGGTCCGTATGACCAGCTCAGGCACAGAAGCGACCATGACTGCGATTCGTTTGGCACGTGGATATACAGGCCGTGACAAGATTGTAAAATTTGAAGGCTGTTACCACGGTCATTCAGATTCACTCTTGGTCAAAGCGGGTTCTGGTTTGCTGACTTTAGGTGAGGGCGAGCCAACCTCAAAAGGTGTACCAGCAGATTTTGCCAAACATACCTTAACGCTACCGTATAACAATATTGAAGCGCTGAAAGAATGCTTTAGCAAATTTGGTCATGAGATTGCGGGTGTCATCATTGAGCCTGTTGCAGGCAATATGAATCTGGTAACGCCAATTGATGGTTTCTTGCAAGCGATTCGTGATGTCTGTGATGAATACAAATCAGTATTTATCATTGATGAAGTGATGACAGGTTTCCGTGTTGCTTTAGGTGGCGCACAATCGGTCTATAACGTTAAACCTGACTTGACCACTTTGGGTAAAATCATTGGTGCTGGCTTACCTGTTGGTGCTTTTGGCGGTAAACGTGAAATCATGGAATGCATCGCGCCTTTAGGCGGTGTTTATCAAGCAGGTACATTGTCCGGGAATCCATTGGCAATGCGTGCTGGTATTGCGATGTTCAAGCATCTTCGTGAGCCTGAATTTTATGACAAGCTTGCAGCACAGTTAGCCAAATTGCTTGCAGGTTTACAGGCTGCGGCAGACGAAGCGGGTATTCCATTTAAAACCCAGCAAGTTGGCGGTATGTTTGGTTTGTACTTTACCGATCAAGAAGACATCACCAGTTTTGATTCAATGTTGGCCTGTGATGTTGAAGCATTTAAGAAATTCTTCCACGGCATGCTAAAGCGTGGTGTTTATCTTGCACCATCGGCATTTGAAGCAGGATTTATTTCATCGATGCATTCTGATCAAGATATTGCAGAGACCATTCAGGCAGCAAAAGAAACCTTTGCTGAAATGAAATAACGCTGTGATGCACAAAAAAGCCCGATTTATTCGGGCTTTTTTTATGGCGATGGTTTCGGTAGTTCTCAAAACAGGTCGCCCTTAACTGATTAAACAATAAGGGTGGATCGTCATGAACGCTCACTACGTTCTCATGTATTTGTAGGCTCTATCTAAGCTCTGAATAGCAGTAAAGATAAATAATCTTTACTGTATTATCAGGTTAAATATGATTGAATAATCCACTATCTTTGCGTTTGTCTTCGGTTGTTCTCAAGGGCGAACGTTGTGGCTGATGCTAGCTGTGTATGGCGTTGCTAGAGATTGTATGCTAGACAAACTTTTGATAAGAAACTCATAGGAATGGAGTAAAAAAGATGAAAACTAAACATTATTTAACTGCCGCAGATGTGGAAATTTTGGTTGATGCAGCCTTGCAGTATGCAACTGCACACAGCTTTAATGTCAGCGTGGCAGTTGTCGATGATGGTGGAACGCTGTTGATAATGAAGCGTATGGATGGTGCATCGGTATTATCGACACAGATTTGCCAAGAAAAAGCACATTCTGCCGCAGTCAGCCGAAGAGCCACCAAGGCATCAGAAGATATGATCCGTGATGGAAAAATTGGCTTTTTAACGATCAATGCAGCAAAAGGCATGTTAGAAGGTGGTGAGCCGATTGTCTATCAAGGGCAGGTTGTTGGGGCTGTTGGGGTTTCAGGCGTGCAATCATTTCAAGATGCAGAAATTGCCCAACATGCAATTCAACATTTTCTAGAGCAACAAGCCTAAAACATCTTTTAAATCCGATTCTGGATGAAATATCGAGAGAAACACGAAAAAAAATAGTAAAAATACGTGTCATGCATTGTAATTCAGCGCTAAGCTTTTTATGATTGCCCGCTTGTTTTCATCCAGTCGTTGGAAGGCTACCTTGAATGATTTTCTAAGTGAACATTTGATTCATCGTGATGAAGATTTTATGGTCATCCATAAACCTGCAGGCTTACTCACTGTGCCGGGGAAAACACCTGATTTACAAGATTGTTTAATCAATCGTTTATTAGAATTAGAACCAAAAACTTTACTGATTCATCGTTTAGATCGCGATACTTCTGGCATCTTGGTGTTTGGTTTATCCAAATTCGGACAGAGCAATATTTCGCGCCAATTTCAAGATCGTCAAACCTCAAAAATTTATCAAGCTTTGGTTGCTGGCCATTTAGAAGGTCAGGGCACAGTCGATATTCCTGTGATTTATGATCCAAGCCGCCCGCCATTGCATATTGTTGATGCTTCCTATCACAAGCCGGCATTAACCGAATGGCAAGCCATCGAACATTTAGAAATTCAAGGGCAAGCTGTAACTCGAGTTAAACTTATTCCGATTACAGGGCGTTCACATCAGCTTCGTGTGCATATGCAATATTTAGGTCATCCGATTCTGGGTGATACCTTATATGCCACACCCGAACAACAACAGCTTTATCCGCGTTTGTGCTTACATGCCACGCAGTTAAGCTTCACTCATCCTAAGACAGGTGCACAACTCAGCTTTGATTGTGCAGTACCGTTTTAGTCTAAAAACTTTTTTATGAAACACGATGTGATGCACGCTATTTGATTACGCTTTGTGTCAAAATACATCGTTGAAAACTACATAAAATGCCTTAACTTTTATTTGGGTCAGGGCATAAAATATGTAGGCTAACTTGAGATAAAGGTGGAAAAATTGCAGCAGTTTGCTATTGGTCAACGTTGGTTATCAGATACTGAAACTGAACTCGGTTTAGGGGTTCTTATTGATGTAGATGAACGTTCTATCAGCATTTTATTCCCTAAAAGTGATGAAACTCGTGTCTATGCACGTAACAATGCGCCTTTATCTCGCATCATCTTTAACGTTAATGATGAAGTCCAAGACCAAGAAGGCATCAAGTGGACTGTTGAGTCGATTGAAGATCGTCATGGCGTACTGCGTTACGATGTGGTTCGTAGCCTTGAAAATGGCGAACAAGAACGTAAGTCACTGAACGAAACCCGTATCGGTGCGCAGATTCAGCTGTCGAAACCTTTAGAGCGTCTGTTAGCCAGCCAAGTTGATTATAAAGAGTGGTATGACCTTCGTATTGAAGCGATGCTGTTGCAAGCACAAATGCACACCAGTCCTTTACGTGGTTTTCTCGGTGCGCGTGTAGGCTTGATTCCACATCAGCTTTATATCGCGCATGAAGTGGGTAAGCGTTTTGCGCCACGTGTTTTATTGGCCGATGAAGTTGGCTTGGGTAAAACCATTGAAGCAGGTTTGATCATTCACCAACAACTAAAAACAGGGCGTTCAGAACGTATCCTGATTTTAGTCCCTGATTCATTGCAATATCAGTGGATGATTGAAATGCGTCGCCGTTTCAATTTGCAATTCTCCCTGTTCGACTTAACCCGTACCGCTTCGATCAAAGAACATGATCCTGACCTGAATCCATTCCTGACTGAGCAATGCATTATTGCCAGCGTCGATTTGATGGTTGACCACGATGATTTACGTGAACAAGCCATGGAAGCAGGTTTTGATCTATTGGTGGTCGATGAAGCCCATCATTTGATGTGGAGTGAAGAAGAAGGCGGTAATGATCGTTATGATCTGGTTGAAGAACTCGCTGAACAAACTGCTGGGGTATTACTGCTCACCGCAACACCTGAGCAATTAGGCGTTGAAAGTCATTTTGCCCGTCTTCGTTTGCTTGATCCACAGCGTTTTAGCAGTCTAGACCGTTTCCTTGATGAAGAAGAGCAATATCAACACACTGCAAAAATTGCAGAAGTGTTGATGTCAGATCAAGCATTAACAGAAGAGCATCTTGCTGCATTGGACGGCTTATTGGGTCATCGTATTGATGATCAGCCTGAACAGCGTATGCGTGCGATTCATGAATTATTAGACCGTCATGGTACAGGTCGTATCTTGTTCCGTAACACCCGTGAAGCGATTCAAGGCTTCCCAGGTCGTGATTGTCAGCCAGCACCTTTACCAGCACCAGAAGATTGGTCATTTGATGGCAAAATGCGTGAGCAAATGTGGCCAGAAGAAGGTCAACTCGATGGCGCATGGATGGAAAATGATCCGCGTGTGCCTTGGTTGATGGAAGTGCTGCGCAAAGATTTAAAACACAAAAAAGTGTTGTTGATTGCACGCAGCGGGCCAGTGGTAGAAGCATTGGAAAATGTTCTGCGTTTACATGCGGGTATTCGTACCGCAATGTTCCATGAGGGCATGAGTTTATTAGAGCGTGACCAAGCTGCAGCATATTTTGCGGAAGATAGTTATGGCGCTCAAATCCTATTGTGTTCAGAAATTGGTTCGGAAGGGCGTAACTTCCAGTTTGCCAGTGATTTGATCTTATTTGATCTGCCTGCAAACCCTGATGTATTGGAACAACGAATTGGCCGTCTGGACCGTATTGGTCAGGAAAATCGTATTCAAATTCATGTGCCGTATTTGATGGGCACAGCACAAGAACGTATGTTCCGTTGGTACAACGAAGCACTCAATATTTTCAGCAGTATTTCTCCGACGGCGCAAACGCTACAAGAGAATTTTATTGTTGAATTAAAAGATTGTTTATTGGCCGATCAAGGTCAGACGTTTGAAGATCTACTTGAAGAAGTTAATGTACAGCGCCAAGCCTTGGAAGCTGAGTTACAGGCAGGTCGTGACCGTTTGCTTGAGTACAACTCGTGTCGTCCAGTGGTTGCGCAAGGCATTGTACAAGCGCTTGAAGATTATGATGACAACACCACTTTGCCAATGTTTGTGAAGCGTTTCATGTCATCCACCAATATTGACTTTGATGAGCAAAGCAATGGTACGGTGATCATCAAGCCGACTGATCAGATGCAAGTTCAAGGCATTAGCTTGGATGAAGAGGGCATGACGGCGACCTTCTATCGTGATCAGGCACAAATTCGTGAAGATGCGCAATATTTGACTTTGGAACATCCGTTTATTGAAAGTGTGATGGAAATGATCCGCACACAATCATTCGGTAGTACCAATGTGGCCTTATTGAAATCGAATGCACTAAAACAAGGTTCAGTCTTGTTGGAAGTGTGGTTTAAGGTTGATGTGGTTGCACCGAAGGCATTGAACTTGCCATCAAGCTTACCGAAGCAATTGATTCGCGTATTGCTCAGTGAAAATGGTCAGGACTTGTCTGCCAAGATCGACCCAAGTATTTTACGTCCGTACCTGCATCATCTAGATGGTAATAGTTGCCGTCAAGTGGTGAAAGCACGCCGTGAAGTGATTGAGTCACGCTATGCGCAAGCTTTAGAGATTGCGAAGGGATCATTGCCTGAATTAATGCAACAGGCTAAAGAGCACTACAGTGGTAAATGGCAGTATGAAATTGACCGTTTAAGCTATCTCAAACAATTTAACCCAAGTATTCGCCAAGATGAAATTGAGCGGCTACAGAAATTCCAGAAAGAAGGCTTAGGTCTGTTAGATGGTCTGTCTGTGACACCAGAAGCGATTCAAGTGTTGGTTGTGGTTAAGCCTTAATTGAAACGACAATAAAAAAGAGGACAACAAAGGTCCTCTTTTTTATGTCTATGGATTTAGTGATCAATATTGGCTTCCAAGAACCATAAGTACTGATCTAGATCCTCGAGTGCTGCATGGATAATATCTTCAGAAATTGGGTCTTGAATTTCGTCAATGGTATCGCGTAGATGGTTGGCGACCACACCATAACGATCCGCCAATTCTTTAAGATGGTCTTGTACCGCGTGAATGGCAACAGGGTACGGCTTGAGGTGTGAGGTTTCTGCAACTGTTTGTGTTGTTCCTAATGCGGTTCCACCGATCTGTACCGCACGCTCTGCGACGTTGTCTAAATGGGTGATGAGCGAAGTACGGAAGGTATCTAACATTTCATGTACTGCAATAAAGTTGCTACCCCGCATGTTCCAATGCGCCTGCTTGGTCAATAAGGACAGGTCAATCAGGTTGGCAAGGATTTGATTTAAAATTTTTACCGTGGACTCTTTAATTGAGTCATCTAAATTATTACGTGTATATACTTTTAAAGCTTTCGCTGTTGAAGAATTCATAGTTACCTCATTCAATTATAATGTGATGAAACATCGTGAATAAAAACCATTCATTTCATGACTAGCTTATCGCTTGAATCGAGGCTTGAGTGTTTTCGTTGTCTAGGCTTTTGTAAGTTTACTTATCATCAATTTTGTTTTTGATTTTATTGGTTTTGATTCAGATGGAATGATGCTTCCATCTGTTAGACTTCTTTTAGAATTGTTAAAAAAAGGCTTAAATCAGCCCTGCATCTTTACATTCCAGTTTGATATAAGCATAGAAAATCGGCGCAACAATCAGACCGCTAAGTCCAAAAATCGACTCAAAAATCAGCATCGCCAATAACACTTCCCATGCACTGGCATTGATTTTGGTACCAATGATTTTAGCATTGACGAAATATTCCAGCTTATGAATGATCACCAGATAGGCCAATGCGATGGCCGCCACGGACAGGGAAATGGTCAAACCCGCCATAATGATCAAGGTATTTGAAATCAAATTGCCAATAATCGGCAGTAGACCAAAAATAAAGGTCAGAATGGTCAGTGTTTTGGCAAAAGGTAAATGGATATTGAAGATTGGCAGAACGATAAAGACAAAGATCATAAATAATACGGTATTGATCAGTGAAATTTTCACTTGAGCAAAGACCACATTTTTAAAAGAAACGGAAAGCTTTTGAATACGATGCAGCACAGCCGCTTTAAATGCAGGTTGTGGCGCATGTTGTTTAAAATTCTGGATCGACACCAAAATCCCGACAATCAGACCAATCACCATTGTCGCCAGATTATGCAGAATATCGGTCCCTGTATTTTTGACGATCGAAATATTATTTTTGATAAAAGACAGAATCTGATTCTTGATATCCGCCACGCTATGCGGCAAATAACCTGGCAGGTAATGACTCATTTCCTCTTGGAATTTAATTAGTGTTTGATCGATCTTAAAGTTAAAGGAATTCAGTCCAGTCCCTTTTAAATCATAGATCACAAAGCTAATTAAACTGGTAATAAAAAAGCCAATCAGGAAGGTGGTTAAAATACCCAGGATAATACTGATAAAGATACGTGCGCGTTGACCATCAATATGTTTTTCAACAATTGAACTTAAACTGTTAATAATTTCAAAGACCAGAAAACCTGCAAAAAAACTCGGAAGTAAATGCAGGGGAATGACCATCATTAAAAACAAAGCCATCAGGATAAAGCTGGCGATGATACTTTGACGGTCACTGAGTAGATTCATGCTCTAGATGCCTAGTTTAAGTTGTTGTTATGTTAAAGAACAAACATATGATTTTGATGACATCTATCCTATTGTGCTGCGATCAATTAATCAATTTCCATTTCATTGATATGACGCGCGCCTTCTAGAATCATACGAATCATGACCATGGTTTGTTCTGCTACTTCAGTACGTTGTTCCGCAGGCAGATCCAGCACTTTTGCACCCATGTTGAACACCAATTGCGTAATAGCTTTGGCTGCAAGATCAGCATGACTGAGCTTACTGTTATTCAAACGTTCTAAACGAATTAGGTCTTCTTGCAGCTCTTGCTGAAAGAAGTTGAGTTGACGGTCAACCGCTGCTTTATAAGAAGTAGAACCCGTGTAGCCTTCGCGTAATAACAAACTCAGATTGCCTTCGTCGGTATTCAATTGTTGAATAAACACTTCAACCGAACTACGGATAATGCTTTGCTGCTTTGAAGCCTGTAAACGCGCTTCACGAATAATACGGCGTAGTACCAAGCCAGATTGATCAATCAAGGCAATTGCCAGTTCATCAATGTCTTTAAAATGACGATAGAAACTATTTGGTGCAATACCTGCTTCGCGTGCAATCTCACGTAAGCTGAGTGAGGCGATACTTTTTTGTGGGCCAATCAAATTGAGCGTGGCTTGAAACAACTCTTCTTTGGTAATGGTTGCTTTTCTACCTACTGAGCGCACAGGAGTTTTCATAGGAATGACATCTTGTTCGTTTAAGTTGTCATGGCCGAGTGGTAAAAAAGAAGAATGAACCATTGTTTTCAATATATAAGTAAGCTACTCGGGATTATAACGATTGTCTGTGGACTTGTGAAATGTAAATTCTTATACGAGTGTATATACAAATATATATACATATGTATAATAATTAGCAAACAACCAGAGTAAACCTGCTCATGCAAGCAATTGAAAAGAGAAATTCTCTATTTAATTCGTTGGCTCACAGTGTGATGAACAGCCATGACGCCAATTTTTGGTTACAGAAAATCAATCCATTGTGGTCCATTAATCAGTCTCTAGCCAAAATCGTAAAAAAACAAATCGTGGCAAAAGACACCGTCAGCCTTATTCTGCAATGCAACCGACATGTTGCTCGTGGTGTTGCTGGGCAGCATCACCCTGTGACGGTCGATATTGCAGGTCGCCACTATGAGCGTACTTATAGCTTGATGCAGGTGGATGCCGATCATCTCTGTTTAACCGTGAAAAAAGTGGATCAAGGCCTAGTCAGTTCGTGGTTGGTTGAAGACAGCCAGACTGGGGATATCTTACGTTTGGGCCAACCTTATGGTGAGATGCAGCAGACCGTTGCGACTCCTCATTTAGTATTGTTGGCAGCGGGGAGTGGTATCACACCAATGCTAAGTTTGATTGAAGCGTTATGTCAGTCAAAACAATTGAATACAACATCCGTCCAGTTGATGTATTGGGTGAAAACCCATGCAGATGCAGCTTATGCAGAATATCTGAAAGAAGTATCTGAAAATTTTTCAAACTTTAGTTATCAAATTTTTTATACCCAAGAACAAGATCAACGTTTAAATCAAAGCCATGTTGATCAAATCAGTGGTTTAGCTGAAACCACAGTCTATGCTTGCGGACCATCTGGTTTTGCGGCAACAGCAGAAAGCCTATTTCAACAGGCTGCAGCCTTACAAACTGAAGCTTTTAGCTTGAGTCAATTTGATGTGGATGCCACAGATACGGGCTTTGTGAATGTTACGTTGACGCAGTCGAATAAAACCATTGCCATTCCTAAAGGCCAATCGATTCTGTCTAGCTTAGAACATCAAGGCATCAAGCCAAATCATGGTTGCCGTATGGGGATTTGTAATAAATGTGCCTGTAATAAAGCACAAGGCGCAACCAAAAATTTATTGAATGGTGCTGCCAATAATGAACCAACACAGCTATTAAAAATTTGTGTCAATTCAGCCCAGTCTGATCTTGTGATTGATCTATAAGAGAGTAATTGATTATGAACATGCCTGTTAAGATGGAATTTTTTAAAAATCCCAAAAATCGTGATTTAACTGCTGCAGAATTAGATGCTTTTGCTCGTGAACTGGATCAAATCAAACAAGAAGTATTAGACGATTTAGGCGAGAAAGATGCCAAATATATCCGCCGTGTCTATTCCACCATTCGATATAGCAGTTTGGCTGGGCGCGCTTGTTTGTTTCTAGGTTGGTTTCCGCCAGCTTGGTTGCTCGGGACAGGCTTGCTTGGTTTCGCCAAAATCATGGAAAACATGGAGTTGGGTCATAATGTTATGCATGGTCAATATGACTGGATGAATGATCCGAAGTTCAATGGTCAAACCTATGAGTGGGATACAGTCGGAACCTCAGATAACTGGCGTCAAACCCATAACTATAAGCATCATACCTATACCAATGTAAAAGGTATGGATGATGATGTCGGTTATGGCGTATTTCGTTTGTTCCCTGAACAGCGTTGGTCGAAATTCACTTTGATTCAGCCGATGTATATCGTGCCATTCAGTCTGCTGTTCCAATGGGGAGTTGCAGTGCAAAACCTTGAATTAGGTAAAGTACTGTATAAGCGTAAAACCATGGCGCAATTCAAGCGTGAATGGCAGCCTGCGCAAAAGAAAATCCTCAAGCAAATGTTTAAGGACTATGTGTTTTTTCCATTAATTGCTGGCCCTGCTGCGATTCCAGTATTTACTGGCAACTTGGTAGCGAATGGGATTCGTAATGTCTGGACCTTCAGTATTATTTTCTGTGGTCACTTTACCAAAGATGTTGAAGTATTCCCGAAAGCCGTATTGCAAGATGAAAGCCGTGGGCATTGGTATATGCGTCAGATCCGTGGTTCATCCAATCTGACTGGTTCAGAAGCCTTTCATATCTTAACGGGGCATTTGAGCCATCAAATTGAGCATCATTTATTCCCTGATATTCCTGCGCGTCGCTATCGTCAAGTTGCACCGAAAGTACAGGCGGTGTGTGAAAAATATGGGTTGCATTATAACAATGCCAGCTTTGTGAAGCAGTTTGGTGAAGTGGTCGGGCGTATTTTTAAATATGCACTGCCTTTTAAAAAGTAAGCCATAAGGTTGAAAAAAGCCCTGAATGCATTTGCTTCAGGGCTTTTTTATTTTATTTCTTCTTTTTTGAAATCCACATGGTGATAGTGGCATGGAAAACTTTTTCATTCTGCTGATCCACGACATCAACATTGACCAAGTATTCACCAGCTTTGTCCCAATCGTAATGCTCATCAACAGGGCTAGCAATCGCAATCAGATCGGTTTCAGCCTTCTTTAAATATTCAACCGTCATGCCTTTGGGAATCCAGCGATGGCTTGTGGGTACCGTCACTTCAGTCATGGTCCCACCCGCAAGTTCTGCCATATTGCACATCGCGATCGCATGCACCGTACCAATATGATTTAGCACGCTCCGCTTTTTCTTGATACTGATTTTGCAAGAATTGGGTTTTAGCTCCTCAAATAAGGGAGAGATACTGCTGAAATACGGCGCTTTAAGGCACAACATTCGGGTGAATGTCCATTTACCTGCAGGTAAGGCCGATACTTTATTCCATAAATCTAAAGTGCTTGCCATTTTAAATGTCCTAATACGGAATTAAATTCTTAAACAGAATATAATTCTGTTTACAAGCTGTGGTCAAGTCATACACAATAGTTCCGATTATTGGTTATTTTGATGAAAGCATGCAGGCAGCTCAGCAATTATTAGAACGTTTATATCCACAACGCAGGTCTTTATTAAAACGACAGATTTTGCTGGATGCTTTGTCGTGCTTTCTTGAATATGGTTTGGACACCACCAGTATTGAAATGATTCGTGACAAATCTGACAGTAGCGTGGGGGCGATTTATCATCATTTTAAGAATAAAGAAGGGGTGATTGCAGCACTGGTGTTTGCTGCGTTGGATGATCAAGCACAATTGCGTGACCAATACTTAAAAGAAGCAAAATCACTCAAAGAACTACTCTATGCGCTGATTTATAGTTATATCGACTGGGTTTCTAATCAGCCCAAGTTTGCGCAGTTTCTATTATTTGCTCACTTGAGTGTACGGCAGGGTGAATATCGACAAGTCTTAAATGACAAAAATAAACTGAGAAATCAAAACATCATTGGCTATATTTCAAACTATGCTGATGCCAGTTTATTAAAATCAGTGCCAACAGAGCTAATGATGTCTTTGGTGATTGGTGCAACTGAAAGTTATTGCCGCGCTTGGCTCTCTGAAAAAGTCGTGACTAATCCCAAAGCGTATCGTGAGACTTTGGCTCAAGCAGCTTGGGATTCATTACAACATTTGAGCCAAGCTTAATCAGATAACAACGATCAGGATCATTATTGATGAGAGCAAACCATCAGAAGATACAATTTACAGGGGCTTGTTTGTGTGGGGCGATCAGCTTTCAGTTCCATCTGACAAACATCAAAATGATGTATCGTTGTTATTGCAGCCTATGTCGCAAGCAGAGTGGCGCTGCATCGAATGCTGCAACTTTTGTGCAGACAGAATCCTTTCAATGGCAGCAAGGTCAATCATTGATTCAGACTTATATCAAAGATACGGGCTTTAATAGTAGCTTCTGTAAACAATGCGGATCACCTGTACCGAATGCGCTAACGATCAACCCAAAGGTGATGTGGATTCCTTTGGGACTGGTTCAGGAGGATTTTGTTGCAGCGCTTGAGTTAAATTTTTGCGTAAACTCCAAAACCAGTTGGGCTGAGACGCATCAAAAACTTACTGAATTTGATGAGTTACCCAATAGCATTGAGCTGACACATTATTTTGAAATCAATCAATAAAAAAAGCAGAAAACAGGTGTTTTCTGCTTTTTAGTTTATGGAGATTATTGTGAGGAAGTTTAAGAGGCAACCAACAATTGCTGTTCTTTCTGAGCTTGTTGGTAAGCATCAAAAAGTTCCTCTTGTTTAACTTCTTGATTGACCACACTACATACGGCTTTATCTTCAGCAGTTTTTTGGTCGACCTCTTTACCTTTTCCGCTACGACGGGACTCGTAAACAGTCCTTTGACGGAAATAACTAAAAGGTTCGGCATTGCTGATAAAACCATATTTAGAATCATGTATATAGTTTTGATAAAAGTCCATGATCTCTGGTGTTGAGCCGTTTTCCCAGCTTTGAAATTGCCAATCCGCAATTCCTAAGTAATATTCATAGGCTTTGGAAACTGGGGATAATAATCTAAAGATATTTATTCCCCCAGATTTATTTGATTCCGTAAGTTTTTTTAGTTTGTCTAATCGTTCCATTTCAGTGGCCATATCTGAAGGGCCAATAGGAATAAATTCACGGATTTTATTATTACTACGCGCTTGTTGACTGACAGAAGCAGTTTTCTGTTTCGCTAAAGCCCCATACGCCGCATAATAGACTTTCATTGAAGTGATAATTTGATCTTGAACTTTTCCTGTCGCTGGCATTTGTGCTTTGACTGCATCATACAGACGCTGTGTTTCGTTCTGAATTTCAAACTGTTCAGCAAATAATGCCCCGTATTTTTCTTTTAATTGGTCATAGTCAAACATTCGGACACCCGCACTTACAGCATCTTCCAGCATGTCTTTCAGTGGAATACGGGCAAAGTTATCATTTACATTTTGACTGCCAGGCGTATAGCCCCCCCCCACATCGGAATGCATGCCTGGGTAAACGAGTTCTTTCCAGTTTGAATTGGCAATTTGCCCATTTTCTTTATGAATTAAATCAACAGGGAAGGCAAAGCGTAGCTCATTTCCTGCAACATGATGCACACACATTTTGACGCGTTCATCAATGACCATATCCCGACCTTCAAAAGTTAAATTATTATTTAAGTTGGTCGCAGGTAAGCCAAATGAGGCCACGGTATCAAAAATTCCCATAAATTTAAATTCGATGGGATATTTCCCTGTACCGTAGGTTAAACCATCGCAATCAGATTCACATTGCCACATAAATTGATTGGTAAATGCGCGTGCTAAAGCAGCACCACGAGAGAAACCAAATGTAGAAATATTGATTTTTTTAATGAGACGATGTTGCTTTAAACTATTATCGACCTCTGCAAAGCTATACACTTTTTTTTCGTTGGCATATTTAGCCGTGTCTATTTCTGCTTTTTTCGCATTGATGATCATGACTTGCTTTAAAGCATCATTCAGTTGGTCTTCACCATAATCTAAACGTCGACTTCCCCCAGCACCTGTTCCACCTCCAGTTATAGAGTTATCTCTAGCCCAAGCATACGCTTTTTCAAAAATACTTAATTCACCATTAAAACGTGTGCCTACACCAGATATATAGATTGCATAATTTGATTTACACCCATTACTCTCACTTTCTTGTGCATGTTGATCAGCAGATTTCCACAACCTAGCGGGATTCGACCATTTCTTTTTTTCTTCATCAGCATCTTTGTTATTACCAGTACCATCAAAAAAAACTGAAATATGGACTACATCTGAACAATCCTGTTTTGCGGTAGGCGGTGTATTGGAAACATCACTATTGGTTTCTGTTGTTCTCTTTATTATTGTTTTTGTAAACATTATTTAGCTCCATTATTTTTAATTTTTTCTCGCCACTTTAATCCTTTCTCCGTTGGGACTGGCCAATTAAGAGAGGTTATAATTTCAATTGTATCATCAGGATATAAATGAACAACAAGGTATTTTTTATCTTTAACATCATTTTTATTCAAAAAAACTTGATTTTTTGCTTTATGTAATTCACCAGTTTTTGCATCTTTCCATGTAACGTCTTGTAAACCAATTTTTACGGCAGATGTATTCATGGATCCAATGGCTCCACCAATAATATGATTATTTAATTTGACGTCATAAGTATTATAAGTTGGATTGTAATTAACTGATGTTGTTCCTAAATGATAGGTTGAATTTGCTCCAATACCTGCACAACCTGCAGCACTAAAAAATAAGCTGATAGGGAGGAGGAGTAACTTCTTTAGATTCATGGTAATTCCTTACTTTCTTTAAAATATTTAATCTATATAAACATGTTTAATTTATATGGGTTAAATAACTTTGTAAGACATTTTATGATTGTATTGTAAAAACTATTAAACCCCATTACTTATTATTTCTCATGTCTTCTTGCCATTTTAGCCCCTTTTCGGTTGGATTTGGCCAATTGTTTGACGTGGTAATTTCTACTGTATCATCTGGATATAAATGTGCCGCTAAATATTTCTTACCTTTTAATTGCTCTTTCGTAATAATTACTTGATTTTTAGCAGAGTGGAGTTCACCTGTTTTTGCATCTTTCCATGTAATAGTCTGTGGTCCAACTTTTACAAGCGATGTATTCATTCCACCACCACCGCCACCTATTTCACTTCCGTTTAATTTTACCATATAAGGGCTATATGAAGGATCATAATGAAATGAAGTCGTTCCCATATTATAGGTTGCATTTGGTCCAATACCTGCACAACCTGCGGCACTAAAAACTAAGCTGATAGGGAGGAGGAATAGCTTCTTTAGATTCATGATAGTTCCTTGTTTTCTTTAAAATATTTAATCTATATAAACATGTCTAATTTATATGGGTTAAATAGCTTTAATCATTTTCTTAAAAATTATTTAGCTCCATTACTTATTCTTTCTCATTTCATCTTGCCATTTTAGGCCTTTGGGGGTTGGATTTGGCCAGTTGTTAGATGTCGTAATTTCTACAGTATCATCTGGATATAAATGTGCCGCTAAATATTTCTTACCTTTTAATTGCTCTTTTATAATGATTACTTGATTTTTAGCAGAGTGGAGTTCACCTGTTTTTGCATCCTTCCATGTAATAGTTTGTGGTCCAACTTTTACAAGCGATGTATTCATTCCACTACCAAAACCAGCTCCTATTTCATGATTATTTAATTCAACCATGTAGCTTACATAAGTTGGATCATATTTAAATGAGGTAGTAGCCATAGAATATGTTGCATTTGGTCCAATCCCTGCACAACCTGCAGCACTAACAACTAAGCTGATCGGGAGGAGGAGTAGCTTCTTTAGATTCATGGGAATTCCTTCCTTACTTTAAAATACTTAATCTATATAAACGTATTTGATTTATATGGATTAAATAGCTTTAATTATTCCTGAGAAATTTATATAAACTCACTATCTATTATTTTTTAATTGATTGAGCTGTTTAACCCCTTTTTCAGTTGGATTTGGCCAATTGTTAGATGTCGTAACTTCAACTGTATCATCTGGATAGAGATGAACTGCTAAGTACTTCATTCCATTTAAGTCTTCTTTAGTTAAAGTTACTTGGTTTTTTGCTTGATGAAGTTTATAACTATTGGATTCCTCCCATGTAATTTCTTGTGGACCAATTTTGACAGGAGAGGTATTCATGCCACCTCCAAAGCCGCCACCAATTTCATGTCCATTAAGCTTGACCATATAAGCGTTATAACTTGGATCATAATGAAAAGAGGTTGTTCCCATATAATAGGTTGCATTTGGTCCAATGCTAGTACAGCCAATTAATCCAAAGGTAAGCACAAGTATTAAAACTCCTTTTTTATGATCAACCGGTGTCATGACTTAAATTTGTCCATATGCCCAGTTGCCGATACAACCAGATAACATCGAAGATATAATGATAAGTGTAAAAAATAATACTTTGTGATTCATTTTCTCTCTCTTGGTAATCTATTTCGATCCATTCTAATAAGGCCTAAAAAATAACTGAAATTGTATTAGGCCGTTTTTGCCATTACGTTATTCATGACTTGATCCATTGTGAACTTTTTATCTTTCAAATGAATCAATTGATACTGTAAATCATGGTTTGATTCAAATTGATCTTTATAAATCAGCTTTAAACAGATGAAATTTAAAATATCACGGGTACCAGAAAGATCATAAGCCCTTGCTTCAGGAATACTCTTAACCACCAGCTGATATAATGTTTCATCATCAATTTTATCGACTAAAAACGAGTTATTGAGTTTGAGGTAATAAATCAGATTGTCAGGAAAGGTTGCTTCGACCATCATTTCTTCTTGATCAACTGAAAACTGTAGTGGCGTTTCTACAAGTGGAAGTACTTCAACTCGCTCATTTAACCCAAATATGCCTTGCAAGTTGCCTGAACGATCCCAGTACCACCAACTTTGAAGTGGTTTGAGTAAAGCTTCAATTTGTTGCGGATTAAGTACAGGGCCTGGTACATATAATGTTGTATCTGCTTTGTGACCAAGCAAAGTTGCTAAGATTAGCGGATCCCAAAAAGCCAACATCATTTCTAGGCCGCCGTCGAATTCGACATCTAAAAAATGGCGTAAGTGTTGGTATAAATAATCAAATGACAGGGGAGTGATAATAATCGTCATTTTGGTTGTGCCAGCAATCTTCTTTTCTATCCACTCCCATTCGTGTGCAGTAAAGTCTTTTGGTAATTGCAGTAAATGTGGAGAGATTTCTCTCGCCTTTTCACCACTTGCTTCTTTCAAAAGGCATTTTTGCCTTAAGTGCTCTAAAACTTTTAAGAATTTTTTATCCTGCGCCGAATCGGCCAATGCATAAATGTTTAATCCAACCTGATCTAGTGGATACTTTTCAAATGTTTTAAATAAGATTTGGAGACTTTGATTATTCAGCATTTACATTCCATCTCCTTTATTAATAAAAGCACCACGTTGTGCGGCCCGTCGAGCGAGGCATTCCCAGCAAATATTATTCGGGAACAATGGGAGCGTAGGACTTTCACTTGCACCAGCTGTAAATAGGTGCTGACTAGCTTTGGCGGTAAATTTATTTGGGGTAATCACAGTGACGCCATCACCATTAATTTTTAAGGCGCTGTCTTTTGCTTTAAATACAATTTCGGTCGGGCTATGAATTTCTACTTTACCTTCAGAGGAGGTTATTTTGACGTCTAGTCGCGCAGCAACATCCAATACATTGTCTTGTGACTGTAGATCAAATTTACCTTTTGCTGCATAAATTTTTAGGTCTTCTTCACCAGCAAAAACACTGACTTTTTTCTTGGCATTCAAGATAAGGTGTTCATCTGTACTGACATTGACTGATTGGCCAGCACCCATAGTAATACTGTCCAAAGCATTGATATGAACATCTTTTCCTGAAACTAACGATATGCTTTCTGGTGATGCCAAGAGCATTAGGGCATCTTTCGTTGCTTTTAAATCAGACCATTGTGATTCAATAGTTTTAATATATTGATCGATATTCGCAAGCATATCTGCAGCTTCAGCTTTCTGTTTAACTGCATATTCGGAAAGAGCTTTCATACTATCCAAACTTTCCGTGAAGTTTTGGACGGCTTCTTTTGCCTCTAAATGTATATCAGTTGCTTTGTCTTGGACAAATGTTGAGATATAGAGTCCTTTACTTCTAATAGCACCTGCATGATCGGTTCTGAGTTCAAAACCTTCGCCACGACCTTCACTTTCAGGCTTGTCTTTAGGATGACTTAAATTGCCTAGGTTCAGTTGGGTTGCACCATGACTGCTGTGTAACTGGGCACTGATTTGTCCTGTGGTATCGTCAAACCTCAATTGGTTATAGCCTTCGCCACCAACTTCTTTGGAACGAATTCCACTGAGTTTTTTGGTATCGGGAAGCTGGCCTTTAAGATCAAATTTAGTCGGTGAACGCTGTGCTTCATGGATGCGACCAGTCACAAAGGGACGGTCGATATTGCCATCAAAGAAGTCAATCACCACGATCTCATCTTTACGTGGTAAGAAGCGCGCACCATAACCTTCACCCGCCCAAGGGGTGAGCACATCCACCCATGCCGAATCCGTATCACTGTCATTCGATCCTGCACCACCATCATGCGCATGATCTTCTGTACGGGTAAATAGAAAACGGACCTTGATCCGCCCCCATTCATCGACATGGATTTCTTCACCATCACTCACCACTTTAGCACGTTGGACATGTGCGGTCGGACGGTGAGTCAATGGATCATATTCAGGCACAATAGCAATCGTTCGACGTACCAGCATCAATTCATTGGCTTGGCGTTCTTGTTCACTGTCTTTACTGATCGCCCAATGACTGAGACTTAATAGTTTTTCAACTTGCTCTTTAATCTCTTTAGGAAGGTTATTCTGGTTATAAAAATGCTTGCTTAGGATTAAGAACGCTTTATCTTCTTGGTGATTTTTTTCAAGTTCAGGGTGCTCATTTAACAGAAACCAATAGCCAACCTGTGTATCCCGCACACTACTATGCGCAGTAAAATATTTTGCTTGTAAGGCCTGATATTGGTTCAGCTGTTTATTGAGTTTATCTAGTTGGTTATTTCCTGATGCCGTGGCCTGATCTTCTCCTTTTAGATCACTAATCCAAGCTGGTGAAATACTCCATGCTTGTTCCAGACTTAAACTTTCATTATCTCGCTGAGCACTGTGCTGATGTGAACTGATCACTGAACCACTGGCATCTTCTTGGCTTAAACTGTCCGCCTGCCAGCGCTGTACATGAATCGCGGTGGGTTGCAATTGGCGTTGTGCAATAAAGCTGGTAATACTATCAGCCTGCTCTGTGGCATGAGAGCGATGATAGCGAATGCTTCGACGTTCAAGCGCCTTAAATTGTGCATTATCATCAATTAAACGTAATTTTTGTGGCTCGATACTTTGGCTATTACTTGAGACAATATAATTCGATTCATCAATTAAAAAGTTAATCGACTCTTCGCGTAAAATTCTGGTTAAATAGGCATAATCACTTTCATTCGATTGCATTGAGAAAGGACGAATATCGTAGTTTTTGCTTAAACCACTGCTATCTAATTTAAGACCAGCTGCAAATAATGGGCTTTTACTTTGCCATTCCTTAAAAATGATTTCACAAATCTCCACCGCACTTTTATTCATAAATACACGGCTGTTGCGTCTTTTATGCCATAAGCTGGTCGCGTCCTGCATCGTCAGTCGATAAAGACTCAAGGCACCATCGCTTTGCCCTTGGCTTGCGCCTGTAATAATCCCCGTGGTTCTAAACAGCTGGCCTGAATCTGTCACTTGATCTACAGCAACTTGGCATCCAATAAATTGTTTGAGTTCAATATAAGGGTTAGTCGATAAACAGATCAGTTCTACAGATAATCCATCATTAATGCCATGATAACCCTCTAGGCGTTGCAGCATGATTTGAGTATTTAGAGCTGTATTTGAAAACCGCATACTCATCGCACGTTTTTGAGTGCCAACGCCTAATTTATCTAAGACGTTAAAGATATTATTCAACATTATTATTGCCTTATTATTGATCGGCAAAACTTAACAGAAAGACCTGTCTGTTACAATTCTAAACTGTTTTCATTTTGTTTCATTTAGATTAAAAGTTATGTAAGAAAGGATAAACCTATCTCTAAGTAAATATTTTTTGTGATTTATTTAATTGTTGCCTTATTCTGATGTTCTAAATGAACCAATGCGATAGATCATTTCAATGATGTAAAAAAGCCGAACTTTTAAGTTCGGCTCTATCGAATTAAAAATCAAACGAGGTTTGTAAATAGTAGGTACGAGAAGGACCCACGTAGATGCCGCCTACCTGATCTGCGGAACGGGTGTAATAGTCATGATTGAATAGGTTTTTCACACCTAAGCCAACTTTTAAGCCTGATAGAGAGGTATCAGCAAAGTCATAAGCGGCACGAACACCAACGATACCGTAGCCCGGAATATTGCCATAACGACCCGTACCATCATTGTTATTTCCTGAGGCAGTTTGACGCGACTGCGCATAGAGATTGGTGTTGAAGGTCCATTGATCACGTTTGTAATCAACCCCAGCATTGCCGATCCAGTTTGAATAGAAATCCAGTTCATTACCTGAATCTTGACCTGCTGATGCGGTTGCTTTGGTATAGGTGGTATTGGCATACATTGAGATATTGGCTAGCGTATCATTGATTGCGCCTAGATTATATTTAAAGCCGAGTTCAGCACCTTTATGTTTGGTTGCACCCAAATTTGAATAGGTTTGTGTGGCATCATCTCGCTTGAGCTGATCGGCGAAATCAATATAGAACAGGGTGAATTCAAGTGATAAATAATCGTCCAGATAATGGGTGCCGATTTCATAATTATCTGCTTTTTCAGGATTTAAACCATCCATAGTCAAAACAGCTCCCTTCTTGCCATCGGTATTGACCATTTGACTATATTGCAGTGGTGCAAATGATTTGCCATAGTTGGCAAAGATATTCCATTGATCATTGGCTTTGTACATCACCGCAAAGCTTGGCAGCACAGCGTCATAGGACTTGCTGGCATTTACGCCATTCAGAACTGAATAGTCACGGTTTAACTTATACATGTTTTCATTGGTTTTAATTCGCTCGAAACGAACCCCAGGTGTGAAGGACCATGCGCCTAAATCGGTACGGTTATCGACATAGACGGCATGCGCTTCGGTGTCGCCATCCGCTTTGGTCCAGCCATAAAAATCAGTTGGGCCTGTGTTACGGTTATAATTGGCGCGATCAACGGATTCACTGCTCGTTTCTTTTAAATAACGATAACCGACAGACACTTCATTCAGCGTATCGCCCAACTGAAATGCATGTGAATAACGCGGTTCAATGGCGGTCACTTTATAATCACGTGGGGCAGTTTGATAGAGGCTAGAACCGCTGCGTTCTACACCTGCATCACGATAACTGTCGAGGTGGTAGGCGAGGACCTCAAAGGCATTGTTGTCTTTTTTATAATTATATTTGAGTGAGATGTCATTACGATTGCCTTCCATATAGTCATGGTTGCGTAAAGACTGATATGGGTTTTGCGCATACTGTGCAGGGGTTAAACCGCCAGGCATATCGACCTTGGCTTCATAACGATGTAGATTTGCTTCAATGCTTGAATAATCATCTAAGGCATAGCGGGCTTTTAACCGTAGATCATTGATATTGGCATAGTCGTTTTGATCGCGATATCCATCGCCATTCACCCCAGAGTAGAGCAAAGCAAGACCGAGGCCATTGTCTAACGTTGTGCCAACAAAAAGATTGGGATTGACTTTTAAGTTGCCATTTTCAGCCACTTCTGTGGTCATGCCAATACTGGCTGCGAAATTTTCTGGAATGCTGCGTGTATTAAAATTGATAATTCCACCAACGTTTTGCGGCCCAAAGCGGACGGAGCCTGCACCACGAACTACATCAATCGACTCCATATTGCCTAAAGTCGTTGGGGCTAATGAAAGTTGGGGTTGTCCATAGGGTGCTACCGCTAAAGGTACACCATCGATCATCAATTGCGAACGGGGTGAAAATCTTGAGGTCAGACCACGAACACCAATACTTAAAGATGCATCGCTGCCAGAGGTGCCTGAGTTCTCAGAGACCTGAACACCGGGAACGGTACGCAACGCTTCTTTCACTGAGGTTGTGCCGCGTGCTTCCAAACTTTGTTGATCAACTACAGTACGAGCGCCAGGGTGGTTGAGCACTTTTTTGGCATTGGCTTGTTCTAACCAGTTGCCCTCAGCTTGGATGGAAATGGTTGCCAGTGTTTGTATGGTATTGCTTTGGCTGTCATCTGCAAATGTTGTCGTAGCAACGCAGCTGATCAGTGCTGTGATAGCACAGCTTAGGGTAGAGGGTTTAAATTTTGAAAAAGCAACAGGATGAGAAAACGAACACTTCATAAGTTGATTGCCGAGCATCTGAAATTGGAGGAGTTATTTTGCGCCGCTATATTAATTGATTATAATTCTCATTTATAGCTATTGTTTAGTTAAAATTAATTCAATTATTACATAAAAGATATAATTTTTTTTGCTAAGAGAGAAATGTAGCGAGATAGACTGAATAAACGTGTTGATTTAATTAAGGTTGTTGGTTTGGGGTATTATCCACTGCAAAAGAGATAAAAACGCCGAACTTAAACGTTCGGCGTTTGATATTTAGAAATCATATGAAGTTTGCAGGAACAAGGTCCGCGGTTGACCCACATATTTACCCCCTGTAGAGTCAGATGAGCGGGTATAGTATTGCTTGTCAAACACATTCTTTATCCCACCCGCTATTTTTAAGCCTTTGAGCTGATTACTAAAGTCATAGCCTGTGCGTACGGCAAAGGTTGAGTAACCCGGAATATCACCCGTGCGACCATCTGCAGTTTCTTGGGTTTGATAAACATCACCTGAACCCGGCGCATGTTGTTTTGATTGTGCAAACATATCTGCATTCACTGACCATTGATCAACTTGATAGGCTAAACCAAGGTTTCCCACGTGGCGTGAATAAAAAGGCAAGTCTTTGCCTTCAAACTTACCAGCTTCAGAAGTTGCTTTGGTAAAGGTGTAATTTCCGTAGACCTTGAGTCCCTCTAGTGCATCAGCGAGTTGACCGAAATCATAACTGAGTCCAGTTTCAACACCTTTATGGCTGGTTGCACCCAAGTTTGTCCAAATTCCAGTCCCAATTGCATCAGGACGTTCTAACATCAGTTCTTTATCAAAATCTAAATAAAACACCGTCAATTCAGCACTTAGACCATTGCCTAAATACTTGGTTCCGATTTCATAGTTCTTAGATTTTTCAGGATGTAATCCATCAAGCGTGGTAGAAGCAATATTGGTCTTCTTGTCAACGGTTACTAACTGGTTATATTGCTGTGGGCCAAATGACACACCTGCATTGGCAAATATATTCCAGTTCTCATTGGCTTTATACAGCACCGATAGGCTCGGCAAGAATTCTTCTGACTTGATTTTTGGGTGAACTGTATTGGTGGCGGTACCATCTTGATAAGCTGTGAAATCATTGTGCGTATCAATCGATTCAAACCGAACGCCAGGCGTAATCACCCAATTCGCGAGGCCAAAACGGTTGTCGATATAAATGGCGTGCGCTTTGGTACCGCCGTCACTGGTGGTGTTGGCGATACGTTCACCGGGTGTCCCTGTGAGAGTGTTGTAAGAAGCTGTGCGTCCTGAGAACTCAGAACTTTCTTCCTGTAAATAACGATAGCCAACAGTCACTTCATTATCCATACCTGCCCAACTGTAGGCACGTGAATAACGTGGTTCAATGCCGAAATAATTATAATCACGTGGTGAGTTACTGAGTGTATTGGTGCCTTTATTACCAATGGACTCTAAGTCGCTGGTACGAAAAGAGTCAACGTAGTAACCCAATAGTTCAAAGTTATTCAATTCATCTTTATGGCTATATTTCACAGAAATATCGGAACGGCGACCGGCAAAATAGTTACGACTTTGATTGGATTGGTACGGATTATCTGCAAATTGTGCTGCCGTTAAACCTTCAGGCATTTCACCACGGCCTTCATAATGATGTAGATTGACGGCAATCGCATCCTGATCGGTCCATTGGTAGGCGGTTTTTAACATAACATCATCAATGTCAATTTTATTGTTGGCTTCTCGATAGCCATCTCCTTTGCTGCCTGAATACAGTAAGGCCAGCCCTAAACCATTATCGAGTGTGCCGCCAATAAACAGATTCGGTGTGTACTTGAGTTGGTCTGTCCCCGTTGCAAACTCAGTGGTTAAACCGACTGAACCTGAAAATTCTTTGGGGATTGCCCGTGTTGCAAAGTTGATAATCCCACCGACATTTTGTGGCCCAAAGCGAACTGAACCTGCACCACGCACCACGTCTACAGAGTCAATATTACCCATTGATACTGGCGCTAAAGATAATTGTGGCTGACCATAAGGCGCGAATGAGAGCGGTACACCATCCATGAGAACGGTAGAACGTGGGGAGAGGCGTGAGGTAAGCCCGCGTACCCCAATATTTAAAGAAACATCACTGCCACCCGTACCATTGCTGTCTTGGACTTGCACTCCGGGAATTTGTTTTAAAGCATCACGAATAGAAGTCGTGGCAACCTCATCCAAACGTTTGCGGTCGATAATGCTGCGTGCGCCTGCATGTTGTTGAACTTTTTCAGCATTGGCATTGTCCAGCCAATTGCCTTGTGCCTGAATGGAAATCGTTGCAAGCGTTTGCGTTTCAGCGGGTTGTGCTTCATCGGCAAAAACAGCTTGAGATAACCCAAGTAATGAAATGGTGATGGCAAGACTGAGAGAGGAAGGCCGGAACTGTATTAATGAAGCAGCAGAACGAGATGTAATTTTCATAACTGTGGTCAATACTGTAAATTTCCCGAATATTAATCAGTTATTGCATCGAATGAAATAAGAACCATTATCACTTATAACTATGAAATGAGTTAAGTTAATTGTTTTTTTACTCAAGATATTTTTGGCTATTTCAAACAATAAAAAACCGTGCTTGAGCACGGTTTTTTATTGTTGTCAGAGCTATTATTTAAATTGGATTGAACCATTGGCACTGACCGTGATTTTTGATTCACCTGCTGCCATATCCTGAGCAGGGGCTGCTTCAGCCATGGCAAACTTGGCCATGCCACCGCGCATCATTGGTTGCGGGAAGTAGTTGCTGGTATTCAGATTTAAACTGACAAGGTTATATTGGCCTTTATTCCATGCTTGGGTGATGGCTTGTGCACGTTGTTGAAAGTTTTTTGATGCTTCGATCATCAGCTCATTTTCAACTTTTTTACGTTGCTCATCCGATACGGTGAAATTAATCGACTGGGTCTGGAAACTTTGCTGTAATTCGCTGATCAACTGGCTTGCGGCTTTAAAGTCTTTACTTTCCAGCTGGATTTCCGCGCGAGCACGCCATTCTTTCAATTTATTGCTGTCATTGTCATACACTGGGTAAGTACTTTGGGCACCTGTTTCGACTTTGACCTGTGAATATTTACGTGCAATCGCTTGTGCTTGATTCATCAGCTGGTTGATCTGATTAGAGAGTTCAGCAGGTTGTTTATGACTTTTCTCAACAAACAGAACGGCACGCATTTCATCATTGGCAACCTGTCGTGAGGCATCCGCTTGGATATTGACGATGTTGTAGTTCAAGTTCTCCGTCTCGTGAGCAAAAAGGCTTGGGCTCAATGCTGCCCCGATCATTAATGTAGCAAGTGCTAAAGTACGCATAAAAATGTCCTTAGAATTTGATATCGAAAATTTATTTTTACCAGTTCGATATTAAAAAGAACTGATGGGGAACTTCTGCATATTTTGTGGTGACTTTGTAAGAGATTAGCAGTGTTTTGCAACAGAAAAATAAAACAAAAGATATTAAAAATCAGTTTATTAGCTGGGGTAATTTGACCATTTATCTAAAAACGCAGGCGGGATTAAAAAAAGCTTACTTTCTTTAGCTTGTCACATAGTATGATGATAATCCATCATAGTTATTGGAATGAAATATTTTTTCAATAATTTAGATGCATGTAAGACACAAAAAGTGTTTATTTTATTTCAAAATTAGGTATCATCTCGCTCCTAGTTGAAAGATATAAACAAGTGTCTGCACTAGATTCTAAAAAGCACCGAGTCAAACGACCGCAAGTCACCAGACTTATTTCTTTTACCCATATCAGAGATGGTAATTCGATATGAGCGTTACTTCCGTAAATCCTGCCGCTAATGCAACTAACGAATATTATCTGACTCGCCAAAGTCAGATGGAATCGAATGTTCGTAGTTATCCACGTAAATTACCGTTAGCGATAGCAAAAGCACAAGGCTGTTGGGTTACTGATGTTGAAGGTACAGAGTACCTTGATTGTTTAGCTGGGGCAGGAACATTGGCTTTGGGCCATAATCATCCTGCGGTGATTCAAAGTATTCAAGACACATTGGCAAGCGGTTTGCCATTGCATACTTTAGACTTAACGACTCCTTTAAAAGATGCGTTTACTGAAGCGCTTTTGGCTTATTTGCCAGGCGGTCAAGAAGAATATTGCCTACAATTCTGTGGTCCATCTGGTGCAGATGGTACAGAAGCAGCGATTAAATTAGCGAAAACTTATACGGGTCGTAGCACAGTGATTAGTTTCTCTGGTGGCTACCATGGTATGACGCACGGCGCGCTTGCAATGACAGGTAACCTGTCAGCGAAGAATGCGGTCAATGGCTTAATGCCAGGCGTGCAATTTATGCCATACCCACATGAATATCGTTGCCCACTTGGTTTAGGTGGGGAAGCAGGTGTTGACGCTTTAACTTACTTCTTTGAAAACTTCATCGAAGATGTTGAAAGTGGTGTAACTAAGCCTGCAGCTGTGATCCTTGAAGCGATTCAAGGTGAAGGTGGTGTTGTTACTGCACCAGTAAAATGGTTGCAAAAAATCCGTGAAGTGACTGAAAAGCACAACATCGTTTTAATCTTGGACGAAGTTCAAGCTGGTTTTGCACGTTCAGGTAAAATGTTTGCCTTTGAACATGCTGGAATCGAGCCTGATGTTGTAGTGATGTCTAAAGCGGTCGGTGGTAGCTTACCACTTGCAGTATTAGGTATTAAACGTAAGTTTGATGCTTGGCAGCCTGCGGGTCACACGGGTACTTTCCGTGGTAACCAACTTGCGATGGGTACAGGTTTAGCATCACTTCAAGTGATCAAAGAACAAAACCTTGCTCAAAATGCGCAAGAGCGTGGTGATTTCTTACAAGCTGAGTTCAAGAAACTTGCGCAAGAATTCCCATGTATTGGTAACGTACGTGGTCGTGGTTTGATGATCGGTGTAGAGATCGTTGACGAGCGTAAACCTGCGGACCATATGGGTTCATTACCTGCGGACGCTCAATTGGCTGCTGCAATTCAGACGGCTTGTTTCAACAATAAATTATTGCTTGAAAAAGGTGGTCGTAACGGTACCGTTATCCGTTTACTTTGCCCGTTGATTATCAATCAAGAAGAATGCGTAGAGGCGGTTGCTCGCTTCAAGAAAGCTGTTGCTGAAGCATTAAAAGCAGTACGAGGCTAATTCATGGTTGATTTTGCAGAACATCGTAAAGCGTTACTCTGCAATGATGCTCAATCTATTGCTGACTATCAGTCAGCAATGGGCGAGGCGGTAACTGCCGTTTCAGCATGGTTGCAAAATGATAAAATGTACACTGGTGGTAGCATTAAAGATTTGCGCGAAGCAATCTCTTTTGCACCTTCAAAACAAGGTTTAGGTGTACAGCAATCATTACAACGTATGGTTGAGCTTTTCCTCAATAAAAGCTTAAAAGTACATCACCCACATTCACTTGCACACTTACACTGCCCAACTATGGTGATGAGCCAGATTGCGGAAGTGTTGATCAATGCAACCAACCAGTCGATGGACTCATGGGATCAAAGCCCAGCGGGTTCTTTGATGGAAGTGCAACTCATTGATTGGCTTCGCCAAAAAGTGGGCTATGGTGCAGGTCAAGCAGGTGTGTTCACGTCTGGCGGTACACAGTCAAACTTGATGGGTGTATTGCTGGCACGTGACTGGTGCATCTCGAAAAACTGGAAAGACGAAAATGGTAAGCCATGGTCGGTTCAGCGTGATGGTATTCCAGCAGAAGCAATGAAGAACGTCAAAGTCATTTGTTCTGAAAATGCACATTTCTCTGTGCAAAAGAACATGGCGATGATGGGGATGGGCTTCCAGTCTGTTGTCACTGTTCCTGTGAATGAAAATGCACAGATGGATGTTGATGCACTGGAAAAAACCATGGCGCATCTTCAGTCTGAAGGCAAAATCGTAGCCTGTGTTGTTGCAACTGCAGGTACGACAGATGCTGGTGCGATTGATCCACTCAAGAAAATCCGTGAAATTACCACGAAGTATGGTTCATGGATGCATATTGATGCAGCTTGGGGCGGTGCACTGATTCTTTCAAATGACCATCGTGCAATGTTAGATGGAATTGAATTATCAGACTCAATCACGCTTGACTTCCATAAGCATTATTTCCAAAGCATTAGCTGTGGCGCTTTCTTGTTGAAAGACGAAGCAAACTATCGCTTTATGCATTATGAAGCAGAATATTTAAACTCTGCGTATGACGAAGAACACGGTGTACCTAACCTCGTGTCTAAATCATTACAAACGACACGTCGTTTTGATGCATTGAAATTATGGATGACGGTTGAAGCATTAGGCGAAGAGCTTTATGGTTCGATGATTGACCATGGTGTAAAACTAACACGTGAAGTTGCAGATTATATTAAAGCAACAGCGGGTCTTGAATTGTTGGTTGAACCACAATTCGCTTCAGTCCTGTTCCGTGTGGTACCAGAAGCTTATCCGGCTGAATTTATCGATAGCTTGAACCAAAACGTGGCAGATGAACTGTTTGCTCGTGGTGAGGCGAATATTGGTGTAACCAAAGTCGGTAATGTTCAATCATTGAAGATGACCACTTTAAGCCCAGTTGCAACGCTTGAAAATGTTCAAAACTTGCTTGCACTTGTGTTGGCAGAAGCTGATCGTATTAAAGATGCAATTGCTGCAGGAACTTATGTTCCAGCGATTGATTAATTTCAATTTGGTAGACGCATCAAACTAAAAAAGAGGTCTTGAATAGACCTCTTTTTTATTGCCTATTAAAATTGAATTTAAGCATAGACTAGGCCGCAAAAATTGGATTGAATCCCATTTTTCTTAAGAGTCGGCGATACATACTTGAGCTACGGTCTGCTGGAAAATGTGCTTCCATCGATAAATCCAGGGGGAGATATTCAGGTTTCTGGGTTTCGACAATCAGTCGATCTTCTTCAAAAATCTGTAAATTAAATGCATAAGCATCCTCAACAGGTAAATCCTTGTCATAATTACGGCAGATTGGTGCAAATAACCGAGTTTGTCGCGCGCTTACAGGAGAGGCCGCATTCATGATCACCTGCTTGCTTTGATTCGGAAAATGGATGGTCAGTGTTGCCGTAAAAGGCAGACTGATTTCAAAATGTCTGAGCCAGTTGAAATTGTCCTGCCCACGTTGCACTGTGCCAATCGGATAGCGTCCGACACTGCTGATATAATCTGCATCGAAGCCATAACTGGTTTCTGTGGTGCTATAGTCTGGTACTTCAACATCATCAGGGTCACCAAAACTATCAGGATGTACCCACGCAAAATGGGCAACATCAATAAATCCTTCGAGTTGCCGACCCGCAAAACAATTTAAATCGACAAAGGGGCATACCAGTTGTTGGTAGTCTGCATCCTCCCAGTAGGGCATGTTAGGAATAACGGGTTGCTCATTCGGGCGAGCTGCTAAGCAACACCATATCAGTCCATACTTTTCAGTGGCGGCGTAGGTTGTTAGATCAAAGCGTTCAGAGATTTTATGCTGTGGATGTGCTGGAATGCGATTACATTTGCCCGCATGTCCAAAGCGTAATCCGTGGTAGCGACACACAATGCCTTGCCCGTCATGACGGCCTAAGCTAAGAGGAACCCCGCGATGTGGGCAAACATCTTTTGCAACAATCAGTTCATCTCCCATTTTGTAAATCACCAGTGGCATATCCAGCAACATGGCTGCTGTTGGCTGTTCTGAAATATCACGGGCGAGCGCAATCGGATACCAGTGCTGAGCAAGCAGCTGCCAATCATGCTCTGAAAATGTCATGTGTACAGGTAAATCCGTATGCTTAAACGTTGTAATCACTTTGCTGTTCATCTTCTTATCTTCTGGCGCATTTGTATTGAATATAGCGAAGCCAGTTGTTCTAAGAAATTTCAATTAATTGAATGAAGTGTTGTAACTTTTAGAACGCAGAAGCTGAGATGGTATTACATAAAGGCATGCATTTGGCTTGCTGTTTAGTTGCATTCTGTCCAGAGCCTGTTGGATGGTTTTTTATGATGAGAAGGTAGAAAATTGTCGCTGTTCTGCACAAACTGTGCATCTTTAATCTAAATCAGAAATAATTATGCATAAACTGTGATGCACAAATTCCATATTGTAGTGATAGATGCTCAATATTTTGATGGATAGATGTCATCACTTTTGCACTTGAGACCCAGAGCTGAGGTCGGATCAGGCAAAACATCATGATTACAATGAATAGAAGGAACAAGGCATGCAACACTTGAATATGCAAAACCAATTTAAACTGATTATTAACGGTCAATCTTGTCTCGGTGAAGCAGGCGAACTTGAGATTATCAATCCTGCAACAGCTGCTGTTGCAGCAAAGTGTGCGCAGGCTTCGATTGCACAAGTGAATCAAGCGATTGCGGCGGCAAAGCAAGCTTTTGGAAGCTGGCAACACAGTTCTCATGAGGAGCGCAAAAGCATACTGAATAAGATTGCCGATGGGATTGAGCAACATGCTGAAACTTTGGCAGAGTTGATTGTACTTGAGCAAGGCAAACCATTGGCATTGGCACAAATGGAAGTGCAGGGTGCGATTGGCTGGACACGTTATACCGCAAGTTTAGACATGCCGATTGATATTATTGAAGATAGTGAACAGAAACGAATTGAACGTCATTATCAGCCTTTAGGTGTGGTGGCTTCGATTACGCCGTGGAACTGGCCGTTGATGATTGCGGTGTGGCATATCATGCCTGCCTTGCGTGCGGGCAATGTGGTGATTAATAAACCATCTGAATTTACCCCCTTAGCGACGTTAAAACTCTGTGAAATTATTCAACAAGAAGTGCCTGCGGGTGTGATTTCAATCTTAGTCGGTAAAGGCGACGTCGGTGAGGCATTATCGACTCACCCTGATATTGCCAAGGTGGTTTTTACAGGCTCGACCAAGACTGGTCAGCACATTATGTCGGGTGCGGTAAAAACTTTAAAACACTTGACCTTAGAGCTGGGTGGCAATGATGCGGGGATTGTTTTACCTGATGCTGATCTTGATCAAATAGCCAAGCGAATTTTTAACGTGGCATTTTTAAATGCTGGGCAAACCTGTGCTGCTTTAAAACGTTTATATGTGCACGAAAGCCAATATGACGCGCTAGCACAAAAACTGGCTGATATTGCCAATGCCCAAAATGTTGGAGATGGCATGGTAGCAGAGACTACTTTTGGGCCCGTACAAAACCAGATGCAATATCAAAAAGTAAAAGCCTTAATTGCCGATGCACTTGCACAAGGTGCCAAGGCGTTGTCAGGGGATCAGATTATACCTGAGCAAGGCTATTTTATTGCACCAACCATTTTAACTGGACTGGATGAAAGCTGCCGAGTGGTACAAGAGGAGCAGTTTGGCCCAGTGTTACCGATTCTAAAATATCGTGAGATTGATGATGCGATTGCACGCGCCAATGCCAGCGAATTTGGCTTAGGGGGTTCAATCTGGTCTTCTGATTTAAAAGCCGCACAGTTCTATGCATCGCAATTGCAATGCGGTACAGCATGGGTGAATACCCATGCAGAGATTGTTCCACATGCACCGTTTGGTGGCTGGAAAATGTCAGGCCTTGGTGCTGAGTTCGGTTTGGAGGGTTTGCTGGAAAATACAGTAGGACAAACTGTACATATCAATAAAATTTAAACCTTCATATTTTTAAGGCGGATCTAATATCCGCCTTTTTCTTTTTATGCATGGTGCTGCTTAAAACGAGGTTTATGTGGCTGGATGGTAGCTGTGACCCTTGGATTTGCTGAGAAAGTGATTCTGTTCTTTGATTTTTTTTAACACAATGTAAGATTTTATGTGACCAATAAAACCATAAGACAGTAGTCGCTCTGTGACGAATTGGGACAGCTGTTCCAGATTTTCTGCGACGACTTTTAAAATAAAATCAGCATCGCCGCTAATTGAAAAAGCATCTTGAATATTGTCCTCAGCTTCAATTAAGTCCTGAAAGGCTTGCTGTGACTTGGCCTCGTGAATGCGTAAGTTAATGTGAATCATTGCGGTGACCTCCAGGCCTAAAGCTTGTTGGTGGATGCGGGCGGCATAACCCAAGATCACGCCTTTTTGCTCCAGTAACTGTCGTCTTCTGGAACATTGTGAAGCTGATAAACCGATTAAATCTCCAACTTCCTGATTGGTGAGCCGTCCATTCTTTTGTAAGGCCTGAATGATTTGCCAGTCGAACTTATCCATTGCATAAAATCCTTTTATGATACACAAATATTGTATTTTTATTAAAATGCGTTTTTATTATGCACGAAATTTAACAGGTAGATGAAATATTATTTTTCTATGGAATAAAAAATTGACTTGAAAGGATGTAGAGCAATGTTCATAGAAATCGGTGATTTTTTAAATCTTCGTCTAAAACAAATGGGTATCCAACATCTGTTTGGTGTACCTGGTGATTTTAACCTTTCTTATCTCGAACAAGTTGAGGCAGATGCCCAACTCGAATTTATTGGTAATTGTAATGAATTAAATGCGGCTTATGCGGCTGACGGTTATGCACGGATCAACGGCTTTGCTGCTTTGACAACGACCTATGGGGTCGGTGATTTAAGTGCGATTAATGGCATTGCAGGTGCTTATGCTGAGAATGTACCAGTGGTGCATATTTCAGGGATTCCGCCTTTACATGTGGTGCAGAAAGGAACTCTGGTTCATCACACGCTGGTAGATGGTAACTACGACAACATCATGAACTGCATGAAAGAGTTCACTGTTGCACAGACCCGTCTAACCCCAGCCAATGCCGCCTCTGAAATTGACCGTGTGTTACGTCAATGTTTCCTTGAACGTCGACCTGTACATATCCAGTTGGCATCGGATATTACTCACGTCAAAATTGAAGTGACAGATCGTTCACTCGATTTATCTTATCCAAGGGTTGAGCCAGAGCTGTTGCAAAGCGCAGTCAGCAAACTGTGCGAAGTGATTGCACAAGCCAAACGACCAGCGTTGCTGATTGATAATGAAGCCTCTGTTTTTGGAGTGACATCGTTGCTCAGTGATTTGTCACAAAAATGTTCGATTCCCTTTGCCAGCATGCTGACGGCTAAGAATATTATGGATGAAGGTTCACCGCGCTATGTGGGCACTTATGTCGGTGGGGCGAGCCAAGTACATGTGCGCAATACCATTGAGCAATCAGACTGTCTGATTGGTGTCGGTGTGCGTTTTACCGATGTCGGAACAGGGGTGTTTACTCATCAAATCGCCACTGAGAACTATATTGAAATGAAACCGTATGGTTTGACGATTTTCGGTCAAGATTTTCCAGGGATTGAGATTGGACAACTCCTGGTTGAGTTGAATAAAAAAGTTGCACCACGGAAACTGAGTCAACCGATCATTGAGAAGCAAGCGCAACAAATAATCAATGCGCCTGAACAGCAAAAACTCAGTCAAGACATCCTTTGGAACTACGTTGAACGTTTTCTCAAAGAAGATGATGTGATTATCGGTGAAGTCGGGACTTCTAACTCAGCCTTGGCGGGGCTAAAACTACCGGCAACGGCAAAATATATTGCTCAACCGCTCTGGGGTTCAATTGGTTATACCTTACCTGCTTTATTAGGCAGTTTGTTGGCCGCACCTGAACGCCGTCAAATCCTATTTATTGGTGATGGTTCATTCCAGCTCACCGTACAGGAACTTTCGACTATTATCCGTCATGGTCTCAAGCCAATTATTTTCTTACTCAATAATGGGGGCTATACCATTGAACGTTTGATCATGGGCGAAAATGCGGCCTATAACGATGTTCAGGACTGGAAATATAGTGAGATTCCACAAGTATTCAATGGTAGCCAGGACTATAAAAGCTGTGTGGTAGAAACCGCAGGACAATTAAAAGTGGTCTTGGACAACACGCTTCAATTCGACGGATTGACCTTTATTGAGCTTAAACTCCCAGCCATGGATGCTCCAGCCAGCTTGAAAAAGTTTGCATCGGTGATTGCCCGTTTTGATTACGGCGACCGAGGCTATGAAATCTTAAAACAGCGTGCCCAAGTATCGCCGTGTAAAAAAGCGATTTCCTTCTGATCAGAAGGAAATAGGAAAATCTTCAACTTTAAAAATTGATAAGAGAGCGAATCAGATTCGGAGCTTCATGCTGAGCTTCGAATCATGCGCTGTATAAAAAGGTGTACAGGATGTGACACACACATTGGAGATAACATGATGGATGTAAACAATAAACATGAGTTAAAACAAGGATTGTCCAATCGGCATATCCAGCTGATTGCGCTTGGTGGTGCGATTGGTACAGGATTATTTTTGGGTCTGTCGCAAACCATTAAACTGGCAGGGCCCTCTATTTTATTGGGTTATGCGATTGCTGGTGTGATTGCTTTTTTAATTATGCGCCATTTAGGAGAAATGGTGGTTGAAGAACCTGTGAGTGGTTCATTTAGTTATTTTGCCAATAAATACTGGGGCCGTATGGCAGGCTTTATGTCGGGCTGGAATTATTGGGTGCTGTATGTGTTGGTCAGTATGGCTGAACTGAGCGCCATCGGGACCTTTATTCAATTTTGGTGGCCAGATGTGCCCACTTGGCTGACCGCCTTGGTGTTCTTTGTGTTGATTAATGCGATTAATCTGGTCAATGTGAGATTCTTTGGTGAATCTGAGTTTTTGTTTTCCTGCATTAAGATCGTCGCGATTTTAAGTATGATCGGTTTTGGTGCTTATTTATTGCTTTCTGGCTCTGCAGGTCCACAGGCGGGTATTGCCAATTTATGGCAACACGGTGGCTTTTTTCCACATGGCACGCATGGCTTTATTATGGCACTTGCAGTGATCATGTTTGCCTTTGGTGGGCTTGAACTGATCGGGATTGCCGCCGCAGAAACCAAAAATCCTGAAACCACCATTCCGAAAGCCGTCAATCAGATTGTGTACCGTATTTTGATTTTCTATATCGGTGCAATCGGGATTTTACTGTGTCTTTATCCATGGAATATGGTGGCAGAAGGGGGCAGTCCTTTTGTGTTGATCTTTCAGTCTTTGAACAGTAACGGCGTTGCCAATGTGCTCAATTTCGTGGTGTTGATTGCAGCAGTTTCTGTTTATAACAGTTGTATTTATTGTAATAGTCGCATGTTGCATGGTTTGGCCGAACAGGGTAATGCACCTGCGCTATTGAAAAAAGTGAATGCGCGTGGAATTCCTGTTGCTGCGGCGATTGTCTCTGCTTCGGTTACGGCGGTATGTGTGTTGGTCAACTACTTAATTCCGGGTGAGGCCTTTCAGTTATTCATGATGCTGGTGGTTGCGGCACTGGTGATTAACTGGTTAATGATTTCCGTCACCCATTTGAAATTTAATAAAGCAATGCGCCTGAAACAACATCAGACCAAATTTAAAAGTATCTGGAGTCCATGGAGTAATTATCTCACCATCAGCTTTGTCTGCTTTATTTTGATTATTATGGCGATGACCCCTGATATGCGTCTGGCTGTGATTCTCGGACCGATCTGGCTGGCGATTTTAGCGATGATGTATGTCTTTAAATATCGTAAAAAAATGCTGGTTCTGCCCGAAGCACAGTCCAATCTTTAAATAAAAAAGGCACAGCAATGTGCCTTTTTTATTACATCAATGCTGTATTGACCTAGAAGGGTGGAAATTTGTCCTGAACCAGATGGAGTTGAATTCCATGTTCTAAATAGGCTTTCAAACTATCCACGACCGTGGTAAAGCCACCTGTACTATCAATCACAAATTGCATCAGCTCATCGCCTTGTAAGGGGATATTATAATTTTGAATTCTGAGATAAGTTTGATTGTCATTGATCGCTTCAAAGATAAAATCCACCGTACTGGTTGGTTCACCCCACTGAATCTGAATCAATTCATTGGCAATGATTTTTGTCACCTGTACTTTTGCTGAAACTTGGTATTTTTCCCAAGTCCATTCAACGGTTTTTCCTTGTTCGAGTGACGCCGTTGCTGAACTAAACCAAAACTTTGAGGTGATTTCAGGATCAATAAATGCTTCAAAAACGCTATGGATTGGTTTACGAATCAGCATTTGTGTTTCAATGATGACAGGATTTAGCATTATATCTGTTCTTTTTGATAGGGAATTGTCATAAAACATATATAAACTGGCTGCGCTGCCCAAGATACTTTTTGTTAAGCAGAATCAGCAGCTGTTCTTTTTAAATCCATAAAATTCAATATTTAAACGTTATCTTTTTACACTAACCGAGTTTCGAGCTGCAAAAATAAAGCAGAACATGTGAATTTATGACGAATAATTTTCTAAAAATTGAGCTTAAGAAATGGCTATCACAAAAGCGTCATAAAGTTGTCACTTAATTGTCATATTATCTGCTCAAAATGCAGTTAACCAAAGTACAACACTTAACTTAAAAAGAGTTGTAAACCAAATTGCATAAATGAGAGAAAACAGAATGCGCTTAAATCCACGTCACATCGCAATTGCATTAGCTGTATCTGGGGCAACTGTAGCAACGACTGCAAATGCAGCTCGTGATACGATTCAAATTGCTGGTTCATCTACTGTATTACCGTTTGCAAGTATTGTTGCTGAAGAGTTTGGCAACACATTCCCACAGTTCAAAGCACCGGTTGTTGGTTCAGGTGGTACGGGCGGTGGTTTGAAACAATTCTGTCAAGGTGTAGGTGATAACACCATCGACATCGCAAATGCTTCACGTCAAATTAAAGACACAGAACTTGATGCATGTAAAAAATCTGGCGTAAACCAAGTACAAGAAATTAAAGTCGGTTATGACGGTATCGTATTTGCATCAAATGTTAAAAAAGCGGCATATAAATTAAAACCAGTACATGTATTCACTGCATTATCTGCACAGCTTCCTTCAAATGGTAAATTAGTTCCAAACCCATATACAACTTGGAACCAAATTGATAAATCATTACCAAATGAGCCGATCACTTTAGTTATTCCTGCTTCTAACCACGGTACGCGTGAAGTTTTCCAAGAGAAGATGGTTGATGCCGGTTGTGAAGCATTTGATTACTACAAAGCTTTAAGCAAAGATGATCAAAAGAAAGCATGTTCAACCTTCCGTAAAGATGGTCGTGTGATTGAAATTGCGGGTGACTATACTGAAACTCTAGCTCGCTTGAAAACGTCTCCAAATGCAGTCGGTGTATTTGGTCTAGGTTTCTATGATTCAAACCGTGATAAATTACGTGTAGCGACTGTAAATGGCGTGACGCCATCAGAGAAAACTGTACTCGATGGTAGCTACCTTGTTTCACGTCCATTGTTCTTCTACGTGAAAGGCGAGCACTTGAAATCAATCAAAGGCTTACCACAATTCACAGAATTCTTCTTAAACAAGAAAATTTCTGGTAAAGGTTCTAAATTAGAAAAAGCGGGCTTGATTCCTTTAAGCGACAAAGAGCGCGCAAAAATCCTAGCTGATTTCAAAGCGGGTAAATCAGTTAAGTAATATTGTTAAAAGGGAGGCTGGTGAGACGTTGGATCATCAGCCTTTTTGTCTAGCTAAGTTTTTTCAAATCATGAAAATTGAGAAAACAGTGGAGATTACATGAATCTGCTACTTATCGGTGTGTTATTAGCCCTTGTGGCAATTGCATATCAAATCGGGCTGAGCAAAAGCCGTAACCTAGCAGGTAAGGGAAATAACTCAGCAACACTACATTCTCGTCCAGGATATTATGGGGCGTTGGTTGCTTTGTGGTGTGGTATTCCTGCTTTTTTAATTTTGATTATTTGGAATTTGGTTGAACCAAGTATTTTACAACATATTATTTTCAATAATATTCCTGCATCTGTGAGTTCAACTTTAGATGCGGCAGGTCGTGATGTTTTAACCAGTCGAGTGCAAGCAATTGCTTCTGGTTTCGGGGTAACAGATCAGCCAGCAGCATATGAAGTTGCAGCAGCACAACAACTTGCTAAATTCCAGACCATTGGCTCATTTGCAAAACTTGCAGTGGTGATTAGTGCTGGACTTGCGGGTTTAGTTTGGGCAAAGCGTCATGTGAGCCAACAATTCCGTGCACGTAACCAAGTCGAAAAAACCATTAATGTTGCTTTGATCCTATGTTCTGGTGTCGCAATCTTGACAACAATCGGTATTGTTTTATCGATGTTAAAAGAGGCGTTACACTTTTTCCATTTTGTCAGTCCAGTTGACTTCTTCTTTGGTACCGAATGGAATCCAGGCTTTAGCACCTCAGGAAATGCAGAAGGTAGCTACGGCATCTTACCGCTGATTTGGGGGACCTTAATGGTCAGTGGTATTGCATTATTGGTTGCAGTACCAATTGGTTTGTTGGTTGCGATTTATTTGGCTGAATATGCATCGCCAAGGTTGCGTTCTTGGGCAAAACCAACGATTGAGGTTTTAGCAGGGATTCCAACCATCGTTTATGGTGTATTTGCCTTAATGGTGATTGGTCCATTCTTTAAAATTGTGGGTGAAAGTGTTGGTATCAACATTAATGCGACCAGTGCACTCACCGCAGGTTTTGTAATGGGGATTATGATTATCCCATTCGTTTCCTCATTATCTGATGACATTATTACTCAAGTGCCTCGTGCATTACGTGATGGTTCTTTGGGCCTAGGCGCAACGAAATCAGAAACGATTCGTCAAGTGGTTTTACCAGCTGCCTTACCAGGGATTACAGGTGCATTCTTGCTTGCAGTATCCCGTGCAGTGGGTGAGACCATGATTGTGGTGCTTGCAGCAGGGAACAGTCCATTGTTGCATGCCAATCCATTTGAAGCAGTTTCAACCGTAACCGTCACGATTGTGAAGCAATTAACGGGGGATACTGATTTTGCGAGCCCGCAAGCATTGGTGGCATTTGCCCTTGGTTTAACGCTGTTTGTGATTACTTTGGGTCTAAACATTATTGCACTGTACATCGTGCGTAAATATCGTGAGCAATACGAATGAGTTCATCAAATACATCTCCTCTGGATCCGAACCTATTGGATCCTCAAGTAGCTGCTGAACAACGTGAGCAGCGTAAAAGAAAGATCCAAAGTTCTTTGGCCAAGCGTCATCGTAAAGAAAAAACCTTTCGCTTTGCTGGGATTTCGGCGGTTGTGATCGCGCTGGCATTTGTTGCTTTACTATTTGGTAGCATTTTGGCCAAAGGTCTCCCAGCTTTTTGGCAAAGTAGTATTACCGTTCCGGTTTATTTTGATCCAGCGATCATCAATGTCGGTGCGAAGCCAAAACAAACAGCAGGTGAAACCCCAGCTCACTTTGAAGAGCGCATGGTCGCTTGGCAAACTGAAATGGGTATGGTGGATTGGGATGCCTTGATCGTAAATGGCATCGTTGCTAAAAACAAAGCATTAGAGTCTCAACGTGATTATCTAAGCAGTTTATATACCAGTTCTGAAGCATACCGTTTGCGTGATATGGTGCTTAAAAACCCTGCGCTGATTGGAAGCAAAGAAGAGATCAAATTCCTAGCCGATGCCAATATAGACGTGTGGTTAGCAGGGAATATTGACCGTAGTTTGCCAGATGATCAGCAGCAACTTGAACCTGAAGTACGTCAACTTGCAGATCAGTTAAAAGCGGAAGGAATTATTAAAAGTACCTTCAATACTAACTTGTTCTTTAGTCCAGACTCTCGTAGTTCACCTGCAACCAGTGGTTTAGCCGGCGCATTCATGGGGTCATTATTCATGATGATGATCGTGATTGTGATCTCGATTCCAATCGGTGTTGCCAGTGCAATTTATCTTGAAGAGTTTGCACCAAAAAATATGATGACGGACATTATTGAAGTCAACATTAACAACTTGGCTGCTGTTCCTTCGATTGTGTTTGGTTTGTTGGGTGCTGCAATTTTTATTGGTTGGATGCAGTTGCCATTATCAGCACCCTTAGTCGGTGGTTTGGTACTGAGTTTGATGACTTTGCCGACCGTGATTATTACCACACGTGCATCACTAAAAGCGGTTCCACCTTCGATTCGTCAAGCTGCTTTAGGTTTGGGTGCATCGAAAGTACAAACCATTTTCCATCATGTATTACCTTTGGCATTACCTGGCATTATGACAGGTGCGATCATTGGGGTTGCACATGCGCTGGGTGAAACTGCGCCATTGCTTTTAATCGGAATGAGCGCTTTCGTTGCAAGTGTGCCAACCACACCACTCGATCAAGCGACAGCATTGCCAGTACAAGTTTATTTGTGGCAAGGTAATGAATTACGTAACTTCTTCGAAGGGCGTACCGCAGCAGCGATTATTGTGTTACTGGCATTAATGATTGGTTTGAACAGCCTTGCTATTTGGCTCCGTAAGAAATTTGAAGTGCGTTGGTAATTGAGGAGAGTACAATGAATACGATTGATATTATGAACGCCGTAGAAAAGGATAAATCAGTGAATCCACAGCAAAAAGAATTTACCTCATCTGAAGCGCAAGTTCAGCAATCAAATACTGCATTTGTCTCTCAGTTTGAAACGGCTTCTTCAAATAAAAAGCCAAAAACCAGTGAAGTGAAAATCAGTACCAAAGATGTTCATGTTTACTATGGTGACTCTGAAGCGATTAAAGGCATTGATCTTGATGTTTACCAGAATGAAGTGATTGCATTCATTGGCCCATCAGGTTGTGGTAAATCGACATTCTTACGGACTTTAAACCGTATGAATGACACCATTGATAGTTGTCGTGTGACGGGTAAAGTGACTTTAGATAATCAAGATATCTACGATCCAAACCTTGATGTGGTTTTGCTGCGTGCACAAGTGGGCATGGTATTCCAAAAACCAAACCCATTCCCGAAATCAATTTTTGATAACGTTGCTTATGGTCCAAAATTACATGGTTTAGCACGTGATAAATATGACCTAGAAGAAATCGTGGAAAACAGTTTACGTAAAGCGGGTTTATGGGATGAAGTTAAAGATCGCTTGAGCCAACCTGGCACAGGTTTATCAGGTGGTCAGCAACAGCGTTTGTGTATTGCACGTACCATTGCAGTGAGCCCAGAAGTGATCTTGATGGATGAGCCATGTTCGGCACTGGATCCAATTGCGACCGCGAAAATTGAAGAATTGATTTCTGAATTGTCTGAACAATTCACCATTGCAATCGTTACCCACTCTATGCAACAAGCAGCGCGTGTATCAGACCGCACCGCTTACTTCCATCTGGGTGATTTGATTGAGGTGAACTCGACTGAGAAAGTGTTTACCCAGCCAGACCATCAGTTGACGGAAGCGTATATTACGGGTCGTTTTGGTTAATCCGTTTCATTACAAACAAAAGAGCCTTCGGGCTCTTTTTGTTTATATAAATGAAAATGAATCTATTTTGCAAAATCGCTATTGAATTTTTATTGAGCAGACCACATCTTAGAACAATAACGCCGAACTTATAGAGCACATACTTCATGTTATTCCATTTACCTAAGTTTCCTGCTGAAATTCGTATTAGTCATCTCAATGCGCGTGTGAATGAACAAAGAAAAAGAATTGCGCAAACTACCGCCTCTCGTTTTGAATTATTACAACTCGTTCAACAGCTTGCCAAAGAAGCTAAAATTCGCAAGAAGAACGATCAAAAAATTTATGTCCTTGACTTTAAAGGCGATGTTCAAGCGTCTGCAGTCGATACCATCCGTGAAGAAATTACCTTGATCTTAGCGACTGCTAAAGCAGGGCATGATCGTGTCGTCGTTCGTTTAGAAAGTCCTGGCGGAATGGTGCATGGTTATGGTTTGGCCGCTGCTCAATTGGTGCGTTTACGTGATGCAGGTTTTAATGTCACCATCTGTGTTGATAAAGTTGCTGCAAGTGGCGGCTATATGATGGCATGTATTGCCAATGAAATTATCTCTGCACCTTTTGCGGTGGTGGGTTCGATTGGTGTGGTTGCACAAGTACCGAACTTTAATCGTTTGCTCAAACAGCACAATGTTGATTTTGAGCTGTATACCGCAGGTGAATATAAACGTACCGTGACCATGTTTGGTGAAAATACGCCAGAAGGCAAGGCCAAGTTTGAAGAAGAGTTACAGCAAACCCACTCCTTATTTAAGCATTTTGTTGAGAAATATCGTCCACAACTTGATGTTGCTAAAGTTGCAACAGGCGAGCATTGGTATGGTGAAGATGCACGTGAATTGAACTTGGTAGATAAGCTACAAACTTCTGACGAATACCTATTAAGCTTGTTACCAAAACACGATATCTATGTGATTAATACCCGTAAACGCCCAACCTTTGGCGAAAAACTGGGATTGCAGGCAGCTCAAATGGCTGAAAGTTTGATTCCTACGGTCATGAATAAAATTACAGATAGTTTGGCAAAGGCAAATAGTACATTGGTACAAATGCGTGATCCGAAATTTTAATAATTTACACGCTATAAAGAGCATAAAAAACCAGCCTAAAGGGCTGGTTTTTTTATGTTTGATCTTGTAGATTTAGGGTGAAGTTCACCGCTAGATTTGAACATTTGGTGAATTAAACAAACATGACAAAACTATTTGATCGAATAGATTGTAGCAATAGCGATCATTTGATATTTTAACTGCAAGATGAATTACTTAATTATTCATTAACCGAAAAAGTATTTAAAAATATAATTGATAAGTGAGCATAATAATGACAAGAGTCGTCGTTTTTTCAAAGAAAAATTCGAATATTCTACAAGATGCGCAATTGAAAAGTGTGGTACTCGACCAGCCTTCGATCGTACAAATTGGTGTGAATCAAGCCGATATTAAATCCATGATCAAACAAGGTAATGATCTTGTCATTACACTAAAAAACGGTGAAAAAATTATTGTCAGTGATTTTTATAGTGCTGAAAACTTAACAGAGCATAGCCTTGCAGTTGCGAAAGATGATGGGACTTATGCGGTCGCAGAATTTGATGATTCTGGAAAATTTGTTCGTTATACCCCAGCGACATCACTGACGCAATTTGCATATACGGATGCAGTGACACCAGCTCCTCAACCTCAGAATGTGGATCAGGATTCGGCGATTAGTAAGTCACAACTCTTAAAAGTAGGTTTGGCTGCTTTAGTGGCAGAAGGTGTGTATCTATTAGCGGTAAAAGATGATGATGACGATAAAAATAAAAGTAGTAACCAACCGATTGATATAACACCACCAGCGACACCAACTGCGAGTTTAGGTACAGATACACAAACGATTACGGGTAAAACCGAAGCGAAAGCCAAAATTGAAATTAAAGATGCTGCTGGGAAAGTGATTGCAACGACTCAAGCTGATGCCGAAGGAAATTACACGGTTAAGTTGGATCAACCTTTGGTGAATGGCGGCAAGGTCAGCGTGACTGCAATTGATGGTTCGGGGAATACTTCTAAAGCCACTGTTGTGACAGGAAATAAAGATACCATTGCACCCGATGCTCCGACGGCACAACTGAATGCAGATGGAACCATTGTTACAGGTAAGGCCGAAGCCAATGCTAAAGTTTCCATTTATGATGCAAATGGCACGCTATTGGGTAGCGTGATTGCAAATAAAGCAGGACTGTATTCCATTAAAGTTTCACCGGCTTTAACCAGTGAAAAAGGCGGGACGGTTGTCGCTGAAGATGCAGCCGAAAATAAATCTACACCGACTAAAGTGATTGCTGGAAAAGATACGGTGCCGCCTGATCAACCTTTTGTGGATGTCAACAAGGAAGGTTCATCTATTCAAGGTCGAGCAGAAGCAAATAGTAAAGTACAAATCAAAGATGCGGATGGGAAAACCATTGGTACTGGAACCACAGATGCACAAGGCAAATTCCAGATTACGCTTTCACCTGCTTTAGCTACAGACAAAAAAGCAACTATTATTGTTGAAGATGCTGCAGGCAACCAATCTAAGCCACTTGAGATTACTGCTGGAAAAGACACCATTGCACCCGATAAAGCCGTTGCTGAAATCAATGCAGCAGGTGATTCAGTGACGGGTACAGCGGAAGCAAATAGTAAAATTGAAATTAGAAGTGCGGATGGGAAAACACTGTTTGGTTCAGGTACTGTTGGTGCGGATGGAAAATTTAGCATTACCTTATCATCGGCTTTAACCGATAAAAATGTAGGGAAAGTTTATATCATTGATGCAGCTGGGAACCGTTCCGATGCAGTCGATGTGGTAGGGACAAAAGATACCATTGCGCCGAATAAGCCGATTTTGCAAACCGTGATGGATGATGTGGGTGCTGTAAAAGGTGCAATCGCGGCGGGAGGGGATACTGATGACAGCAAACCGACTTTGGCTGGTGTAGGTGAAGCAAAAACAGTTTTGACGATTTATGACAATGGTCAACCGATAGGTACGGTAACAGTGGGAGATAATGGAAGGTGGAGTTTTGAAGTTAAGCAGGATTTAAGTGTGGGGCCACATAAAATCACCTTAACCTTGACTGATGCAGCAGGCAATATTAGTGAAGCGAGTGATGCATTTAGTTTTAATGTGGTTGCACCTGTAGTGAAAGCCTCTTTGGCCGATGCGATTGATTTGGGTGCTTTACAAACCCAACACGCTGAACCTGTTTCCGAATCAAACAATATTGAGAAACTGAGTCTAAATACCTTATTGTCTTCTTCTGAGCCCGTATCAAATCAGTTGGATGGGGTTTTGAACCAATTGCTGATAGGACAAAATCCAACTCCTGCAACCAGTCATTCTGGAAATGCTGATTTAACCCATCTTGATTATGCAGCAAGTTTAAAAGCTGATCCTTTAGACCAGCTTACTGTATTGCAACATTCGATTATTTAAACTGTATTTATATTTTGAGAGCGTCTATTTTTAAGTAGGCGTTTTTTCTTTGAGGAGTTGAGTGATTCCAATCAAGATAGCTCCGACGGTTGCAAGGAACATATCTTTATGTGCATCCCAGATATCACCTTGCTGGCCATTATAGTTTTCGGCATCTTCAGGGGATAAACCAATCGCGATCCACCATTCAATTAATTCATAAAACATGCTCGATGCCATGACAAATTGAATCACCAGCAGAAATAGGGTCAAAGGTTTGGCAGTCGGTAACCAAACTTGAAAACAGCGATAGAAAAATGGATAGAGCAATAGACCATAAGCAAAATGCACCAGTCGGTCATACATATTACGCGACCAACCCATGGTTTGATTTAAGTCAAAGTGGAAAAGGTTTTCAATCCACTCATTATAAGGCACATAAGAGTAGAGGTAGTGTGCCCCTAAAATATGAATCAGAAGAAAGCCAAGATAAAGACAAAAACTATAAAAACTAATGCCAATCTTTTTCAGCGTGACAATGAGGGCAATCAGCATCAAAACGGTACCCGCTTGGTGTAGCAAATAAGCCTCAAACTCAAGCGGTTGGATGCTTGCGATTGCCACCACCAGCAGCACTATCGCAAGCGCAATATAATGTTTTAAACTCAGTTGTTGTTCGATCATACTGTATCCTAAATACAGTCAGGCAAGTTTTATTGCTCTTACTCTGTCGTTTTTACAGCGATTGTTTCTTTGGCTGTAGAAACGCCACCGAGTGCCTGACATGCTTGTTTATATAATTGATATTTTTGTTGTACAACTTCATCGAGCGGAATGTCAAAGAGATCTTCACCATTTTTATATTGTTCAATATATGATGCTGCTTTGTCTTTATTGGCAGCCAGTGATTGTTGATAAAAATTTGAAATAGAAGAGGTTGCTAACTCACTGGATTCAATGTTATGACACTGAAAACCTTGTAAGAGTTTCTCAGCGCGTTTTAGTTCGCTAGATTTTCCAAAAATACAACCTGATAAGCTCACGGTGGCAATGAGCAGGAACAAAAGCTTCATGATCGATAGAGTAGAATTTTAAAGGTGCTATTATTGTATATAAGGTGAATTTTATAAATTAATTATTTATGTCTAACACGATAAAATTTAATCTTTTTTTACTTTGCACATCTGATTGCACAAAAATTAAATAGACGGGATTTAAAATGAAAATAAGAAAAGCGCAACGGCGAGATGTTGATGCCTGTGTACCTTTAATTTATAGCGCAGCGGTTTCGTTGTTTGATTATATTTATCAACATAAGCAGATCAGTGCAGAACAATTCATTCATCGTGAGTTCCTTTCAGGACAAGGTTATACCAGTTATCAGTTGCATTGGGTGGTCGAGCATCATGAGAAGGTGGTTGCAACAATTGCCTGTTATGGCAAAAAGGATTTACTGAGTATGGATCAGGGTAGCCTTAAAAATATCTGGGCCATTTATAGACTTGGATTTCCTTGTGTTTTGTCTCGAGCCTTACAGGCAGGTTCAGTTGTAACTAAGCCCAGTGACTCATGTTTGCATATTGCTAATTTTGGTGTTCATCCTAATTACCAAGGTCAAGGCATAGGCTCTTTATTGCTACAACATCTGAAATGTTTAGCTCAACAACAAGGGTTCACTGCATTATCTTTAGATGTTTCACAGAAAAATCCAAATGGGCAGCGTCTATATGAGCGGATTGGTTTTAGCGTTGTAAAAGAAACTAAGTTTAAAGGTGCTAATAACAGTGTTATTCCAAATGGTCGTCGAATGGAATGGTGGTTCTAAATTTAAGCGGGTGGAATGAAGATAAAATATTCAATCGGTTGATATAAAATGATTTTTAGCGTTATGCTAAATAAGGCGTCATCAACACATCTTGTTATGCGAATTCAGTGCATTTTCTTATTCTGTTTTTTAATAGGTCTCTCTGCTGGGGCTTATGCGGATGACTATGATTTTTTTGTAGCGCCGAGCGAAGATACCGAACAGATGTTTGATGCTGCTTATCCTGAAATGAAAACAGCATATTCGGTTTTGCATAACCAATTTTTTCAAAATGAGCGTTGGCGTGTCTATAATTATACGGCTTATCAAACTAATCAGTTTAACCATAAGATGTTAACAGGTGACACCACTAGCTTGTCACTGGATGATTTTTCGATTTCAGTCGGTTATGGCATGATGTATCAGTTGAACCAGACCAATCGAATTGGCTATGAATATCTTTCCAGCTTTCCCTTTGACCGAGGGCAATTGATACGATTCTTCTGGTTACGGATTTTTTAACTGACCTTTTGATATAGCCCTGCTCTGACCATACCGGCTTTGGTTTCTTTAATTTTCTGCCAAGTCAGGGGAAGGGTGAGTTGAGATAAATCTCGATCTGCTTCTACATAAATATAAGCGTGGTTTGCAATCATTGGGTCAGCAAGTTCTGCTAACTCTTGCCATAAATCCAGACTATAAGGTGGATCAAGAAACACCACATCAAAATTTGAGTTTAATTTTTTTAAAGCCTGTTGTGCCGTTGCAACATGCAGTTGGCAATTTTCTGCTTTTAACAGTTGAATATTGTCTTTTAAGATTTTGGCTTGTATTGGATTTGGTTCAATCATCACGACTTTAGCAGCTCCACGAGAAAGCGCTTCAAATCCTAATGCACCTGAGCCGCTACACAGGTCTAAAACCTGCGCATTTTGAATGTCCCACATTAACCAATTGAACAAGGTTTCACGGACACGATCTGGTGTTGGACGTAAACCATCAATACTGGCAAAGGGTAAAGTACGGCGTTTCCAGTTACCACCGATGATACGCAATTGATTTTTCATTATTCAGTTACTCCATCAGTAGGTTGAGCAGCTGTTGCTGGCGCGACAGGTGTAGACGCTGGAGTGGATGAAGCGACGGGTGTTGATGCCGCTTGGCTATTTTGTGTTGTTGTGGTTGCAACACTGCTGCTTGGCAGTTCGCCAGGTTTAATGCCTGCTGTCATTAAGCCACCACTGACTTGATGGCTGGCTGGGCGGAGTGGATTCTTTTTACGGGTCACTAGCCAATAATCAAATATTGGACGCGCTAACTGCGCCGCAGAACCACCATGTTTACCATTTTCCCAAACCACAGCAATCGCAATTTCTGGATTATCGGCAGGCGCAAAACCAACGAATAAACCATGGTCCCATTGTCGAGATGAAAGCGCAGCTTCGTTATAGCGTTTACCTTGGGCAATACTTTTAACTTGGGCTGTCCCTGTTTTACCTGCGATTGAATATTGCAAACCACCTTTAATACCACGACCTGTACCTGACTGAATGACATCCACCATTGCATCGTGCATGTTTTTCCAATCTTGTTCGGTGCCATTGAAGTTAATTTTGCCATCGGGTGCATTGTGGACGCTAAATTTTTTGGCGCCTTTGGTCTCTCTTAATACATGGGGCGTGACATGTGAACCTTTATTCGCAGTAATTGCAGTTGCCATCGCAAGTTGTAACGGAGTAGAGGTAAAAGCGCCTTGTCCGATACTGACTGAAATCGTTTCACCTTTTAGCCATTTGGATTTGCGGGTACGCATTTTCCATTCTGGGCTCGGATACAGGCCAGAACTTTCACTTGGTAAATCGACCCCAGTTTTTTCACCAAAGCCAAATTGACGCATCCAGTCATTCATTTTCTCAATGCCCATGCGATAGGACAGGACATAAAAATAAGTATCGCAAGATACAATTTGAGCTTTATGCATGTTCACAGAACCATGACCACTTTTTTTATGGTCACGGAAGCGGTGGCTGTCACCAGGCAATGAAAAATAGCCTGGATCGGAAATTGCAGTGTTCCAATCGACCAGACCATAATGAATACCGCCTAAACCAAACATGGGTTTGATGGTTGAACCGGGTGGATAAGCCCCCTGAACTGCACGGTTATAGAGCGGTTGATCGAGGTTATCACGCAGCCCACTGTAGTCTTTAGAGCTAATCCCAGTCACGAAGAGGTTTGGATTAAAACTTGGACTCGAGACTAATGCTAGAATTTCACCTGTACGTGGGTCCATTGCGACAATTGCACCGCGACGATCTGCCAATTGTTTTGCTGCAATAGTTTGCAGACCATAATCAAGTGATAAATAAAGATCATTACCTCGTGCTGGGTTTTGGCGACCTAAATTACGCAGTACATTACCATGTGCATCTGCCTCGACAGATTCATAGCCAGGCGTCCCATGCAACAGCTCTTCATAACTTTTTTCGACCCCAATTTTACCAATCAGGTTGGTTCCCGCATATAGATCCTTATCAATTGATTTGAGTTCTTTATCATTGATACGACCGACATAGCCAATCACATGTGCAAACAATTCACCATGTGGATAATAGCGGGTCATTTGAGTTTCAATTTTGACTCCAGGGAAGGCATATTTCACTTCACTGAATTTGGCAATGTCGGCTTCAGTCAAATTCAACTTAATTGCAAGGCGTTCGGTTTTACGTGCAGTTTTCACACGGCTTTTAAAGCGGTCAACATCTTCTTGGGTCAAGCCTAGAATTGGAATCAGACGGCTGATAGTGTCATCAATATCACTGACATCGGCACGACTCAGTGTTGCGGTGAACACAGGGTAGTTATCTGCCAACAGTACGCCGTTACGATCGTAGATATAGCCACGTGCGGGTGCTAAGGGTTGTAAACGAATTCGGTTCTTGTCTGAGGCTGTTGTAAAGTCATCGTAATGAACAATCTGTAAATATGCATAACGACAGATCAATAAAAGTAGAAAAATCGCCACGACAAAGATTGCAAAAAAGATACGACCCTTATAAATGCGCTTTTCTTGTTGCATATTTTTTAAAGGAAAGTGCTGTTTCATAGGGTGTCGACTTAATTACAAAATGGAGAGAATACAAAGGCTACGCATTTTAACGTAAGTTGCATGAACATACTGTAGAATTTTCAACAAATCATGCAAATGATACTGCGACAGCTTTTGACTTTGCAGACATTAAAATTGTATGGTCTTGTATATTAGAAGCAAAATAATTCTGTTAAAGTCACAATCAGTTTGAAATAGGATTTTCCAATACACTCTTAGGGAAAATGGAGAAAATAATGAGAAAAATTTGCCTTTTATTATCGGTTTTAACACTTACGGGCTTAAGTCATGCGGATGACAATCCATTTAAGCCAGAGCCAAAATTAAAAGATGCAAACGTTTCAACATGGAATGTAGGTGCAGGTTTTACCAAGAAATTATTACATGCCAACCTTGAATGGGTAAATCCTTATGGTATTGCCTATGCCAAAGCGGGTGCATTTTTAAATGATGACAATGAACCTGGTGGACAAGTTGGATTCCGTTATCCGTACTACCTAACTGGTACAGATAAAAATGGTTATTACCTTGGTGTCTATGCGGGGCATTTAGACAGCAGAAATTATGGTGGTAAGCAAAAGGGCAATTTGGGTGTCGGTGCTGATCTTGCTTATGTTTGGTTGAATAGCGAACGTATCAGCACATTCAGTGTGGGCGCGGGGGTACGCGAAAAAATAGAAGATGGGAATGGCAATACTGTGAAAAAATCAGAACCTGTCCTTCAGTTTTCTTATACTTTAAGTTTTGGTTTATAAGAGGAAATTAACGTTTATCCTTTTATAGGCCATCATGTATCAATAATTCAGAGAGTCATGCATGTTTGATTACGTCAATGAATTGTGGCAGATTTTTCTAAATCGACCTGACCATCTGGCAGTCTTGAGTATCATCCCTGTCACCGCCTTTGTAACATGGGCGCACGTGTGGATGGCATTGAAAATGGTATTTTACCCAATTAACTTTTGGGGATTCCATTTAGGACCATTACCTGTCGGTTGGCAAGGGATTGTGCCACGTAAAGCTGGACGTATTTCAGGCATCATTACCGATAACACTTTATCTAAACTAGGTTCATTGCGTGAGTTTTTAGAGGCAATGGACCCCGAAGATATGGCCATGATCATTGGTGAGCAAGTCGGTTTTGAGCTTGAGCATCTGATTGATGAAGTGATGATTGATCGCAATGCGGTACTCTGGGAAAACTTACCTTATTCGATTAAACGCCGTATTTATGCCCAAGCCCACAAACAATTGCCAAATACCTTAAGGGAACTTGTGACTGAGCTGACCATGAACGTCGAGTCACTGGTTGACATGCGTGAAATGGTGGTCAGCCAAATGGAAGGTGATCGCCGTTTGATGGTGCGCATGTTCTTGAAGGTGGGGCAAAAAGAAATTAACTTTATTTGGCATATCAGTGCATTAATCGGGATGTTCTTTGGTATTTTCCAGATGATTGTATGGTTTGTGGTGCCTTGGCACTGGACGGTTCCGTTCTGGGCTGCCATTTGGGGCTTTTTAACCAACTGGATTGCGATCTGGATGGTGTTTAACCCGATTGAACCGCATTATATCCGCTATCCACAGATTTTCCGCTTGACCAAAGACCGTAAATTTCCTTGGATTGTGCCAGTGTTGAAGATTGGAACTTATAATGTTCAAGGCGCATTTATGAAGCGTCAGGAAGAGGTTTCGGATGTGTTTGCCAGTGTGGTAACTGAAGATTTAATTACCTTGAAATCGATCATGACCGAAATGATGTATGGCAGTAAAAAAGACAAAACACGTCGTATTGTCAAGCGTCATATCAATGAAATCATGGAAACCCCATTGGTCAGAACCTCATTGCAGCTTTCATTAGGGCCAAGAGAGTATGCTAGACTCAAGACCGACTTGATTGATCGCTCAATTGAAATTACCATGGGACCAGTATGTGACCCAGCTCTGAATGCAAGTCGCGCGCAGAAGATCTTTCAAATGTTTAGAGACCGCATCCGTGAACTAACACCGAAAGAGTTCCAGAACCTATTGCGTCCTGCGTTCCAAGAAGATGAGTGGATCTTGATTGTACTGGGTGGAGTAACTGGTTTCTTTGCTGGTTTAATTCACTTATTTGTTGCTTTCTTATAATTAATTTGATGTTGGTTGAGTGATAAGTCTGTATGATATTGCTCAATTTAAGATTTATTGTTTTTAAATGAGGATGTTCTTTTATGCGCATTATTTTACTCGGACCACCTGGGGCAGGCAAAGGTACTCAAGCTCAGTTGATCTGTAAGCGCTACAATATCCCACAAATTTCAACCGGTGATATGCTCCGTGCTGCAATTCGTGAAGGTACTGAACTTGGCTTAAAAGCGAAAAGCGTCATGGAGTCAGGTGGTTTGGTCTCTGATGAGCTGATTATTGGCTTGGTTAAAGAACGTATTGCTCAGCCCGACTGTGAAAATGGTTGTATCTTTGACGGTTTCCCACGCACAATTCCACAAGCTGAAGCTTTAGAAACAGCTGGCATTAGCATTGATCACGTGATTGAGATTGCTGTACCTGACGAAGAAATCGTGCAACGTCTTTCTGGTCGTCGTCAGCACCCTGCATCGGGTCGTGTTTATCACATCGTTTACAACCCACCAAAAGTGGAAGGTAAAGATGATGAAACAGGTGAAGACCTTGTGCAACGTCCTGATGACCAAGAAGAAACGATTCGTAAGCGTCTCGGCTCTTACCATAGCGAAACTGAGCAATTGGTTGGCTTCTATCAAGGTCGTGCTGCTTCAGGTGAAAATGCTCCGACTTATGACAAATTAGATGGTTTACGTGCAATCGAAAACGTTCAAGCTGATCTTTTTGCAATTTTAGATAAATAATTTAGTTTTTGATAAAACTGCCTTATGTTTACATAAGTCAGTTTTTTTTATACCAATAATTATCTGCGACATAACATGTCGCCCTATCAGATTAAATGATATAAAAACTGAGTGAAAAAAGTTATATTTCATTCAAGTGTGCAATTTAAAAATATTGAAACTTAGAATTATTTTAAAGGGTTAATTATGTTGCTGACGATTCAGTCTGATCAAATAGAACAAATTATTCCAGATACAAGTTCAGCAAAATCTGCTAAGAAGTTAGCGAAATTTGAAGCATGGAATAATATCTCAGCTTCGACAGATCATTGGATTTGGGGAGAAATTCAAGGGAGCGCGATTTATCAAAGTGCAATCTTTTTACCTGAACTTAAATGTGAATGTAGTTGTCCGAGTTTTAAGCGGCCTTGTAAACATGCCTTAGCATTATTATTTGTCTATTCCGAGTATCAAGATAAATTTATTGTGCAATCAGATGAACAAAACATACCTGATCGAGTACAAAAATGGCGCGATAAAAAAACCAAAACGCTTGAGAAAAAAGAAAATAAAATTGATAAACCAATTGATGAAGAAGCACGTGCCAAACGCCAGTCGGCACGTGAAAAAAAAATGGATGCAGGTATTGAAGCATTACAAACATGGCTAAATGATATTGTAATCATGGGGCTAGGGCGGTTACGTCAACAACAGCAGGAAAAATTTCGAGATATCCAAAGCCGTTTGGTCGATGCACAAGTTGCTGGTTTAGTCAGTTATTTAGATGAATTTTCTAGTGCCTTATATCAAACTGATTGGCAATTACAAAGTTCATTTTGGTTGGCTAAACTACAAACAGCTGTTGATTTATGGCAAAACCGGCAGCGGCTTCAGCCAGAACTATATGAAGAATTAAAACAGCTCTTTGGTATTAATTTACCGACAGATGCATGGGATAACATCCCAACTCAGGTGCTGAGTTTGTATGCATTGGGACAAGTGACGCAAGAACTGGTCAACACCCGTGGACGTTATCGTCGTCAATGGTTATGGGATAGTGAAAAGCTATGCGATTATCTGCTATTGGATTTCGAAATTCCCCCTTATTCCAACTTCGGTTTAACCTTACCTTACCAAAAACATTTGTCTTTAACTGCCAAACTTTATCCCGGTGTGAGCCATCAACGTCTGCGTTTAGAAGATAGTTTATTGTCGTTTACTAATGTGAGCCAGACGCTTGTTGCACCGAAGGGATTTACCAATTTTGATCAGGCTTTTGCTCAATACGCCAATAACTTGAAACAGCACCCTTTGCAGTTAGTACGCTTTTTTTGGCTGGAGCAATTGCGGTTAGTAAAGTGTGATAAAACGATTTATTTGGTCGATCAGGATCAAAAGATGTGTGAGGTTGAAATTAAGCAATTTGTTGAGTTGTGGTTTTTAGTTGGGGCAGAATCATTTAGTGCTGGCATAGAGTGGAATGGGTTACAGCTTAAACTTGTAAGTATTTGGCAAGGAGGGCATTTTGAATGTGTTTAAACGCATCGTACAATGATTTTAATCAACAGTTACTTCTCAAACTGACTCTGGGACAGCAATTTAAACAGACTCTAAAAATTCCTGATGTACTACAGACTTATGTACCTAAACAGATTGATTCAGCGCAAGATTTGTTAGTCTTGAATCAATACTGGATGTTCATGCAACACGCAGGTTATCAAGCGAGAACGGTGCCTGAAACGGTGCAAAAGAGTTTGAATAAGATTGAGCAGCTACAACATGAAAAGCAACTGGATAATGAGCTGATTCAAATTTTGAAATGGATTGTTGGGCAAGAATCGCCATTTTTGTATCAGGATTGGGTTAATCAAATATTGAAACTTGCTCAACAGCAGCAGCAAGTGATTCCTCGTTATTTAGTTTTGAAAGTGTTACCTCTATGTCGAAACCCAGTGTTATTGGCATCTATTTTACCTGAGTTTGCATTTCAAGGAGATGTTACAACACGCTTGGATGATGCTAAACGAGTTTGGAAATATTTGAAACAACAAGATTCGGCACCATTGGTCCGCCAGCTATTGAAATCAAAAAATAGCGATTGGTCATTGTGGATGAGCCAGTTGTGCAGTCAATTACCTCACTTTATTGATCAACATATTGCGGAGTTTTGGTCACAATCAATTCAGCAAAATCATTTGCAAAGTCAAGCTGAAAGTCTAGTGCTGTACAACCTGCCGATTAAGCAATTTGAAGCGTTATATCGGCATGTGAAAACACTAGAACCACAAAATGCGGCTACAGTGCGCAAGAATGCTGCATTAACTTTTTATTTATACTATCCAGATAATGTACTTTATGGTGAGATTATCGCACTGCTACGTACCTGTTTAAGCTACGATGCTCGGGCGAGAAAAGTTAAATATAATATTAATTTAGATCAAGATGATGCACTCAATGATTATGGTTTCTTTGATCGAGAAGCTAATTTGGTCGAAAGCCGTAAAAATTTAAAAGCGGTTTATCAAAGTGCTCAAATTGAACAGGCTTACCAAGCCTTTTGTGAAAGTTCACAAGGTGTCTTCTATCTCACAAGAGTTTTGATTCAATTGCCACTCGCATATTGGTTAGAAGTATTTGGCACTTGGGATCATCTACTCTCATTGCATTCACAACAGAGAGAGCAGATTTGGAATGCTTTTGTAACATGCTGTTATCGAGAACAACGCCATGATTTAGCGTTATGGTTTTACCAACATCAAACCCAATGGTGTGAAGCTGTGACGACATCCAGTGGGAACAGACTTGAACGTGAGTTGGTCTTTGGTTTACTACATCAAGAGCAAGCAATTGGATGGTTATTAAAACAATTAGATCTGCATTATCAACAGCAAAATTTAGAGCATTTTTATTTTGTGTTTCAACACGCTAAAGTCTTGCATCAAGATCGGAACATCACAGAAATGGCAGCGGTGTTACTTCAGCATGTATATGCAACTTTAGATTTGCAACAGGATCAGAAAAAATTTGAATTATTAAAAGAGCGGGCACAATGGCTGATTTTGGAAGCTTATCCAATTGACTTCAGTGGCTTACAAGCTCTTTTTTCTATTTCCGAATGGAAACAACTGATTCAATTTAATCAGTACAAACAAAAAATTATTGCGTAATGATCAATAAATCATAAATTAGGATAATCACCATGTCTCAACAAGTTTTACGTGCCCGCGCAGAACAACAGTTTTCTCATGAATTAGATGCATTAAAAGCACATGACAATTTAATGAAGCCTCCACAATGGCAACTTTCGCCGAAAGCGGTCGTGGATTATTTATTAGGAACCACCTTGGCTGATGGTACGGTGATTTCACCTAAATATATTGGTAATCGCCGTTTGATAGAAATTGCAGTCGCAACCTTGGCGACTGATCGTGCACTGTTATTATTAGGGGTGCCAGGTACGGCGAAATCATGGGTATCTGAACATTTGGCAGCTGCCATTTCGGGAAATAGTGCATTATTGATTCAAGGTACGGCTGGAACCAGCGAAGATACTTTGCGTTACAGCTGGAACTATGCCCAACTTTTGTCTAAAGGTCCGAGCGAAGATGCTTTGGTCAAAAGCCCTATGTTGCGTGCGATGCAAGAAGGTAAGATCGCCCGTGTAGAGGAGTTAACACGTATTCCTGCAGATGTCCAAGATACTTTAATCACTCTACTTTCTGAGAAAAATTTACCTGTTCCTGAGTTGGGGATTGAGTATCAAGCCATACAGGGTTTTAGTGTGATTGCCACTGCTAATAACCGTGACAAGGGGGTAAATGAGCTTTCTTCGGCATTAAAACGTCGTTTTAATACCGTTATTTTACCGCCACCAGCGACCATTGCAGAAGAAGTAGAAATTGTACAAAAGCGTGTTCAATCTTTAGGTCAAAGTTTACAACTTCCTGAGATTCAACCTTTAGATGCTCAAATTCAAAAACTAGTCACAATTTTTAGAGAATTACGACATGGTCAAACTTTGGATGGAAAACAAAAACTAAAAACCACTACGGGGACCTTATCAACTGCAGAAGCTATTTCAGTCATGAGTCACGGTTGGGTAATGGCTGGACATTTTGGCTCTGGTAATTTAACTGATCATGAATTAGCAGCAGGTCTACAAGGTGCTGTCTTAAAAGATCCTGTCCAAGATATTGTGCCTTGGAAAGAATATATTGAAACCGTGATTAAACAGCGTGAGGGTTGGCAAGATCTATATCGTGCTTGTCGTGACTTAGAATAATGCATGTTGAATAAATAGCTGGAAGAATAAGGATAAAAAGATGTTGCATATTCTCGGTATTCGTCATCATGGCCCTGGTTCCGCACGCAGCGTGTGTAATGCTTTGGCTTTAATTCAACCTGATTGTATTTTGATTGAAGGGCCTCCTGATGCGAATACAATTATCAGCCAATTGCAACATACTGATTTTAAACCACCTGTAGCGTTGCTGTTGAATACTCCTGTACAAAAAGAAGTGCGATCACAGGCGGTATTCTATCCTTTTGCTGAGTTTTCCCCAGAGTGGCAAGCCTTGCAATACGCGATACGGCATCACGTCGATGTAACGTTTATGGATCTTCCTGTGCAACATCGTTTTGCATTAGAAAAGCAATGGGCAGAGCAACATCTGGCGCAAGCTTCAGCAGATGAACAAGAACGAGTAGATGCTGATGTATTTGAGTTAAACACACAATTGCCAGATCAAACTGCGCAGAATATGGAACAGCATTATCTTTCTATTCGCCAAGATCCGATCCAACTTTTGGCAGAACAGTCTGGGTATCAAGACAGTGAGCGTTTTTGGGAGCACCTAGTCGAATTACAGCCACATGCAGGACAAATGTTTGCTGCAATTACAGATGCAATGGCGGCTTTACGTGATTATTTGCAAACACAACAACCTGAAAACTGTAGTAGTGAAGAGCAATTACTTGAGCAATATCGTGAAGCCTATATGCGTAAAGTCATTAGACAAGCAGAGAAACAAGGCTATCAAAATATTGTGGTGATTTGTGGAGCTTGGCATGCACCTGTATTGGCGGATTTAAAGGCATACAATAAAATCGATACGGCATTGCTCAAAGCTTTGCCTAAAGTTAAGGTTGAGGCAGCGTGGATTGCGTGGACACATGGGCGTTTGAGCCGAGACAGTGGTTATGGCGCAGGCGTAAAAGCTGTGGGATGGTATACCCATTTATGGAAGCACTACCAACAAGCCTTGAATGGAGATGTGGATGGTGAAAAAATTACCATAGATTGGTTAAGTCAATTTGCACAAGCGTTACGCCAAGCAGGGCATGATGCTTCAAGTGCTCAGATTATTGATGCAGTGCAATTGATTCAATCTTTATTGCAATTACGTGGACGACGTATCCCTGATTTGGAAGATTTATTTGAGGTGATTCGCTCGGTCTTGAATCACGGCCTAGATATTCCACAACCTATTTTATCTAAATTACTTGAAGATGAGCAGTTGGGGCAAGTGCCTGATGAATGGATTGAGTTGCCAATTCAAAAAGACTTTTTACAGCAGGTGAAATATTTCCGTTTGAAGCTTGATGCGCCACATCGAGAAATTAGTCTGGATTTGCGTGAAAAATTCGATCTGGCAAAAAGTCAATTTTTACATTGCGTGAAATTATTAGGTCTTGCTTGGGCTGAGTTAACTGGAACAGGATCAAAGCAAGGCAACTTTAAAGAAATGTGGCAGTTGTCTTGGCAGCCTGAAAGTAGTTTATATCTGAATGAAATGTCATTGTGGGGCAATAGCATTCAGTTGGCGACACAAAGCTATTTAGAAAATCAGATTAGACAATGTGAAGATGTGGCACAGATTGCACAATTGATTGAAAGTATTTTATTGTCTGGACTAGATCAAAGTTTAAATCTGGCTTTGGATAAATTGAATGAACTCACTACTCAGCATCAAGATCCAAGTATTATTTTAGCTACTTTAAAACCCCTGATTGCTGCCATTCGTTATGGCAGTGTTCGTCAGTTTTCAATGCAGCATTTACTTCAAGTAGTAGAACATTTAGCAATTCGGTTAATGTTAAGTTTACCGAGTTATTGTGTACAGTTGAATGCTGAAATGGCACAGCAGTTTGCTCAACAACTACAAACTCTATATGAGCTTTTAGAACAATTACAACAAGATGAATTGTTGCAGCTTTGGCAAGATACCTTGTATCAGTTATTGCAATTACAACAGATGCAAGGCTATTTGCATGGTTGCTGTGTGCGTTTAGCACGAGAACAACAGTTAATTGAGGTCGAGCAAACACAAGGATTTTTGTCTCGTGCTTTATCGATTGGGCAAACTACAGACTATAGTGCAGCATGGTTTGAAGGTTTTTTGACACATCAAGCGTTGTTATTGATTCATGAGCAAAGCCTTTGGGATACGGTAAGCCAATGGGTTAACCAATTACAAGAGCAACAATTTATTGAATTGTTGCCAATTCTAGCAAGAACGGCCTCAAGTTTTAGTCCAGCTGAGGCACAGCAGTTGATTCAGAAAGTGACTCAAAAATCGACCTTCGTCAAACAAGATATTAATAGCTTAGATATTGTACGCGCTCAAACCGTGTTGAATGAAATTTATGCGTATTTACAGCCTGTGGCTGTAGAAGGGTAAGTGACGATATGAATGAAGAAATGATTTCTTTAGCGCAGCAAGAGCTCTCTGAACAGGAACGACGTTGGCGTTTGATTTTAGGGCAAGCCCCAAATTCGACGACGCATTTACCCAATTGGTCGGTACAAGATAGCAAAATGCAAGCATGCCTGAATGAGCTCTATCAGACACAACAGCCCAATCGTCGTGGTGGTTTGGGGCATTCTAGTCCTAGAGTGGCGCAATGGTTGGGTGATATTCGCCAGTATTTCCCATCTTCTGTGGTGAAAGTCATTCAAAAAGATGCTTTAGAACGTTTGAATCTACAACAAATGTTATTAGAACCTGAATTGTTGGCGAGTGTAGAAGTCGATATTCATTTGGTTTCAACTTTGATTTCACTCAATCATTTAATGCCTGAAAAAACCAAAGAAACTGCACGTATTGTGGTACGCCAGTTAGTGGAACAGTTGGAAAACCGTTTAAAACAGCCATTACAGCAAGCGATTCGAGGGAGTATCAATCGTTCAGCGCATACACGCCGCCCTAAACGCATGCAAGATATTAATTGGCAACGAACCATTCAAGCCAATCTCAAGCATTGGCAAGAAGATTTTAAAACGATTATTCCACATGAGTTACATGGGCATCCGCGTCAACAAACCGCTTTAAAAGACATTGTACTGTGTGTTGATCAAAGTGGTTCGATGGCACCTTCAGTGATCTATTCCAGTGTCTTTGCTGCCGTTATGGCCAGTATTCGCGCAGTTAATACCCAAATGATTGTATTTGATACTGAATTAGCTGATTTAACCCCTTTACTAGAAGATCCTGTCGATGTGTTATTTGGCACGCAGTTGGGTGGGGGAACAGATATTGCCAAAGCGATTAAATATTGCCGTAGTAAAATTACCCGCCCAGAACAGACTATATTTATTCTAATCAGTGATTTGTGTGAAGGTGGAGATGCTAAGCAAATGCTCAAACAAGTTGCTGAAATGTTAGAGAGTGGCGTGCAGGTAATTACGCTACTGGCATTGTCTGATGATGGTGCACCTTGGTACGATACTCAACATGCACAGATCTTTGCTGATATGGGTATCCCAACTTTTGCCTGTACTCCAGATCAATTTCCTGAGTTAATGGCAACTGCAATTGAAAAACGAGATATTCATGCATGGTATGCAAGCCTGAAAATCTGACATAATAGAAACTGAGGATTACGTTACGGTATACAAGTCGAAACGTGTAAGTTGATTGAGGGTGTTTCTTTGCTGAAAATTATTTTGATCGTGGTGGTAATTTTAAGTTTAGCTTTATTGTTGTTTTTATTGTATCAAAGCCAAAAAATGTTGCGTCATGTACAGCAGCAACAGGCCTTAGAAAATAAAAAACATGGTAAAGCTCGCCAGTTACATCCAAAGCTACAGCAGCATAAAAAACCTCAGGATTAACTGAGGTTTTTTATTGCAATAGCTTTATGGGCACCAAATTCAAATCGATCAGGCCAGTTGCAGACATCGGAAACGATACATTCGCCACACTTCGGTTTACGTGCAATACAGCAATAACGCCCATGCAAGATTAACCAGTGATGCGCATCAATAATAAATTCTTTCGGAATCACTTTAATTAAACGGTCTTCTACTTCTAGAACATTTTTTCCAACCGCAAGTCCAGTACGATTACCCACACGGAAAATATGAGTATCGACTGCCATGGTCGGTTGACCAAAGGCGGTATTGAGTACCACATTCGCCGTTTTACGCCCAACACCAGGGAGGGCTTCCAGCTCTTTACGTGTTTCTGGAATTTGACCTTGATATTGATCGACCAAGATTCGACAGGTTTTAATCACGTTTTCAGCTTTAGAATTATATAAGCCAATGGTCTTGATATATGATTTTAAGCCATCAATTCCGAGGTCTAAAATGGCTTGAGCTGTATTGGCAACAGGATAGAGTTTATCTGTGGCTTTATTCACACTGACATCGGTTGCTTGAGCAGAAAGCAACACAGCAATCAGGAGTTCAAAAGGAGAAGAGTAGTTCAGCTCAGTCTGAGGGTTCGGTCTTTGTTCACGCAAACGTTCAAAAAAAGTCTGAATCTGCTTTTTGGTCATATTCTTTACGGGCATTTAGATGTCCTGCAATTCATTTAAACGTTGTTGTAAAGTAAGTAACTGTGCTTGTTTGGATTCATCCGCACGGACGCTAAGCTGCTTTTCGAGCTTTTTGATTTGCGTGCGTAGCTTGGCAAGTTCAATCGTGGTTTTAGCATCCAGTGTGGGACTGTCTTTGGGTTTGTCTACGAGTTTAATCACGGGCACATTGTTTTGTGATTGTGAAAATTGAGCAAAGAACTCCACATCAATTTCAGCGCGTACAATGGGCCCTTTGCGACTTAAGCGACGTTTTTCTTCACGTTGAATATGGGCGTAATAGCGATGTCTTAAATCATCCTGTTCAGCCGTACGTTGCGCTGTTGTTGGTAAAGGTCGCATATCTGCTACCAGATCAATACAATCGACAGGACAAGGTGGAATACATAATTCACAACCGGTACACAAGTCAGTCAAAATGCTGTGCATTAATTTGCCACTGCCAATAATCGCATCGACGGGGCAGGCACTAATACATTTGGTACAGCCAATACATTCATCTTCGCGAATCACTGCTTTGATACGTTGCGGTCGACCGTCGAGTTGAATCTCCCAAACACTGCTTTCGGCAGTCAGTTGTGGTCGATCTAATAAAGCTGCCAATGCATCAGCAACAGGTTGTCCGCCAGGCACACATTTATTTGCTTCTTCACCTTCTGCAATGGATTTTGCATAAGGTAAGCAGCCATCACGATGCCCGCATAAACCACATTGCGTCTGTGGTAAGAGTTGGTCGATTTGGACAATAAGCGCGTGTTGTGCAGTTGGGGACATGTATCGAGAGTGAAGCAAAAAACAGGGAGCTTAGTATAGCAAATAAAGCTTTAACACGGCGAAGCAATCTAAAAAGATGTCAATTACTTGGGTATTTTAATGCTTAAAAATGGTGCTAATGATGAAATTTTTTAGTGCATTTTTGTCTATAAATTAGACTGTTCCTCTTCTTTGTAATGAAGTTCTGCGATTCACTGATATGCTTTTACTTGTATTTATTATATAAATAACGAACATTTTTTGATTTAAGATCATGATTTTAATTGATAAAAAGAGTTAAGCATAAAAATAATATTGTGATGAAATAGTAATCTGTATTTAATAGATGCAAAATTCTATTTTGGTGCATTTTTCGCACCAAGATAAACCATAGACTCGGGGGTGAATGTTGAAATACGATAGCTTAAATGACTTTCTGGATTATGTTAAAGCTAGAGATCCATATCAACCTGAATTTTTACAAGCAGTCGAAGAAGTGATGACCAGCTTGTGGCCATTCATTCAGAAGAATCCTAAATATGCACAATATGGTTTGTTAGAGCGATTGGTTGAACCTGAGCGCGCTATTCAGTTCCGTGTCTCATGGATGGATGATCAGGGGCAAACCCATGTCAATCGTGGTTTCCGTGTCCAATACAATTCAGCGATTGGCCCCTATAAAGGAGGAATGCGCTTCCATCCTTCAGTGAATTTATCTATTTTAAAATTTTTAGGGTTTGAACAAACCTTTAAAAACTCGTTAACGACTTTACCGATGGGTGGAGGCAAAGGCGGTTCAGATTTTGATCCTAAAGGGAAGTCTGAAGCAGAAATCATGCGGTTTTGCCAAGCATTGATGCTGGAGTTGTATCGTCATCTTGGTTCAAATACGGATATTCCTGCTGGAGATATTGGTGTCGGTGGCCGTGAAGTTGGCTATATGACGGGGATGATGAAGAAGTTAAGTAACGACACATCATGCGTATTTACTGGCAAGGGTATTTCATTTGGCGGGTCACTGGCTCGCCCTGAAGCAACAGGTTACGGTACGGTTTATTTTGCTGAAGAAATGCTAAAAACCCGTGGTGATAGTTTTGCCAATAAAACGGTATCAATCTCAGGTTCAGGTAATGTGGCGCAATATGCTGCCGAAAAGGCCATGTTCTTAGGCGCTAAAGTGGTAACCTTATCGGATTCGAACGGCACGGTCTATTTAAAAAATGGATTTAGCAAAGCCTTGCTTGATGAAGTGATGGAACTGAAAAATGTTCAACGTGGGCGTATGTCAGCGTTTGCATCAAAGCACGGTTTTGAATATTTCGAGGGTAAAACCCCATGGCATATTCCAGTCGATATTGCTCTGCCATGTGCAACGCAAAACGAATTAAATGCCGAAGATGCAGTAACGCTATTGGCAAATGGGGTGATTTGTGTGGCAGAAGGCGCCAATATGCCATCTACACTTGAAGCTGTTGAAAAATTTATTGCAGCAAAAATTCTGTATGCGCCAGGTAAAGCATCGAATGCAGGTGGCGTAGCAACCTCTGGTCTGGAAATGTCGCAGAATGCCAATCGCTTGGGTTGGTCTTTTGAACAGGTGGATGAACGCTTACATGCGATTATGAAAGAGATTCATCGTAACTGTGTTAAATACGGTACTCAGGAAGATGGTACGATCAATTATGTTGATGGAGCGAATATTGCGGGTTTTGTAAAAGTTGCCGATGCCATTCTCGCGCAGGGTATTTATTAAAAATCTCCCTCAAACCCTCTGTATTAAAGAGGGGTTGCCATAAAAAAATCCGATGTCAAAGCATCGGATTTTTTTATTTCTAAATGAAATTATGGTTTTTTCACAATCTCTTGCTCAACAACCATATCGAGTACGTCTGCAATGCTTGATTGGTCAGCAGCAGGGTTTTTAATGTCAAAACGTTTAACACGTACAATCACACGTTGTTGTGGGTTGTGCTCAAAACCTTCGATTTGACCATAGTACAATGACCAGTTTTTATCTGCGTAAGTTTTTAAGCCTTTGTCATCGTATTTGATTTCACGAACTTGCATACAGGTTTGTGGTGCAACACCTGTGCATGATTTAGTTTCTGGCGAAATTTCTAAGAAAACAGTTTTACCTTCAGACTGGTATTTTGCTTCAGGTGTCATTTTACCAACGAAAGTATATTTTTGACCTTTGGCATCAGCAAGTACTAAAGTCGGTTGCTCTAGGTTAGTTGCATTCACTTCAAACGCGATTTGACGTTTTTGTAGAAGCTCACCTGCAAACTGTTCTTGTTTCATTAAGGCTGGTTCACATGCCATTAATGTTGATGCACCATCACCTGTCGCGATCAAACCATTTTCAATTTTCCATGAGGTATTTAAGCGGTTACAACCTGTGTCTACAGATAAACGATCGTTGCCCAAGAAGCTTAATACGATAGGACGTTTGGTATCAGCAGGTTGATATGACCAAGTGTAGTTGGTTAACACGTTGCTATTTGTCACTTTTGCACCTGTAAATACATGTTTTTGACCTTTGCTATCCGTCACAGTCAAGATGGCTTGACCATTCACTGTGCTGACTTCAAATGGTACTTTTTTCTCGCTGAAGATGTCAGCAGATAAGCGTTCTTGCTGCATTAAATCATCAGCACAAGCCATCATGGTTGATACAAGCGGAGAGGTAACAATCTTATTGCCTTCAACTGCCCAAGTACCACCTTGGTTGTTACAGCCAGTTTGGATTGCAAGTTTTTGGTCAGCGTTAAAAGATAAAACTAAAGGCTTAGATGCCTTTGAACCTTGGTAAGTCCAATTATATTCAGTTAAGTTTTTTGCAGCAGTTGTATTAATTTGAGAAATTACATTATCAGTCACATTTTGCACAGTTTGGCACGCCATTAAAGAAAGCGGAAGTAATGCAAGAACTAAATATTTGATTTTCATATTCAAAACAACGATAAATAAATAACAGACATAAGCTTAAAGTATTCTTAAAAAGAGAACATGGTAACCGTTTAGGAATTAAGTTCGTTAAATGTTTCTATTTGTAAAATTTTTGAAAAATATAGTAGATTTATAGGCTTGGCGTTATTTTGCGCAAGCCTATTTTATTATTCTGTGATGCAGTTGGTTATTTAATCAAACCGATAAATATCCATCCCCAAAGAACCCATCGAGAAGCTGCTATGTACGATATTGAAACGATGGCCTGTACCCATCGCAAAGAAGAGCGGTGCAAGATGCTCAAGGCTCGGGTGATTACGCTCAATATAAGGTAAAGATGGCCAATCTAGTACCGCATCATAGTCTTGATGACTGAGTTTGCTGACAATGGTATTGCGAAAAGTACTGGCCCATGCGGGTACATCGGCATTGGCTTGCCATGATAGTTCCGCAAGGTTATGGGTGATACTCCCAGAACCGATCAGTAAAATTTGCTGCTCACGTAATGGGGCGAGCACTTTTCCGATCTCGTAGATACCATCTGCATTCATTTGCGTTGGTAATGAAATTTCAATCACTGGAATATCTGCATCTGGATACATGTGTAATAGTGGCATCCAAACGCCATGATCCCGAGGACGGGTACTATTGGCATGTGCTGAAATACCAGCTTCGGCGAATAAAGTTAATATTTCTTCTGCCAGTTTTGGTGCACCTGGTGCAGGGTAGCGGATATTGTAGAGTTCAGGAGGGAAACCACGGAAGTCATGCCAAGTTTCTGGGCGTGTTGAGGTATTCACTTCTAAGGCTTGGCTTTCCCAATGCGCTGACATGACGATAATTGCTTGAGGTTTAGGTAAGTTGCTACTCAGGCGATACAGTGCAGGACCCACTTGTTCTGGATCAAGTGCCAACATGGGCGAACCATGAGAAATAAATAATCCGGGTAAAGTTTGTAAGTCCATAAATAAACACCTGAAAGGGAATACACTGTTATCCTGACAAATTCAGTACCGCAATGATAGCCCTTAAAATTCAACATATTGTTCTATAATCAGAACGATTTTAAGCTCGATGATAAGGGTGATTATGATTGATGCTCATTGCACGATACAATTGTTCAATTAAAAGAATACGAACCATTGGATGTGGCATGGTGAGCTTTGACAGTGACCAGTGCCAAGCGGCAGCTTTACGCACCGCTTCGGAATGCCCATCAGGCCCTCCAATCGCAAGAGCAATATCATTGCCTTCGAGCATCCATTGTTTCATGCTGTCGGCTAATTTTTCCGTACTCAGCTCACGACCACCCACCTCTAGAGCGATTAAAGTCTCATTGGGTTTGAGTGCATTTAAAATGCTGTCACCCTCAATTTGGCAGTATTTTAAAATATCGGCCTCAGAGTCATTTTTGCCACGCTTTGCCATTGGAAGTTCAATCACCTGAGTCTGTACAAAGGGTTGGATACGTTTGAAATAATCTTCAAAACCAGTTAGCACCCAAGCCGGCATTTTTTGACCAATGGTAAGAATGCGAATTTTCATAAGCGTGTTTGATTAAAGAAATGACCACTATTATAAACACTGTTATAGGTTCATGGAGGAACAGCATAATTTATCTAGTCAGAAAAAATACAAAAAGTAGCACCCACCACACATAAAAAACGCAGCTCAAAATGCGTATGAGCTGCGATCAAAGTGCCATCCGTCTGGAGTTCGGATGACGCTAAAATGAGTTCAGAGTCAAATTTAGCCTTTGTTTTTATCGACTCTATTTTATTATGCAAGATATTGGTTATTTTTCAACCGTATTATGTAACAAAAAAAGAGAGCCGAAGCTCTCTTTTATGTCCAATCATTTACTGATTAGTGACGTGCTGCTTTTGCATCTTCGACGGGTTTTACAATCGGCGTCTTTGGCAAAGGCTTTGGTGTATCTGTCAGTGCTAAAGGTAGAATTTCATCAATGCTTTTCACTGCTTTGATTTCTAATCCTTCTTTTACATTGTCAGGAATCTCAGCCAAATCACGCACGTTATCTTGTGGAATAAACACCAGTTTGATTCCACCGCGGTGAGCTGCAAGAAGTTTCTCTTTTAAGCCACCAATACGCATCGCGCGACCACCAAGACTCGTTTCACCAGTCATGGCAATGTCTGGACGAATCGGAATACCTGTAAATGCCGATACAAGGGCAGTGGTCAGTGCTAAACCAGCAGATGGACCATCTTTTGGTGTTGCACCTTCAGGTAAGTGAACGTGGACATCTGTTTCTTCGAAACGAGATGATTCAATTCCCAATTCATCGGCACGGGTACGAACGACAGTCATCGCAGCGGTGATCGATTCTTTCATTACATCACCGAGTGAACCCGTGGTAATGAATTTACCTTTACCTTTTACTGCTGCAACTTCGATAGTGAGTAACTCACCACCTACTGAGGTCCAAGCCAAGCCATTGACACGACCTACTTGTGCTTCATCTTCTGCAATACCAAAGTCAAATTTATGTGGACCTAAGTATTCGGGAAGATTGGCAGAAGTGACGTCAATCTGTAAGTTTTTAGACTTTTTGCTGACCGCCTCTTTTACGACTTTACGGGCAATTTTAGAGACTTCACGTTCTAAGCTACGAACACCGGCTTCACGTGTATAACGTTGTACGATGTCGCGGATTGCTTCCTCATGAACGGTCAGCTCTTTTGTACGTAGACCATTGTTCTTAATTGCTTTTGGAACAAGGTAGCGTTCAGCAATATTCACTTTTTCATCTTCGGTATAACCCGGTAGACGAATCACTTCCATACGATCCAGTAAGGCTTCAGGAATATTCATACTGTTCGCTGTACAGATGAACATGACTTCTGAAAGGTCAAGATCAAGATCTAAATAATGGTCATTGAACTTACTGTTTTGTGATGGATCAAGGACTTCAAGCAATGCAGAAGCTGGATCACCACGGTAGTCTTGTGCCATCTTGTCGATTTCGTCGAGCAAGAACAATGGGTTCTTCACCCCAGCTTTCGTCAATGATTGCACGATTTTACCTGGCATCGCACCAATATAGGTACGACGGTGACCGCGGATTTCTGCTTCGTCGCGAACACCACCCAGTGCCATACGGACAAACTCACGACCTGTTGCTTTGGCAACTGATTCACCCAGAGATGTCTTACCAACACCTGGAGGGCCGACTAAACATAGGATCGGACCTTTGAGTTTTTTAACACGAGACTGGACTGCCAAGTATTCTACAATACGATCTTTAACGTCATCTAAGCCGTAATGATCTGTATCTAGAATTTCTTGTGCTTTGGCAAGATTAATACTAACTTTGCTCGCCTTATTCCAAGGCGTATCTAAAATCACTTCTAGATAGTTACGAACCACAGCAGCTTCACTAGATGCTGGTTGCATTGCCTTAAGCTTTCGGAATTCTGCTTCAGCTTTTTTGCGTACGTGTTCAGGTAAATCTGCTTCTGCAAGACGTTTTTCGATTTCGGCAACGTCATCTTCAGCACCGCCATTCATGTCGGAAAGTTCACGTTGAATGACTTTCATTTTTTCATTTAGAAAGTATTCACGTTGGTTCTTTTCCATTTGACGTTTTACGCTGTCATGCAGAGTCTGTTCAATTTGCTGTTCAGCAGATTGATTCATCAAATAGCTCATTAACTCTTGCAAATGATCTTCAAATTCGTCGTGCTCTAAAAACTTTTGTTTCACTTCAATATTTAAAGGCACACGAGTTGCAACGAAGAACATCAATTGCAATAAGTCTTCGATTTTATTTGCTGCTGCAACGAGTTCACGTGCATTACGTAGTTTCGCTTCTGCATACTGAGCGAATAGAGTACGTAATTCATTTAAGCGAGTCTCTTGGGTCTCTTGGTCCAAAGGCAATGTCATTGGGCTTAAATGATGTTCAGCTGTTAAGTATTCTTCGCCATCAATAATGCGTTCAAGCTTAGAACGATGTAGGCCTTCAATCAGTACTTTGATACAGTTTTCATCATTTTCATGATTCACAACTTGTACGATTTTAGCCACAGTTCCATATTGATAGAGGTTGTCGTGATCAATTTCTTCTGTGAGCGAATCTTTTTGCGCAACTACAAATACTAAATTGTCACTGTTACGAGCCACATCCACTGCATTGATCGATTTTTCACGACCCACGAATAGCGCGATTTGCATGTGTGGATAAACCACAACATCACGTAACGCTAATAGTGGTAATACACTTGGAACCTGTGGCTCTAAGCTTGTTTCATTATTTAAAATATATTCAGACATGGGCACTCCTAATGAGTGACAACGGTGTTGCCATGTTTTTATAGTGATGTGCATTTAAAAAAATACAAGGGGTTGGGGAGAGAAAATATAAAAAAAAGACTAAATTACTCAAGATTCATTGCGGAAATAAGAAAAATAACTTGCTAAGAGCTGAAATAATAAAACTTTTTAGGGCTTAGTAATCCGTGTAAAGGTTGATCCCATGTTTGTCTTAGTAGTGGACCATCCACATATTGAAAGGCATGGGCAAGACCGAGACGATAGGGATAGTGTTTGGCTGTTGATAAAGTCCGATCATAATAACCGCCGCCCATACCGATGCGCGTTCCTAAATGATCACAGGCCAATAATGGCATAATGAGTAGCTCTAAATGCGAGACATGTTTTCCTCGACTAGCCATCGGTTCTTTCATCCCGAGTGGGTGATGGGAAAAACGTCTATTTAGGTATTGTTTCGAACTTACTTTTACCCAAACTAAATTCTGATTCATATTGCAAATCATCGGTAAAAACACTTGTTTCTTTTGCTGAAAACAAAGTTTTATCAATTTATCAGTATGTATCTCTCCAAAGGCATGTAAATAAAGTCCAACTCTTGATGCAGCTTTAAATTTAGGTAATCGTCGAAGTAGACGCAGAACTTGTTGTTCAGCCTGTTTTTGTTGGTAATGTGAAAGTTGCCTTCTTTCTGAGCGAAGTTGTTTTCTTAATGAGTTTAATGTATGGCTCATAAGGATAAAAAAACTAGTTTTGATAAAACAATCATACTTGATTTATGTCGTAAATTCTAAAAGCAAAGATCCTGTTATTTATAAGTAAAATTTCAAATTTATAGTATTATTTGTATTTTTTCTAATAAATGAGAATTCAATAATTTATTCCAATAATTAAAGGGGATTTTAGATATTGAATATTATTTCGCTATAGATTATAGAGCTATTATTCTATTTTTCACGTTCTTTATAAAATAAAACAAAACGAAAACAAAATAAAACATTTTTAGTTTTTTGTGATTTAAATCATGTATTTGATTAATAAGTTTTTTTGTAAATATGAGAGATATGTCTCATATTTTTAATCTCAATATTTACATAATCTTTACCAATTTACTCGATTTTATTAGCATCCGCGACTCTTTTTTGGCACCGAAACTAAAAATGCTGATTGGCATTTTTAGACCATCAATAACTGTAGTAATGATCTGAGAATTTTTATGAATAAAGTCTATAAAGTGGTTTGGAATGCATCAATTGGCGCATGGGTTGCAACATCTGAACTGGCAAAAAGTAAAACAAAAACCAAATCAAAAGTTCTCAATTTATCTGCTGCAGTTTTAGTTGGAGCTGTTTCGTTCTCTTCAAATGCTCTTGCAGGGACAGTTCTGGGAAATGGGAATAGTACTCCGAGCAAGTGTAATAATTCTGGTTCTGTCATTGTTGGTGGCGGAAATACCCAATCTTGTGCCAATAGCGACTTTGCAATTGCTGTGGGTAATGATGTGCAATCTACCGGTCGAGGCTCGATTGCGATTGGGAGTGGTTCTAGAGCTGAGTCTAGACAACCAAACCTAGATGGAAAAGGGGCAATTGCGATTGGTAATGATGCCATTGCTTATGGCGATAACTCAGTTGCAATTGGTGGGCAAGCAAGTACAACAGAAGATTTTACGGTTTCATTTGGACATAAGAAAGGTGATCCTAAATATTATCAAGGTAAAGAACAAGGCACTTGGGCTGACGATAGATTTTTGAGAATCACCAATATTGCAGAAGGCGTTAAAGATAATGATGCAGTTAATGTTTCGCAGCTTAAGAGTGCTGTAGCGGAAGCAAAAACGCATTATGTGAGTATTAATGATAACGGAACTAAAGGTGGCAACTATGAAAATGATGGTGCTAAGGGCCGTAACTCAATTGCTGTTGGGGTAGATGCGAGCACAACAGGTTATGATGCCGTTGCAATTGGTTCACAAGCAAAAGGCGCAGGCGTTGGTGCAATTGCAGTGGGCAATACAAGTGAAACAGTGGGTAGTGGTGACGTCGCAATTGGGCGAAATGCATCAACTAAAGGTGCAACAGGTATATCTAGTAATCAATCGATTGCAATTGGTGACCAAACCAAAGCCATCGGTGATCAATCCATTGCCATTGGTGCAGATGTTATTGCTCGTGGTAACTCATCAGTCGCAATTGGTGGTGATGACGTTGATAAAATTGCTCGTGATGCCGAATTAAGTCAAAAATATACTGAGATCACAGGCGGAAAATTACAAGCTGGAAAGTATCCAACCACCGAAGCGAATCACGGCTCAACTGCAGTTGGTGTACAGGCTGTTGGTTCAGGTGCATTTGCATCGTCTTTTGGTATGACTTCTAAAGCGACAGGTGATGCTTCATCTGCATTTGGTGTGATGTCAAATGCCGCAGGTAAAGGTGCTTCTGCATTTGGCGCCGTTGCGCAAGCAACAGGTGATGGTGCATCGGCAATGGGTATTAACTCACTTGCTTCTGGGAATAATTCAACTGCAATTGGTTCTGGTAATAAACCAGGTGAAGGTGCGACTGCAACGGGTAATGGGGCTGCTGCTGTAGGTAGCAATGCCAAAGCAACTGGGGATAGTTCTGCTGCAATTGGTAAAGGTGCTGAAGCAAGCAATGAAAATGCTGCTGCAGTTGGTGGTGGTGCGAAGGCAACAGGTAAAAACTCAGCTGCGATTGGTGGTGGTGCAATTGCAGACCAAGAAAATGCAGTTGCAGTTGGCCAAGGTGCACAATCAATGGTTGTTGGTGGTGTTGCTTTAGGTGCTCGCAGTCGTGTCGAAGCTGAAAATAGTGTTGCATTGGGTCAGGATGCGGTTGCAACTGAAGCAACAGGCAACTCTTTCTTAACGAATCGTGATGCATCTATGTCGAATGGTGTTGTGTCAGTCGGTTCTGTTGGTAAAGAACGCCGTATTACCAATGTTGAAGATGGTTCTGCTGATTCAGATGCAGTGACCGTACGTCAGCTTAAAAATGTTGATTCTCGTGTTAATGATAATGCTCAAAATATCACTAATAATGTCAAAAACATTACGAATTTGAATCAAAAATTAGATGACACCAAAACTGATTTAGGCAACCAAATCACGGAGACCAACAACAAGTTAAACGACACCAAAGATCAGTTAACGACTCAGATTACAGATACCAAGACTGAGTTAAACAATACGATCAATAACACCAAAACAGAACTCAACACCAAGATTGACAACACCAAGACTGAGTTGGAAAACAAAGGTCTAAACTTTGCAGGTAATGCAGGTGCTGATGTACATCGTAAGTTGGGTGATAAGTTAAACATCGTGGGTGGTGCTGATGCTGCGACAGCAGAAGACAAAACCAGCGGTGAAAACGTGATTACCCGTACTACGGCTGATGGCATCAAAGTTGAATTGTTGAAAGATGCGAAGTTTGACAGCATCACCACTGGCGATACGCTATTAAACGACAAAGGTGTGACCATTAAAGATGGTCCAAGTATCACCAAAGATGGTATCGATGCGGGTAATAAAGTCATTAGCAATGTTGCTGATGGTAAAGATGGTAAAGATGCAGTCAATGTTGATCAGCTAACCAAAGTAAAAGATGGTTTAGATGGCAAGATTACTGATACCAATACCAAGTTAGATGATGCGAAGAAAGACTTGGGTAACCAAATTACAGATACCAAGACTGAGTTAAACAATACGATCAATAACACCAAAACTGAACTCAACACCAAGATTGACAACACCAAGACTGATTTAGAAAACAAAGGTCTAAACTTTGCAGGCAATGCAGGTGGAGATGTGCATCGTAAGTTGGGTGATAAGTTAAATATCGTGGGTGGTGCTGATGCTGCGACAGCTGAAGACAAGACCAGCGGTGAGAATGTGATTACCCGTACCACAAAAGATGGTATCAAGATCGAGTTGTTAAAAGATGCGAAGTTTGACAGCATCACGACTGGCGATACGGTATTAAATGACAAAGGTGTGACCATTAAAGATGGTCCAAGCATCACCAAAGATGGTATCGATGCGAGTAATAAAGTCATTAGCAATGTTGCTGATGGTAAAGATGGTAAAGATGCGGTGAATGTTGACCAGTTAACCAAAGTTAAAGATGGTTTAGATGGCAAGATTACCGATACCAATACTAAGTTAGATGATGCGAAGAAAGACTTGGGTAACCAAATTACGGATACCAACAACAAGTTGAATGACACTAAAGATCAGTTAACGACTCAGATTACAGATACCAAGACCGAGCTCAACAATACGATCAACAACACCAAAACTGAACTGAACACCAAGATTGACAACACCAAGACTGAGTTGGAAAACAAAGGTCTAAACTTTGCAGGTAATGCAGGTGCTGATGTACATCGTAAGTTGGGTGAAAAGTTAAACATCGTGGGTGGTGCTGATGCTGCGACAGCGGAAGACCAGACCAGCGGTGAGAATGTGATTACGCGTACCACTAAAGATGGTATTAAGGTCGAGTTGTTAAAAGATGCGAAGTTTGACAGCATCACCACTGGCGATACGGTATTAAATGACAAAGGTGTGACCATTAAAGATGGTCCAAGCATCACCAAAGATGGCATCGATGCGGGTAATAAAGTCATTAGTAATGTTGCTGATGGTAAAGATGGTAAAGATGCAGTCAATGTTGATCAGCTAACCAAAGTCAAAGATGGTTTAGATGGTAAGATTACCGATACGAATACTAAGTTAGATGATGCCAAGAAAGACTTGGGTAACCAAATTACGGATACCAAAGATCAGTTAACAACTCAGATTACAGATACCAAGACTGAGCTCAACAATACGATCAATAACACCAAAACAGAACTCAATACCAAGATTGATAACACCAAGACTGATTTGGAAAACAAAGGTCTAAACTTTGCAGGCAATGCAGGTGGAGATGTGCATCGTAAGTTGGGTGAGAAGTTAAACATCGTGGGTGGCGCTGATGCAACAACAGCAGAAGACCAGACCAGTGGTGAGAATGTGATTACCCGTACCACTAAAGATGGTATTAAGGTCGAGTTGTTAAAAGATGCGAAATTCGACAGCATCACCACTGGTGATACGGTATTAAATGACAAAGGTGTGACCATTAAAGATGGTCCAAGCATCACTAAAGATGGTATCGATGCGGGTAATAAAGTCATTACGAATGTTGCTGATGGTTCAATTGCCAAAGGTTCTAAAGATGCAGTGAATGGTGGTCAGATTCAGAACATTTCTGAAAGTATCAAGAGCAGCATTGGTGGAAACACAACGGTTAATCCAGATGGCAGTATTAGCACCAACAACGTTGGTGGTACAGGAAAAGACAACATCAATGATGCAATCAAATCAGTTGATGACAAAGTCACCAATGGCGTAAATGACTTGACCAACAAAGGTCTAAACTTTGCAGGTAATGCAGGTGGAGATGTGCATCGTAAGTTGGGTGATAAGTTAAACATCGTGGGTGGTGCTGATGCTGCGACATCGGAAGACCAGACCAGCGGTGAGAATGTGATTACGCGTACCACTAAAGATGGTATCAAGATCGAGTTGTTAAAAGATGCGAAGTTTGACAGCATCACCACTGGTGATACGGTATTAAACGACAAAGGTGTGACCATTAAAGATGGTCCAAGCATCGCCAAAGATGGCATCGATGCGGGTAATAAAGTCATTAGAAACCTTGCTGATGGTTCAATTGCCAAAGGTTCTAAAGATGCAGTGAATGGTGGTCAGATTCAGAATATTTCTGAAAGCATCAAGAACAGCATTGGTGGAAACACAACGGTTAATCCAGATGGCAGTATTAGCACCAACAACGTTGGTGGTACAGGAAAAGACAACATCAATGATGCAATCAAATCGGTTGATGACAAAGTCACCAATGGCGTAAATGACTTGACCAACAAAGGTCTAAACTTTGCAGGTAATGCAGGTGGAGATGTGCATCGTAAGTTGGGTGATAAGTTAAACATCGTGGGTGGTGCTGATGCTACGACATTGGAAGACCAGACCAGCGGTGAGAATGTGATTACGCGTACCACCAAAGATGGTATCAAGATCGAATTGTTAAAAGATGCGAAATTCGACAGCATCACGACTGGCGATACGGTATTAAATGACAAAGGTGTGACCATTAAAGATGGTCCAAGCATTACTAAAGATGGCATCGATGCGGGTAATAAAGTCATTACGAATGTTGCAGATGGTAAAG
>NZ_JAZEVS010000008.1:0-150438 GCF_036668815.1 Acinetobacter sp. ESBL14
CTATTCTCTTAATGATCTTCTCGATGATTCGTCATCATCAAGCTAGGTCGGCTATATTACTCTCAATTTCTTAAAAGTCAACAGGTAATTTAGATATTTAGCAAACTTATCAACCAACCCAAGAATCTAACCATTTTAGCCAAATCCTTGTTTCTCAACAAGTTTTTATCTGCATCACCGCCGATGGATGTGCATTCTACAGCATTTCAGACCCGTTGCAAGCACTTTTAAAAATTAAATTATTCGGTTGTTTTATTTTTAAACTTTAACGCATCTAATTAACTGATTTATATAATTTAAAATTTATTAATTATCTTAAAAGTGAATTTAAATAGACTAACCAATTGAAATTAAATAAGTTTATTGAAATTCTGTTTTTATTATCAGCAATAAAGCAGCTTTCTTTTTATATTTAGCTTTTATTTTAAACACCTCACTCCATGCAAAAATCTGTCTCCTATTCGATTCATGTTTAAAATTTCACCACCCAAAATAAAAACAACGGCTTTGATCGCTCAAAACCGTTGTTTTCAGTGTTGTAATAAGCACTTTCTCTTAAGAAGTACTGCCCCTCACAATATTCAAGAAGTATAGATGACGTTCATATTGATCAATAATGTCTTGGATTAAATCTTCTTGCGTCCAATCCATCACATCATAGTTTTGTCCACCCTCTCTTAAAAAGACTTCTGCTTGGAAGTAATTGGCCTCATCCTCCTCTGCTCGTCCCAACATGAAGCTGGGTGGAACAGTGGCATGTGAGATGACTTTATAAGTGAAGTTAATTTCATGATGATGATCGACATGCAGTTGCAGACCATTTTCAATTTCACGTATCTCCACTTCCAAGTGACGGCGCTTAAATTCACGTTGAATACTTTCAAAGGCTTTACGCACCTGTGTCTCAATGTAGTGCTGAACTTCTGTTTCTGTATGCGGGTAATGCATGATCAGACCCAAACGTTGCTGCCAACTACGTGGATTATTGATGGCACGTGGGGTAATTCGCGCTTCCTGAATGGCTTTCATCTTGGTGACATCCAGCTTTAAGGCTTTTAATAGCCCCCAGCTCATCAACAACATAATAAAAGTAAAAGGCAATGCACTCATAATGATGGAAGATTGCAATGCCGATAGACCACCAACCAACAATAGGATAATGGCCAATGCTGCCATCAACACCGTCCAAAACAAACGTTGCCATGTGGGAGAGTTTTCGGTTTTAGCGGTGAGATAATCAGTAACCAGCGCGCCCGAATCCGCAGAGGTGACGAAAAAGAGCATCACCAATACCGTCGCCAGTAAACTCATCACCCCTGAAAATGGCAAATGATTCAAAAACTCAAATAACGCAACTGATGAATCACTTTGTACGGCGTGAATGAGACTAACATTATGTTCTTGCATAATGTTAAACAGCGCGGCATTACCCAAGAACCCCATCCAGATGATGGTAAAACCTGTCGGGATCAATAACACACCGACAATAAACTCACGGATGGTTCGGCCGCGCGATACACGGGCAATAAACATGCCTACAAACGGCGACCATGAAATCCACCATGCCCAATACATAATGGTCCAACCGCCAATCCAGCCATTCGGTTGATAGGCATAGAGATTAAAGGTCATACCAAATAAGTTCGACATATACGAACCCATGTTTTGAATGGTGGTTTGCAACAAATAGATACTTGGACCTGCAATAAACACAAAGGCCAGCAGCACCAAAGCCAAAATCAGATTCAGTTCGGAGAGACGTTTTACCCCTTTATCCAGACCTAAAAATACCGACATGGATGCCAAAGCACTGACAAAAATAATCAGGATCACCTGAACATTGCTGCTTTGTTCAATACCAAAGAGATAATGCAAACCTGAATTGATTTGCGTCACACCAAAACCTAAAGAGGTCGCCACCCCGAAAACCGTACCAATGGTGGCGAAGGTATCAATACTATCGCCCCAAGGACCATAAATCTTCTTACCAATAATGGGGTATAAGGCTGAACGGGTTTTTAACGGTAAATTATGCCGATAAGCAAAATAGGCCAAGGCCAATCCGACCACGGCATAAATTGCCCATGCATGTAAGCCCCAATGGAAAAAGGTAATTCTTAAGGCTTGTTGTGCAGCATCTACACTTTCAGGATCACCGCTTGGTGGACTGACATAGTGCATCACGGGTTCCGCGACACCAAAGAACATCAAACCGATGCCCATTCCTGCAGTAAACAGCATGGCAAACCAGGAGCCATTGCTATATTCAGGTTGACTGTGATCGGGTCCTAATTTGATTTTACCACTGGCGGAACAAGCAATATAAATCAGCAGAATCAAAAACACCGCAACAGACAAGACATAAAACCAGCTAAAGGAATCGGTGATCCACTGCTTCAATTGTTGGGTCAGAAATTCAAATGAACTGGGTGCGATTACAACGATTGCGATAAAAATCGCAATGATAATCACCGTGCTTAAAAACACGTTTGGATTCACATTCGCAAATTGCGAAGATGGCTTGGAAGGCATAATTCCCCCACGTTATTCTAATGATAATGGACAGGCCCTAATGGCCAAAGAAGACATTCACAATGTGAACAAAAGCGAGCTTAAATTTTGCAAAACTCGATATAAATTATAAAAAATGTGAAAAATAAAGCAGTTGTAATGCTGTAACAAAGTTATTCTTTATCACTCAAGTGTTTGGGCATGTGTGCAATATATTGCAACGCGATGAGACGCGAGACCACTACCGCCAGATACATTACCCCACCAAACATTTGTAGCATCGCCAATACTCTAGCCGCAGGACTGATCGGGATCAAATCCGACAATCCTGTTGCAGACTGTAGACTAAAACTCAAAAATAATAGATCAAGCCAATGCTGTAAGGCTTGAGGTTGATTAGGATTTTGGAAACTATTGGGCAAAATTAATTGACAGATACTATATAAAAAGGCAAACCCCCAAGCGATGAGGGTAAATACCGCCCCTGCCGCAAATAACTCATCTTTAGTGAGATAGCGATCTGCAAACATATAGCGCAATAAGCCATAGGCAGCATAGAAATAGGCCAAAGCTTCAAAACTATGCGCGATGATTTGAATGGTCTGATTGCCATAACCAATAAAAATCATAATCGAAAATAGAAAGGCACCACTGACAAAAACCAAGCCCCAAAAAGTAAACACAGGTGTCTGTCGAATCACCTTGGCAATAATCAACAAGGCCAAGACACCTAATGACCAAGTCAAAGCCCGAAATTCACTGTCACCTGTGGTCAACATATATAAAACTAATAATGCCAGTTGAACCAGTAATAACCATGCTGATGGCAGTAAACGAAAGCCGCTCCAAAATTGTTTTAAACTTTGCATGTTATTGTCCTGAATCTTGTTATGTTTTGATTATGTTGAGTGCATCATACTGCATCTAAAAAAGAAACAATCATTTTAGACAGTTCTTGTTGTAGTCGCTGTTCTTCAATTAGAAAAGTATTTTTACTGGCATAACGCATCATGGTAAATAAGGTACTATTAATAATCACAAAAGACTTGTGCTTTAAGGTCTCAAAATCCCAATGCGGATAATAACGCCCGAATAAATACATACCGATTTCTAAAAAATGCTGCTCCAAAACTTGTGCTGCTTCGGAATCACTATAGGCATGCCAGTTTTTTAAGATTTCGATAAAAAAACCTTGATCGGATTTCAAAGATTCAAAGCCAAAAGCAATGCTTAATGTGATGATGTCCTGAATAGAGGTTTGTTGTTGTCGCATCACCAGTTGCTTGACTGCCTGCCCCAAATTTTCACTTTTACGCAGTAATAGTTCTGCGATGATCTGTTCTTTATTTTCAAAATATTGATAAATCGACCCAACACTCACACCTGATTTTTCAGAGATTTTAGGTGTCGTCACCTGCAACACGCCATATTCAGCGATACATTTCTGCGCCCCTTCCAAAATACTTTCGACGATCATTTTGGCACGTTGCTGCTGTGGTCGTTTTCTCATACTCAGCCTCAATGGAAATGCGAATTGAATACGAATAATTATTCGTATTAAGCTTTGATTAAATAACAATCAGAGGCTTTATGCAATGCAGAGCATCGTTAAACCTAAACGTTTGGCAGCGTTTGAAGACATGAGTCAATCTAATCTCAAAACCAAGCTTCTCAGCTACATGACCCGACAGGACGTTCAGCCGAGTTATCAAGAGTATCAGGCACTGAATACTGCCCTGCAAAGTGGTGATGCACCGATGGATCAGCTGCTGCTGTGGGTGTTACAAAATCCTAAGCTGCATCGTAAATATTTTGAAACGGCGCTATATCAAGGCCTCGATAAACTGCCACATGAAATTCCCGAACTCACTGCCTTCTTCCAATTTGTTGAAAAAAAACCTGCTTGGTATGAGCAAAACAAAATTGATGCTGCATTGAAATTCACCTATCGCTTGGGCATCAATAACGGACTGATCCTACGAGATCTATCCTTAATGACGGGTTATATGTATCCTGGTTTTAATCAACCTTTAATCCTAACAGGCGCATTAAAGAAACAGGCGGGAACACGTTTAGCCGAAACCACCAAATGGTGGGTGGATATCACTGAGCCCAATGGGTTTGAACGTTATAGCAAAGGTTTTACCTCCACCATTTTTGTACGCTTCATCCATGCCTTAGTGCGTCATCAATTACAAAAATCAGAAAAATGGGATGCAGACACTTGGGGCATACCGATCAATCAATATGATCAGGCGATGACCAATATCGCTTTTAGTGGCGTCGTCTTGATTGGAATACGGGCTTTAGGCATTTTTCCAAGCAAACAAGAAGTCGATAGCTTCTTACACTTCTGGAAATATGCGGGCTGGTTAATGGGTGTAGAGGAAAAATGGTTGGTTGATCATGAGGCTGATGGTTGGAAACTCATTTACTGGATGCACTTCGCACACCCTCAAGCAGATGCAAGCAGTATTTCTCTGGGGTCTAGCCTTTCCAAAGAACCCTTTGAGCGAAAATATCAGTATCTACGTTCTTTCCAACAAAAACTGGCCTATAAGCAGCATCTAGAAATTACCCAGTTTTTTATCGGTCGCAAAAAAATGCAGAAATTAGGTTTACCCACTCAATCGGCATCATGGTTTGCTTATTATTTAATAGGTCGTAATTTAGCCCTCTATACAGGTGCCAAACATATTCCAAAATTAAACAACTTCCTTGAACAAAATGGACGTCATTTGCAACGAATCGGCTTGTCTTTATATCGCAACCAAGGGCAGCAACTGGCCAGCATGCATCAATAGCTCATAAAAAAAGGCCCTCAATCTACGAGGGCTTCATTATATTGACATATCGGTTAAGGAGCAGATTCATCAACCCTGTTTATTCACGACACCAATACCTTTATAAATAGCAATTGATCATATTATTGATATACGAGCTTCTTGTAGCTCACTGAATTATGCCTCAACCCTTTTTCTTTTAAATGCCAATGATATTCCATCGGGAGCTTTGCATTTCTCGCCTGCTATTGTAATTCCACGAGCTTATCTGCACCCCATGATAAGCCATATTCAGCAGCCTTTTTATACCATTTTTTGGCCAACTTAATATTCACTGCTCCAGCAGAACCATCTTCATACATTTCTCCGAGTGCATATGCTGCAATCGCCATTTCCTGATCAGCGGCCTTTGTCATCCATTCCATGGCTTTGATCTCATTTTTGGCTACACCTTCACCAGCACGATACATTGATGCAAGTTCATATTGTGAATTTGCATGCCCCTGCATCGCAGCTTTCATAAACCATGCATATGCTTCTTCAAAATTTTCATCAACCCCTTGTCCAAACAAGTAAGCTAAACCAAGATTGTATTGAGCATAAGGATTGCCAGATTGGGCAGACTGTCGAAACCACTCTACAGCTTTGGTAAAATCTCTTTCAGGGCCATATGAACCACGTTTATAGATCATCCCAAGGCTAAGTTGAGCATTTGGATCCCCTTGTTTGGCTTCTTCTAAATATTTTGCATAAGCAACATGGATATCTTTTTTCACAAAATCTTCATCTAACATTGCATCTATCTGTGCGAGTTGAGTTTTAGGAAGATTTGAACTTTCGCTACATGCCATGGTTGAAAATACAAGAGTTAAGAAAATTAAAATATTCTTTATTAAATACATAAAGCTATCTCATATCAATTTGACGACAAATAAAGTAATGGTCGCAATTTTTAAATTTTTCAAAATTATAATGTCATCTAAATAATAAAAACCAATTCAAAATTTATTTTTAGCCTCACCACGTACCTCAATCATATTTTTTATGTATTTCAAATAAAGAAAGCCCCTATCAAAAGATAAGGGCTGTCTTTTTGCTCGAGGTCATTAGTGATCTGACGCGCCAGATGCACCGATCCCGGTCATTGAACGTACGAACTGTGCATCAAATGCTTTACGCTCTTTCTGTGCACGTGCTGATTTATCAGTTACAGAGAAGAACCAACAGCAAAGGAATGATAACGGCATTGCGAACAGTGCTGGACCATTGAATGGGTTTGGCGCAGTTTCAGAAATCGCCAAAGTATCCACCCAAACCGCTTTAGACAGAATAATCAAACTCACTGCACCGACTAAACCAACCACACCGCCAATCACTGCACCACGTGTAGTTAAACCTTTCCAGAACATTGATAACACCAATACTGGGAAGTTTGCACAACACGCGACTGAGAATGCCAAACCCACCATGAAGGCAACGTTTTGCTTCTCGAATAAGATCCCCAAGATCATGGCAAAGATTGCCAAACCTAAGGTTGCAATTTTTGACATCTTCAATTCAGACTCAGGTGTGGTTTTACCCTTTCTAAACACATTGGCATATAAGTCATGTGAGATTGCAGATGCGCCAGAGAGGGTTAAACCAGCCACTACAGCAAGGATTGTTGCAAACGCCACTGCCGAGATAAAGCCCATGAACAAATCACCGCCAACAGCATCACTTAGGTGAACCGCAGCCATGTTGTTACCACCGACTAATTCTAATTTACCTGTTGCCATTGCTTTCGCCGCATCCAAGAACTGCGGGTTGTTGGCAACAAATAGAATCGCACCGAATCCAATAATAAATGTTAATAAGTAGAAGTAACCGATAAAACCTGTCGCCACCACAACTGATTTACGTGCTTCTTTGGCATCTTTTACGGTAAAGAAACGCATTAAGATATGCGGTAAACCTGCTGTACCAAACATCAAGGCAAGACCAAGTGATAATGCATCGATTGGATTCGCCGCGAGTTTGCCTGGTCCCATGATTTTGGCTGCTTCGTCCCAGCTTATGCTATGTGCTTGGCTGTACACACCAATGGCTTGGTTAAACATATTGCTAAAACTAAAGCCTACTGCTTTCATTACCATAAAGGCCATAAAAGTTGCACCACTGAGTAACATCACTGCTTTAATGATTTGTACCCAAGTGGTCGCTAACATGCCACCGAAGATGACATAAGCCATCATCAATAAACCAACGATGACCACCGCAATGTTGTAGTTCAAACCGAACAGCAATTTGATCAACTGACCCGCACCCACCATTTGTGCAATCAGATAGAATGCCACCACAACCAATGAACTGAATGCTGCCAAGGTACGTACTGGTTTTTCTTCCAAACGGAATGAGACCACGTCTGACAGGTTATATTTTCCTAAGTTACGTAAGCGCTCTGCAACAAGGAAAAGTACAATTGGCCAACCCACCATGAAACCAAGTGAGTAAAGTAAACCATCAAAACCCGAGCTAAAAACTAAGGCCGAAATACCGAGAAACGATGCTGCTGACATATAGTCACCGGCAATCGCCAAACCATTTTGGAAACCGCTGATTCCGCCACCTGCGGTATAGAAATCTTGTGCTGACTGGGTTTGTTTCGCTGCCCATTTAGTAATGAACAAGGTAAAGCCCACGAAGATCATAAACATAATGATCGCGTGCCAGTTGGTTGCTTGCTGTTCCGCTGCACCTAGATCAGGGCCGGCAAATGCCACACTTGAACAACAAAAACTGAGCAGCGTAAACAGTATCGCTTTGAATGATGTCCCTTTCATCTCAGTGCATCCCTTTTTCATGTGCAATGGCCTCAACTTCCTTGAGGGCTGCTTCATTCAGTTGATCAAGTTTGGTATTGGCAATATAGGAATACACACCACATAATAAAAATGACAACACGATAATGCCTAAACCTAGGGGAATTCCCCATGTTGTTACACCACCGCTAAATGAACTTGCTAAAAATTCTTTGTTATAGCCAACCAAAAGCATGAACCCGACGTAGATAAACAACATGATTGCTGTTAATGTCCAACTTAATGTGCGCTTTTTGCTGACCATCTCTTGAAACTTTGGATTATGTAGAATTCGATCTACCTGTGAATCATCCATAATCAACTCCTTATTTTTGTGTCCAACCGTGGACCCCTTTTTTGCATGGGATTTTTCATTATCCAAAGTAACAAGATTATGCTTGACTCGTAACTTAGACTTTGGTCTCTAAATGCAAATCTCTACTCCTTGCCCTACCTGCGCTTCGGGTATGATAAAAAATGGAATTCGATCACGTGAGCAATATGAACAGTTGGCTTATTCTTAGCGTCCTTGCCCTGTATATCGTGCTGTTATTCGGCTGTGCTTTTTTTGGTGAAAAACACGCCAGCCGTTTAAGTACTCGTGGGCGTATGCTGCTGTTTAGTCTGACTTTAGGGGTTTATTGCTCTTCGTGGACCTTTTACGGCGCAACGGGTGCTGCAGTGCGTCAAGGCGTCATTTTCCTGCCCATTTATTTAGGCCCGTTGCTGTTTATCTGGTTTGGCTATGACATCTGGAAGCGCTTAGGACGCATTCGCCAACATCATGCCATTTCCTCAATTGCCGATTTTGTCGCGGCGCGTTATGGCAAGAGCGGGAGCTTGGCGGCCTTGGTCACGATTCTTGCGGTCATTGCGATTGTGCCTTATCTGGCGTTGCAACTGCGTGCCATTGCGTTGAGTGCCTCAGTCATTCTTGAGCAAAACGCACATATTCATACCACCACCAATAGCGTGCTGGTGTTGACTGCGGTATTGGCGATTTTGGCCATGATTTTTGGTACCCGCCATATTGCCCATACCGAACAACATGGCGGTTTAATGCTGGCGGTTGCCTTTGAATCCTTTGTGAAACTGTTCGCACTGCTCTGTGTCGCTGCTTTTTTCTTATTACAATCGCCTGAGAATATCAAACAGGTCAGTAGCGACGTCCATCAGCATTTCCATGACCTGCAACAATTGGGGGTTCCTGAAACCTTTTGGGTGCAGACCCTATTGGCAGGCTTAGCCATGATTTGCTTGCCGCGTCAATTTCATGTGGCGGTGGTCGAATTACGCGATGAAAAGCATATTCGTGGCGCACGCCGCTGGTTCGCGGCTTATCTGATCCTAACTGTGATTGCAATCATACCGATTGCCAGTTGGGCCTTGCATTCCTTACCTGAATCCCTCGGTACTCCTGATATTGCGGTCTTAGCCCTGCCTTTAAGCTATCAACAAGAATGGCTGGCTTTGTTGGCCTTTTTAGGCGGTTTTTCAGCATCGACTGGGATGCTGTTGGTGGCTTCGGTGGCACTATCAATCATGCTCAGTAATGACTTGATCATGCCTGCATTATGGCGCTTTAAAATCATTTCTCGCCATGATCAGCATCTGCCGCGTGTACTTAAATTGACCCGCCGCATCAGTATCGTCAGCGTGATGCTACTGGGCTTTTTATTCTTTCATTTCTTTAATGACATCAATCAGCTTTCGGTTTTTGGTTTATTGGCCTTTAGTGCGGTGGCCCAATTCTCCCCTGCCCTAATTGGGGGGCTGTATTGGCGTGGTGCAAGTCGTCAAGGGGTCTATGTTGGCTTACTTATGGGCTTTGCCATGTGGAGCTACACGCTACTGTTCCCAACAGTATTGCGCAGCCTACCAGATCATTATCAAGAGTTTGCACAACATCTATTATTGTTTGGGCCTTTCGATATTAATGGCCTACGTCCTGAAGCGTTACTTGGATTTGAATCCTTTGCACCTCTCACTCACGGCGTATTGTGGTCACTGGGGCTCAACGTGGTGCTGTATATTTGGGTGTCGCGCCTGTATCGTCCAAGTGTGGCTGAACAAATTCAGGCGGAAAGCTTTTTCTATTATGAAAGTAAACCCCTGCCATCGGCTCAATCCAATACCGATCTAACAGATCTACACCTGAATGCAGCACGTCTCAAGGTTGGGGACTTATTGGCCTTGGCTAAACGGGTCACCGGTGATAAGCCAACCCTTCAAGCCTTCCAACAGTTTTGTGAACAAAACCATGTGGTTTTAAATGAAAATCATGTCGCCAATGGCATGTGGTGGCGTTTCACTGAACAATATCTGGCTGGGATTATTGGTGCAGCGTCTGCCCGCACCTTATTAACCACCGCCATGATTAACAATGGTCTAGCTTTAGGCCAAGTCGCCAATATTCTTGACCAAGCCTCACAATGGCAACGTTTCAACCAAAACTTGCTCATGACCATGATCGACCATATGACCCAAGGTGTGAGTGTGGTAGATAAAAACATGTGTCTGGTGGCATGGAACAATCAATACCTGAAGTTATTTGATTATCCTAAAGACTTAGTCTACGTTGGCTGTCCAATTTCTGATTTGATTCGCTATAACGCAGAACGTGGTGAATGCGGTCCTGGTCCTGTCGAGGAACATGTGCGTAAACGACTGCACTGGATGAAAGTCGGTAGCGCCCATGAGTTTGAGCGGATTCGTAAAGATGGTCTGGTCATTCAGATGCGTGGTAATCCCATTGAGGGTGGTGGTTTCGTGACCACTTTCGCCGATATTACCGCCTTCCGTGAAAATGAAGCGGTGTTGGAAGAACGTGTCAGTGACCGAACTCAACAGCTTGCCAATGCCTTGACCGAGCAACAACTGGCACTGGAACAAGCCGATAAAGCCAATCAATCAAAAAGTCGATTCTTGGCAGCCGCTAGTCATGACCTATTACAGCCGATGCATGCAGCTCGCTTATTTAGTACCGCGCTAGAGCAAAGTGTGCATTCAGCAGAAGATCAACAAACCTTGCAACAACTGGATCGAGCACTTTACGGCGCAGAAAGTATGCTCTCAGCACTCCTAGATATTGCCCGTTTGGAAGGGGGGACCATTCAGCCCAAGCGCCAAGCTTATGCATTACACGACCTCTTAAATGATCTGGAGTTACAGTTCAAATCCATTGCAGCGCAACGCAATATTCAGTTGTCTGTTCACGACACCAAATTTTGGGTCGATACCGATCCACAATGGATGCGCCGTATTATCCAAAACTTTGTCAGCAATGCATTGCGTTATACCGCTCAAGGTCGTGTGGTGGTTGGGGTATTACGTTCTGCACAACGTCCAAACCATATCCGGATTGGGGTTTGGGATACAGGTCCCGGCATTCATGAACAGCAACGCCTCAAATTATTCCAAGAGTTTGAGCGCTGTGGCCATACTTCGCCTTGGGGTGAACAAGGCCTTGGCCTCGGACTGGCCATCGTACAACGTATGACCAGCCTGTTGGATTTCCCTGTGCATGTCTATTCTGAACTGGGCAAAGGCTCTTGCTTCATGATTGAAGTTCCTCTTGCTGAAGCGCCCAAAATTCAAATGACCCTCCCACATGTGACAGCACTGCAACATACGGCTTATAAAGTATTGTGCTTAGACAATGATGAGACCATTCTGCAAGGGATGCGCACTTTATTGAGTAAATGGGGCTATCAGATTTTCACCGCGACTGAACCTGAGCAAGCCTTGCGTCTGATTGAGCAAGAAGACATTCAGGTCTGGCTGATCGATCAGCACTTAAATCATGATCAACGCGGTCTAGATTTCATTGAACAACATCGACTGCCTCATATTCCAGTCGCCCTGATTACTGCAGATTCTGATCCAGAGTTACCACAGTACTTAAAACAGCAGAATATTGTGTTGTTGAAAAAGCCGCTTAAACCTGCGGGTTTAAGAGCTTGGTTATCGGGACTCAAAATCATGCCAATGCAATAAATGACTAAATATTTTGCAACATAGGCCAAAATGATCAAAAACAAGCCCTTTTGTTGACGACAAATTGACCAAAGTGCTCAAATCATTATTGGCTATGGCAAAAACGTTCACTTACATTAGTGAACGTTTGTACACTTACTTACAATTAATTAAGTAATTGTTTTTAATATAAATTTTCAGGGTGAAAATCACATCTACGACTTTAGTCGTATTCTACTTGCTTTCTTGATCCCGCATAAATTGATCAATTGAATCGAAGCCTAGCGCCATGCTTGTTGGGTTTCTCATCACAAAATTGTCAAAAAGGACATTGATCATGAATCACAACAACCCGACAACGGATCATAGCTCACAACAGCTTTATCGCCAATACAGTGCCAATGCTCTGCTACCTGAACTGGATTGGCAAACAATTTTTGTACACAGCAAACTAGATGATACCCATTTACGTGCACTGAACACGCTTTATCAAGCCGCTGTTCCTCTGGCGCTCAATGTATTTGATCAACTCAATTTTGATGTGTTTGCACCTGCGGCCTACCACCCACAAGGTTTAGGTTTATTTGAAAAACTAGCGCAACAGGAAGAAAATTTTTTAGACGCTCTCGAAACTGAATCGGCTCACCTCGACCATGAAAGCCGTCATCAAATCTGGAGTATGTTACTGCGCGGTGGTGCGGTACTGGTATTCAAAGCATGGTTAGGTCATGTTAAAGGCGGTGAACATCAACTGGACAAAACCCAGTTTGATGAGCTTTCTGATTTATTGTTTATTAAAACGCGTCCTGAGCAATTAGCACAGCGCCTCAAAGTTGATGCTAATGCCGCTTTGACGCATATTTTCTTGATGTATGAAAATGATGTGTTCTTAGACCATTTTAACAGCTTGGAAACCGCGGCTTTATTTGTTGATTTAGGCGTATATGATGCCGCCTTTTTAAGTTTGCGTGATGACCGTGTTGCTGAATACCTCAAAGCCAAAGGCTATGTGACTCAAGAGCAGATTGATGATTTACAATGTGCTTTAAACCCATTGTATTGCGATAGCTTAATGCCAAAACAAGATTGCTTGGCTTAATCAGCCGAAGCCACAACCAAGATTGTGGCTTCTCTTTGACTTTCGCTCAAGGCAGATCTTTTTCTAAACGCTGTTTATGAATTTGCATCACCACATCACTAAACTCATTTAAAACATAATTGACCCATAAACGGCTATACCAGTTATATTCAGTGGATAAACGATAATCAATGCTTAGAATCAACTTGGTGGTATGCGCATCGATTTGTTCTAATTGATAATCTGTTTTCAGCAAATCGAAATACTTGCCGCCCATTTCCAGATGATCATCCAATGACCCCTTTGGAAAAGAATCTGGAGCAAACTGGTATGTCCAGGACAATAAATATGGCGCATGCGATGCGGTCACCTTTTCTTCAAACTTGATACCACGTTCCCACTGAATGGTGCGTATCAGCTCACCCTCATGCTGCTCTGTCATACCAAAAATAGGCTTGGGAAAGCCCATGCTAAAAATAAAGCTGTCTTTGACCTCCTCTGGTTGGATCTTGCCAATCTGGTTAATGGCCTGAAATACTTGCTGTGCTGGGGCGTGAATCACGACCGAACGTTGGGTTTGTCCATATTCAGTACGGCTAAAATCAGGTAATAACAACCATAAAATCAGCGGCAGGAGTGCAAAAGAATAGATTTTGGCGCTGGGCTTCCATAGATAATGACAGATCAATCGCATCAAACCTGCACCCAGCAGTAAACCGATCAGTAAAATCGGTAAGAGCATGATCAAACAGATAATGCCTTCTCTTAACACGATCACACAGAACATAATCACGATTACAAAAACAAGCGGCTGAATCTTGAACAGCTTGGAGAGAAAAATGGGATTGGGCTGCTTTCGAATCATAAAATATTCGAACAATGAGCCGAGTATTGCCGGAATCACAATAACCACAACAAAGGACATTAGATCTTTGGAATAACTGCTTAACAGTACGGTAAATGCAATCAAACTTGCAGCCAAAATTAACGGTAAAATCCGTAAAAATGAAGATCTGGCTGGGTAGTCCTTTTCCACAGAATAAGGGAGGTCATGAGTCAAATTGCTTAGAACAAGTACGTAACTATTCTGCTCATTCTTAATTTTATGTACATGGTAGTGCGCGAATCCTGCTTGTCGCAACATCTGATCAATACTGTCTCGAACTTCATCAGTCCACACTTCAACTAGAATACGAGCATAGCCCTGTTGTTGTAATTCTTGAATAATTGTTATTTTGTCATCCACAATATGATGCATCTTTTTCTTCACCTCGATTCAGTCAGCCCAACGTGTTTGATTGGGCTGACTGATTCTAACTCAGCTTAGAACTTCATGCTCATACGCATCCAGTAATTTCGACCCGTATTATTGAATTGCTCTTCACTGGCAAAACCAAAACCAGAACTGCCTGCTTTATTGAGGTGTTCGGTATAGGTCTTATCCAAGACGTTATCCACCCCCACTGAAAGATCGATATCTTTATTGAGGCTATAACTACCATTCAATGAAACCGTTGAGAAACCAGCACTTGGTTTCAAGTCATAGCCAACGATATTCCCTTGATGCAAGCTGACACGATTTTGCTGATCCACTACACGCCATAACATACCCAATGTATATTTATCGGCAACATAACGTAGATTCACCCGACCTTCTAAAGGTGCAATTTGTGGTAATGGCGTATTGTCCGTGGTATTTTTACCCCACGCATACATGGCACTTACATCTGCTTGAATGCGATCGGTAAACTGATAGCCGATTCCAGCCTCAGCACCCGCAATGGTGGCATCCACATTCTTGGCACCTGCGGTAATTCCACCACCGCCATGTCCGCCATGCTCACCCGCATGTAAATGGCTATGATCGTGATAATTCATCAGAATATAATCGTCAATCAAGCCAGCATAAGCCGACACCCAAGAATTAAACGCGCCCTGTTGCTGAGTAAAACCAAGATCTAACTGTAAGGTTTTCTCTGGCCGCACACCATTAAAGGTATTCGTCGAACCTGCATTGCCATGCTCTGGGCTAAACAACTCCCAGTAATCAGGCATACGTTCAACATAGCCCACACCGACATAACTATTTAGGCCATGTTCAGCATTTTGATTTTCCAAACGAACAAAAGCACTAGGTAAGGTTTTTTCAAGCTGGGTGTTAAAACCTTTGGCTTTAGTGTCCGCTCGCTCATCCTCAACTTTGACCTGGTCTACCCGAGCACCTGTCACGATTTTATTCTGTGGGTTCAATTGATAAGTCAACTCACCGAATGCCCCATAAGACTGGAAACGCATATCTTGACGGAATGGCACATTCATCGATGGCATGGTCGGCGATGACATACTGCCACCATGTTTATTGAACTGAGAATCGACCCCAGTGATTAAGCTCCACTGATCCCATTCAGATGTCATCGCCAAACGTGAGTTCAAAGTACGGCGTGTCACTTGCATGGCCATCGGGTTTGGCATCAACATGGTCATGCCATCATGGCTCATTTCAACCAATGGCGGTGTACGCAAACTATAGTTATCCATAATATGGTCGTTATAGCTATAGTTCACCTGAGCTTCAATTTTCTTGATTACATCAGTGACATTTTTCTTTTCAAACCGTAAACCTAAACTTTCACGGGCGAATTGTGCACCATCCATTCCACGCCCAGCATATTCAGCCTCACCATCTGCTTTACCACCGGTCAATTCCAGCCACGTATTTTCATCTGGTGTCCAACCCAATGCAACATCGGCATTCCAGCGTTCCCATGAAGACGGTATAGTGTTGCCATCGCCATCTTGATAACTATTCGATTCAGAACGATTGGCATTTAAACGGATATATTTTTTCTCATCACCAATCGCTGCTTCAACATTCTGGTCTAAGCGCCCAAATGAACCCCACAATACACTCGCCTGTCCACGATAGGGTTTGTCTTGCGTGAGCTTTTCAGGTTCACGTTCAAAAATCACTGTTGCTGCTGAGCCAGTATTGGCATATTGAACCGTTTGTGGTCCTTTAATCACTGAAATTCGATCATAGCTTTCAGGAGAAATATAAGAGGTCGGTGCATCCATACGCGAAGGACATGCGCCAAGGTTCTCCGTACCGTCAGTCAGAATCTTGATACGGGAGCCAAACATGCCACGAAAGGTCACATCTCCATTGGTGCCACCACTTTGTATCGAGTTAAAACCCATAATACTTTGTAGATAGTCCGCCCCATCTGTCGCAGGGATAGGTTGTATCGGTTTCTTCGGGTCTGCTTTCACCACCAAACCATTACTTTCATTTGGTTGTTGTGCCGTGACCACAATCGGTGCAAGTGAAACATGTGCCTGCTCATGCTGAACGGGTTCTGCCCACGCCATTGCGGTATTTGAAGCAGCCAAGATCGCAACCGTTAGCGGTTGTAATAAAAATTTAGGTTGAGCCATCATCGGTCTCTCTTAAAACATAGATAAAACAGAGCCAGAGTTCAAAAAAAACCCTAACGAAAATAAAGTTTTAATTTATGCAAAGAGTGGCGGAGCCCGTCCTTGGGGCAATAGAAACAACCGTTGTAGCGCAAAATAAACATGCTTAAAAGCATGTTGATAGGCAACTAAACGGATTTGGACACGTACCAGAACCTCTTTTACCCCCAATTCAGGCGGCAACACCAGATTGGCATAGACCGTACAGTACTGACATTGGTGGTTAGGGTCGTGATGATCATGTTGTGGCATCGACACTTGCGTGTGTTCAAGTTGATGCGCATGCTGCTGAGATGCATGGGCCGAATGGCTATGCAAAGCTTGTAACTTAGGTAATAGCAACGCCTGAGTGATGGTTTCACAGACAGGCGCGATTTGATATTGCTTCGGAAGTAGTGGCTGCAAGAAAACCGCAATCTGTAAACAGACCGCGGTTAAAGCCAGCAACAAGCCACAACGAAACAAGGACAACATCTACTCTATCATCATCGTTGCAGTTTAGCGTTTGACTGCAACTTTCTCTTTATCGCGTTGGCGAACCACTTTTTCCACTTTTTCACGTGCACGTTGACGCTTTAATGGCGATAAATAATCAACAAAAAGTTTGCCATTTAAGTGATCCATTTCATGTTGGATACAAACAGCGAGAAGTTCGTCAGCTTCTAACTCAAATGCTTGACCTTCAAGGTTAATTGCCTCGATTTTTACACGTGACGGGCGCTCAACTTTATCGTATATTTGAGGCACAGAGAGACAGCCTTCTTCATAAGGCTGGGTATCTTCAGTCAGTGGAATGACTTTGGGGTTAATGAACACCATCGGTTGGTTTTTCTCTTCAGAGATGTCCATAACAATAAGCTGAATATGATGATCAACCTGAGTTGCCGCTAAACCTATACCCGGTGCCTCGTACATGGTTTCAAACATATCTGCTGCAAGCTGACGAATATCATCAGTGACTTCTTCGACTGGTTTGGCGATGGTACGAAGGCGGGGATCAGGAAAACTTAGAATAGGTAATAAGGCCATACAGTCGTCCTCACTTATGCCATTGATCAAAAAAACCAACTAAAGGGAATACTTGATCAAAAAAATTGTGTGTAAAGTCGTTATTATAACGCAACTACACACATAATTTTTAGGAATTATGATAATGAAAAAGGTTTTAAACGGCATACACTCATTTCATGCCTTGGGGTTAAAAAAACAACTGATTGCCGCTGCAATTTGTGCGGGATTGGGGATGGGCATGAACATGGCCCATGCAGCAAGCCCAAATGTGAGTCCACCTTCGGTGAAAGTCGGTGCGCCACATGTCTATGTGGTGAAAAAAGGCGATACGCTTTGGGACATCTCAGGGAAATTTTTAAGCAAGCCTTGGCGCTGGCCAGAAATTTGGGCAAGCAACAAACACGTCAAAAATCCACATTGGATTTACCCAGGCGATCGCTTATTGTTATGTAGCTTGAACGGTAAACCCTTAATCGGTAAAGATGAGGGTGATGGTTGTGACGGGATTATTCGTCGCTACACAGGCAACACTTCAAATCTACGTCCACAAGTCCGTGTTGAGGCTTTGAATAATAGCGTTCCTGTGATTCCTTTGGCACACATTCAGCAATGGTTAGAACGTACTTCAGTATTGCCAGCAGATGCAATTGCCAACACCCCTTATATTTTAGGTACAGCAGACAACCGTGTACTTGCGGGTAAAGGCCAGAGTGTTTATGTGCGTGGTCAAGGCCTTGAAAATGGTCAACGTTATGGCGTATTCCGTGAAGGTGAACCGTACGTTATCTTAGATCAAAATGGTAAAAAACAAAGCCTTGGGGTTGAGCTGACTCAAATGGCTTCAGGTGTTGCCATTCGCAATGAAAACGACATCACCACGATAGAATTAACCGAAAGCTACAATGGTGAAGTTCGTCGTGGCGATCGGGTGATGGCTGAACAGGATGCCATGCTTCCGACCTTATTTTACCCAATTGATGCCAATCAAGTAAAAGACGGCGGCAAAATCATTCGTGTGATGGGTTCAATTGGTACCGCAGCCAAAAATGGCGTGGTGACTGTTGATCGTGGTACCACAGATGGTGTGGAAATTGGTCAGGTGTTCAGTGTCTATCAAGATGGTGAAGTGGTCAGAGATCCTAAAACCAAAGAGAAAGTGAAGTTACCTGGACAATATTTGGGCAGCGCTATGATCTTTAAGAGTTTTGATCGTATCAGCTATGCCTATATCCTTGAAAGCGAGTTACCGATCAAGCTTGGCTCGGATATTAAGCCACCTCGTTTAGATGATTAAGTAAACGCCTATGTTGAATCAATTATCACCTCATCACTATCACACCGTGTTGGTGTGGTACTTGGTTCAGCATTCGCTGTCGAGTTTTAGCAAAATTCAGCAGCACTTTGGTGACTGTGAACAAGCAACACAACCGCATCGTTTCTCAGAATGGTCACAACTGGGCTTACATGCCAATCACTTAAAACGTTTAGCAGAATTTCAAAGCCCTCAGGGTCAACAACAATTCCAACAATTGCTTGATCTGGTTTGTAAATCTAGTGATTTTATTTTAACGCCTGAAGATCTAGGTTATCCCACTCAGCTCTTGCCATATGCAGATCGTCCTCCTATTTTATTTGGACAAGGTCAGGCACAGGCCTTATTACAGCCACAGATTGCCATGGTCGGCAGCCGTAAACCGAGTCCACATGGGCGCCAAGTCGCTTATGATTTTGCTTATTATCTCAGTGAAAAAGGCTTTTATATCAGCAGTGGTTTGGCACATGGGATTGACCAAGCTGCACATCAGGGTGGATTGGCACATCAACGCACCATTGCAGTGACAGGTACAGGTCTCGATAGCGTCTACCCTGCTCAGCACAAACAACTGGCACAACAAATTACCCAATCTGGAGCCATCGTGACTGAGTTTCTGCCGACCACGATGCCCTTACAACAACACTTCCCAAGACGTAATCGAATTGTCAGCGGCCTAAGTCTAGGAGTATTGGTGGTTGAGGCTGCACTGAAAAGTGGTTCTCTCATCACTGCCAATGAAGCAGCCAATCAAGGTAAAATGGTATTCGCGATTCCTGGGCATATTTACAGTGAACATCATCAAGGTTGTCATCAACTGATTCGAGAAGGCGCGATTCTGGTCGATCATCCCGAACAGGTCATCGAAGATTTAGCACTACCAACGCAATGGCAAACTCAACAACAAACAGCGGAACACACCACAACAGCGCCACCGAGCCTACCTACACATTTAATTGCGTTATATCAGAGTTTGGACTGGATTGGACAAGATTTAGATCAACTGGCTCAGCACCATCCAATCACGATTGCAGAGTTAACCGCTCAATTAATGGAATTGGAATTACTGGGCTTATGCCTACAACAAGCAGGACGCTATTTACGTTGTCGCCCAATGCATTAAACTAGTCCTATTCTCCCTTTTCTTTTTACACACTCCATGATCACATCTTCTATTTCCGAAGCAGCACACTTTCTAAAACAAGGGCAGGTTCTGGCTTACCCAACTGAAGCGGTTTGGGGTTTAGGCTGTGATCCCTTCAAGGAGCAAGCCTTTCAGCAGATTCTGGAACTGAAACATCGCCCTATTGAAAAAGGTGTGATCTTATTGGCTGGCCACTTACAGCAAGTGGAACATTTATTGCAGGACTTAGACACAACAATCCGTCAGCAAGTGATTGCGACGTGGTCGAATCGCCTTGAGACAGAACGTGCCACAACCTGGCTACTTCCTGCTGATCAAAGTATTCCAACATGGATCAAAGGCCAACATCCTTTGGTCGCGGTTCGAGTAACAACACATCCATTGTGCATGGCGCTATGTCAGCAATTTGGCGGCTTTATTGTCTCTACCAGTGCCAACCCTGCAGGTCTTGCACCCGCGCAACGCTTGGAAGATGCTCAGGCTTATTTTGGTAATAACTTAAATTACCTACAAGGTGATTTAGGGTTGAGTCGAGAACCAAGTCGCATTTTGAATGCACTGACAGGTGAAGTTGTTCGCGCCTAATTAGGTGAATAGCGGACAAAAAAAAGCTCAGTTATATAGGGATAACTGAGCATAAAAAGGATGTGTATAATCACATCCAGAGGGTTCGCAAATTTGATAAGCAACTTATTCATTCTCAAATGAATCATCTTGCTGTGTTGGTTATTATGGGGGAATCGTCTCATTTATACAAATATATTATTTATCTAACAAAAAGTGTGAAAAGCGTACCAATTTTGTCAGTTCTGCATTTTCAATAAAATTATATTTATATTTTTATTCAGCTTTTTTTTGATCATAAATTTAATAAATCTTAAAAATATATTTGCAAATCATATAGAAAGCACAGTCATTAAAAAAATAATTTGGTGCGTTTGTTGTTATTTTGAGCAAACGCACCGCTTTATTTCACATTTATGCTGCAGGTTCTGCTAATTGTGCAGGTGCTTTCACTGTTTTCTTCTGTGCCATAACGATACCGATCAGAATCATCACGCCACCGATGGTGTGGTAAATCGTCCAATGTTCCGACAACCATAGGCTTGCAATAATTGCGGTAAATACAGGCATTAAATTCATAAAAATACTGGTCCGGTTTGGGCCAATCGCCTGTACCGCCACCATCCATAATAAGGGTGCAATCAGCGATGGAAACATCCCTGCATAGAAAACACTGGCTGCATTTTCAGCATTGATACTATCTAGGCCTAACCAAAGTAAAAATGGCAGGTGATACAACAAAGCAAACGCAATTTGTACGTAGAGACTGGTCAGCAATGGCAATTGTAGCTGCCACTTTTTCAGAAAGACGCCATAAAAGGCATAGAACCCGACAGCGAGTACCATCACCGCATCGCCCCAATGTCCACCTTGTGCAAATAGACTCGAAAGATGACCTTGGCTCATGACATAGATCAAGCCAGCAAAGGACAATACGCTACCAAAAATCGCAAAACGATTCGGTGCATCTTTTAAAATGAAATAAGAGATAAAAATGGTAAAGATCGGGACAAAAGCATTCACAATGCCCATATTGGTTGCCGTGGTATAGTGCGCCGCGGTATAAGAAAGACCTTGATATAACACCATGCCAAAGGCACTCAACACCGCTAATTTAGGAAGGTATGGCACAATTAAACTGCGCTGTTTCCATACTTTCGGTAACATAAACGGCGTTAAAATCACAAAGGCGACCAACCAGCGGTAAAAACTGATACTGACGGGTGAAATATAGTCCGCCACATAGCGGGTCACGGCAATATTCAGCGACCAAATCAAAACGGCTATCAAGGGCAAGACAAAAGCCCATTTCTGGTATTTACTCAACTGACCCATCATTTCCTCACCATATCTCAGCAATGGGAGTATTGTGGAAGATGTCCAAAATAATTGAAATATCGTATTTCAGACATTTATATCGCAGTCACGACATCACTGCTTAGAATAGCTCCCAAGCACGCATCGCATGTTCAACCACTTTATGCAATTGTTCAACCGTTGCCCCATCTCGTGCCTGAATAGTCAAACCTTGCACAACCGTTGCATAGAAGTCTGTCATTTCCTGTAAAGGTGCTGTTGCTGGCAAATCCCCGTTGGCAACGCCCTGCTCTAAACGCTCAAACAGTTTTTGCTTGGTCTGCAAACGCTTTTCCAGAATGTTGTGTTGCACCGCCTGTGCATTGTCCGAGCAGTTCATGGTAGCAACCACCAACATACACCCTGCTGGTTTATTGGGTTGCGCTAAACGTTTGACGTTGTCATATAAATAAAGCTCAAATGCAACTTTTGCGGTTTTGGCTTCTAAAAAAATAGGCACAATCGGACAAGCCTCATGCGCCAAATAATAATCGATGCATTTATAAAACAGCCCAGCTTTATCACCAAAGCTACTATATAAGCTTGGCGCGGTCAGCTCTAGCGCTTGCGTTAAATCACTGATCGACGTGGCTTCATAACCATGCTCCCAAAATAACAACATGGCTTTTTCCAAAGCCTGCTGCTCGTCAAAACACTTCGGACGACCACGCTTCTTTTTCAAGCTGTCATCACACGGTATTGGCAGAGGATCAGGTGCATTTGTCATAACAGTCACAGATATTTTCATAACGATCACTATCAAATTAATTGACGCAGCAACATTAATCAACTATTTTATTTTATATCGATCGTTATAAAAAATTAATATTTTTCAATTTTATTGTTATCTCACTAACAATAAAGGGAATTTTTATGGAAAACCCATCAGCAACAGACATCAACGCACTGGCGTCAAACCCTTCCCAAGGGAACTGGCTGGCATTGCTCTCTGTTACCTTCAGCGCTTTTGCCTTGGTCACAGGTGAGTTTCTTGCGATTGGAGTACTCAATGACATCGCACGGGATTTTCAAGTCTCTGTGGGAACAGCAGGTCTAACCGTTTCATTGACCGCAATCGTCGGCATGTTTGCGGCAGTGCTGATTCCTATTTCGGCGAAGACACTGGATCGGCGTACTTTATTACTGATGCTTACCCTGCTGATGATTGTCGCCAATCTGCTTACAGCCTTTGCGCCTAACTTTATCCTGCTCTTAGTCGGACGTATCATTTTAGGCGTTGCGGTTGGTGGATTCTGGGCCACTGCAGTTGCTTTAAGCGGTCGTCTTGCCCCACCTCATTTACCCATTGCCAAGGCCACTGCTTGGGTCGCGTTCGGAGTGACCTTGGCCAGTGTATTGGGTGTGCCGATGGGTACATGGTTGGCTCAGTATAATGGCTGGCAAACTTCTTTCACGGCGATTTCATTGATGGGGGTACTCCTGTTTATCTTCCAGTATCTCTATCTGCCTCAATTGAAACCTGCTTCTTCTCTACGTTGGAAAGAGCTACCAATCTTGTTGCAACATTCTGCTGCACGTAAAGGACTGATCATCTTTATTTTTATGGGTTTTGCACACTTTGCGGCCTACAGTTATTTTTCTGCCTTTTTTAAGCATCAGCTAGACTTCTCTGATGGTCTGATTAGCCGTTTACTGCTGATCTATGGGATTGCTGGGATTTTTGGCAATATTTTTGCAGGCTATCTGGGTCAGAAGAATATCCGCTATACCTTTGCAGTCAGTGCGATCACCTTCTTCTTTGCCTTTCTCTGCTTACCGCTAACTGGAGCACATATCGGTTCTGCCATCATCTTGACGGCTTTATGGGGCTTCGCTTATGGCATTATCCCAACCGCAGTCAACATCTGGATGTTCACCCATGCCCCTGAGGCTGTTGAAAAAGGCATGCCAATGGTGACATTAACCTTCTTAATCCTGATTGCGTTGGGCAGTATGTTTGGCGGTATTATCGTGGATTATTTTAATGGTACGGTCTTATTTTTCGCCATGCTGCCGTTAGTGCTCTGTTCTTTGGTATTGATCTTTACACTGGCACGCGGTCTCAACAATCCTAAAATCCATTATCAAAAACAATGATACAAGCCGAGAAGAAACTCGTCTTTGAGCAATAATCAATGGTCGCCGCTCTACAACGATAAGTTAAGGCGACCGTATTGATAATGTCCCGTTCCAGTATCAATTGTCCCAGCTATGCAGATTTCTCATAAGCCTTACAGATATTTTCATAATGATCATTATAAAAATATTTGACGACACGTTGTTTATCCACTATTTTATTTTATAGTGATCGTTATAAAAACCAACTTATTCTCCACCCTTTTGTCATCCAACTGACAAATAAGGAAATTCTCATGGAACAATCCACCTCTTCAGACGCACGACCCACTGAAACCACACAAGGAAGCTGGTATGCAATTTTAGCTGTCGCTGTTGCTGCCTTTGCACTGGTCACCAGCGAATTCTTACCTGTGGGTGTTCTCAATAGTGTCGCAACCGACTTAAACATTTCAGTAGGTACAGCAGGATTAATCATTACCTTACCTGGGGTGATGGCTGCGATTGCTGCACCCTTACTGCCGATTTCCGTGAAACAACTGGATCGTCGTTATGTGTTGATTCTATTAACCGCGATTATGGTGATTGCCAACACCATTACGGCCTTTGCAGATAGCTTTAATGTATTGCTGCTCAGTCGTTTGGTCCTTGGTATTTCAATTGGTGGCTTCTGGGCCACTGCCATCGCGCTCAGTGGCAAACTTGCACCCCCACATTTGCCGATTGCGAAAGCAACTGCCATTGTGATGGCTGGAGTAACCTTTGCTACCGTTTTAGGTGTCCCAATCGGGACTTGGCTCAGTGAATTCTATGGGTGGCGTAGTGCCTTTGGAATTACCGCAGCAATCGGCTTGGTGGTGTTAGTGCTACAGTTGATTTTCCTACCAGCACTCAAACCTGAGTCAGCCATTCATTTACGTGACCTACCCGCCTTACTCCGTACCCCCAAAGCACGCAGTGGGATGCTGATTGTTCTGCTCATCGGTCTTGCACACTTCTGTGCCTATAGTTATTTGGCACCGTTCTTTAAGAATATTGCTGGCTTTGATGGTACTACGATCAGTTCATTATTATTGCTCTACGGTATTGCAGGTATTTTTGGCAATGCATTTGCAGGCTATAGCGGCAATTTAAATGTACGCTATACCCTCGCCTTTGTTGGGGTCTGCTTTACAATCGTGTTCTTCGGCTTTCCGATTTTCGCGACTCACCAATTTGGGGCAATTGTATTGACTGCTTTATGGGGCTTCGCTTTTGGTGCCTTCCCGACTTCTGCCAATATTTGGATGTTTGTGCATGCACCTCACGCAGTTGAAAAAGGCATGCCTCTGTTTGTGGGTATGTTCCAAGTCATGATTGCCACAGGTTCGCTACTAGGCGGTTATGTGGTTGATCATTTCAATGAAAATATCTTAATTTATGGTGTAATCAGTTTTGTTGCCTTAGCATTGATTAGTATCTTCACTTTGGCCAAAGGCTTGAATAACCCGAAAGTAACTTTCGAGAATTAACATGAGATCCTCAAATGAAGCATGATGTTGCTGAACAATTTCCATTCTTGCACGGTATAGAAGTCCATGAATTTCTGTATCAAAAGGATGATATTGTCACACCTCATTCTTCACTTTGGGGCGATTTCAATTTCAGTCTAAATGGAACTTTAGAATTTGATATTGAAGGTCAATACTACTTATCACCGCCCAGTTATGGATTATGGTTACCGCCACGAACTGAACATCAATCACTGCCGGTTGAACACGAAATTCACTATATCTGTATTCGTCTACATCCAAAATTTGGTGATTTTTTAGGGGATAGTTGTCGCTGTTTCAGTATTGAACCGTTTTTTCGGGCCTTAGTACTGCAAATCTTAGAGCAGCAAAAACAGCTTGCCGCGCCTGAATATCTCGAACATCTGCTTCAAGTTTTATTCGATCAACTTAAGCAGGCACCTGCCTATTCACATTATTTACCTCAAAGCAGTCATCCAATTTTAGCACCGATTCTGCAACAACTTGCCGATCCCGATCTGTTTAATAGCAGTCTGCAACAAGTGCTACAACACTTTGCAGTCAGTGAGCGACATCTATTACGCCTCAGCCAGCAAGAGCTGCAACTGTCCCTGTCCGAGTGGCGTAATCGTGCCAAAATTATTTTTGCGATTAATCAGATCCGCCAAGGCATGACCATCAAACAACTCGCTTTTGCCCTGGGTTATCAGCACAGTTCCAGTTTTATTGAGTTTTTTAAACGCTATACAGGGCAGACTCCCATTCAACTCAAAAATGCAGCACTTTAAAACAAAGGCTTGGTTTTACACATTATTTGTATGCAATCATCTTAAGAGCATTGCACTCAGCAGCAATAGCAGTTAAAACAAATAGGTTTTGTCACAACAACAAATTAGGACGTATCCCATGAGCCAGTCGGTTTATCACATTCCCGTTAAGGACATCCAAGGCCAAGAGATTGATCTCAATCAATATCAAGGCAAAGTTCTGTTGATCGTTAACGTGGCATCAAAGTGTGGCCTTACCCCACAGTACGAAGGTTTAGAAAAATTGTATCAGGCCAAAAAAGAGCAAGGCCTAGAAATTCTGGGCTTCCCCGCGAATAACTTCTTAGAACAAGAGCCTGGAACCAATGATGAAATTCAACAGTTTTGTTCATTGAATTATGATGTGCACTTCCCGCTTTTCGCAAAAATCTCAGTTGCGGGTGATGACAAACATGCCTTGTATCAAACCCTGACACAGGCTATTCCAGAACGTCAAGGCGAAGGCCCATGGTGGAAAGACTTGGTCGATTATGGTTTAACCCCAAATAACCCACCTGAAGTGTTATGGAATTTTGAAAAATTCTTGGTAAATAAGCAGGGTGAAATTGTTGCTCGCTTTGCACCAGATATCACTGCCGATGATGAACGTATTGTCAGTGCAATTGAAGCTGAATTAGCAAAATAAATTTAAGAAACAAATAGAAAAGAGCAGTTAATCTGTTCTTTTCTATGCAAAATGTAGAATCCGCGTTCAACTCCCCTATGCCCTTCAAACTGTTGCTAATTTGCAAAAATCAGTTTTTTCTCCACAGTTTCTCATTATAGTGACCCTCTTCTTGTAATCTGGTGTCGTTCAGCCATGATGGAAAAATTCTCTATCAAAGCCATTCTTTTCGCATCCACACTTGCTACAGCTTTCATACTAGCTGGTTGTGATCAAACGCCTCAGGGCAATGAAGGGGCTGAATCAACAGCTGGGATTGAACAGAACCTGACCCAGGCGGAGGATGAGCAAGTAGAAGCCGAAGCAGCTCAAGATACGCAGAACCTAAGCCGTGGCAATATGTTCAATATCGCCCGTGATATTGCCAAATTGCAGATTGAAACTGGTGACTATGTCACCTTGCTCAAGCAATCGCAAAGTAATTTGGAGCAGGCCATCCAAGATAAAAATGTGCAACAGCTACAAAGTACTACGGGTGAGTTGAATCAAGAATTGCATAAGCTGCACGATGCCTTATTATCACTGAATTTAAAAAGTAATGAAGTCGATCAGATCCGCCAAAGCTTATTGGCTGCTAATCAACAGCTATTAAATATGCCCTTATTACATGGTCAAACGGATTTATCAAAAATTGATTTTGCCAAGATTGAAAAACAGTTCAATACGATTCAAATGGATATGGTGAAGCTTGCGACCTTGGTATTGGGAGATAAAGCTGATTCAAACGCTTAGAGATAAAAAATCAAAAGACTGAGCTAAACGATTCGTTTATTACTCAGTCTTTCTTTTTTATCGCATCTTTCTAATTACACTTAGGATCATTTCCTAAGGCTCTTAACTGTTCTTGTTCAAATCTCTTCTGCGACAACTCAGCATTTTTATTTCCGGTCAAAAGCTTACTTTTTGAAAGATATAAGGTTAACAAAGTTTTTCCATCTGGTATCTCTTTCAAATTCACTTTAGAAACATAGGTTCCATAGTTTGCTTTAGCTTCAATTGTAGCTTGATGCTTATCACGCTCGAGTTGACCGTCTACCGCAATATAACTCATATCATTAGGTACAGGGCTTTTATAGGCGACACATTTATCATAAGCTCGTTTTAAATTTGCATATACTTGAATATAATCCATGTTGAGTTCAGTGCTATATCCACCCCCCACAGATTGCTGAATAAGCTGTGATTCAGAGGTCGGCAGCATCATTCGCACACAGCCACTAGACAGCAAGATCGAAAACAATAAACTAAATTTAAATACGGATTTAGTAAATTTTGACATACTTCAAATTTCCTTGTTCAATACCTTCAACAATTTTTTTCTTAATCACAATAGATTCTGGCTCATTCGTTTTAAACCTTTGATCTATCTCATATTCTGCAATATAAAGCCGAGAACCAGTTTCCTTACTATAATCCGCACCCATGACATAATTTTTATTTTTCTCAAAATTCACATTTTTTATTTCGGTATAATAACTTGTACTTTTGAATCCATTTATAATCACTAAATCATGCACGCCAACAGGTACCTTTAAATCCTGTTGAGCTAACTCTGTTAACAATACATTTTTTGATCCAAACATTATAAATTCAGGTACTTTGACCTGATGACCATCAATTGTATTGATCATATAAGGACGAGGGGTAAAAGAGTCATAGGATTGATAAGCACGGTATGGAAAAGTACGGATAAATGTAAAGTCTTGATTCGGAAACTTTTCAATTAACTGATCACGATACATCTGAATTTTGTCAGCTTTACTCGCACTACTGTCTATATTCAAATAACGCTCATGCTTAGGCGCTGATTTTATTGGCAACATGCCAATAGATTTCCCCTCAGGCGTTTTAGTTACAGTACAGCCAACAGACATGATAAATAAAGGCGCTAGAAGTAAGATTTTAGATTGCACGTTAAAGTTCTCATTTTTCAAGTTTACAAATGATAACAAGAATTAATATTAAAATGATAATTATCTATAAAATATAGCTCCTGATTTGAATGTATAAAAAAGCCACCTGACGGTGGCTTTCTCTTTATTTCTTATCGAGTGCGATGGTGGGTTTACTGCATTTACCTGATTGGGCTAACTGATACTCACGAATTGCTTTTTTCCCAGTTTCATCATCAACTAGTTTCACATTTGCACCGCCAACAAATGCGCCCATTTTGATCGATTGTTGAACAAAATAATTTTTACCAGGTTCTGTTTTAAGCACTAAATGGTTAGGCGAGAACTCTGATTCAGTTGAAACTGTATGTTCTTGATTACCTGAGACCTCTTTGAAGAAAAAGGTACCACGTGCCGTTTCACCCAAACACTCACCGTCAATCCATACATCTTTTTTCAATGCGGCACCAAACGCGCTGTTTGAACGATAGACATAAATTGCAGCATTGCCTTGCGAAGGAGCTTCAAGCTTCTTAGCTTGTTCATTCAGTTGATTATTTGCTGTTGGTACCGATGCACACCCCACAAAAGCCACAGCGATCAAAAACGGAAGACTTTTTATCATTTTCATGATGATTTTCTCTTTGGACTAATAATTCTAAATTAAGCTTTGTAATTTATAGAAAAATTATAATTATTCAAGACATTAAAATAAAAAAAAAGCCACCTGACGGTGGCTTTCTTCAATCTCAAACCAGCAATAATTAAAGTGCGCGGTTTTTGATTTTACGAATCGTTTCAAGCTGAGCTGCAGTTTCTGCAAGCGAAGCAAGCGCAGCAGCAGAATCCAGATCACTCTTTTGATTTGCGAGCAATTGTTCAGCTTGTTTACGAGCTTCCATAATTGCTACTTCATCTAAGTTGTCAGCGCGGATTGCAGTATCTGCAAGCACGGTCACAACATGAGGCTGAACTTCTAACACACCGCCAGATACATACACGATTTCTTCTGTACCATTTTCCAACTGAACACGAATCGGGCCCGGTTGGAGTAAAGTTACGAGTGGCGCATGTCCTGGTAAAATACCAAGCTCACCGCCCGCACCTTTTGCGATTAACATCGTAACTTGTCCAGAGTAAATCGACTCTTTCACACTTACAACGTCACATTGCATAGTCGCCATGAGAATCTCCTTAAATTAGAGTTGCTAATTAAAGTTTCTCGGCTTTAGCAATCACTTCGTCAATACCACCAACCATATAGAACGCTTGTTCTGGGATGTGGTCGTATTCACCAGCTAATAGACCTTTAAAGCCACGAATCGTTTCTTTAAGTGGTACTAATTTACCAGGCGCACCAGTAAATACTTCAGCGACGTGGAACGGTTGAGAGAAGAAACGTTGGATTTTACGCGCACGGTAAACAACCAATTTATCTTCTTCAGCTAACTCGTCCATACCCAAGATTGCGATGATGTCTTTAAGCTCTTTATAACGTTGCAATACGTTCTGTACAGAACGTGCAATTTCATAATGCTCAGCACCAACAACCAATGGATCTAACTGACGTGAAGTTGAGTCAAGTGGATCGATCGCTGGATAAATACCAGAAGATGCGATGTCACGGCTCAATACAACGGTAGCATCTAAGTGAGCAAACGTTGTTGCAGGCGATGGATCTGTTAAGTCATCGGCAGGTACGTATACTGCTTGGATCGATGTGATCGAACCAGATTTAGTCGACGTAATACGCTCTTGAAGAACACCCATTTCCTCTGCAAGTGTCGGTTGGTAACCTACTGCAGATGGCATACGACCTAACAATGCTGATACTTCAGTACCCGCAAGTGTATAACGGTAGATGTTGTCGACGAATAATAATACGTCACGACCTTTACCATTTTCGTCTTTTTGATCACGGAAGTATTCAGCCATGGTCAAACCAGTTAACGCTACGCGTAAACGGTTACCTGGTGGCTCGTTCATCTGACCGTAGACCATTGCTACTTTGTCAAGAACGTTAGAATCTTTCATTTCGTGATAGAAGTCGTTACCTTCACGAGTACGCTCACCAACACCAGCAAACACAGATAAACCTGAGTGAGCTTTCGCGATGTTGTTGATCAACTCCATCATGTTAACGGTTTTACCAACACCGGCACCACCGAACAGACCAACTTTACCACCTTTCGCGAACGGGCAAAGTAAGTCGATGACTTTAATACCAGTTTCTAAAAGGTCAGTCGAAGCTGCTTGTTCAGCATAAGAAGGTGCTTGACGGTGAATCGGCAAACGCTCTTCAGTCGCTACAGGACCTGCTTCATCAATTGGGCGACCCAATACGTCCATGATACGACCAAGTGTCGCTGGACCTACTGGAACAGAAATCGGTGCATTTGTGCTGGTTACATTTAGGCCACGTTTAAGACCTTCTGTAGAACCCATTGCGATGGTACGAACAACACCATCGCCAAGCTGTTGCTGAACTTCTAATGTAGTTTCAGTACCGTCAACTTGGAGAGCGTCATAGATCTTAGGAACGCTATTGCGCTCAAACTCGACGTCGATAACCGCGCCGATGATCTGAATGATACGACCGCTACTCATTGCTGTCTCCTCAATTCAAACTTAATAATGTTAAACGGCAGCGGCACCGCCAACGATCTCGGAAATTTCCTGAGTAATCGCGGCTTGACGCAGCTTGTTGTAAATGAGCTGTAGGTCTTTAATCAATTGTCCTGCGTTGTCTGTCGCTGCTTTCATCGCGACCATACGAGCTGACTGCTCACATGCAACGTTTTCAATCACACCTTGATAAACCATAGACTCGATGTAGCGAACCAACAAACCATTTAACAATTCTTCTGCTTCTGGTTCGTAGAGATAGTCCCAACCATAAGTACGGTTGAGGTCATCGCCTTCTTCTGCCGGTGCTAAAGGAACAAGTTGTTCAACTTTAGGCTGCTGAGTCATTGCATTGACGAAGCCATTTGATACGAGGTAGATACGATCTAATTCGCCCTTATCAAATGCATCAAGCATAACTTGCACTGAGCCTGTTAACTGTTCCAAACTCGGCGCATCGCCAAGTTGGGTCGTTGCACCAAGCACTTTACCGCCGTAATTCTTAAAAAACGAAACCGCTTTTTGACCAATCAAAGCAAATTCAACTTCAATTGACTGCTGTTGTTGTGCTTTGACATGCTGCACAACTTTCTTGAACAAGTTAATGTTCAAGCCACCTGCCAAACCACGATCTGAAGACACTACGATATAGCCAACGCGCTTAACTGGGCGTTCAACCATATAACGGTGTTTATATTCAGGGTTTGCTTGGACCAAGTGAGCAATTACACGGCGCATATTATCGGCATACGGACGGCCCTGAGCCATGCGCTCTTGCGCACGACGCATTTTCGAAGCAGCTACCATTTGCATCGCGCGAGTAATCTTTTGCGTGCTCTTGATACTAGCTACTTTGGCGCGAATTTCTTTTAAATTTGCCATACGCTTAACCTAGTATTCGAAAGCTCTTTCGAGCTTCCGAAGGTTGATCCGTGAACCAAACTTAACTAAAGATAAACTTAGTAAGTTTGAGTCGCTTTGAAGCTCTCAATACCTGCTTTGAACGCTGCTTCGATGTCTTTGTTGTAATCACCAGTTTCATCGATCTGTTGCATTAACGCAGCATGTTCAGAACGGAAGTAAGAGATTAACGCAGCATCAAAGTCTACGATTTTCTTCACTTCTACGTCAGCCATGTAGCCTTCGTTAGATGCATATACAGAAACAGCTTGGTCAGCAATTGAGTATGGAGCATATTGTTTTTGCTTCATTAACTCAGTTACACGTTGACCATGCTCAAGTTGCTTACGTGTTGCTTCATCAAGGTCAGAAGCAAACTGAGCAAACGCAGCCAATTCACGGTATTGTGCTAGAGCAGTACGGATACCACCAGACAATTTTTTGATGATCTTAGTTTGAGCTGAACCACCAACACGTGATACCGAGATACCCGCGTTCACAGCAGGACGAATACCTGCGTTGAATAATGATGTTTCTAAGAAGATCTGACCGTCAGTAATCGAAATTACGTTGGTTGGTACGAATGCAGATACGTCACCAGCTTGAGTTTCAATGATCGGTAATGCAGTTAAAGAACCAGTTTGACCTGTTACTGCACCGTTCGTGAATTTCTCAACATAATCAGCCGAAACGCGCGAAGCACGTTCAAGAAGACGCGAGTGAAGATAGAATACGTCACCTGGATACGCTTCACGACCTGGTGGACGACGTAACAATAATGAAATTTGACGGTAAGCAACAGCTTGCTTAGACAAATCATCATAAATGATTAATGCATCTTCACCACGATCACGGAAGTATTCACCCATTGTACAGCCAGAGTACGGAGCTAAATACTGCATTGCTGCAGGATCAGCGGCCGCAGCTGCGACAACAGTTGTATACGCCATAGCGCCAGTTTCTTCTAGCTTACGTACTACGTTTGCAATTGTTGATTGTTTTTGACCAATCGCAACGTATACACATTTAATGCCAGAGTTTTTCTGAGCGATGATCGCATCGATCGCCATTGCTGTTTTACCAGTTTGACGGTCACCAATAATCAACTCACGCTGACCACGACCTACAGGGATCATGGTATCAACTGATTTATAACCAGTTTGAACAGGTTCGTCGACAGACTGACGCCAAATTACACCTGGTGCTACTTTTTCAACAGCATCAGTTAATTTTGCATCAATCGGGCCTTTACCATCAATTGGGTTACCCAAAGCGTCTACGACACGGCCAAGAAGTTCAGGACCAACCGGAACTTCTAATACACGACCTGTGCAACGAGCTTTTTGACCTTCTTGCAGGCTTAGGTAGTTACCTAAAACAACGGCACCCACTGAATCCTGTTCTAGGTTCAGTGCCATACCAAATAAGCCGCCGTCGAATTCGATCATTTCACCGTACATTGCATCTGCAAGACCGTGAATACGCACGATACCGTCAGATACCATGACGATGGTACCTTCATTCTTCGCGGTCGCGCTGGTGTCCAGATCGCCGATACGCTGTTTAATGAGCGCACTGATCTCGGATGGATTCAGTTGTTGCATTGCGCTATTCCTCAATCTTTTTTAAGTTCAGTCTTATTGCTGTTAGGCAAGAAGACGAGTCCGCATTTTTTCAAGCTTGTTAAGCGCAGAGTCATCTATCACTTGGTCGCCTGCACGAATCACAACACCTGCGATCAACGCTGGATTAACGTTAACAGAGACATGAACTGTTCTGTTAAAACGTTTTTCAAGCGCGTGAGCTAAAATATGCTCTTGTGTCGCATCCATTGGGAAAGCAGATTCAATCTCTACTTCCAATGTGTTGTTGTTCTGCGATTTAAGTAATTCGTATTCTGCTGCGATTTCAGGCAATAAAACCAAACGATCGTTGTCTGCAAGCAAGGTCAAAAAATTTGACACTGATTGAGACTGATCTTCACCTAAAACCTTGGCAAAAAGACCTACTTGTTCCGCAGGAGTCAGCTCAGGGCGATTTAAATAAGCGGAAAATGCTTCGTCTTGCACCGCAGCACCGAGCAGTTGTAACGCATTTGACCAAGCGTCAGTTGCATTCTGCTCAGATGCATAAGCAAATGCTGCTTTGGCGTACGGGCGTGCTAACGTCAAGAGTTCAGCCATATTCGCCTCGCTTAAAGTTTAGCAGCCAGCTGATTCAGCATGGCATTATGAGCTTCTGCGTCAACTTGTTGGTTCAGAATTTTTTCTGCGCCAGCAACTGCCAAAGCAGCAACTTGTTGACGTAATTCTTCGCGAGCAGAATTGATGTCTTGATCAACAGTTTCTTTCGCCTGTTGACGAATACGCTCACCTTCAGCAGATGCTTGGGTACGCGCTTCTTCGATCAATTGTGCTGCACGACGGTTCGCTTGTTCGATCAATTGAGCCGCTTGTGCTTTTGCTGCGTCTAATTCTGCCTTAACTTGTGCTTGCGCATCAGCAAGGTCAGCTTTTGCTTTTTCAGCAGCATTTAAGCCATCAGCGATTTTACGCTGACGCTCACTAATCGCATTGATTAGTGGAGGCCATACAAACTTCATGCAGAATGCGACAAAGATCGCAAATGCAATTGCTTGGCCAATCAATGTGAGGTTGATATTCATTTCGCTATTCCTCAATATGTGGATTTAGGAATTAAGCTATTAACCTACAAATGGATTAGCGAAGATGAAGAACAAGCCAATACCAACACCGATCATAGGCACAGCATCAAGAAGACCCGCGATTAAGAACATACGAGTTTGAAGTTGTGGAGCCAATTCTGGTTGACGAGCAACAGCTTCTAAGAAGCGACCGCCTAAAAGACCGAAACCAATCGCAGTACCTAAAGCACCGAAAGCGATCAAGATAGCAGATGCAATTGCAACTAGACCTAAAGTGAGTTCCATGAAAAATTCCTCAGAGGTTAGGTTATTACCAAATTAAACTAAAATTTAAGCCCAACTGTCAGGTGACAATCAGGCAATACCATTAATGCTTTTCGCTTGCCATGCTCAAGTAAACGATGGTCAGCATCATAAAGATAAATGCTTGCAGCGTGATTACGAGAATGTGGAAGATAGCCCAAGGCACAGATAACGCCCACTGGATCCAGAACGGCAATAATGCGATCAAGATGAAGATCAACTCACCCGCATACATGTTACCGAACAGTCGTAGAGCTAACGAAACTGGACGAGCAAGGAAAGTTACTAATTCCAAAATTAAGTTCACTGGAATCAATAACGCTTTTGCAACTGGGTTACTTGGGTTGAATGGGTTAAGTGCCAATTCACCGACGAAACCGCCGATCCCTTTCTCACGAATACTATAGAACAAGATTAAAACAAATACAGACAACGACATACCAAGGGTAATGTTCGGGTCAGTAGAAGGAACAACCTTGAAGTAAACGTGGTGAGGGTCCATGCCAAATACGTTTGCACCAATCAATTGAGCTGTATACGGAATCCAGTCAACTGGGATTAAGTCCATTGCGTTCATGAGGAAAATCCACACGAAAATGGTTAATGCCAAGGGTGCAATTAAGCGTGATTTGCCGTGGAAAGTATCACGAACACTTGAGTCAACAAACTCGATAATCATTTCAATTGCTGATTGGAATTTAGTTGGAACACCTGCATTCGCAGCTCTCGCAACTGTCCAAAACAACAAACAGAAAATCACACCAAGTCCGATAGACCAACCCATTGAATCCAAGTGAATTGCAGTGAACCCCATCGAATGAGCTTCTTCAGCAGTCTCAGCCAATTTCCATGTACCGTCAGGCATTTTGCCATAGGTCATATTGGTCAAGTGATGCTTGATATACTCGGTCGAAGTCAGGGCATGTTCTTCAGCAGCCATAAATCACACCTGGTCAATGTCAATCATTAAAAAGAAGTAGAAACGAATCAAGCGGATGGCAAAGATCCCGTCTCTACTTCCAAAAATCTCAAAATGTGCCTTACCCTCGTTTTTGTAGACGTGCCACCCAAAATGGCGCGACCCACGACATCGCTTGTACGAGAATAAATCCACAAAACAATGCAACCGGTGACAGCGGTTTAACATTGCTCAAAATTAATATAAAACCCACAATCACAATCGCAAACTTACCGAGCATTCCTCGGTACATATTCAGCATGACTTGTTTTGATGCTCTTGCGCCTGCCGTTCTAAACGACTGCCAAGCAAAATAACAATGTGCCAACCAACATACCAAAGCCCCAAGCGCAGCACTCAAAGCAGCAGTTGTATCTTTGATTGCCCATGCCAGTAAAGCGGCAACAGGAATCATACACGCTTGTAAGAAGACCAAAGCTTTTGCTAATCGTCGGTCAATCATGCGACTAGTTTGGCTCATTTTTTACCCACTTACAGCAGAACTGCTTGACAAGTTTTAATCATGATCGTTTCGAATCGCAGGCATTATAGAGTTACACCCCTGAACATGCAATCTTTTCTCGACTTAAGTCTGCTTTTTTCGTTACCATATTTTTTGACGATAGAGTCAATTGATTTTTATTTTTTTGATCAATTTTGTGCACTTATTACGCATTTATCGGTTTTTGAAGCCAATTTTTGCCACGCTGTTACAAAATTGTCTTCGCCACGCATGCTTTCATCGACCGACTGGAAAACTACTGGGTTCATTTTTTGGTACTGACTGGCACTTGCTGTCGTTTCGGCCAATAGACACATTTTATTTTGCGGACGATTGTCTCTTAAGTACTTAATTTGAGCTGCCGTTGGGGCAATATGTGGATCATCGGTCAATGCACCCGCAAATTTTAAGTTCAAAGCACGTTCTAGATACTGATAGGCATCATGATAAGACCAATAGTTTTTGGCTTTATTCGAGCTTTCATATTGTTGTGAGGCTTGCAGCATCTGCTGAGAGAATTCTTTGGCATTGGCCATGTATTTGGCTTTATTTTCTGGGTATTGCTGAGAACGTAAAGTTGCAATAAAGAAAGCGATCCGAACCGCATTATTCGGATCTAACCACACATGACTATCTACGGTATTGGCCATAGATACACCACGTAAATTACGTAACGGCAAAGCGGTTAAAATGCCTGAGTCTAATAAAGCAATTGCTTTACGGTTTTGGTTCAGCATTTTTTCCAGTGGCGCTTCATGGGCTTTACCCAGCCAAATCACCAAGGAAGCATCTTGAATCGCTTTACGATGGGCGGGTGTGAGTTGCACATCATGGCCACTTTGATCTTTCAATAACAGGATCGGCTCTTCTACTCCGTCTGTCACTTGTTTAGCAATCAAATAAATTGGGTGTGTTGAAACCACCAAGCTTTGTGTCCAGCCCCATGTGCTTAACATCGAAAACAAGACCAAAACAATTAGGCGAGACATCACAGCATTACTCAATTTAGCGAAGCATGTTATAATATAACAAAAGTTAAAAAATGCCTATGTCTATTTTCGAGATTCATCACCTGAACAGACTTGGCTTTAACTATATATAGATAGTTATCCTAAATTGCGTGTTATGATATTGAATCTATTGTAAGGCCATCAGCCTTTTATGGCGCTGTAACAGATCAATAGGTTCTACAAAAACAATGAGGTCAATCTATGAGTTCTTGTTCACATGAACATGACAATGCATTACATGGTGTTCATGGTCATCACGATATTAAAGCGCGACTTGCTGAAGCAGAATTGTTATGCACTGCGACTGGCGCTCGCCTGACCCCTTTGCGTAAAGAAGTGCTTGAACTCATTTTGAATGCCTCTGGCCCAATGGGTGCTTATGACTTATTGGCAAAAATTAAAGGCCAAGCAGACCGCCCTGCTGCCCCACCGACAGTGTATCGCAGTTTAGACTTTTTATTAGAAAAAGGCCTCATTCACAGACTGACCTCAATCAATGCCTATATACCTTGTTGCCATCCACGTGAAGGACACCAAGCTGCTTTCCTGATTTGTACCGAATGCCATTCTGTCAAAGAGGCTTCTGCGCAAGGCTTGATTCAACAACTCGACCAACTTGCCGCCTCAGACCAGTTTTTAGCGCAACACAGCATTATTGAAATTTCTGGAAAATGTCATCAGTGCAGCACACTCCAGTAAACACTCCGCTTATACAGTTGGAGAAAGTCTCGGTTCGACGTGACGAACGGGATATTTTGAGAAATGTCGATTTTGCTTTGCAGTCAAAAGAGATTGTGACGCTGATTGGTCCCAATGGCGCAGGTAAATCAACCTTAATCAAAGTACTCCTTGGCATCATGTCACCCAATAAAGGCAAGGTGCACTTTTCAAAAAAATTAAAACTGGCTTATGTGCCGCAGAAGTTTAATCCGTCTGCTAGCCTGCCTTTACGGGTACAAGATTTACTTGATCTTGAAATCTGCAGCGCTGATTTACGTGCAGAGATTGTCCGCGACACCGGCATCCAAAAATTACAAGCATCCAAAGTACAGCAGCTATCAGGCGGTGAACGGCAACGCGTTTTACTGGCTCGAGCCTTACTGCGGCAGCCTGATATCTTAGTCTTGGATGAACCGATGCAAGGTCTGGACATCCAGTCCGAAGCTGAACTGTATGAATATGTACGCAGCTTACCCGAACGCTATGGTTGTGCCGTCCTGATGGTGTCGCATGATTTGCAATGGGTCATGCAAGGTACGCATCGTGTGGTCTGCCTCAATAAACACATCTGTTGCAGCGGTTTGCCTGAAAATATTCAACAGCATCCAGAATATCAAGCCATTTTTGGCACACAACGAATGTTCTATCAGCATCACCATAATCACTGTGGGCATAGTGATCATGCCGAACCGTGTTCTCACGATCCACGCCCACACATTCACCCAGAGCCAAAGGTCTAAGCCATGATGGAATGGTTACAACTCCTCCTACCTGCTTGGATCATGGGGTCATTGCTGGTTTTTCTGACCGCTCCACTCGGTTGCCTAATGCTGTGGCGCAGAATGTCTTTTTTTGCCGATACCATGGCTCACGGCACCCTACTGGGGGTCGCAGTTGCAGGTATTTTAAATTTACCTTTCTGGTTGGGTGTTGCCTGTCTGGCGCTGTTACTGGTTGCATTGCTGTGGGTGCTGCATGACTCTCGCCTTCCCAATGATGCCTTGCTCGCTTTAAGCTCTGCGACCCTACTCTGCTCAGGCTTACTTTTGATTCAACAAGTGCCAAGTCTACGCCCTGAATTGCTCAGCTATTTATTCGGTGATTTACTCAGTATCGAATGGTCTGATTTACCGATGTTTGCGGTGGTCATCATCGCCGCATTGATCGTACTGTATCGCTCTTGGTCAGCACAAATTCAAATTGCGATTGATCCTGATATTGCTATGAGTGAAGGCGTCAGTGCCAATTGGCAACGCCTGATCTTTATGTTGTTATTGGCATTGTTTACGGTACTGGCTTTACGTGCGGTGGGTTCATTATTGATGGGTGCACTGTTGGTGATTCCAGCACTTAGCGCACGCTTACTGGCGCACTCTCCCAAACAGATGGTGGTCTGGGCCTTTATTCTGGCACAGCTTGGCGTCACAGTTGGCCTATGGTCAAGTGCTGCCTTAAATATTTCAACAGGCCTGAGCATTGTGTTGTGCATGGCACTGTGTTTTGCTGCCATTTTTATCGTACAGAAACTCAAAAGCCAGTCACAATCTGCCTAACGAGGTTTAGGCCGATTGCTGAATGGCACTCAATAATAAGGCTGCGCAACTGAACATCACCGCAAAACCACGATTTAAGTATTTTTGCTGTGTCGGTGAACGAAGCAGTCTCAATACTTTCGATGCTAGTCCGGTATAACCCGCCATGACAATCAGGTCGATCGTCACCATTGTCGTCGCCATGATGCAGTATTGCAGCCATTGCGGTCGATTCAAGTCCAAAAACTGTGGCAAAACAGCCAATAAAAACACGATTGCTTTGGGGTTGCTCATATTCACCACAAAGCCTTTAAATACCAAAGCCAAGGCAGATTTATCATTCTGCTCCTGTTGAATCTCGATGTTCTGAATGGGTGCTTTCCACTGCGTATAAGCCAAGTATAGTAAATAGATCACCCCAAACCATTTCATCACCTGAAAGGCCCAAGGTGTGGTCGCGAACAAGACGCCGACACCTGCTGCAACAATCATGATTTGAATGATCAACGCGACTTGCAGACCTATGACATTCCAATAGCCATGTCGAAATCCATAGTTTAACCCACTCGACATTGAGGCAATTGCGCCAGCACCTGGTGAAACACTAATCACCCAGCACGCCAACATAAAAGCAAACCAAACCTGCACAGCCATAGCAAAAGATTTGAACAATAAAAGATGAATTATACCGTTTTATCAACGCCTCACGATGATATTTTAGGCAAGAAAATTTAACAAATAAGCTACTCAGCCCTCATAACATCAGGCACAATTATCCTTTTTGCCCCTTAAAAATAACTAAGGAGATTTTAATGACTGCGCAATCTGTCATTCTTCCATTGCCTTCCGACCATGCCCGCTTTATTGTTTTACGTTTAAAAGATTTAAGCATTGCTGAATTAAAACAACAAATTGAAGCGCTACTTTCGACCCGTGACCGTTTAATCACACAACACCCGAATGACCAGATTAAAACAGCGATCGCGTTTGGTCCTGAACTGTGGGCACAACTTTATGCTCAAACCCCTGAGGGCTTTAAGCAACTCGACCCGCAACAGGGTGCGTTTCAAATGCCTGTGGTACCCGCTGATGTATTTATTCATATTGCCAGTGCCCGTGCTGATATCTGCTTTGCCATGAGCCAAGCCTTCTTTAATGGTATCCAAGATAAAGTAGAGGTCTTGGACGAACGTGCATGTTTCCGTTTCTTTGATGGTCGTGACATGACTGGCTTCATTGACGGCACTGAAAATCCACAATTCCCTGATGACCGTGCTGAAGCAGCACTACTTTCTGAGCAGGCAGAGGCGTTTGCTGATGGTAGCTTTATCTTTGCGCAACGCTATATCCATGACCTAGCAAAATGGCAACAACTCAAAGTTGATGCACAAGAGCATGTCTTTGGTCGGACCAAACTCGAGTCGATTGAACTGGATGATGACATCAAACCACAAAACTCGCATGTGGCACGTACTGTCGTGGAAGATGATGAAGGTGAAGAAATGGAAATCTTGCGTCACAGCCTGCCTTATGGCGATGGTAAAGGTGAGCAAGGTTTATTTTTCGTCGCTTATACCAACCAGCTCAGTATTATTGATGAAATGCTAAAACGCATGTTTGGCACCACAGGTGATGGTATTCATGACCGCTTATTGCATTTCACCACTGCCATTGATGGTGCTTATTATTTTGCGCCAAGTGATGAACTATTGGAACAAATTTTAGAAGACTAAAATACCAAGATGCTATATCTATCAAGGGTATAGCATCTTCAACACACAACTTAAAAACATGAACTTAAAAAGTTTTATAGGAATATGTTAATTCCAGATCATTCCCACTCCCCCTAAGCCGATAAAGTTTGCTATATTGTTCGTTTTTCCGCGACATTTATTTTCGGTAACTATGAATACGGCAATACAAGCAGCTCTCGATCATGCGGTACAAACCCTGCAACAGCAAGGTGTACTTCCTTCCGATTGGACCAACACGAGCCATTTAACCCGTACCAAAGACCGAAGTCACGGAGACTTTGCTTCAAATATTGCCATGATCGGCTCAAAAGCGGCTGGCATGAAACCACGCGATCTTGCTGAAAAAATCTTGGCAGCCCTCCCAGAAGTGGCTGATATTACCAAAGCAGAAATTGCAGGTCCGGGTTTTATTAACTTCTTTTTAAATGCAGACCAACGCTATGCCGTGCTTGATCAAATCCAAGCACAAAAAAATGACTATGGCCGCAGCCAAGCCAATGCAGCTAAAAAAATCCAAGTCGAGTTTGTCTCTGCAAACCCGACCTCTAGTCTGCATGTCGGACATGGTCGTGGCGCAGCCTATGGCATGACGGTTGCAAATCTATTAGAAGCAACAGGTGCAACAGTTGATCGTGAATACTATGTCAATGACGCAGGCCGTCAAATGGACATTTTGGCGACTTCAACCTATCTACGTTATTTAGAATTGACGGGACAAACTTTAGTTTTCCCTAAAAATGCCTACCAAGGCGACTACGTTAAAGAAATCGCTCAAGAAATTATTGATAAAGATGGTAATGCACATGTTCGTGCTGTTGCTGACATTTATAAAGATGTACCAGAAGATGTTCAATACGCTGAAGAACTCGATGCAGAAGGCAACAAAGTTGTCCTTTCTGGCGACAAAGAAAAGCACATTGATGGTTTGATCGCAAACTCTCAACAACACTTGGGTGCGGACTACCGTGTTTTCCATCAAGCAGCCTTGCATGCCATCTTAGATGACATCAAAGATGACTTAGCTGACTTTGGCGTAACCTTTGACAAATGGTTCAGTGAAGACTCTTTAACTGACAAAATTGACGAAGCACTGGAGACATTAGACCAACGTGGTTACCTCTATGAAAAGGACGGTAACATCTGGTTTAAATCAACTGAGTTCGGTGATGAAAAAGACCGTGTGGTGAAACGTCGTAATGGTCAAACCACTTACTTTGCTTCTGACATCGCCTATCACTTGAATAAACTACAACGCGGCTATACTGACCTGATTGATATTTGGGGTTCTGACCACCACGGTTATATCTCACGTGTTAAAGCAGCCATTGATGCCATGGGCTACGACTCGAAGAAACTGACCGTACTTTTGGTTCAGTTCGTGAGCTTGTGGCGTGGTGGTGAGATGGTACAAATGTCATCTCGTTCAGGTCAATTCGTGACTTTACGTGATCTACGTAAAGAAGTAGGTAATGATGCCGCGCGTTTCTACTATGTGATGCGTAAGTCTGAACAACACATTGACTTTGATCTCGATCTTGCTGTTTCACAAAGCAAAGACAATGCGGTGTATTACATTCAATATGCCCATGCACGTATTTGCCGTATGTTAGAAAAAGCAGCTTCTACGGGGATCAGTTTTGATGCTGTTGCGGCACGTGAACAAGCCAATCATTTAGAACTTGATGCTGAAACTGAGATCTTATCTAAGCTCGCAGCTTATCCAGATGTTTTAGTTCGTGCAGCAAATGTGTATGAACCACACCAAATTGGTAACTATCTGAAAGAGCTCGCTGCCCTATTCCATGCTTGGTACAACGAACATAAAGTATTGGGTGATGATGTGGCACTGACACAAGCACGTTTATTGCTTTCAATCAACGTACAGCAAGTTTTGCGTAATGGCTTAGAATTGCTTGGTGTATCCGCTCCTGAGACGATGTAAATAGCAAAGCAGCGCTTTGCACATCGTCGCAAGACCGAAAGCTATGCTTGAGGTGGGCTGTAAAACAGCAAAGCAACGCTTTGCACATCGTCGCAAGACCGAAGGCGATGCCTGAGCTAAAACGGCAACCAGTAAATTAAAGCTTAAACACATGTAAACTTAAGCCATCATTGTTAAACAATATGGTAAACAAAGCATTATTTTTAAACATAATGCTTTGTTTTTAAGCAGATTCAAGTTACAAATAACCTAATAGGATCAAGAGGAATTTTCCGGTGTTTGGAAAAACGCAACGTGGTGTATCTGAACGACCAAACAAGCCAAAAAAACCACTCATTCCAAAGTGGTTAGGAATGCTTGTCGCAATTCTCGCGATCCTATGTGCTGCGGTAATGTTAATGCTTTGGCAACCTTGGCAGCCAGTTCCTGCAAAAAATCAGGTAACCTCAGAACATTACCAAGAAGAAAATACCAATAAAGACTACCGTTTTTATGATTTACTGCCTCAGCAACAAGTAACTCCAATTCCCGAACAAGCTGTGCCTGAGGCCAAACCTCAAGGCAATGTTGTGATTATTGAGTCACCAAAACCTGAGACCACTACAACAGAAGATCCAAGCGGCATCACACCAAGTGAACAAGCTGCTGCACCTGCACATGCGACTTATATTTTACAAGTACGTAGCTACCCTGACCCAGACAGTGCCGACGCACGTCGTGCAGAAATCATCCTGAATGGTTTATCTGCAGATGTGGTGAAAAGTGTTGAAAATGGTCAGACATGGTACCGTGTGTTCTCTGGCCCTTATGACAGTCAAGATTCAGCATTGGCAGCGCAACAAACCCTGCAACATAGTGGTATTGATTCGATTGTGATTAAACGCTAAACCAATTCAGCATAAAAAAGGGAACAATCTGTTCCCTTTTTTATACTCAAAAAATTTATGCGCATTGCGAATGCAAGCTTCTTTGCTCAGCACGTTGAAAGGCTGGGCGTTGTTGGACCCGTTGCACAAAGGCTTGAATGTTTGGATATTTACCGTGTAAACGGTTTTGGATGGCAATCAGTGGAAAGGCCATTTGAATATCGGCAAAAGAAAAATCACCTGCAAAATAATCATGTTTTGCCAGATAATCTTCAAGATACAAAATATGTTCTTTCACTCGTGGACGTACGAAGCCAGCTTTGACGCCATCACTAATTTTTTCAGCAATCGGGCGAATGACCCATGGAACATGTTTGCTGACATTGTTCATCACCAAGGTCATGACCAATAAAGGCATCAATGAGCCTTCTGCATAGTGCATCCAATATGAATATTGACGCTGCTCAGCCGGTTGTTGCGGTTTAAATTGATGTTGAAGATCATACTGTTGTTGCAAGTAATCAAGAATCACAGCAGATTCAACAATCACATCTTCACCATCAACTAAAATCGGTGCTTTACCGAGTGGGTGGATCTGTTTGAGGCTGTCTGGTGCTGAGAAATTGGCTAACCTTTGATAATACTCAACTTGGCAATCCACACCAAGTTCTTCTAATGCCCACAAGATACGGAACGAACGCGAGCATTGTAGGTAATGTAAGGTAATCATTTTTGTGCCTGCTTTTTAGCTGCGTAACTATGGTTTCAGTCCCTCGCATAGTTACGCTTAGAATTATGTTTTGCCCAAGCACAATAGCACTTTAGTCTTAAAGAATCGTGGTCTGAATGTCTAAACTACGTAACAAAGTTTTAGTAACAGGGGTTTTGCTACAGACATTGAGAAGCTTTTCTTTTAAATCTTGTGAAAGAGGTTGTTCAAATATTACACGGCGTTCGATTCGTTCCTGTTGTTCGCGATTGGTATGGAAGTCCACTTCAACTGAAAACGCACCCAAATCCATTTCCTTATGTTGCGCGTACATCCGCAAGGTAATCATGGTGCAGGAGGCCAAGCTTGTAGTCAGGAAATCATAAGGTGCTGGCCCTGTATCATGTCCACCGAACTGTTCTGGCTTATCGGTAAGAAATTGATGTGTGCCACTCTTCACCTCCCCCTTCCAAGGTTCTGGCAAAGTCTGGACGGTTGCACTGGCAATAATACTCATTTTGATGCCCTCATTTGATCAGGTAATACAGGTGCTTCTAGACGCTTACCTTGGTAATCAGGAATTTCTCCAAAACGAGCATCATGATTAATCCAATCCTCACGGGCTTGCTTTAAACCATCCATCGTCCGTCCCACGAAATTCCACCACAGTAAAATCGGTGATTCAAACGGTTCACCGCCTATTAGCAGTAAACGATGACCTTGGGTGAGTTCCACTTCAATTTCCGTTAAACCCGTTTCTAAAACCACCATATTATCGGCAGTCAGTTCATGCCCATTAACGCGGGCTGTGCCTTCAAGTGCCATAAAGGCATACTCAAACTTTGGATTGAGTGGAATACGGGTCTTGGTATCAGCTTGTGCAGTGAGATCGACGCCAACCAAAGGCGTATGCACTTGCACAGGAGAGGTTGTATCGAGAAAGTCACCGACCAGTACGGTAAACTCAACCTGATCTTTCGTCACCACAGGCAATTCTGGATAGTGCTCAAACTTAGGCTCTATATTCAGTTTGTCATCTGGTAGGGCAATCCAGAGCTGGGCAGCGTGCATTTTAGTTTCAGTATCTGGTGCAACTTCCGTGTGTGAAATCCCACGACCTGCCGTCATCAAATTGACCTGCTTCGGACGGATTAATTGTTTTGAACCTAGACTATCGGTATGCATCATGGTGCCTTCAATCATCCATGTAAACGTCTGCAAACCAATATGCGGATGCGGCCCCACATCTAAACCATCGCCCGCTGGAAAACTCACTGGCCCAGCATGATCTAGAAAACACCATGCCCCGACCAAGCGTTTTTGTCGACTCGGCAGAGCACGTTTAATCACGGTTCCCTTACCAATTTCGGCAGAACGAATGGTAAATTCTTGAATAAATTGATTAATATATGTTTCGCAGTCTTTTGAATCAGAAATATCGTAGTCGTTATTATTGCTCATGATATTACTCTCTTTTACCTATGCTAATGCAATGAGTTGATAGCTTGATCTTAACAATACAATCACTCAGCAATATAGTCTTTTAGTAATACACAGAGTGTTATTCATGGGACAATCTCTACCCCCTTTTTTTGATACCCCGAAATAGAAAATGCTCGAATTGCATTAATGGGTTTGCATCTCGACGATCAAGCCTGTTAAACGCCGTACCACAGGCAATAAAACCAAGACCAATGGATAAGCAATCAGCCAAGAAAACATCCATGTTGCTGACCATTTACTTAAAAACTCTGGAATGAAGCCAATACTCATCCACATATTGGCCAATGACAAAGTTCCACTCATAAAAAATGATAAAATTAAAGGCAATATCCACGCTGCATATTTTGCTGGTAGTTTTTTCATCGACCACTTTTTAGCAACCAATTCGATATTATTGAAATTTTTCACTATTTCTTTACCTGTTGCTTTAAGTTTTTCATGAATTGACCAAATTGCGGAAGAAATGCCTCAAATAAAGGATGATCTTTATTTTCCAACATCACTTCACTAAACAGCTTTAAACCCACTGCAAAGGATTTTGTGGTTTGATCATCAAAAAAATCAGCCTTTTTCAACCGTTCGACAATCTCGAAAATATCATCATGATTGCCCGTATAAAACTCCAAACGCTCGGTATAGGTTGAAACCTGCCCTTTCGCATCTTTTAAATGCTGTACTGTGACATGATATTGATGTTGTTTCATACTTCTGCTCCAAGAGGCTTTTAAGCACTCTCTTTAATTTCAACCTGCATCAGGTCGACTTGAAATTGATGAAATACCGCAGCCAAAGACTGTAAAAATGCGGTCTGTTTGGCCGTGGTTAAATCGGCGCAACGGATATGCAGCATTTGACTGTTAGGAATTGAAGGCAAATTAAACTTGGTCTCTGCCCGATGAAACTGATAACTGGCAATCAAGCCTGCCTGCACCAGATCACTGACCACCCGATACACCGTAGCCAAACTCAACTGCTGTTTCTGTTGATTCAGCTGTTGATAGATCTGTTTCACTGTGAGTTCTTCTGATTGTTGTGCCAAGACAGACAGCACCGACATCCGAGGATGTGTCACCCTTAGACCCGCCTGCTTGATTTTCTGTTGTAGCTCTAACATGTTTCGCTCCCAACTTATAAGCGTCCAATGGCGATGGCAGCCTGATCAATTTTTTCCGCAATTTGATGGATCTGTTCTTGCTGCAAATCTGTGATGTTCAGTTTTAAACGCAATGCCGTTTTTAAGTTTTCCATCGCGCGATGGATATCAATCAACTGATCATTATTGTGAATTTCACGTCTTAGTCGCAGCTTTTGCAATAAAGCGGCCAACATGTCTTGCTGCTCTTTTAAATAGCTATCGCCATAGTCGGTAATCTGATATTGCTTACGTTCGGCATCCAGCACGCGAATCAAATTCATTTCTTCCAATGCGGTTAACGTTGGATAAATCGTTCCTGCACTTGGGGTATAGCCATCTCCGACCAGATCACTAATTTCTTTAATAATTTCATAGCCATGTTTGGGGCTTTGTTGAATCAAATGCAGCACCAACAGTTTCATGCGACCTGATTCAAATAAGCGCCCACGACGCCCTGAACGGTGATGCTCTCGATGCTCGATATCACGCTCGTTTTCGTGATGATCTGATGCGTGTTTCATCTTTATTTTTCTCATGTTGCTCAATTTATGCATGTTAAGATATATCTTAAATAGTCTTATGGCAAGTTAAGATATATCTTTAAATTTTAATTTTTTGATATTGAATGAGTTATTTATTTTACAGATCGATTTTTAGAAAAAGTTAAGTAATAAAAAAGCCACCTTTTTAAAATATTATTATTTGATCAGGCTACTCTTCTTCTTAAATTGTTCATCAATTTTTGAACTCAGGAAGTCAACAACAGGTCCTAAAGCCTGATGCTGTTGTTGCCAGCTTTGCTTGCCTATCTCACCTTTATATTCTTGGATCATGCGCTGCAAAATGGGTTGATGCTGCGACGGTAACTGAGCTATCACCCATTGCGCAGCCTGATCTTTAGGTACAATCTCATTCGTCACCAAACTAAAATAAATACGGCATAAGGCCAAAATCTGATTACGCTCATCGGCATCCTCATCCCAATGCGCCACAATCGAGGGATAGGTGTCTGCCATTGCCTGCCAGAGGTGCTGTTCAGGAATTGCCGTTGACCACTGTGTCAAACTTGGCCCCAACAAACTACGATGATGCACTTGTGCTTTCTTCAGCAAAATACTCAGATCAGGGTCTGTATGTGTGCGGAGCAAAGCACCTTGGTTTAACTCCTCCCGTAACCATTCTCCAAATTGTAGTTCGTAGCTGAGTGGATAACTGCCTGAAAGAATTTGCGCTTTAAGTACGATGGTGACTTCAAGTGCACGCTGTGCAGCCCCAATTGGATACGAAATTTTTAATAAGGTTTCTGCCAGTTGCTGTCGTTGCTGGAGTGTCAGTGCTTGACTCACCACAACCAAAACATCCAGATCACTTTCTGGACCTAGCCCGCCATCAACAGCTGAACCATACAGATAAATGGCAAAGAGGGATTCACCCAAAAGCTGCTGTAAAGATCCTGTTAACTGTTCGAGTTGCAAGGTTTCGGACATGCTTGACCTCTTTTTTCAATCGCATAAAAAAAGGCAGGATTTTCATCCTGCCCTTCATCTTATTCCCACTCAATCGTTGCTGGTGGCTTAGATGACACGTCGTAGACGACGCGTGAAACATCTTTAATCTCATTCATGATACGAGTTGAGATTTTATCAACCAATTCATATGGAAGATGTGCAAAGCGTGCTGTCATAAAGTCAACCGTTTCTACCGCACGAAGTGCAATCACCCATGCATAACGGCGACCATCACCAACAACACCCACTGATTTTACAGGTTGGAATACAGCAAATGCTTGTGCAGTTTTGTCGTACCAACCACTGTCACGCAGTTCTTGCATAAAGATGTCGTCAGCAAGACGAAGAATATCAGCATATTCTTTCTTCACTTCACCCAAAATACGCACGCCCAAACCTGGACCTGGGAACGGATGACGGTAAATCATGCTATGCGGTAAACCAATGGTTGTACCTAATTTACGTACTTCATCTTTGAACAAGTCACGTAATGGTTCAACCAATTCAAATTCTAGGTCATCAGGTAAACCACCCACGTTGTGGTGTGATTTAATTACGTGTGCTTTACCTTGTTTGCTTGCAGCAGATTCGATTACGTCTGGATAAATCGTCCCTTGTGCCAAGAATTTCACGCCATCAAGTTTACGTGCTTCTTCTGCAAATACTTCAATAAATTCACGACCAATGATTTTACGTTTTTTCTCAGGATCAACTTCACCTGCCAAAGCAGACAAGAAACGCTGTTCAGCATCGGCACGGATGACGCGAATGCCCATGTTTTCTGCAAACATTTGCATCACTTGATCACCTTCGTTTAAACGAAGTAAACCATTGTCTACAAATACGCAAGTTAACTGGTCGCCAATGGCTTTGTGCAATAACGCAGCAACCACAGATGAGTCCACACCACCAGACAAACCTAACAGAACTTTTTCATCACCAATTTGTGCGCGTAACTGTTCTACACGTAAATCGATAATGTGTTCAGGCGTCCACAGACCACGACAACCACAAATCTGATGTACGAAGTTAGACAGTAATTCAGCACCTTTTGCAGTGTGAGTCACTTCTGGATGGAACTGAACACCATAGAAACGACGTGCTTCATCACTCACCGCAGCGAACGGGCAGCTTGGTGTACTCGCAGTCACTTGGAAGCCTTCTGGAATGGCACTGACTTTATCGCCATGGCTCATCCAAACATGAAGTTGGTTTTCACGATCTTGCAAGTTACCAATCAATTGATCACGTACTAGAATATCTACTTCTGCATAACCAAACTCATGTACTGTACCTGGCTCTACTTTACCGCCAAGTTGTTCAGACATGGTTTGCAAACCATAACAGATACCCAACACTGGTACGCCTAATTCAAATACAACTTGTGGTGCGCGTGGGCTTCCTTCTTCATGTACGCTTTCAGGGCCACCTGATAAAATAATCCCCTTCGGATTAAACGCACGAATGTCTGCTTCAGACATATCGAATGCATACATTTCAGAATAGACACCCGCTTCACGTACACGACGTGCAATGAGCTGGCTATATTGAGAGCCGAAATCCAAAATAAGGATACGATCTTCAGTAATTTGAGTATTGGTCGTCATGGTTCATCTTAAAGGCAAATGAATTAAGCGCCATATTCTAACATTTTTCACGCTTTGGCGCATCGCAATTCATCATCTATCTTATTTTTTCATTGGATTGAGCAATCGACACTGATATTTAAACTAAAATTTCACAGCAAAGCACAAAATAAGGAGTATTAAATCAACAATTCTTGCCCATTCTGCTCAACACAAAGCAAAAATTGGTGCTAAGATGACGAGTCAAGATATGCATTACCATGGAAAGGTATTCAATCGACAGCATCGTTGCCTTTTTATACGATTGTGATGTCCTGATTCAAAGGAAAAATAAAAGGGTAACTCAAAAAATTAAGGGTCCTGATGTTTCATCAATGGCCGAAAATATTTCACTATCATCTAGCGCTTGCCCGACCACGAGCAACAATTAGGACTTGAAGGACCAATAAAATAATGTTTCAAGAAATGATTGCGGATTTTCAACAGAATTTCTGGTTATATATTTCAATCCCCTTTATCAGTGGCTTTATTGGCTATGTGACCAAGGTCATTGCCATTCAAATGATGTTTTCACCACTTGAATTTAAAGGATTGCGATTATTTGGGCTTCCACTCGGATGGCAAGGGATTGTTCCCCGTAAAGCAGAGAAGATGGCCACCACAGCAGTGGAGTTAATGACCTCCAAGCTGATTAAACCCGAAGAAATTTTTGCCCGACTCGACCCCAAACGTATTGCCCAAGAAATTGAAAAACCATTGATGGCAGCAGCTGAGGACATTACCCGAGAAGTGGCACAACAATACCAACCTGGCCTATGGGAAGGCATGCCTGAGTTTGCACGACAAAAACTGATTAAGCGTGTCCAAGCCAAAGCGCCAGAAATTGTTGAACATATTATGAGTGAAGTGCAGAAAGATGTTGCCAAGTACTTCGATATCAAACATATGGTGGTCAATAACCTGCTCAAAGACAAACGTTTGCTCAATGAAATCTTTAAGAAAGTGGGCAAACAGGAATTCAAATTCTTTAGTAATGTCGGTTTCGTGTTTGGTTTTGCAATTGGTGTGGTACAAATGCTGTGCTGGATCGTGACTCAAGGTAAATATCCATGGATGCTGCCGATGTTTGGTGGCTTTGTCGGCTTCTTTAGCGACTGGATGGCCTTGCAAATGATGTTCCGTCCGTTATACCCAAAAAAGATCATGGGCTATACTTGGCAAGGTCTGTTTATTAAACGTCAAAATGAAGTGGCTGCCGACTATGCCGCATTGATTTCCAAACAATTACTCACCTCACGCAACATGATGGAAGAGTTGTTCTCAGGCACGCATTCAGACAAAGTGATTGAGTTGGTCAGCCGCCAAGTCAAACAAGAAATTGATTTGCAGGCTGGTATTGTGCGTCCATTGGTGGTCTATGCAATTGGCGGTGAAAAATACCAAAATCTGAAAGCCGAAGTGGCAGAACGTATTCTCAAGCAACTGCCAGACACCATGCGTTATGTCGAATCCTATGCTGAAGATGCCATGAATGTGCGTAATACCTTGGTTGAACGTATGCAGAAACTGAGTCCAGAAGAGTTTGAGGGCATGCTACGTCCTGCATTTAAAGAAGATGAATGGTCATTGATCATTGTCGGTGCGGTACTAGGTTTCCTCGTCGGGGAAATGCAAATCCATTTCATGCTCTAAAACATCAGACATAAAAAAAGGAAGCCTGAGCTTCCTTTTTTTATGTCTTTATCGATGCGCATATTTTTCAATTTTAATGACTTCAATATCAGTTGGCTTATAGCGATGGGTATCCACCTCACCGACTAAACGAACATGATCACCGACTTTCAACCCTGCTTGACGCCAAAGATCATCATCAATTTCGACGCCGATGCTGCCGCTCGAATCTTTAAACTCATAATGATCACTTTGCAGGTGCTTGCTAATTTGGCCAGTCAGGGTAATACCCGTTTCATCGGCCAATTTCGCGACTTGACTCACTGACACTACATTCTTTGCCGCTTCCTGTAGTAATACATGATCATCTTTACCTGCCCATGTCAGTGTCGATAAACTAGTGAAAACTACAATCCCGCAACCCAAAAGCATTTTTTTCATTGTCATGTCCTATTTGTTTTAACCATTTATGATCTAAACAGAAATAAGCCGCAATGTCGGCTTTCGTTTGTAAGCAAGATGCTTTAGGCAAAATTTAACCCCGTTGTGAACAACGGGGATTGATCCCGAGCTATTATTTTTCAATTAAATGGTCAAGGCTAATACGACCTGCGCCATAGAGCATCAACATAAAGAAACCACCCGCCATCGCGAAGTTCTTCATAAAATTAATCGCATCTTCTGCACCAGCATGGAAGATAAAGGCTGTAATAATACTAAAAAGACCTAAACCCAAAGATGCAAAACGTGTTTGGAAACCAAATAGTAGAGCCAAGCCACCACCAAACTCAACCAAGATCACCAAAGGTAATAAGGCACCCGGAACCCCCATCGATTCCATATAACCCGCTGTACCCGCATAACCTACGATCTTGCCCCAACCTGCAACAAGAAAAATATAAGCCAATAACAAACGCGCAATCAAAGTGACAACATTGGCCACGCCAGACTGTGTTACGATATTTTTTACAACAACATTCGGATTAAACATAATCAATTTCCACACTGTTTGTTTTTTAACATGCTAGCAGTTTATGTAGCTTTGATTTTGCAATAAACACCAATTTAGTTAACATATCGTTCCTTATTTGCAACAATAAAATACCTTTTCTCGCTTTAAGACCCGCTTAATCTGTTCTAAAAAGTTACCAATTAATTTGCTTTTTATACTGACATTCTACAGAGGCACTGCTAGGATTTAGTCCACATTCATAGTGTTAACCCCTCCATGGAACTCATTGATTTTATTCTGCACGTTGACGAACATCTTTTAGAATTTATTACCAATTATGGCGTGTGGATTTATGCCATTTTATTCCTGATTATTTTTGTTGAAACTGGTTTAGTGGTGATGCCATTTTTACCTGGTGACAGCTTATTATTTGCCGCAGGTGCTTTAGCTGCATCTACAGGTGCAATGGATCCATGGGTACTCGGTGTTTTATTGTTTATCGCAGCCGTACTCGGTGATACTTTGAACTATCATATTGGCCGTTACGTGGGTCCACGCGTATTTGAAACCAATTCACGCTTCATCAATAAACAACATTTGCTTAAAACCCAAGCGTTCTTTCAACGTCACGGCGGTAAAACCATTATTTTTGCCCGCTTTGTACCTTTTGCGCGGACCTTCGCTCCTTTTGTGGCGGGTGCTGGCAGTATGAACTATAAGTATTTCTTGACCTATAATGTTGTGGGTGCATTTTGCTGGATCGCATCGTTCATTACGCTTGGATACTTATTCGGTAATATGCCAATCGTGAAAGATAATTTTACCCATCTTATTTTCGGTATCATTATTATCAGTGTGTTACCGGGCATCATTGGCTTTATTCGTCAGAAAATGAAAGCTGCTAAAGCCCAGTAAACCGAAGGTGCTGTTAAAAGAAACGTAATAGCATCGGTAACATACAAATAAGCAATAGCATGGCCGACCCTTTGTATAAATGGTCGGCTTTAATTCCAATCAGGCTTCCTGCCAACAATGCCCGTCCAAACAGCATCCAGAAAATACTAACGGGAATCAGAATAAGACTAAAAATTGCAAATACCAGCGCGGCTTGTTCAATCGAATTCCATGTTTCAGCTGGAAAAATCCCAGAAGCCAATAACACCGTTTTCGGATTTTTAAGCGTTGAGAAAAACAGCTGTCTTTTACGAATATGTTGGTGATGTTGATCTAGTTTTTGTAGATGTGAGCCTTTCCACAAATGGAATGCCATCCAAAGAACATAGAGCAAACTGAGCGTATGTAGAATCGCACCAATTGCAGGCCAAATCGGATCAAATAAATGAATGAAGAGCGCCCATAAACTAATCCCATAGAGATAGCCCAACCACTCAATTGGAATAAACGTGATGGTTTTAGGAACACCGTGTTGGTGTGTTGCACTGGCAAGCAAAGCATTGGTCGGACCTGGTATCAGTAATACCGCCAACATCGCCAAAACAAAAAACCAACTCTCAATCATACACATACCGAACGGCTAGACATGGGCGCCACCTTAAACGAATTTAGGGCAAAAATACAAATTTTCAGGGCATCCTCGAATAAAAAAAATCAATGAATTAGCTGAGTTATAAATTTTAATTATTTGTTTTTTATCATTATATCTTGAAACATTTTGCTATAATTTAGTTACTGACCGCCATCTTAAGCGATGACGATCAGTTCTCAAATTTATGATTTCGGACGTTGTTTGACAATGATTGGGCAGCCTTTAAATTTTGCTGCCTGTACGATTGCGTCTTGCTGCCCCATGACATTGGCAAGTTCAGTATTTTTGGTATTCATTGACTGACCCATATTGAGCGAGATCGATGGGCCAAAGCCCCAACCACCTCGTCCCCAGCCACCACCAAGTCCAACACCAACGCCTACACCTGTACGTTTTGGTGTTTGTACGCCATTTTCGATATAGAGCTGAATACGGTTGTATTCTGCTTGTAACTGTTGACAATTCAATGCTTGATATTGTGTCGGTGACACATAAGCGGGCTTAACCGTTGATGCACATGCACCCAATAACAGACTCGCTGCCAAAACAGGCATCCAATATAAGCGTTTCATAAGATTCTCTTATTTCTTTGATTCAATCTCATTGAACAGGGTCACATAGGCGACGGTCAATTTATGGTCAGATGCCAAATGAATCAAGGGTAAATTCTTTTGATGTGATTCTTTCATCAAGATCGACGGCGGCAACATGCTCTCTAGCACAGGCAAACCTTCATCTTTGAGTTGTTGAACCACTTCTCGGGGTAATTTTGCCTGAGATTGGAACTGATTGACCACAATTCCCTCAATCTCCAAGCGATCATTATGATCATCTTGGGTTTCGAGCACATTTTCAATCAAAGTTTGTAACGCACGTTTCGAAAACACATCGCAATCGAATGGAATCAACACACGATCTGCAGAAATTAACGCCGATAACGTAAAGAAGTTAAATGCAGGCGGGGTATCAATAAAAATCCGGTCATAACGTGCACTGAGGGATTGAATCGAATCGCGTAACTTATAGATTTTATGTTTACTTTCCAGTGCATGCTCTAAGGCACCCAAACTTGGGCTAGCAGGAATCACATCTAAATTTTCAAAAGTAGTCCGATGTACATAACTGTCCAGTCCTTTGCCACGCGGTGCTTTTAGGATTGAGCCAATGGCATTACCAATTAAGCCCTTTTGCTGCGTACTACCTAAAATATCGTCGAAGAAATTTTCAATGTTTGGCTCTAATGCGGCTTTATCCGCAGAATAGGTTGCATCTTCACCCAACAGGTATTGGCTTGAGTTTGCTTGTGGATCAAGGTCAATCACCAAGGTTCTGAGACCTTGTTTAGCGCTAATCGCTGCTAAATTCACCGTAATACTTGATTTCCCCACGCCACCTTTCTGGTTAAACACAACACGCGTTAACATTGATTTCCCTCTAGCATATTTTTTGTAAACTGCACGCAGTTTAACCTAGTGCAAAAACAATTACTCAAACAATGTGTCGAACAATCAGGCAAAAACTGGCTTAATCATAACGAGACCTAAAATTCCCACCATTGCAACCGTTCCGATCAATAACCCTGCACGACGTTGTTGCAGCAAAATATCACGATCCTTTTTATAGGTTTTGATCAAAGACGACCACAACACAAAAAATAAAATCACTTTGGCATAGAACCAAGGCTGTACCTCAAAGTTATTCATGAACAGTAAAACTACACCTGTCACGATAATCAAGCTTAAAGACAGATGTTGCAAACCCACCAAGCTTTTACGGGCTTTGGGATTGGGTTGCTGATCTTGGACACCAACAAAGAGTGTTGAACCACGTAATACAAACACAATGATCAATAGGCTCACTGCAGACATGTGCATAATTTTAGTGAGGAAGAGCTCCATGATTAATCCTTAGCTTTTTGGTGCATGTGCACATTCAGGACTTGCAGGCGCCTCACCTTGCCACTCACTCGGCACATAGGCATGAATCGCTAACGCGTGGATGCGGCCTGGGCTCATTAACTCGGCAGCCACCGCATAAATTTTTTGATGACGTTGTACCAGACGCAGACCTTGGAATTCATCACTCACCACAATCACTTTAAAATGCGATTCTTTGCCTGGAAAATAACCGCCATGTCCAGCCGACTCATTAATAACGTCAAGATGGATCGGTGCGAGCGTGTTTAAACGTTCAATCAACTGTTGTTCTAAGTTCATCAGTCACTCTGTAAGGTCAGATTGAGATAGCGTATTAGTATACATGAGCGCAATCTGAGGGAAACTTTTGTACAAAAATTTGCTTTACCCTACCTTTTTTGCATGAAAGTGCTTTAATTTTATGCAAATAATCAATTTCTTTGCATAAAATTATTGACCCTATTTTTGCATAATGTATTATACACGGCATGCGGGAATAGCTCAGTTGGTAGAGCATAACCTTGCCAAGGTTGGGGTCGGGAGTTCGAGTCTCCTTTCCCGCTCAAATTTTTTAGTGTAAGTTTTCGTAAAAACTGCTCAATTAGCGGGAATAGCTCAGTTGGTAGAGCATAACCTTGCCAAGGTTGGGGTCGGGAGTTCGAGTCTCCTTTCCCGCTCCAGATTCAAAAAAGCCCTAGTCGAAAGATTAGGGCTTTTTTCTTGTATTTTAGTTTCATATGTAATTTTAAAGCACGGGTTTATTTGCCTCTACCCACACTTTAAAGCCGCCATCAAGGTGTGCCACATTACGATAGCCCAATGCCTGCAAGGTCTTTACTGCCAGTGCCGAACGCCCACCACCTGCACAATGTAGAATGGTTCTGCTATTCGGTTGCAATTCAGACTTATACATCGGACTACTCGGATCAGCAGCAAACTCTAAAGTGCCGCGGGAGATATGCAATGCGCCTGCAATTGTTCCAGCAACCCGCTCTTCTGCATCTCGCACATCAATCAGTATGGCCTGTCCTGAAGCTAATTCTTGTTCAACTTGATCTGGGGTCAAATTTTCAATCTCGGCTTTTGCCTGTTTAACCCATTCAGCAACGGTATTCATTCTAATCATCCTTCCTTGATTATGGACTCACTCAGAATACTAGCGCATTTCAATTTAAATAAGCCTAAATAAATACACTTTGCAACAAAGCTTAAGAATCAACCAGCCCCTCATATCTAAATATTTGATGCTCCACGTGGAACCTTTTAAATTCCTCAAAGAAAAAGGTGCTTCCAATTACTTGGAATCACCTTTTCAGATTCATTTCTTATCCTTAAGACGGTTCTGTGACTTTGGCTTGTACATTGACTGCTTTTTTGCGCTCAGTTTGCATCCCAGCCAGCAGTCCATCCCGTGGCATAAATGTGGTTGCAATAATTGCAACTATAGCCATTGAACCAATGTACAGCATGATCAAATACGGATTGCCTCCACCAACACTGAGTAATTTTGTCGCGATCAACGGCGCGATACCACCCCCCAATACCCCAGCCAACTGTACCGAAATCGAAATCCCGCTATAGCGAATTTCTGCGGGAAACTGGCGAGCAAACAATTGAGCCTGTGGCGCATACATAATCGGGAAAACCACGCCAATCGCCAACACAATTGCGGTCCAAACCAACACAGGGTCTTTGGTATTGAGCATGCTAAAGAATGGATAGCTATATAATGCCAGTACACACAAACCGAACATAAACATATTGCGCTGACCCACTTTATCAGACAGATGTCCACATAATGGCGTCATCACTAAAATCACGGCTGCGCCACAAATGGTTGCAAATAAAATCTCTTGTCTGGCAATTCCGAGTTGTGTGGTGGTGTAGGCCAAAGTAAAGGTCGAGGCAATATAAAACCATGCATTCTCCGCCGCACGTGCCACAATAATGGTGATCAGTTGCTTCGGATGTTTTTTAAAGACTTGCAAAGCAGGGACTTTGACTCCTTCCGCTTGCTGCTTCACTTTTTCAAAGTCTGGAGACTCGGGCACTTTCACGCGAATGTACCAACCGACTGCCAGTAACACGATGCTGGCAAGAAACGGAATCCGCCAGCCCCAACTAAACAGAGCCTGTTCTGGCAATAAAGAGACTAATCCCAATGCAATCGAGGCCAGCATTAAGCCACCGCCAGTACTGGCTTGAGGAAGACTGCCCCAAAAACCTTTTTTGCCATCTGGCGCATGTTCCACCGCCATCAGCACGGCACCGCCCCACTCGCCCCCCATCGCCATACCTTGCACAAAGCGCAAGATCACCAAGCAGATGGCGGCCCAATAGCCAATTGATTCATAGGTCGGTAGCAGACCAATCAGGACGGTTGGAATCCCCATCAACATCAAGGTCAACAGTAACATCGATTTACGCCCGATCTTGTCACCAAAATGCCCAAACACCAAGCCACCCAAGGGTCGCCCAATGAAACCCACCGCATAAGTAGCGAACGCAGCAAGCACACCTGTTAGCGGATCAAGGTTGGGGAAAAACAATTTATTAAAGATTAAAGCTGCTGCAGCACCGTAGATAAAAAAGTCATACCACTCAATGGTGGTGCCTACCATACTTGAGATACCCGCCAAGCGATGAGAGGACTTTTTTGCAGATGAACCGTTTCCATGTATTGTTTGCATCATCATGTTCCTTTCTTGGATCTTCTTGTTTTAGGTTTTTTGCTGATCGTCAATCCTGACCACCAGCATGTCAGACTGCTTAATTCTCCTTAGATGAGTCAATATGCATGATTGGATTTAGCTGAGTTTTTCCAGAATCTGTTCCAGCTCTGAATTACGTTGTTGCCATTGCGGCTGTTTATCTTTGTCCACAATCAGTGCACGCACGCCTTCAATAAAATCACCATGTTCAAACCAAATATCTTGTAGATCCCGTTCCAGTTGCATACATTGCGCTAAAGACAAGCCACGTCCTAAATGTTGCAGCTTCAAACTGGTTTGTTTGGCAATAAATGAGCGTTGCTGCAAGATGCTGAGCATTTTTTCTGCCCAAGGCTGCAATTGCTCATCCTGCTCATTCGCAAGGCTGTGCTCAATTTCGTCCAAATGCTTAAATCCAAAATGTTTGCGAATACCATCTGCCAATTGTTTCAGTTCACTTTCAGCAGGTCGGGTAATAAAACAAGCGACAATATGCTCAATATTCTGTTTGCTTAAATTCGGTTCATTGATCAATGCCTCTTGCAAAGCATCTAATTTGTCACTCGGTACGTGATAATCGATTAAATCTAAATAAAGCGCATCACTACTGCTGATCTGCTCACCCGTAAGGGCCAGATAAACCCCAACATCATCCAGTCGCGACAGGAAATGAGTCGCACCGACATCAGGAAAAAAGCCAATCGCCGTTTCAGGCATGGCAAATCGAGATTTTTCACTGCTCACCACAATATGACAGGCTTGCGCCAAACCAAAACCGCCACCGAGCACATAACCATCCAGCACCACAACGATAGGTTTTTCATATTCACGCAGCAGGTTCAGCATTTTATATTCGGCGCTAAAATAGCCCTTATAATCCGCTGTATCATTCTTATAACTGTCATACAGATAGCGAATATCACCACCTGCACAGAAGGCTTTCGGGCTATTCGATTTAATCAAAACCGCTTGAATCGCTGCATCATAACGCCATAGTTCCAGTTGGCTACAGATGCCCTCAATCATCTCCAGTGACAAAGCATTTAAATGCTTCACTCGATCCAAGCTGATCAGACCCAATACACCTTTCTGCTCAATCATTAACTGATTTTCGATATTCATTTTATTGGTCTCTTATCGATGATTAAATTTGGCTTGTCGTTTTTCCACAAAGGCCTGCATGCCTTCTTTCTGATCCGATGTGGCAAAAATCGAATGGAACATCCGTCTTTCAAAACGTAAGCCTTCGGTCAGATTGACTTCAAAAGCACGATTAATGCTTTCTTTCAGCATCATATTGGCCGTTAAAGAGTGTGCAGCAATGCTTTCTGCGGCTTGCAGAGTTTGTTCAAGTAATTGTTCTTTACTAAATACCCGTGCCACCAACCCACTTTGTTCAGCTTCAACTGCACCCATTTGCCGTGCGGTAAAACACATTTCCATGGCTTTGGCTTTGCCAATTGCATGGGTTAAACGTTGTGTGCCGCCAATCCCAGGAATCACACCCAAAGTAATTTCGGGCAAACCGAACTTGGCATTGTCCGCACAATAGATAAAGTCGCACATCAGTGCCAACTCACAACCACCGCCAAGCGCATAACCACTGACCGCAGCAATCAACGGTTTACGGCGTTGCGCAATACGATCGGCCAGATGGAAAAAGTCATCAAAATAAATGTCAGGAAAGTTCAGATCCGCCATTTCCTTAATATCAGCACCTGCGGCAAAGGCCTTTTCTGAGCCTGCCAACACCATACAGCCAATCTCGCGATCTTTCTCTAACTCATCTAGCGCCTGATTGATTTCACTAATCAACTCAGTATTTAAGGCATTGAGGGCTTGTGGACGATTCAGGGTAATCAGTCCTACGCCATTGTGTTTTTTTAATAAAATGGTTTGCCACTGCATCATAAATTCCTTGTTATGTGGTTATAAGCTACGTGCGATCACTAAACGTTGAATATCACTGGTGCCTTCATAAATCTGACAAATCCGCGCATCACGATAGATGCGTTCAATCGGAAAATCTTTCAGATAACCATAGCCACCAAACACCTGTAACGCAGCCGAGCAGACGCGCTCGGTCATTTCTGAAGCAAATAGCTTGGCCATGGAAGCTTCATTGAGACAGGGTTGCCCTGCTTCTTTAAGACGTGCAGCGTAGTGCACCAGTTGTCGAGCCGCTTCGATCTCGGTCGCCATACTGGCAAGGCGGAAAGCCAGTGCTTGATGCTCAAAAATTGGTTTGCCAAAGGTCAGACGCTCTTTGGCATAGTGTGTGGCTTCTTCCAATGCTGCACGTGCCAAACCCACCGCCTGTGCCGCAATGCCGATACGTCCCCCTTCCAGATTGGCAAGGGCGATTTTCAGCCCCTCACCTTCCGCACCCAACATCAGACTTTTATGAATACGCACATCGGTGAGGGCAATCTGACAGGTATCCGAGGCATGTAAACCCAGTTTTTCTTCGACTCGAATCACCTCATAACCCGGTGTCTCGCGTGGCACGAGGAAGGCACTGATACCCTTCTTGCCCGCACTGGGATCAGTCACGGCAAATACGATAATCACGCCTGCATTATCACCCGAGGTAATAAACTGCTTGGCACCATTGAGAATATAGTCATCGCCATCTTTGACGGCACGGGTTTTAATCGCTGCCGCATCTGAACCCGTATGCGGTTCAGTCAGGGCAAAAGCACCGATCATTTCACCTTGTGCCAAGGGTTTTAAAAAGCGTTCTTTCTGTTCATCGGTACCAAATTTTAAAATCGGCACACAGCCCACCGAGTTATGCACGCTCATGATGGTTGAAGTGGCACCATCGGCTGCGGCCACTTCCTCAAGCGCCAGTACATAAGCAAGATTGCCCGTATCTGAACCACCCCATTGTTCAGGAATCAGCATGCCCATAAAGCCAAGCTGTCCCATCTGTGCCAGTGCTGCTTTTGGGAAAGTACCATGTCGATCCCAGTCACTGGCATTCGGTTTAATCTGTTCTTGGGCGAAGCTTTTCGCCATATCTCGAATGAGACCTTGTTCTTCAGTCAATTGCATCATGACATCCTTAAACTGCTTTCGCTTGCTGTTTGGCAATTTCCTGATTGCGCAATAAAAAGCGCTGAATTTTACCGCTTGGGGTTTTTGGTAGTTCGGTAACGAACTCGACCAAGCGTGGATAAGCATGGGCAGACAGACGTTTTTTCACAAACTGGCTCAGTTCTTCCGCCAGTTGTTCCAAGGGCTGAATCCCTGCTGATAAAATCACAAAGGCTTTTACCACCTCGGTCCGCTCTGGATCAGGCACCCCGATCACTGCCGCTTCAACCACGGCATCATGTTCCAGCAAGGCACTTTCCACATCAAAGGGGCCAATCCGATAACCCGACGTGGTAATCACATCATCACTGCGTCCGACAAAACTCATGCTGCCGTCGGCATGCAACTCGGCAGTATCACCCGTCAAATAGTACTGACCAATAAAAGGCGATTTACGGGTTTCATGGTAGCCACCAAACCACATCATCGGTGACTGGCTGATATCCACGGCTAAAATTCCCGGCGTATCTGCGGGTAATTCTTCACCCTGTTCATTGACCACAGCAACACGATAACCTGCACTGGCAAAACCTGCTGAACCAACACGAACCTCATGGCTTAAACCATGATGATTACACACCACCATACCCACTTCAGTTTGCCCATAATGATCATAAATCGGTGCATCCAACACCTGTTTAAACCAGCGAATCACTTCTGGATTCAATGGCTCACCTGCACTGCTGACCACGCGGAACTGACCTTTTAACGCGGCCATCTGGGCAGGGTCTGCTGCCATCATCATGCGGTACGCTGTAGGTGCTCCCGCCAGATTGGTAATCTGATAATCCCTGACAATCTGACACAGGCTGTCGGTACTAAAACCACCGTCATAGAACAAGATGGCATGCCCCAAAAATAAGGGGCCAGTAATACCGAAGTACAGGCCATATGCCCATCCTGGATCGGCAATATTCCAGAATGAATCCTCCTCCCTTAAACCAACCGCATCTTGCATATAACGCGCAAAGGCCAGTAAGGCTTTTAACGGCACTTCTAATGGTTTGGCGGGGCCTGTGGTCCCTGACGTAAACATCAATAAAAATGGATCTTGCAGGGTTCGCATGACCAAGTCACAGTGCTCAGGTTGCTGCTGTACTTCATCCCAAAAATTAAAGTCTTCTGGATTTAGCGGTGTGGCTTGCTGATCTGCAACCGTGACAATCGCTGGACAATGCTCAACTTCATCGAGTTTGCTGCGGTTACCCGTATCCGTCACCACCAGCTTACTTTGGGCCAGTTGCAGACGATGCTCGATCGCCTTGGGGCCAAAAGCAGTAAACAAAGGTTGATATACCGCACCAATCCGCCATGCCGCAAAAATCGTCACCAACAGCTCAGGTGTTCTCGGCAGTAATCCTGAAATACGATCACCTGCTTTTACACCCTGCGATTTTAAGAAATTGGCAAATTGGCTCGACCATTGCTGTAACTGGCGAAAAGTGTATTGTTCTTTTCGACCATCTTTGCCTTGCCAATACAAGGCGATCTTGTCGTCATGCACATGGCGATCACAACATTCATAACAGGCATTTAATGCATCGACTGAACCTGACAGCATTTGTGTTGCTGTACTGTGCAGATCAAAAGCCCGTACCGTCTCTTTATAATTCAACATCTGTGTTCCCTCAGTCTGCTTTGATTGTTATTCATGACAGGGTTTAATTTTTTGATAAAAGCCATCCTTTGGCTGTAGCTGTTATGCCTCTGGCGGCAGGTATTGCTGAATAATGCTGGAAAAATCGAGATGCGCATTGCCCCGCATACACATTTGCTGATACAGCTGCTGCACCATCCCACCCAATACAATCGGTTGTTTGACTTGCCCTGCCGCTTCTACCGCAAGACCCAAGTCTTTCAACATCAACTGAGTCGCAAAACCATCTTGATAGCCACGCGAAGCAGGTGCATTTTCATTAATCTGTGGCCATGGATTACAGACTTCCGAACTCCAGCAACGACCACTTGAGGTGTTAATCACCCCAGCCAAGGCTTTTGGATCAATGCCCAGTTTGGCCCCTAGCGCCATGCCTTCGGCTACGGCAGCCATAGAAATTCCGAGAATCAGGTTATTGCAGATTTTGGCAATTTGACCTGCACCCACCTCGCCGCAATGCACCACGTTTTTGCCCATGTGACTGAGTACAGGTTTGACTTCATCAAAAGTCTGGTCATTGGCACCGACCATAAAAGTCAAAGTCCCTGCTTGTGCGCCAATGGTGCCGCCTGAAACAGGCGCATCGCAAATATGGATATTTTTACTTTGGGCAACCGCTGCAATGTCCTTGATGGTTTGTGGGTCAATGGTACTGCTATCGATACATAAGCTGCCTGCTTTCAGTACTTCAAGTACGCCATTTTCACCGAGATAGACTTCTTTGACATGTTTGGCCGCAGGTAACATACTGATCAGCACATCGGCTTGTTTGGCAGCCGCTTGAGGGCTGTCGCACACTACACCACCCGCCTCGGCAAAGTGCTGAATGGCCACTTCGCTGAGGTCATAACCATAGACGGTTAGTCCGGCTTTAAGCAGATTTTGGGCCATTCTGCCACCCATATTGCCTAGACCGATAAAGGCGATATTCATCCGTGATCCCCTTAACGTAAATTGATGGTGGTGTTGACACCGCCCACTTCGTGACTGTCTTCAAACCAGCGGCTGGTAATGGTTTTGGTTTGGGTATAGAACTGCACCGCCTGTTTACCATAAGGGCCCAAATCACCCAGTTTAGAACCACGTGAACCGGTAAAGCTAAAGAACGGTACAGGCACAGGAATTGGAATATTGATACCAACTTGGCCGATATCAATCAGGTTCTGGAAAGTACGCGCAATCGCACCACTTTGCGTAAATAAACCGACACCATTACCAAATGGATTGGCATTGATCAGGGTAATCGCTTCTTCAAGCGTATCAACACAAATAATCGCCAGTACAGGTCCAAAGATTTCTTCTTTATAAATCCGCATATCCGTGCTTACACCACTAAAGATGGTCGCACCGACAAAATTGCCGTCCTCATAACCCAACACCTGAACATCACGACCATCCAGCAATAGTTCTGCACCCTGCTCGACCCCGCTATTGATCAAATCCAGTACACGGGCTTTGGCACGTTTTGAAATCACAGGGCCAATATCGGTATTTGGTTCATGGCCTGCATTCACGGTTAAAGTTTTGGCTTTTTCAACCAACTCGGGAATCCAGTGTTTACTTTCACCAACCATCACGGCGACCGACAACGCCATACAACGTTGCCCTGCTGCACCAAATGCCGCACCGACTAAAGCATTTAAGGTTTGTTCTTTATTGGCATCGGGCATTACCGCCACATGGTTTTTCGCGCCCATCATCGATTGCACACGTTTGCCATGTTGCCCTGCAAGGTTATAGACATGGGTGCCCACTGCGGTCGAACCGACAAAGGAAATCGCTTTAATATCAGAATGCGTACACAAGCGATCAACCACTTCTTTACCGCCATGCACCACATTGAGTACCCCTGCTGGAATACCGGCCTGAATCGCGAGTTCCACCAACATCATGGTCGAAAGCGGATCTTGTTCAGAAGGCTTCAACACAAAGGTATTGCCACAGACGATCGCCATCGGGAACATCCAGAGCGGAATCATGGCTGGGAAATTAAATGGGGTAATCCCTGCACAAACGCCCAAAGGTTGCTGTACGGTATAAGTATCGACGCCACGCGCCACCCCTTCAACATATTCACCCATTTGCAAGGTACCAACCGAACAGGCATGCTCAACCACTTCCAGGCCACGTTGAATATCACCTTCCGCATCGGCCAAAGTCTTGCCTTGTTCAGCCGTCAGCACCTGTGCAATTGCTTTCATATTGGCACGAATCAGGTCTTGCAGCTTCAGCATGATACGCATACGTGCCTGAATCGGGGTTTGACGCCAAGAAGCAAATGCTGCTTGTGCAGACTGAATTGCCGCATCGACTTCCTGCACCGTCGCAAATGGCACACGACCAATCACCTCCTGTGTAGCAGGATTAATAATGTCTTGCCATTGTTGGGTTTCAGATTCGATAAAACTGCCATTAATGAGTAACTTGGCTGTTTCCAATTGAATATTTTGGATTGTGTTCATAACCTCTCCATAGGCCGTATTTTTATTGTGTTCAGTATTCAGAAAATATAGATCGTCGTATTTTCTTTATTCAGGTTTTATTCGAGACTAGCAAAGAAAGCTTTGACCACCAACGCAAATTAATGCACGATCGTTGTGCAAATATGCACAAGGAAGACCATAACAATGAAAGTGGATTGGGATCATCTACAGTTTTTTTTAGTACTGGCACGTACCAAAACCTTGACCAATGCGGCACGGATCATTGGCGTAGAACACAGTACTGTGGCTCGACGGATTCAGGCGTTGGAGCAAGCTTTAGGGGTGACCTTATTTAAACGTGAGGCCTCGGGTTATGAGCTGACGCTGGAAGGCATGGCGTTAGTGCCACGGGTTGAGCAAATGGAATATGCCTTTCTGCAAATTGAAAAGCCCGACCAACCTTTGCAAGGCCGTGTGCGAATTGGCACACCTGAAGGTTTTGGTACTGCCTTTCTGGCACGCTTGTTAGCGGAGTTTTCCATTCAATATCCCTCGCTGACCATTGACCTGATTCCCGTGCCGAAAATGATCAAACTGTCGCATCGTGAAGCCGATATTGTGGTTTCAATTGAGCGCCCAACTTCAGGGCCCTATATCATCACGCGCTTGTCCGACTATTGTTTAAAAATTTACGGCAGCAAAAGCTATCTGTCTCAGCATCCACAAATTCGGCATTTGCAGGATTTAACCCCACATCGTTTTGTTAATTATATTGATGATCTTGTGTATAGCCCTGAGCTATATTGTCTGGAACGTTTACCTTTGAAACTGAATGCCAACTTCCGCAGCAGTAGTATTTTAGCCCAACAAATTGCCGTAAGTGCAGGTGCAGGATTGGCCATTTTGCCCAAGTTTTTGGCCGATGATAAACCCGAGCTTGAAGCTGTATTGGAGCAACAGGTGCGCTATACCCATACCTTTTGGATGCTGACCTTTGTCGATTTGCAACATGAACCCCGTATTAAACTGGTCTGGGATTATCTACGTAAACAGGCCGATCAATATCAGCACTTATTGGTGGATTAAACACAATCGCTAGACCATAAAAAACCGATCAATGGAGATCGGTTTTTTACTCCTATCAGCATAGGCTATTGGGTCAATTCACGCCCCAATTTTTTCATGCGGGGTTTATACATCAGCTGGTAGGTCACTGCCAAAATAACCACCCACAATGGGCTAACATACAGTGCTTTTAAGGTATCTGGTTCAAGTGCCAAAATCACCAAAGCAAATAACAAGAAAGCAATCACGATATAAGACATGAATACACCACCCGGCATTTTGAACTTGGATTGTGCATGCAGTTCTGGACGTAATTTTCGGTAGCGCAGATAACACACCATGATCAGACTCCAGACACTAATGAATAGAATCACACACAGTGAACTCGCCAAAGTGAAAGCCTCAAGGGTATTCGGCACAAAGTATTGCAACACCGCCCCGCCCATAATGAACACACACGAGAAGATCAGACCATTGGCAGGCACGGCACTTTTGGATAAACGCCCAAAGGCATTGGGTGCCTGACCATCTTTAGATAAACCAAACAGCATCCGACTGGTGGAGAACACACCACTGTTCATAGAAGACATCACCGAAGACAGGACAACCAAATTCATGATGATGGCCGAGGTGACAATCCCTGCATTCAGGAACAACTCCACAAATGGACTCTTATCGGCACGGATAATGTTCCAAGGTGTCACTGACATCACCACCAACAAGGCCAACACATAGAACAAAATAATCCGAATCGGAATCGCATTAATGGCCTTGGGTAAATTCTTATGCGGATCTTTGGTTTCAGCAGCGGTAGTTCCTATCAATTCCACACCGACAAAGGCAAAGACTGCGATCTGAAAACCAGCCAAGAAGCCATCCAAACCTTTTGGAAACATACCACCATGCGACCAAACATTACTGAGCGAAGCGACAGCACCATGCGGTGCATGGAAATGGCTAAAGATCATATAACCACCAACACCAATCAAACCGATAATCGCTAAAATCTTGATCAGGGCAAACCAGAATTCAATTTCACCAAATAGGCGCACGGTGAGCAGGTTTAAGAACAGCACAAACAATACACAGCCTGCACTAATGGCGGCCTGTCCAATTGGAGTAAACATGGTGCCTTCGGGCAACCAAAAGGTGAGATAATTGATTACGGCGGCCAGATCGGCAATCCCGACCAGCACCCAACCCAACCAATAGGTCCAGCCCATGTAATAACCTGCCCATGGTCCAATCAGATCATGCGCCATATCGACAAAGGATTTGTAATGCAGGTTGGCAAGTAATAACTCACCCAGTGCACGCATTAAAAAGAAAAACATGCCACCAATGATCATGTAAATAAACAAAATCGATGGGCCTGCCAAAGAGATGGTTTTGCCTGAGCCCATGAATAGGCCCGTACCAATTGCACCGCCAATGGCGATTAACTGCAAATGGCGATTGGAGAGTTTACGTTGTAAGTCTTGGGGCGACTGTTCGCCTTCTGACTGTTGAGATGTAACCGTCATATAAAGTTCCTTTTACTTTTTTCCTAAATGAGTCAGCCTTGATTTATACGCCATACCCTAGCTGTCTTTTAAAGACGGCTGACTCATTTCGATTGCAAGAAAATACGTATCTGACTACGTTTTATCTACTGCAAATACGTTACTTTTCTTCTTTTTTTATATTTTTTAAACAAAAATAAAGCGGATCGCTTTATTTTTGTGCTGCAACGACTGCAATTTCGATCAACCACTTCGGATTGACCAAGTCTGCCTGAATAGTCGCGCGCGAAGGTGCAACATGACCTTTTAACCAGTCAATCCAAATGGTATTGACCACAGGGAAGTCTGAAAGATCTTTTAAAAATAATTGCGCAGACAATAAACGTGATTTATCCGTCCCTGCTGAAGCGAGTAGTTGTTCGATGGTTGCAAGTATTTCACGGGTTTGCCCTTCAATATCTAGGTCCACATTTTTAGGCACCTGACCTGATAAATACACCACTTGATTGAAGACCGTCACTGCGCTCATGACTTCATTGGTATTGAGCTTTTGAATATCTGAATGAGACATAAGAAATCCTTATTCCTGAGTAATAAATGAAACACGTGCAGTCACGCCACACATCAGTTCATAACCGATAGTGCCTGAACCTGCTGCCACCTCATCAATGGCTAAAACTGAGCCTGAACTGGACTGGCCCCAAAGCACCACTTCACTGCCAACATCGGCATCGCTGATCGGGCTGAGGTCTACCGCCAACATATCCATGCTGACCCGTCCAATGATTTGGGTACGAATCCCATTGACCAAAACTGGGGTGCCTGTTGCTGAAATGCGTTGATAACCATCGGCATAGCCACAGGCCACAATCCCGATTCGGATCGGTTGCTCGGCCACATAGCTGGAACCATAGCCAACACTTTCCTGTGCATCGAGCTGTTGCACAGCAATAATCTCACTGCGCAAGCTCATGCTTGGCGCAAGACCCCAGTCCTGAATCGTATGCTTGGGATAATCGGGAGAACTACCGTACAGCATGATGCCGCCACGTACATAGTCCGACTGTAGTTGGGTTTGATATCTTAAGATTGCAGCACTGTTACTGACCGATCGTTCCCCTGGCAAACCTTCAATCGCGGCGTCGAACTGCTGCAGTTGATAGTCAATGCCTGTTTCACCAAAACGGTCACCATCGGCATCGGAGAAATGCATCATATGGGTGATGCTGGCAATGTTGTCCAACTGGCTCAGCTGCTGCCAAATGTCACGATATTGCGGTGGTTTAAACCCTAAACGGTTCATGCCACTGTTCATTTTGAGGAAAATATCGAACTGGGCTGGATAAGCATGCTGCTGTATCCACGCCACCTGTTGCGTATTGTGCACGGTAAAACTGAGTTGGTATTGAGCACAATCAAACAGGTCTTGGGCAGAGAAAATCCCTTCCAGCAATAAAATCGGCCCTGTCCAGCCCAAAGCCCGCAGACGTTTAGCTTCGTCCAGATCGAGCAAGGCAAAACCATCGGCGCTTTTAAAAGATGCATAAACACGTTCAATGCCATGCCCATAAGCATTGGCTTTAACCACCGCAAACACTTTGCTGTTTGGCATTGCTTGCCTTACCACCGCAAGATTTTGGCGTAAGGCTTGGGCATGGATCACCGCCGTAATTGGACGAGGCATAATTCACTTCCTTGTCTGTGCAATTAAGCAGCGTGTGAATAACGTTGAATCGACAAACCATCGGTACTGATGTCAGGACGGTGGTTCATAACCAGATCACTGATCAATTTGCCTGAACCACAAGCCATGGTCCAACCTAAAGTCCCGTGTCCCGTATTCAGGAACAGGTTCTTGTACTGGGTTGCACCAATAATCGGCGTGCTGTCTGGGGTCATTGGACGTAGGCCTGTCCAGAATGAAGCCTGAGCGAGATCACCACCTGGGAACAAGTCCTGAGTCACCATTTCCAAGGTGGCACGGCGATCTTGATTCAATCCGAGATTAAAACCACTGAGTTCTGCCATACCACCAACACGGATACGTTGATCAAAACGGGTAATCGCAACTTTGTAGGTTTCATCCAAGACCGTAGATTGTGGTGCAAATTTTGGCTCTACAATCGGAATCGTCAGTGAATAACCTTTGACTGGATAAACTGGTAAATTCAGTTCCAATGGTTTTAAGAAATCACGCGAATAACTGCCAAAGGCCAAGACATAACGATCCGCAGTGAGAACCTCACCATTGACCTTGACGCCTTTGATTTCATCGCCTTCAACAATCAGGTTTTCGACATTTTGATCGAATTTGAATTCCACACCCAAATCTTGCGCAAGCTTTGCCAAGGCATTGGTAAATAAATAGCAATCACCCGTTTCGTCATTGGGTAAATGTAAGCCACCGACCAGTTTATCGGTATGGGCCAAAGCCGGCTCTACACTCGCCAATTCTTGGGCATTCAATAACGCGAAGTCGACACCACATTCTTGCAATACTTGAATATCACGTTGTACCGCTTCAAGTTGTGCATCGCTACGGAACACTTGTAAGGTGCCCTTTGAACGGTTTTCGTAGTTGATGCCGGTTTCTGCTCTTAAATCACGTAAACAGTCACGACTGTATTCTGCCACACGCATCATGCGTTCTTTGTTCACTGCATAGCTTTGTGGATTACAGTTTTTTAGCATCTGTGCCATCCACTGCAACTGCCACATACTGCCATCAATATTGATGGCTAATGGCGCATGATGCTGGAACATCCACTTAACGGCTTTGAATGGAATACCCGGTGCTGCCCACGGGGTTGAGTATCCTGGGGAGATTTGACCTGCATTACCAAAACTGGTTTCTTTGGCAGGTCCTGATTGACGGTCAAGTACCGTCACTTGCGCACCTTGTTGTGCAAGATAATAGGCACTTGCCACACCGATGACGCCACTTCCTAAAACGATTACGCGCATAATAGATCCCTCAAGCACACACTAGGTTATTTAACTAGTATATTTTTGGATCAATAGTTTTTTTCACTGATTTTATGGGTATAATCTAGGTAATTTCATATTTTCGTCACGAAAAAATGAAAATAAAAGGAAATAAATGATGCGTAAATTAGACCGTATTGATCGCCTGATTTTAGACATTTTGCAGCGTGAAGGCCGGATTGCCATCAGTGAGTTGGCATCTCGGGTCAACCTGTCTACCACCCCCTGCTCAGAACGGGTCAAACGTTTGGAACGTGAAGGTATCATCATGGGCTATTACGCCCGACTCAATCCTGAATATGTGGATCGCAACTTGTTGGTGTTTTTGGAGATCAAGCTCTCGGCCAAATCGGGTGATGTATTTGATCAGGTGGCACGAGATTTAGTCGATATCCCCGAAGTACTGGAATGCCATTTGATTTCAGGTGAGTTTGATTATCTGGTCAAAGCACGCTTAAAAGAAATGAGTGCCTATCGCCGTCTGTTAGGTGACTTATTAAAAAAACTACCTGCCTCAGCCTCTTCACATAGCTATGTGGTGATGGAAGAAGTCAAAGAGTCTTTATATTTGGATATGGGCGTTTAAACTCTGATTGATAATCAATAAAAAAAGCTCTGAACAGAGCTTTTTTATCCAACAGAACAAGGGTTATTCATCTTCGTCATAAATATAGCTCATACAGCCCCAGCCATCATACTCGCCATTGAACTCTTGAGCGATCTTGGTCATCCATTCTTCCAAGTCTGCGATATCCTCATATTCCAAAATCATATTCACATGGATATTCAGAACCCACAGATCTGAACCGTCTGAATGGACTTCTTCCTGAAAAAAAGAAATTTTTTGTTCTTGGTGTAACAGATGCAAGGCACATTTTTCAACTTGTTCCTGCTTCTCAAAAACAATCGAAAATTCGACTTCATGCGGCTCACTCAGGTCATTGCCATCCTCAACCATCTGCCACAGCACATTGCCATTATCATTATCTGGGAATTGGTCATAGTCGCGTGTCATAGAAATATCCTTTGTTGTGTTTTGGGCTTGATATTTGGCTATAGATTAACCGATTTTTATGTCAGTTTTTAGACGCATTAATATAAATATTGTAGTCAAAAACAAGAATAACAGACGAAGCCTGTATTCAATCTAATCCCAGACGCAGGACCACTTGGTCGAGACAGCGAATGCCATGTTCATAGATGGGTTCTGGATAATCTCTAAATACGTCTGGCTCTATATGCGACAAACGAAAGCCACATTTCTGATAAAGCGCCAATTGATCCAAACTGGAATTGCCTGTTTTGACCCATAAAATTTGGATATTTTGACCTTTACTCTCTGCAATAGCAGATTGAATCAGAGCCTTGGCAAGACCTTGTCCTTGATAACATGAATCTACAGCTAGGTTTTTAATTTCCGCTTGATCATCTATTTTGAACAAACAAAGTTGTGCAATGAGCTGCGCCTGATCATTCAATATAAAGAACAGATTCGACTGCAATAAATAGGTTGAGATCTGCTGCCAACTTGGATCAGCCTCTAATAACAGCGCTTTTAATTGCCGTTGCTGTATCTCTGAGAGTGCTGTCCATCCAGCGTGTTGAATCGAATACATGATCTTGCCTATTTATTGTTGTCTTAGAATCTTACCTCAGAATGAATTTCAACTGCATGTAGCTTGAGTGGATGTTGGAATGCCAAATAAGCCGCATGCAGCGCCATGCGTTTTAAATGGAATTTGGCGGGCTCAGGATGATAAAGCTTATCGCCCATAATTGGATGGCCGATATGCATCATATGCACGCGCAGTTGATGGGAACGCCCTGTGACAGGTTCTAAGCGAACACGACTTTGATCCGTTACTGCATCATAGTGCATCCGTTGAAATAAGGTCTTGGCAGGCTTACCCAATTCAAAATGAACCATCTGACGCGGACGGTTTTCCCAATCGGTGATCAGGGGGACTTCCACACTACCCTCGCGCTGAATCTGTCCCTGTACCAAGGCCACATAGTATTTTTTGACAGTACGCGCCTGAAACATTTTACTGATCGCCACTTCTGCATCACGATGTTTGGCAAACATGAGTAAGCCCGAAGTTGCCATATCCAGACGATGCGTGACTTTGGCCGCAGGATATTTTTCTAAAACCCGTAAATAGGCACTGTCCTGATGTTCAGGTAAACGCCCCATCACAGACAATAGCCCAGCAGGCTTATTGATCACCAGCAAATCGTCATCTTCATAGACGATCTCTAAAGCATCTTGTGGCGGGGTATAAATAAAATTGTCGTTTAGAGCCATGGCAACAGAACAAATGCAATCGGGTACAGGATGGGGAGTGATTATAGTTGCGTCAACGGCTTTCGCAACTGCTGATTTTCCTCATCGCCATCACGATCAAGATGACGTTTTTAAGCCCTTGCCCAAACCTTGTTTATAAATCTCTTCTAATGTAGCAATGTCCCGATTTAAGAATGCAATCAAGTAGTCTTTGACTCGGGTAAGGCTGAGTTGTTTAAACGAAATACTGTCTTTGCTTTTACGTGTGATCAAACCAAACAGATCCTTTTTAGGAATGATGACGGGAATATCACTGTCCAGTTTAAATTCAAGCTGTTGTGACTTGGCATAGGCATCCAGAGTAATCGCAATGGTCTGTTCAGTACGATGATCCGTCACCATAAAACGGGTATCTGCACCATTGAGTTGTAATTGACGAACCAACTGCTGACGCCATGTCATCTCGTCAAATTTGGTTAAAATGGTTGCCAAATCGAATCTGCCCACATGATCGATTTCATTGTGATTCATTTGATGTGGATAGCGAATTTTAAGCTCGAACTCATTCATGCGGGTGCTGACCTATTACTGTGATTTTTTTGATTTATTAATATAAAAACAATTATATCACCTTGTTTTTTAATATAAAAATATCGACTTATATTCACAATTGAAGGATTTCAAGATTTACTTCACATTCAATTTTGGTTTTATTGATCAAGTTTTTATTATTTAGGTCTGATTATTCTTTTCTATTTACTTAAATTTTTTAGGGTATCAAGGGAAAACAGAGGTTGTTTACTTCAACACCTATGACTTTGTAAGCCATAACCTTTGCCTATAAACTTTTGATCTATAGCGTCCTAAGCCGAATCGAGACCTTTTGGGTTCGTACACACTTGCTTTATAAGCGTCGGTGCATGCTACTCTTTTCGATCCCTTTCACACCCTTGAGACATAGTTTAGGCAGATCACGGTGGGATTGTTTTCCTAAAAACAGCTTTTTTTGGTGATCAATGAAATAATTTTGCACACTCTATTCTAAAAGTTAAAATATTTCCCATATCTAACAAAGAACCACGATTTAAATTCCGATAAATCCAAATTTACATGTGTATTTTTTCAAAAAGAACTTTTGATTTATGCCCAAATCACCATAATCGCTGCCACAATCACCAGCCACAGGCCTAAATGATCAGTTTTGGCGAGCTTTTCTTTAAAAAAGAAGGCTGAGATTAATAGACTAAATAGAATTTCGACCTGACCCAGCGTTTTCACAATCGCCACAGTCTGCATACTCATGGCGCTAAACCAACCAACGGACGCCAAAAAGCTACAGATACTCACTCTTAAGGTTAAGCCAACACGTTGCCACATTTTAAACAATGTCGGGCGGCTGAAAAATCCGAGATAGACCAACAGTACGATGCATTGAAAACTGATCAGACTGCACAGTACCCAAGCCGCACGATGTAAGAATGGCAACATGCTCAGTTCTAAACTGGCTTCGCGCACCAATAAAGAGGTAATCGCAAAACACAGGCCACTCCCAAGTCCAATCATCAAGGTTTTAAAGGACAGATCGGACTGTTGCTTGCCTTTGCTCAGTAAAAATACCGCAAGTCCACCAATCACTACCCCAACCCAGCCCCATGTGCTGAGATGTTCCTGTAAGAACAGCACACCGACCAAGGCTGCCAAGATCGCTTCACTTTTAGCCAGTCCCACCCCAATAGCATAGTTCTTTTGTTGAAACAGTTTCACCATTAGAGCAGTGGCATAGATCTGACTAATGCCTGCAATCACAATATACAGCCAGAATTTATCAGAAAAATGCACCGATGCTGTAACCGGTTGATGCCAATAGAGAAAAGCCAAATAACTAAAGGCAAAGATGGGTGAAAAGATAAAGCGAGCCAGTGTGGTGCCATAAACATCCACGCTGGTACTGAGTTGTTTTTGAAATGCATTGCGCCAAGCCTGCATAAATGCAGCCATGAGCGTGAACAGAATCCAAGTCATCATCATAAGCTTGAACGCAATATTATAAGTGCCGCTAATTTACGCTGTTCTGACTGGTTTTTCGATAGGCGCCAGTGCTTAAAAACTTAAATCATCAAAGTCCTTTATCTTGGATAGATAAATCGGCACTTGATTGATTTTGCTCCATGTTTCTTTAAACCGTGGATCTTTTTCTGGGTCTTGGCTTAAATTGTCACGAAAAACCTTTTTGCCTGTTAAAAAATTAATACTGGTTTCACTTTGAATGAGCGGGCCATGATTGCTTGAATCATCATAACCAATCAGGCGCAGATCATTGCCTTCCAAGCGAAATAGATAACGCCAGTAGCCATAACGTCCATGCGAATAATAAACGCTCAGCAGATTATTTTTAATTTCCATCCATAGCTCGGGTGGGAAATAGACACCGCCATCTTCATTTTCTGAGCTAAAACAATTGAGATTGCTGACAATAGCTTTGTATTTGCCTTTTTCATTCAGCAATACAATCACGCCACGGCGGTTGCGGTCTAAATGTCCATAATATTCATGTTCAACCAAGGCTTTGGGATCGGTGGCTTTGACGATCAGCACCACATCCTTCAAGCCATCTTTATTCAGATCGCCTTCAATGGCTTTAAAGAGTTGGTATTTTGCAGGGATATAGGCTTGATAGGTGACTTTATCTTGACCTAATTTAATTTCTTCCTCTGTCGGTTGTTCTTGGGCAAAGCTGACTTGCGGCAGTGCAGATAGGCTTAAAAAGCCGAATAAGGCGGCAATGAGCTGGGTCTTTATCATCTTTTTATCTCATCATTCAGGTGGTTATTGATGCTATTTCTTTTATAAACAATGACTGAATTTCTCTTGGCATTTTGCGCGAATTCAACCTACGGCAACAATCTTCAAACTTGTGCCCCGTTCTTAAAAACTTAAATAATCAAACTCTTTAATTTTCGATAGATAGATTGGGGCTGGATTAATTTTACTCCACCTTTCCTTAAATTTTGGTTCACTTTCAAAGTCTTGACTTAAATTGTCACGAATAACTTTCTTTGCTGTTAGAAAGTTAATACTGGTTTGGCTTTCAATATAAGGCCCATGATTGCTTGAATTGTCATAACCAATCAGACGAAGGTCATTGCCTTCCATGCGAAATAGATAACGCCAATAGCCATAGCGTCCATGGGCAAAGTGTACATTCAGCACATTATTGTTAATTTCTACGCGTATATCAGGGGCGAAATAAACACCTCCGTCTTCATTTTCCGAGTAAAAACAACTTAAGTTACTGACAATCGGCTTGTATTTGCCTTCTTCATTCAGCAATACAATCACGCCGCGGCGGTTAATATCGATACGACCACGGTACTCATGTTCAACAAAATCTTTGGGATCGGTTGCTTTCACCATCAGCACGACATCGTTTATGTCATCTTTATTCAAGTCACCTTCAATGGCTTTAAATAAACGATATTTTGCAGGGATATAGGCTTGATAAGTGACTTGGTCTTGGCCTAATTTAAGCTCTTCCGCTGTCGGTTGTTCTTGAGCAAAGCTGAGTTGTGGCAGTATCGCTAAGCCTGATAATACGAATAATGCGGCAATCACTTGCGTCTTGATCATCTTTTTATGTCACCATTCAGGTTGTTATCAGACTTATTGCATTTATATGGAATGGCTGAGTTTCTCTTGTTTTTTTGAACGAATCCAGCGTGCGGCAACAATAATAAAAACAATCACCAAGACGGTAATTAGCACAGGCATGATAAAAGCCAAAATCGACAATACGATCGAGCCAATCAACTCACCGGTCGAGATCACAAAATTCCCCAATCCACCTGTGGTTGCTGTCGAGACACCACGTGCTGCAACCGTACTCATTTGCACCACACCAGCGGTTCCGCCACCGACAATCAATGCCGCTGCCCAAGTGGCAAACTGGGACATTTCGCCACTGCTGACCGCCATCGTGGTCAGTGTCCCCGCCACCACAGCAGCAGGTGTAGCAATGGTATCTAATAGGTTATCTACCCACGGCACATAGTAGGCTGCGATTTCACAGATTGTGGCGAAACCCAATGCCATACAGACTGATGGAAGTGCCAGCCATTCAAAACCTTGGGCAGGTTGATACCAGTCCATGAGGGTCGCAATACTCATCGCCAATAGCGGCACAAAGACACGAAAGCCACAAGCTGCGCTGAGTCCAACGCCAATACAGAGTCCTAAAATTGTTTCCATCACGGATTACCTTTCTATGCCTATGACAGGTCTTGTTATTTACCTCTTATTTTTAAGGTAACAAAAAGCCCTATCAAGGGATAGGGCTTTTATTCAAACAGTGGGTAACTGTTTGGTATTTTGCGGCTTAGGCATTCTTACTGTTGAATTGATTGCCAAGGCATTTGGTACACGGAGGTAAACGATCAGTACCAATTTCTAAATAGGTGCGGTGTCCGCATTGAACACAAAAATAGAAGCCTGTTCCAGGTTTTTCGCCAGCAGTGACCATCTTTGCTCTCCATAGATTTTAGAAATGGTACATATACTATAGCGTGATAGTTTTGATTATTTATTGACCTTTCCGACGAATGGTGATGGCGGAAAGGTGAAGGTTGAGGATTATTTACAATTTAAACGAGTTATAAGGGAGTTGACACCCAATTCTCCACACGCAGTCCATCAACACGTAAAAACTCTTTTTCATTATTGGTGACCATCACCCAATTATTTGCTCTGGCATGCGCTGCAAGCCATAAATCATTAGATCCAATGATCTGACCTTGAGAAGAAAGCGCTTGACGTATTTGCGCATAATGATCCGCAACATCTTCATCTAATTCAGCCACTTGAATCATTGATGTAAACTCATCAATGACTTTTAATGCTTTTTCTTTACTTTGACATTTTTCAGCGCCAAAACGTAGTTCACCTAAGGTAACCACCGAGATTAAAATATTTCGATTGGGAAGATGCTTTTCAAAATGCTGACGGACATTTTCAGGCTGATGTTTGCTGATATAGATACAAATATTGGTATCCAATAAATATTGTGTCTGCATTAAAACTCTTCTCGTTCTTGCGGTGGTTGATCCACTCTTCCTTCTGCATAAAAATCATCTGGCATTTGTGCCAATACATTGAATAAGCGTTCCGCGGTCATTGGCTTTTCACGTAGGATTACTTCATCGCCACGGCGAAATATTTCAACTTCTGTACCTTCAAATCGAAACTCTTTCGGTAAGCGAATCGCTTGACTACGACCGGTCATAAAAACTTTTGCGGTAGACATTGTTGCTACTCCAACTATTCTGATATATACCTTATGATATATACTATTTGATCATTTTAGCAACAATATTTGATCAAAATAAATCAAGCCAAATACAGCTAAATACTTAACATCATTCATATTCAAGATAAAAAAGATGAAGCCGGATTTCTTTTATATAAAAATAAAAGACCCTACGCAAAGTAGAGTCTTTTAATCACACTGTTGATCGCTTTTTAGCTAAGGCATCAAGCCACCTGACCTTCTAAAAAGTCTTGCGCAAAACGCTGTAACACCCCACCCGCTTCATACACAGAAACCTCTTCTTCTGTATCTAAACGGCAAGTCACAGGCACTTCAACAATCTCTTCCTTACCATCTGCTGTAGCACGTTCAATCACCAAAGTTAAGGTCGAACGTGGTGCAATATTACCAATTACGCTATACAGCTCAGTACCATCTAGCTTCAAAGTTTTGCGGTTAACGCCCGGCTTAAACTCAAGCGGTAAAACGCCCATACCCACTAAGTTAGTACGGTGAATACGCTCAAAACCTTCGGCCACAATCGCTTCAACACCTGCAAGACGTACACCTTTTGCTGCCCAGTCACGACTTGAACCCTGACCATAATCCGCGCCCGCCACAATGATCAACGGTTGCTTACGGTTCATGTAGGTTTCAATCGCTTCCCACATACGCATCACTTCGCCTTCTGGCTCGACACGCGCTTTTGAACCTTGCTTAATGCTGCCGTCTGAACGAACCACCATTTCATTAAACAGTTTCGGGTTGGCAAAGGTGGCACGTTGTGTGGTTAAGTGATCACCACGATGGGTTGCATAAGAGTTAAAGTCTTCCTCAGGCACACCCATTTTCGCCAAATATTCACCTGAAGCACTGTCTAACACAATCGCATTCGATGGAGACAAGTGATCCGTGGTGATATTGTCACCCAAGATCGCAAGCGGACGCATGTTGGCTAAAGTACGTGGTGCAGCCAACGCCCCTTCCCAGTATGGAGGACGGCGAATATAAGTACTCATTGGACGCCAATCATACAGTGGGCTCGCCGCTTCTTCATTGACACCCAAATCAAACATCGGAATGTAGATTTTACGGAACTGTTCAGGCTTCACGGCTTCTTTGACAAGCGCATCAATTTCAGCATCCGAAGGCCAGATATCTTTCAGGTAAATTGGATTACCGTCTTTGTCATTTCCAAGCGAATCTGTTTCGATATCAAAACGAATGGTTCCTGCAATCGCATAGGCTACAACCAACGGCGGAGATGCCAAGAATGCTTGTTTTGCATATGGATGGATACGACCATCGAAGTTACGGTTGCCCGAAAGCACGGCAGTCGCATACAAGTCACGCTCAATGATTTCTTGTTGAATCACAGGATCAAGTGCGCCTGACATCCCATTACAGGTGGTACAGGCATAGGCTACGATACCAAAACCAAGTTTCTCAAGATCACCCAACACACCTGCTTCTTCTAAATACAGCGCAGCTGCCTTAGAACCCGGTGCAAATGATGATTTTACCCAAGGTTTACGTACCAAGCCCAGCTCATTGGCCTTACGTGCCAATAAACCAGCAGCAACCGTGTTACGTGGGTTAGAGGTATTGGTACATGAGGTAATTGCAGCAATAATCACAGCACCATCAGGAATTAAACCTTCTGCTTCTTGTGCCTTGGCAAGATCCAAATTCCCTGCAATGCCTTTGGCTTTCAAATCAGCGGTAGAGACACGTGCATGCGGGTTTGATGGGCCTGCAATGTTACGAGTCACCGTTGAAAGATCAAAACGAAGTACACGTGGGTACTGTGCTTGAGTCATATCCGATGCCCAAAGACCAATTACTTTGGCATATTGTTCAACCAATGCCACTTGCGCATCTTCACGACCGGTCAGACGTAAATAGTCAATGGTGTTCTGGTCGATATAGAACATTGCCGCAGTTGCGCCATATTCAGGCGTCATATTTGAGATGGTGGCACGGTCGCCTACCGACATGCTGTCAGCACCTTCACCGAAGAACTCGAGGTAAGCACCGACGACACGTTCTTTACGCAAGAACTCAGTCAATGCCAACACGATATCCGTTGCAGTAATGCCTGCTTGACGCTGACCGACAAACTCAACCCCGATGATGTCTGGCAGACGCATCCAAGACGCGCGGCCGAGCATCACGTTCTCAGCTTCTAAACCACCAACACCGACTGAAATGACGCCAAGCGCATCGGTATGTGGGGTATGTGAATCGGTACCAACACAGGTATCAGGGAAAGCCAAGCCATCACGATTTTGAATCACTGGAGACATTTTCTCCAAGTTGATCTGATGCATGATGCCGTTACCCGCAGGGATCACGTCGACATTTTTAAAAGCGGTTTTGGTCCACTCAATAAAGTGGAAACGGTCTTCGTTGCGACGGTCTTCGATTGCACGGTTTTTCTCAAATGCATCAGGGTCAAAGCCACCGAACTCCACTGCCAAAGAGTGATCCACGATCAACTGGGTTGGAACCACAGGATTCACTTTGGAAGGATCACCACCTTTATCGGCAATCGCATCACGCAGACCCGCAAGATCCACCAATGCGGTTTGACCTAAAATGTCGTGACAGACCACACGTGCTGGATACCATGGAAAATCGAGATCCTGACGGCCTTCGATCAACTGGGTTAAATAGGCCGTTAAATTCTCGGCATCCGCTTTACGCACCAGCTGTTCAGCGAGCACTTTCGAGGTGTATGGCAGCTTTTCGTATGCGCCTGGCTGAATATCTTCAACGGCTTGACGCACGTCATAATATTCGAGCTGGGTACCTGCCAGCGGTTTACGATATTTTGTGTTCATTAACCACGCTCCGCCAATGGTTTGAATTCAAGATTTTCAGGACCGGTATAGTTGGCACTTGGACGAATGATTTTACCGTCCTGACGCTGTTCAATCACGTGTGCAGACCAACCCGCAGTACGTGCAATCACGAATAATGGCGTGAACATTGCCGTTGGCACACCCATCAAGTGATAGCTCACCGCACTGAACCAGTCGAGGTTCGGGAACATGTTCTTCACTTCTTTCATCACGGCTTCTAAACGTTCAGCAATCAGATACATCTTGGTATTTTCTTGTGCTTCAGCAAGTTCACGCGCCACTTGCTTGATCACTTCGTTACGTGGATCAGAAACGGTATAAACTGGGTGACCAAAACCGATCACCACTTCTTTTTTCTCCACACGGCTACGAATGTCGGCTTCTGCTTCATCTGCATTGTCATAACGTTGTTGAATCACGAACGCCACTTCATTGGCACCACCGTGTTTAGGTCCACGTAACGCACCGATACCGCCTGTGATTGCTGAGTACATGTCTGAACCTGTCCCTGCCACCACACGTGACGTAAAGGTCGAGGCATTAAACTCATGCTCTGCATACAGAATCAAAGAAGTGTGCATCGCTTGAATCCATTCTTCTGATGGCGCTTCACCATGAAGGAGATGCAAGAAATGTGCAGCAATCGAGTCATCATTGGTTTCAACTTCGATACGACGACCGTTGTTGCTGAAGTGATACCAGTACAACAACATTGAACCCAAGCTTGCCATCAATTTATCAGCGATGTCTTTTGCGCCCGCTTCGTTGTGGTCTTCATGTTCTGGGGTTAAGCAACCCAATACAGAGACGCCAGTACGCATCACATCCATTGGGTGTGCAGATGGTGGCAGTTGCTCAAGTGCAGTTTTCAATGCTGCGGGTAAACCACGGAGTGCTTTTAATTTTGCTTTATAGGCTTTGAGTTCGGCTTTGTTTGGAAGTTTGCCGTGTACCAGAAGGTGTGCCACTTCTTCAAATTGGCTACCCACTGCAAGGTCAAGAATGTCATAGCCGCGGTAGTGTAAGTCGTTGCCGCTGCGGCCTACGGTACAGAGTGCAGTGTTGCCTGCAACTTGTCCGCTGAGTGCAACTGATTTTTTTGGTTTGAAGCCTGTTGGCGTTTCATTACTGCTCATAAGATTGTCCTTTTCTATCTATTTAATTTATTTTTGAGCAACTCAACGGAGTCGTGCCGAGTTCTCATCCTGTTTCAGGATAAACCTTCGGTTCGACCTACTTTTCTTTCGGGAAAAGTAGGCAAAACCATTGTCATCTGCAAAACCTGTCCAATAACACCATTTAATCAATCTATCGCAGAAACAATATCTTGTTTAAACCACGCAGGTTGCAGATGACTTTTCTGCATAGCAAATTTCAACCTAAATTCTTATGAATTAAGGGTTTACTTATTTATTCTTCGCAAAAGTTCCATCAAGATATTGTTCAAACGCATGGTAGTTAATGCGTTCATACAGTTCTTGGCGGGTTTGCATGGTATCGACCACATTCTTTTGCGTGCCTTCTTTACGCAAAGTCTCATAAACATTTTCTGCTGCTTTATTCATGGCACGGAATGCAGACAGTGGATAGAGCGCAATGCTGACATCGGCAGAAGCCAATTCTTCCGTAGTAAATAATGGCGTTGAACCAAATTCGGTGATATTGGCTAAAACGGGCACTTTAGTCAGTTCCGCAAATTGCTTATACATAGCCAATTCAGTGATCGCTTCTGGGAACAGCATGTCTGCACCTGCTTCGATATACGCCCCTGCACGGTCAATCGCAGCTTGTAAACCTTCAACCGCGAGCGCATCGGTACGTGCCATGATCACAAAGCTGTCATCGGTACGTGCATCGACCGCGGCTTTAATACGATCGACCATTTCTTGTTGGGTTACGATGGCTTTATTCGGACGGTGACCACAACGTTTAGCACCGACTTGGTCTTCGATATGCATTGCAGCAGCACCGAACTTGATCATCGACTTGGTGGTACGTGCGATATTAAACGCAGAAGCACCAAAACCTGTATCCACATCGACCAACAATGGCAGATCACAGACATCGGTAATACGGCGTACATCGGTCAATACATCATCAAGGTTACTGATACCCAAATCTGGTAAACCCAAAGAACCAGCAGCCACACCACCGCCTGACAAATAGATCGCCTTGTAGCCAGCGCGTTTTGCCAATAACGCATGGTTGGCATTGATCGCCCCCACCACTTGTAATGGTTTTTCATTTGCGACCGCGTCGCGGAATAGCTGACCAGCAGACTGTTTAGCCATGTTGTTGTTCTCCTTGATTTTGTAGCAATGTTTGCTCAACAATTTTGTAAGATGCATTGATATGACGGTGCATCAGCATTTCGGCGAGTTCACCGTCACCTTCAGCAATCGCATCTAATATACGGATATGTTCATCCCAAGCTTTACTTGGGCGATCTGGGGTATTTGAAAACTGGATTCGATACATCCGGATGAGGTGATACAGCTCATCGCATAACATTTTTTCTAAGGTTTTATTGCCACTGCTTTTGATAATGCAGTAATGGAAATCATCCTGACCTTCTTGCAGATAGTAACCCTTGCCTGCTTTAAAGTTTTCATCCTCGGCATGCATACGCAATACATCACGCAAGGCCAGAATCTGTTTTTTATCAATATGCTGTGCTGCGAGTTTGCAGGCTAAGCCTTCTAAAGAGGCACGAATTTGATAGAGTTCTTGAAACTGTTGCAGTGACAGTGACACCACACGGGCACCGACATGCGCAGTCCGCTCCACCAGTTTCTGCCCTTCTAGACGATGAATCGCCTCACGTAAAGGCCCGCGACTGATGCCATAAATACGCGCGAGTTCAGGTTCTGAAATCTTACTGCCCGCAGGAATATGCCCTAACACAATTGCCGACTGAATTTGCTTAAATACGTGTTCCGTCAGGGTCATTCCCTGACTGGTGCTGAGGGCTTGAGGAACAAGGGTATCTTGCATATTGTCGACAATCTCTACAATTTTTATGATTTTATAACCAGATAAAAGAAAAAATGCAATAGGATTGTCGACAATAAATCTGACTGGTGCTGCCAATTCGACTAGCGAGATATAACCAACTTGCTGATCAACACACTTGCAAAAATCTTATATAAAAATATAAAAAACAATAAATTAACAATATTCAAACTCATTATTCAGCCCTGCGCTTTGGTCTATTGGGCAGCCTTATAGTTTTAATACTACGACCATGGTATGACAGCTTGATTGTAGACAATCTTTATAATCAGCTCGTAGCGACAAATTTTGTAAGTAAATACTGCACCAAAATGTAAATAACAGCGTGCTTCATGCAGCCTTTATTGATACATTATTGGGCATCAAAGGTTCCGCTCCTGAAGCGCCAACCTCCCCAGACATCTATGCACTTTGTTGAAGAAAAGGACATTGTTAATGTTTCAACATATCCCACCTTATGCAGGCGATCCGATCCTTTCATTGATGGAACAGTTCAATGCTGATCCACGTGCTGAAAAGGTCAACCTCAGTATTGGTTTGTACTATAACGAAGACAGTATCGTTCCTCAGCTTGATACCATTATCGAAGCACAAAAACGTATTGCACCTAAAAATACGCAAACCAAGCTTTACTTACCAATGGAAGGTTTCAAGCCTTACCGTGATGCGATTCAAGCCTTATTGTTTGGTGCAAACAGCCCTGCAATTCAACAAGGTCGTGTTGCAACAATTCAAACGTTGGGTGGTTCTGGTGCATTAAAAGTCGGTGCAGACTTTTTAAAAACCTACTTCCCAAATTCAGAAGTTTGGGTCAGCCAGCCAACTTGGGATAACCACGTTGCCATCTTCAATGGTGCAGGCATCAAGAGCAACTTCTACCCATACTTCGATGCTGAAACACGTGGCGTTGATTTTGATGGGATGTTGTCTACACTGAAAACATTGCCAGAACAAAGCATTGTGTTATTGCACCCATGCTGCCATAACCCAACAGGCGCAGACTTGAATCCAGCACAATGGGATCAAGTGATTGTGGTATTAAAAGAACGTAACCTGATTCCATTCCTCGACATCGCGTATCAAGGTTTCGGCGATGGTATGGAACAAGATGCTTATGCCATCCGTGCCCTAGACCAATCAGGTCTGAACTTTATTGTCAGCAACTCGTTCTCAAAAATCTTCTCACTTTACGGTGAGCGTGTTGGCGGTTTAACGTTCGTATGTGACGATGCTGAAGCAGCAAAATGCACATTCGGTCAGTTGAAAGCAACGGTACGTCGTATCTACTCTAGCCCACCAACAACAGGTGCATGGTTGGTTGATCAAGTGTTAAATGACGCTGATCTGAATCAACAATGGCAAGGCGAAGTCAAAGAGATGCGTGAGCGTATTATCAAAATGCGTAGCATCTTAAAAGATGAGTTGACTAAAGCCCTTCCTGAGCGTGACTTTAGCTACCTTGTGAATCAAAAAGGCATGTTCAGCTATACCGGTTTAACCGCTGAGCAAGTGGACATTCTTCGTGAAGAATATGCAATCTACTTGGTACGCAGTGGTCGTATCTGTGTTGCAGGCCTGAACATGAACAACGTATACAAAGTTGCCAAAGCAGTGGCTGAAGTTTTAGCAAAATCTGCTGCAACCGCTTAAGTTATCACGCATAAAAAAGGCGCTTGAAGCGCCTTTTTTATTTCCTGTTTTATTTAAAGTCAGGACTTGGCCTTGCCCCAATATTTTAATTTAGAAGTCTGTCCAATCCCGACATTAAAACAATTATTCGGATCAAGTTTCTGGTAGAAATTGGCCAATGCAGGCTTGGCAATATACAAATGACCGACATTATGTTCGGCAGGATATTCAGCACGGCGGGCATCTAGCAATTGCCACATCTGATGTTCCATCGCTAAAGGATCATTGCCTTTTTTAAGGATGTAATCTTGATGAAAGACATGACAGAAAAAGTGCCCATAATAGAGCTTATGTATGATCTGCTGTTCCATCTCCACAGGCAATTGCTCGACCCATTCACGGTCATTGCGGCGTAAAGCGATGTCTAGCGCCACAATATCTTCTACCTCATCCCGATGGGTATCACGATAACGAATTGCGGCACCTGCCACGGCAAAACGATGCAAAAAGGCTTTACGCCCTTCATCCGCATCACAGACAAAGAAATTGCCCGAAGCATGCACCGCAAAATAGTCTTGTAAAAATTGCTCGGTCTGGGCTTTGCAATTATTTTCAACGCGTAACATCAGATGATGTTCATAACGATCACGATATTCGGTCATCCGTTTCGGTAAATGGCTCGGTAACAACGAAGTGACCGCTTGTAAAAGATGATCGGTCAGCCCTTTGATTTTAAATTTTTCTAAAAAGCCATCGACCTTGTCTTTTAATGCAAAAGCTTTCGGCACATTAGCTGTGCCAAATTTCTCGATAAACAGAAAGGTATCTTTGCCATATTTTTCACCGATATGATAGGCATCGCGGTGAATATATTCCCCTGCAATCGGCAAGCTTGGCAATGAAGTCAATAAATAACGGCGAATCGCGGTCAGGTCGTCGGCATCATTGCTGCCGATATAAAAGACATTGCTCTCGACCTTTTCATAGGTATCCAGACGTACCGCAAATACGCAGACTTTTCCTGCCGAGCCCGAGGCTTCAAACAGACGTGAGGGATCAGCATTAAAACGTGCAGGGCTATCGGCATCGACTTGGGTAACATCTTGCGCATAACGCTGATCAGATGCCTGTTTTTCTGCATCATCCAAAATATCTGTGGCTTGATATTGCTGCTGTTCTAAACGGGTCAGGATTTCTTCTGGCGTTGCGCCCAAGTTCACCCCCAGATGATTCACCAACTCCAACTGACCTTGGGCATTGACCTGCGCATATAGTGCCAACTCCGTATAAGCAGGCCCACGGCGTACCAAGGCACCGCCAGAATTGTTACAAACACCACCCAGCACCGAAGCACCGATACAGGAAGAACCAATCACCGAATGCGGTTCACGATCATAGCCTTTGAGTATCTGTTCCAGATCGTCCAAGGTCGCCCCCGGCAAGCAAATCACCTGCTGACCCTTATGAATCACTTGAATGCCTTTTAAACGGCGCGTACTCATTATCAACACAGGTCGGTCATAATCATCGCCATAGGGGGTTGAACCACCAGTCAGGCCCGTATTGGCCGCTTGCATGATGACGATACAATCCGCGTCAATTGCTGCTTGCAGCACCTGCCACTGTTCCAGCAAGGTGCCAGGGATCACTACTGCAAAGACTTTACCCTCACCAAAACGACGACCTTGCCGATACTGGCGGGTACTTTGATCATCGCTCAGTACATGCTGACGTCCAACAATCTGCTGTAAACGACCAATCACTGCTTTGGGAGAAAATGTTTGCATGATGGCTCCTTTGGGTCATACATATAAAATCTAGCTATATCTTATGCATGCTAAAACTAGATCAGCACGGCAGGGACTTACGGTTTGTCATTTATCATTGGACTAGCTGATTCACTAATTTGAATCAGCCCTGTATTTACTATCACAGTTGGCGGCAAGGATGCCGCCTGTTCCGATGCGGTAGCAGGGAAGTACCGTCATCGGAATAGAGGATTTTTGGTTACTTTTGATCCTTCAAAAGTGACAAATGCCTATACCTCAGACATAAGCATGTCACCAGACTTGGAGGCCGTGCCTACTGCATCACTTAGCAAATTATTTTTAAAAACCTTGTTTGATTGCCTGTACCAAACAATCCGCATTAATCTCTTGAATCGACTTAGCCCCTGTTAAGGTCATCGCCACACGCATTTCCTTATCAATCAGATCGAGCAAGTTAGACACCCCTTGCCCCCCTGCTGCTGCCAAGGCATAAACAAAGGCACGACCCAATAACACCGTATCCGCACCCAAGGCCAACATCCGCACCACATCCAGACCATTACGAATACCTGAATCAGCCAGAATCGCCAGATCACCCTTCACCGCGTCAGCAATCGCAGGCAAAGCCCGCGCAGAAGACAGCACCCCATCCAGTTGCCGCCCACCATGATTGGATACCACGATGCCATCTGCACCAAAACGGACTGCATCTTTGGCATCCTCAGGATCTAGAATGCCTTTAATCACCATCGGGCCATTCCAGAACTCACGAATCCACTCCAGATCTTTCCATGAAATCGACGGATCGAAATTAGAACCTAACCAGCCGATATAATCTTCAAGCCCAGTCGGTTTACCTAAGTATTTCGAGATATTGCCCAAATCATGCGGACGACCACACATCCCGACATTCCATGCCCAATGCGGATGAAACATAGACTGCATATAACGACGCATCGCCGCATTTGGACCACTCATACCTGAATGCGCATCGCGATAGCGCGCACCCGGCACTGGCATATCCACGGTAAACACTAGTGTTGAACAACCTGCCGCTTTAGCACGTTCCAGGGCATTACGCATAAAGCCACGATCACGCAACACATAGAGCTGGAACCACATTGGACGCTGAATTGCAGGTGCCACTTCTTCAATCGGACAGACAGAAACTGTCGATAAAGTAAATGGAATCCCTTTTTGATCGGCTGCCACTGCCGCCTGAACTTCACCGCGACGCGCATACATACCGGTTAAACCCACAGGTGCCAATGCCACAGGCATCGACAAGGTTTCATTAAACAGTTTGGTTTCCAGACTCAGCGCGGACATGTCATTCAACACCCGTTGACGCAAGGCGATGTCAGAAAGATCCTGCACATTGCGCTTTAAGGTATGTTCTGAATAGGCACCACCGTCGATATAGTGAAATAAAAATGGCGGTAAACGACGTTGTGCCGCAGCACGATAATCATTGCCAGAAGAAATAATCATTTTGAGTCCACTCTCGTTAAACGTGTTGCACGTTTCTGGCGCGCTTCATCTTCGCCCAGAGCACGTACATGATTAATCACAAATTCAATATGCCCACACACCGCTTGGCGTGCAGCTTCGGGATCTTGACGATCAATCGCATCCATCACCTGAAAATGCTGCTCGCTGAGCAAGTCACCATTGACAGGATGGTTATAAACTTTGTTCCGTCCGAGCAAGACGTTGTATTGCAGCAAGTCAAACAAACTACGCATCATTTGGATCAGCACAATATTGTGTGAGGCTTCCGCAATCGCTAAATGAAATTCTGCATCTGCCACTGCCGCCCGAGCTGAATCACCTGCATTTTGATAACGGCTGATCTCATCAAAACAATGATGAATTTTGGCACGATCTTCAGGTGTTGAACGCAATGCGGCGTACCATGCAGTGCCGCCTTCAAGCAACAAACGCGCTTCCTGTACATCAAAACGGTACAGTGGATCTTCTTCAATCAAATGACTGATCGGATTGACGATGAGCTGTTGCGGCCACTGCTCGGGTAATTGTTGAATATAGGTCCCATCACCACGGCGGCTACTCAACACCCCCTGACTATTCAACTGTTGAATCGCTTCACGCAAGGACGGACGAGATACGCCTAAGCTGGTCGCCAGTTGACGCTCGGCAGGTAAGCGATCACCTTGTTTCATCTGGCGTTGCTCAATGAGTGCCTGTAATTTCTTGACCACTTGATCGGAGATTCTCATCACATTTCCTTGATTAGCGTTATGGAATCATCCACGGCACCAGATAAGCCTGAACCGTGACAATGATGCCGACAAAGACAGTAAATATGATGCTATGTTTTACCGTGAAACGAAACAAGTCCGATTCTTTTCCAACCAAACCCACCGCGGCACAGGCAATCGCAATCGATTGTGGTGAAATCATCTTGCCGGTTACGCCCCCACTGGTATTGGCAGCCACCAGTAACACTTCTGGAATACCGATTTGCTGCGCTGTGGTGGCTTGCAATGCCGAGAACAAGGCATTGGATGAGGTATCGGAACCCGTCAGGAAGACACCCAGCCAACCCAAGAAGGGTGAGAAAAAAGTAAAGGCATGCCCTGTATGTGAAAGTGCTAAAGCCAAGGTCGCAGACAGGCCTGAGTAATTGGCAATAAAGGCAAAGGCCAATACCATGCCAATCGAATAAATTGGGGTTTTTAACTCATTTAATGTTTCAGCAAAGGTACTGACCGCGTCACGGGTTTTCATTTTCAGGAAAATGATGGTGATGATCGCCGCAATAAAAATGGCAGTGCCTGTGGCAGAGAACCAATCGAATTTATAAATCGCTTCATAGGCCGTGGTTTCAGACACAATCGGCGGCATTTTTTCCACCAACTTATGCAGATAAGGCACTTCGATTTTAAAAATCCAATCCGCCAAGGCACCGTCTTTGGCAAATAATGACTTGAATGGTTTGATACTCCAAATCGTCACCATCAGCGTCAAAATCATAAACGGCGACCATGCTTTGGCAATCTGAGCAATGCTATAACGCTGTTGTGATGAGGCCGCATAGCTAGCTGCTTGTTCATCAGTCATTTCAAAACGGAAAATATGTTTCGGTTTCCAGACACGGAACAGCAAGGTCAAACTGACCAATGAGGCAATTGCAGCGGTAATATCAGGCAGTTCGGGTCCCAAAAAGTTCGAGGTCAGATATTGTGCAATCGCAAAGGCACTACCACCGACCAGTACCGCAGGCCAAGTTTCTTTCACGCCACGCCAACCATCCATGATCGCCATAATCCAGAACAGCACAATGATGGTTAAAAAAGGCAACTGGCGACCGACCATCTGGCTGATTTCCATGGTATCGACACCCGACACCTGCCCCGCCACAATAATCGGAATCCCCATGGCACCAAAGGCCACAGGTGCCGTATTCACAATCAGACAAAGGCCCGCCGCATATAGCGGTTTAAAGCCCAAGCCAACCAGCAGGGCTGCCGTAATCGCAACAGGGGCACCAAAGCCTGCCGCACCTTCTAAAAAGGTCCCAAAGGCAAAACCTACCAACAGCATCTGTAGGCGCTGATCTTCAGTAATCGATAAAATACTGGAGCGAATCACATCAAACTGCCCCGTTTTTACCGAAATTTTATACAGGAACACCGCCCCGATAATAATCCAAGAGATCGGCCATAAACCATAAAAAAAGCCATAAACCACGGAAGCAAATGCCATTTCTACTGGCATCTGATAAAACACTAAAGCGATGACAAGGGCAAGAATGACCGTACAGGTCCCCGCAATACTGCCCTTTAAACGAAATACCGCCAAAGCCAGAAAGAAGAAGATAATCGGAATCAGCGCAACGGCACTGGATAACCAAATATTATTCAAAGGATCATAAAGTTGTTGCCACACATTAAGCATTCTCATCTCCTTGAAATGCTGGGCGCTATTTTGTTTTCACTTCGAGACAAAACATCATCACGAATATTGGTATGACCAATATAAATTTTATTGGCAAAATTTATCCATTTACACAAGTCGTTTATCTTAATTACATGAATTATCAGGCGCAACCACCAATCACCCACCAATATTGGTAAGACCAATAATAATTAAAATCAAATCAACCCTTTTCTGTTGCTGTGGGCTTTCAGCATTCGACTAAAGTCTGATAAAAAATATCCCGAGCAGTATTCCATTTGTGTACTTCGGGTTACCAATCGCGAAAGACAAAACTATAAATATGACTTTTAGACGATATCTGTATAATCTGTTCACAACTCAAAACAGCAATTGAATTGAAAAATATGACGCAACTGACTTGCTTTAAAGCCTACGATATTCGCGGCAAACTCGGCACAGAACTGAATGAAGAGATTGCCTATAACATTGGTCGTGCCTATGGACAAATCTATCAACCAAAAACGGTTGTGATCGGTTGTGATATCCGTTTAAGTAGCGAAGGCCTAAAACAGTCAACCATTCAGGGTTTAAATGATGCAGGAGTAAATGTACTTGATCTCGGTATGACAGGGACTGAGGAAGTCTATTTCGCTGCCTTCCATCTTGATGTACAAGGTGGGATTGAAGTGACTGCCAGCCACAACCCAATGGATTACAACGGGATGAAATTGGTGCGTGAGAATGCACGTCCAATCAGCGCAGAAACGGGATTAAAAGAAATTCAGGCATTGGCTGAAACTGGCCAATTTAACGAAGTATCGCAAAAAGGCACAACGCAAAACTATAATATTTTGCCTGAGTTTATTGATCACCTTCTGACCTATATTGATCCACAAAAAATTAAACCGCTTAAACTGGTGGTCAATGCAGGCAACGGTGCAGCAGGTCATGTGATTGATGCCATCGAACAAAAATTCCAACAACTGAACATTCCCGTTGAGTTCATTAAAATTCACCATGAAGCAGATGGCACTTTCCCGAATGGTATCCCGAACCCAATCCTCATTGAAAACCGAGACAGTACGCGTGATGCCGTACTTCAGCATCAAGCCGATATGGGCATTGCCTGGGATGGCGACTTTGACCGTTGCTTCCTGTTTGATGAAAAAGGGCAATTTATCGAAGGTTATTACATCGTTGGTTTATTGGCACAGGCCTTCCTGATCAAACAGGCTGGTGAAAAAATTGTGCATGACCCACGTTTGGTCTGGAATACCTTTGACATCGTCGATCAATACCACGGCATCGCAGTACAATCTAAATCTGGACATGCATTTATTAAGGATGTCATGCGTGAACACAATGCCGTGTACGGCGGTGAAATGAGCGCGCACCACTATTTCCGTGATTTTGCCTATTGCGATAGCGGTATGATTCCTTGGTTACTGACTATTGCCCTACTCTCGGAAACAGGCCAATCACTCTCAACGCTGGTTGAAAACATGATTGCCAAATTCCCGTGTAGTGGTGAAATCAACTTTAAAGTGGCAGATACCCAAGCCACCGTACAAAAGATCTTTGATCATTATGCCGATCAAAATCCGCAAGTGGACCGTACTGATGGGGTGAGCCTTGATTTTGGTGCATGGCGTTTAAATGTCCGTGCTTCCAATACCGAGCCTTTACTGCGTTTAAATATTGAAAGCCGTGCCGATCAAAATCCGCAACCGATGCAACATTATGTTGATGAATTAACTGGGTTAATTCAGGGTTAATTCAGCCCAATAAAAAAGGAGCATATTGCTCCTTTTTTATTGCTTTAACATTCAGTTAAAGCCGTTGGGATTCTGCTTCTGCCAATTCCAGCTATCCGCCAGCATATCTTCCAAGGTATATTGAGGCTGCCAACCGAGCTCGCTCAATGCACGCGTATTGTCTGCAAAAGAAGTGGCAACATCACCTGCACGACGTGGTGCAAATTCAAACGCAACAGGCACACCATTGATTTGCTCAAAGGTATTTTTGACTTGTAATACCGATGAGCCATTGCCCGTGCCAATGTTCCAAGCACGACAGCCTTGTGTAGATAAACGATTATTCAAAGCACACAAATGAGCATTCGCCAGATCCACCACATGGATATAATCACGAACACCAGTACCATCTACAGTGTCATAATCATTGCCATAAATGGACAATTTTTCACGACGGCCCACTGCGACCTGTGTGACATACGGCATGAGATTATTTGGAATCCCCTGCGGATCTTCACCAATCTGACCGCTTTTATGCGCGCCGACAGGATTAAAATAACGAAGTAAAGCAATCGACCAGCGTGCATCTGCTTGTGCAAGTTTTTGCAGCATTTGCTCAACGATAAGTTTGGTATAACCATAATTGTTATTTGGCATTCCCGTTGGCATATCTTCATTCAAAGGCGACACATTGGCTTCGTCATAAACCGTTGCAGATGAGCTGAATACCAGGCTAAATACACCTGCGCGCTCCATCGCCTTGACCAGCTGGATACTACCCGCAATATTATTATCAAAATAAGCCAATGGAATCTGCTGGCTTTCACCAACCGCTTTCAGACCAGCAAAATGAATGACCGCATCAATCTGATGGTCTTGGAAAACTGAATCTAACTCAGCCTGATTGCGAATATCACCCTGCACAAACACCAAACTTTTATTTGCTAATGCTTGTACTCGACCTAAAGATTCATCTGAGCTGTTTGAGAGGTTATCGAAAACAATCACCTCGTGACCTGCAGTAAGCAACTCTAAACAAGTATGGGAGCCAATATAGCCCGCACCACCCGTCACTAAAATTTTAGCCATCTGTTTTTCCTAATAATATTTTCAACAAACCTTGTGTTGATGCATCAAATTTAGAGAGATCATCCTGTTCACGGTTCAAAATCGGTAACAGCTGATTGGCAATTTCTTTGCCTTTCTCAACGCCCCATTGGTCAAAGGGATTAATATTCCACAATACCGACTGCACAAAAACCTTATGTTCATACATCGCAATCAGCATCCCTAAGCTATAAGGATTCAGCTCTTTGAGTAAAATAGTGGAGCTGGGTTGATTGCCTTCATATTGTTTATACGTTGGTAAATCTTCCAGTTCATCTGCTGCCAAGGCTTGATTCCCAAAAGCCAACAGGCGCGACTGTGCTAAACAGTTGGATAAAGCCAAATGATGCTGCTCAGCCAAGGCCTCTGCACTTTCAGCATAGGTAAACTGATTAGCATTATAGCGTTTCACAGGGGCAATAAAGTCACAACTGACGGAGTGCGTGCCTTGATGCAGCAACTGATAAAAGGCATGCTGTGCATTGGGCCCAACCTCGCCCCACACAATTGGGCAAGTGGCTGAACTGACCTTTTCTCCATTGCGTTGAATCGATTTACCATTAGATTCCATTTCAAGCTGCTGCAAATAAGCGGCGAAATATTTGAGACGGCCATCATACGGTAAAACTGCATGGGTCTGGATATCCAGAAAATTGTTATTCCACGCACCTAAAAGCCCCATCAAAACAGGAATATTCTGCTGAAATGGTGCGGATTGAAAATGCTGGTCAATCGCATAAGCACCTGCTAACAGTTGCTTAAATCCCTCAACGCCAATGGTCAGGGCAATTGGTAAACCAATACATGACCACAGTGAATAACGACCGCCGACCCAATCCCATAACAACAGCTGTTTATCAGCAGCAATGCCCCACTCTGTCATCTTGTCAGGCTTAGTCGAAACCCCGATAAAATGATTTTGCAGAATCTTGTCATTATGCCCCAATGCCTTTTCTAACCATTGACGCACGGTTTGTGCATTGGAAAGTGTATCAATGGTGCCAAAGGATTTTGACGAGATAATAAATAAGGTTGTTTCAGGACGGAGTTGATGCAATAACTCAGATAACTGGCTGCCATCCATGGTCGAAACAAAATGCACATCTAAAGCTTTTGTGGTCGCGACCTTAAAGTCGGAGAGTGCATGCGTCACCATGAGTGGGCCGAGATCAGAGCCACCCACACCAATATTGACTACATCTTGAATCACCTCACCCGTCGCACCACGATACTGCCCTGCATGGATTTTATCCACCAAAGCATACATACGTTCTAGCTGCTGCTGTACCTGATGATTCACTTCAGTAAAATCTGAACTCGATTGTGGTAAGCGTAAAGCCCAATGCATCGCTGCGCGGTGTTCAGTATAGTTAATCGGTTCAGATGAAAAGAGCTTTTTGATCCAGCCTTTTAAATCTTGCGCCTGAGCCAAATCCACCAAACCATTTAAAATCGTCTGGTCTATACGATGCTTACTAAAATCTAAAACGATTTGATCATATTCAACTGAAAAACGTTTAAATCGTGTTGAGTCTTCTGCAAATAATGCTTTTAGATGGATCTCTTTAAATTGCTGTTTTAAAGATGACAAATGCTCAAGCACTGAAACCTGCTCCTTGACTGCAAAGGGCTGAATCTGCTTTACCATCATTAACGTCCCACCCCCATATATGCAAAACCTTGTGCTTTAACATAGTCCGGATTATAAATATTACGACCATCCAAAATTAACGGATGCGCCATGAGCTGCTCAAGTTGTTTAAACTCTGGGCTCCAATACTGTTTCCATGCGGTCAGCACGCAAAGACCATGCACATTTTTGACCGCATCATATTGATCTTCACAAAGAATCAAATTCTCGCGTTGTCCATACATCTGTTTTATTTCATCTAAAGCTTGCGGATCATGCAGATGAACCGTTACACCTTGAGCCCAAAGTGCTGCAAGCATTTGATGAATTGGGGACTGCTGAATACTTGAGGTATTTTCCTTAAAAGAAGCTCCCCAAATCGCAACAGATTTCCCTTGTAAATCACCATGGTAATAATTCCATAGCTTACGAAATAGGATTTCTTTCTGTTGCTCATTAATTTCCCAGACCTGACCCAACAACTGGCTTTTTACCCCAGTATTTGCAACGGTATTGGAGAGTGTCAAAATATCATGAGAAAAATTTTCACCACCAAAACCCGCACCTGGCGCCAAGTAAGCTGAGCCAATCCGGTTATCCGCTGCCATGCCCTGTCGAACAGAAGCAATATCAATTCCGAGTTTCTCAGCGACCACGGCCAAGTCATTGATATAGCTAATTCGTGTCGCCAACATGCCCGAGATACTAAGTTTGGTAAACTCGGCATCTAAAATTGGCATAAACAGATATTGCTGCGCTAAAGGGAAAAAAGGGCGAAGCAGTTCTTTGACTTTAATCTGAACATCGGTTTGAGTACATCCCACAATCAGCTGTTTGGCCTGAGTCAAACTATGTAAAGCATTCCCTTCCTGAATCGTATCTGGCAAATACACCCAGTCATCTTCAGAAAGAATTTGCTTAAAGCGCTCAGTACCCTGCAAACCAAAAGTTGAAGCATTGATCATTAACTTCGGATGAATAATTGGGCGCTGTTTTAAAGATTGCAGTAGTTGAAAAACTTGCTGTTCTTGAGTCTGATTAAAACTAAATAAATAGGCATCAATATCCAGCGGAATACCATCCAACTCACGATAACTTAAGAAACCGCTGTTCCGCTGTTTTTCCAGAAGATGGCTGACATTTTCATCATGAAATGAATATTGCTGCCCCTCCACATTCCCATCAAGTTGAGAACACCAATATACAAAGTGCCCAGATTCGGACAATAATGCAGACATGACGCCTGCATATAAAGTATTACCAAAAATTGCAACTTTCATAAACATTTGCCCCCAATCTAGAGAGCCAGCTCTTTGATTAAGCTTTTAAAATCTTCGCCAAGTTTTGGATGTTCAATCCCATAGTGTAATACAGCTTTTAGATAACCCAGCTTACTACCACAGTCAAAGGTCTGCCCCTTCATACGATACGCTTCAACCGCTTCCGATTGCTGTAATGCTGCAATCGCATCAGTCAGTTGAATTTCATTGCCCGCCCCACGTGGGGTATGTGCTAGCAGCTCCATAATCTGAGCAGGTAGGATATAACGACCAACAACAGACAAGTTTGAAGGCGCGGTACCTACTGCAGGTTTCTCTACAATACCCTGCATGACGATACTTTCACCTTCATTTGGAGAAACAGCTACATCTACAATGCCATACTGGTCGACCAAATGATCTGGCACAGCCTCAACCATAATCTGTGCAGCCTGAGATTGATCAAACCGTTGAATCATCAGAGATAAATCATTCTCAGCAGTCTGATTTTTAACTAAAACATCAGGTAATAACACGGCAAAAGCCTCATCACCTACAATATCTTTAGCACACAATACCGCATGCCCAAGACCTAAAGGCTGTGGTTGGCGCACACTGATAACACTGACATGTTTTGGTAAAATATCAGTGATCTCTTTCAGCAGATCAAACTTCTTTTTCTGCTCTAAGGTTGTTTCTAACTCAAAATTACGATCAAAATAATTTTCAATTGATGCCTTTGATGAGTGCGTCACTAAAATAATTTGTTCAATACCTGCTTCAACAGCCTCTCGAACTACATATTCAATTGCGGGACGGTCAACAACGGTCACCATTTCCTTTGGAATAGATTTGCTTGCTGGTAGGAATCGGGTACCTAAACCTGCGACGGGTAAAATTGCTTTTTTGATCATCATCATTATTACTTAAAAAATAAATCGTTACTTCACAGATTGGTCAACATTATCTTGAGATCCATTTCCCTTAAACAGTGAGGGTCCAACATGACCAGGAGCATTAATTCCCTCTCTCCTCAACATCACTTTAACGGTCTGGAACATCAATTTAAAGTCAACCCAAGTATTGTGATTATCAACATACCACACATCACATTTGAATCGTTCTTCATAATCCAGTTCATTACGCCCACTCACTTGAGCCAGTCCTGTCATTCCAGGACGGACTTCTAAGCGACGTGCTTGTTCTGGGGAATATAGTTCAACAAAATCTTTGAGCATTGGACGAGGTCCGACCACACTCATGTCGCCTTTTAATACATTCAGTAGCTGCGGCATTTCATCTAGACTGGTTGAACGTAGTTTTTGACCAAACGGTGTTATACGAGCTTCGTCAGGTAATGGATTTCCTTCTGCATCAAAAGCATCCTTCATTGAACGGAACTTGATCATTTTAAATAATTTTCCGTCCTTCCCAGGTCTTTCTTGATAAAAGAATATTGGAGATCCTAGATTCTTACGTACCTTAAAAGCTACAATTATAAATATTGGCGACAACACTACTAAAGCTATTAAAGAGATAACTATGTCGACTAAGCGCTTCATATTTTCATTCACTCATTTTTTAATATCTTTACGAAGAAAGCTATTATAAATTTTCCCTAGCATATTTGCTGGCAACAGCCTAAATGCAGACCTTACCAAGAACAGCATGTTAGCATATAGAGGATTTTGTAACTTTAGCTGTTTCTTTAAATCTAGTAACTGTTTTTCACTTTTAATATATTCGAAACCTTTACGACGTGCATGCATACCATTGCCAACACGAGCATATAGCAGAACATCTGGCAAGTTCGCCACTTTATGATTGTTACCGATCACACGCAACCATAAGTTGTAGTCCTCCATGAACAAGTGATGTTGGTATCCACCAAGAGCTAAAATAACTTCACGTTTGTAAGCAACAGTCATATGGTTAAAAGGGCATCGTTTTTTTGCAAATTCTTTAATTTCTTCATAAGTTTGTGGTACAGCTTTCAAAACATTGGCATCAGAGATATCCTGATCAAATTCCATCACCTGCCCACTAAACAATACTACATCTGGATGCTGTTGTATGAAAGCCGCCTGCTTTTCAAAACGATCAGCGGTACAGATGTCGTCCGTATCCATACGAAAGACCCAATCGTAACTACAATGTTTTAAACCTTCATTTAATGCTTTTCCAAGTCCAACATTTTGAGGGAGTGCGATAATTTTTAGCGTCTCACCAATTTTTGACTGCCAATTTTGTACGCAAGCAGTAAGTTCTCCACCTATGGGACCATCAAGTACTAATACAATTTCATTTGGTTTTAAATTTTGATTATCCCAAATGCTTTTCAAACAACTATCTAAATAAACAGGATTCTCTTTATGATATAAAGAGGCCAATACTGAGAAGAAAAAACCATTAAACATATAACACCTTATACATTTTTCCGCATAGACAGCACTATTAAAAGCATGATTACCAACAGGAATAAAAGGTATTTAAAAGTAAATAATTGGTAATTTGTAGCAGAAACAATAACAATCTGCATAGTATACATTAGCCTAAAAACTAGCAGAACAATTATTAAATTATTAGATCTAACAGAACTAACAAACAGCCAAGTACAAAAAGCTAAAACTAATCCGTATATGAAATTTAATAGGCCACCAAGAAAATAACCAAAAAAATACACATGATTAAAAACACCAACTGATGTAAAAGTACTTCCAGTTTCAAATAAACTTTCAGCAACATATGTAGGTGCAAATTGATACATAAAAAAATATGGACCAACTGATTTTGGTTCGGCTCCAAAACCTAAATAATGAACAAAAGCTAAATATATATCACGTGGAAAAACAGAGGAATTTAAATCAGTAATCCACCACATCTGTGGTTGCAAGCTTACACGAGTAAAAAATCTTTCAGATGTTGAAACATCATCTAAGCTTTGGAACCCTAGAAAAATCCCAACCACAACAAAACTAAGAATAAAACCTGATGCAACTATTACTTTCTTATTAAGAAGCCTAACTGAGTTTGCATTTAAGACAATAAAGGGGGTGAAAAACAAAAATAGGGTTGTTATTATTCCAGTAAATCGAACACCAGCGCAAAAAAGAACAAAAATAGATATTAACATTAAATTTAGATATATTTTTGATTTTTTCTTATAGAACAAATACCCCAATCCAAGGTTAAATTGAATTATTGCATTAACTAATGTAGCCCCCCATTCAGGAGCATAAGATGCCCAATAATTCTGCCGATGTAAACTCATTAAAAAAGGGAAACCATAAATTAAAAAAATACCTAATAGCGTCAAGAAACTTATAATAACTACTGCAACAAAAGATCTTTCTATTAAAAAATTAGAATAAGAGTCAAACCTAAAAAACTCGATTTTTCTAATATACCTATCAAGACAAGAATACCCCAAAAAAAGTCCTCCAAATAAAAGAAAGACTTGCATTGCAGCCCGTGTAGGCAGACCAGTTCTGTATGTAATTTCTTGGATTTCCGTAAGAAAAATGCCGTGCTCTAAAATTATAGAAATACAGACTGTAGTTAAGACAGTTAAACAGAAATAAATATTAGATAAAAATGGAACTTTAACTCTCTTAACCACAGCTACAAACCAGCATACCAATATAATTATTGAAAAATAATCAACATAAATACGCATAGTTGGCACTTCATTAGAAATAGAAATGTTTATTCCCAACAATATAAAAGTCAGAATAGATATTATTAGCAAATTCATATTGACATCTTTTCTTCTATATTTTTTGAAAGTTGATCAAAGAAATGTTTATTCTTATCGTACTCAACCATATTAAAGTTAAGAATCCCCTCATAGGTTACACGTCTATAAGCAACAATATCTGCCACGCTCTCTGTAAAAGCAGTGGGGTTTTCTAAACAAGATTTAAGACTATCAAAATTTTCTAGACGAGCAACATTAGAAAAATTTTGATAGAAAACATTTCCTAATAAATATACAGGCTTACCTAAGATAAGAGCTTCATAACCAGCAGTACTATTAACCGTAATCACACCAGCAGAATATTTTATTAAATCCTTAATGTTATACTCTGCGGGAATTAATCTAACTGCAGGCAATGCTGAAATTTTTCGATAAAACTCATCGGAGTTTAAGCCTATAGCACTTCTATGATCTTTCACATACAAATATTGCCCAAACGGCAAATTATTAGAAATATTTAATATATTGTGATACTCATTCGTATATTGAGGGGCTAATACTGACGTTGATGATTCAGGATGATAGTGCATAGGATAGACATAAAACCTATGTTGCTGTTTAATATCATTAACCTCACTCACCTTCAAAAAGTATTTTTTTGTTTTTTTATGGTTTAATCTTCTATTTATAGCAACTTTCAAAGCCGACAAAATTCTCAAAAACAGAAGCCCACTAGCATAATCTGAGCTTGCTCCATATTTAATATCAGCTTTTATAGACCTGAGAATTTTATAAAAAATATTAGAACTCACCTTATTCAACAAAGAAACATTATCTAAACCATTTTGTTTCATATAGTCGGGTTCGATTTTATTAATATTAGATTTATAATCTTTATACCAACTTATTTCTTCTTCTGTAAGCGGCTTTTTCTTCACCTGCTCTAAATCTACTAATAAATCATCAATAATAGAAGTTTGAATTTCATAACGTCCAGGTATACGTGATGCAATTAAACCAAAATACTTTTTACCTAACGTTTGAGCTACTCTATATGCTGAGTACTCAAAACTATTGGAAATATTTTCATACAACACGAGGTCGATATTTTTTTCTGTTATAATTTTATAAAAAAAACTATCCATCTTTTTACGGATCTTTACCCACTCTTCAGCATCTTTTTCCAAATTATAACCATGAGTTAAAAATCGATCAAAATCTGAATAAAAATACTCCCCCCAAGTACAATCAAAAAGAAACTCACCATTAGATTGAAAGCTTTCTTCTTGACTATTTTTAAAAAAAACGTCGAAAAAGTAACTGTTAGAGGATTCATCTATTTCAGGAATTGGAAATAAAATTTTATTTTTTTCCGTATCATATGCGTAATATACACTATGACCTAAATCCACCAACGATTTAGCAACATTATAGAAAAAATATTTATAATTTTTCGCGGGATTAACTAGAATAAGAATGTTCATATCTCTTTAACAATCTCCAAGAATAGATATATTTCGACAAAAACAAGAAAGAGAATGAAACTAATAGTGCAACAAATATCCCATAATCTTCCCGCAACAATCCAATCAGACCAAAACAGAATAAAAGAAAGATAACTAAACTAGATATTTGAGTTACAATAATAGGCTTATCTGCATCCAAGGCATATAGAATATAATGAGGGATCATGCTAAAAGCATATAAGACCTGCACTAACATTAACAAATAAAAGTAATTTAGATAAGAATTAAAAATATCTTTTCCAATTAGCTTCAACAATAAATCAATAAAAATATATGCGCTAAAATTAATCAAAACCAATAAAAACGCTACTTTTTTATATAGTTTCTTTATAAGTTCCCTATGCTTATTGTCTCGTGTATTCATTGATCTCACTAGTTCAGGGTAATCAAATGAAAAAACTGCTGCATCCATAAAACTCATTGTTGCAGCAGCTAACGAAGCAAAAAAGACATACGCTGCTAAAATATTAGCGTCATAAAAATATTCTAGTATGTAGCGATCACCAGTAAATATTGCGCGTACAGCCAAAGTACCTAGCATAAAAGGCAAGCAAATTTTTAGCCCCTTCCAGATCCAGCTCCAATTCACTTGTTGAAATAAGTAAAGACGAACCTGCTCTCGATAAAGCAGAATAATGCTTAATACAAAACATAATACTTCAGCAATTATCCAAACATTTAAAACATCCATTAAAGTTAAATTAACATGCAAAAAATGCATGAGAATTATAATAAAACTCCAACCACCAGAGCGTACAAACAACAGCAAATTAGAGCTAATTGGTTTTTTCAACACAATTAATAAACGCGTAAACTCTTGATTTAAATGCTCAAGTATAATTAGTCCATAAAATGAAATAAGGTATTCCAGTGACAAAAAATCTTTAAAGAAAATAATAGACAAAGTAGGTAAAGCAAATAGATAAGCAAAACATAGCAGTTGTGCATGACTACTCACAATAGTATTTCTTTGAGTATCTGAACTTTTCAGTAGTTCTCGATTGCTGTAAACATAAAAATCAAGCCCGATAAAATACATAGCAAAATTAATTGTCGCAGCAATCAACCCATATAATCCTAGCTCTGCAACTGTTAAAAATTTAGCCAGAAAAACAATTAAAATAAATTTACTGGCTAAATTTAATCCTCGTACTGCTAGATTAAATATGGATAATAAATGTTTTTTCATCTATCAATACAATCAAAACTTGTAGCTGTATTTTTTGAAATATCTTGATTAACTCTTTTTCCTAAAAGTTCATCATAAAATTTTGGTGGTAAACCATAACCAGGTCGTACACTACGAATGCAAGATTCATCAATAATATCGCCAGCTTTTAAATCTTTGACAAAATAAAGTGAACGTCTAAATTGAGCATTTCCTTGTTCACTAGACTTTCTACCGTAATCTACATTGCCCAGTGCTTGCCAAGCCGTTTTAGCACCTTGACACAACTGCTGTAGTTCTTTTGGCTCTAAAGAGAAACTATCATCTGGCCCGCCCCCTTTACGATCTAGCGTAAAATGCTTTTCGATGAGACATGCACCCAAAGCAACAGACGTAATTGCAGTCGTATTATCTAGTGTATGGTCAGAAAGTCCGACTGGCACATTAAAAGATTTTGCCATATCGACCATGGTGTATAGATTATAATCTTCTGCAGGTGCAGGATAACCGCTTACACAGTGTAGAACCACAAGCTCCTTACAACCACCATCATAAGCAGCTTGAATTGCCTCACCGATCTCATCTTTGTCTGCCATTCCAGTCGAAATAATCATTGGCTTCCCTGTCGAAGCCACATATTTAATTAATGGCAAGTCTACCGCTTCAAAAGAAGCAATTTTATATGCAGGGGCATTCAGATCTTCAAGTAAATCTACTGCTGTTTTATCAAATGGGGAACTAAAAATCGTGATATCTAAAGCACGTGCATGCTCAAAAAGTGGCTTGTGCCATTCCCATGGCATTTGAGCTTTTTGATAAAGTTCATATAAAGACTGGCCATCCCATAAACCACCACGAATCATAAACTCTTCAGTTTGGCTATTTAGTGTGATGGTATCTGCGCTATAAGTTTGTAATTTAATCGCATCGGCACCACAGCGCTTGGCTTCTTCAATAATTTTGAGTGCCGTATCTAAGCTACCGTTATGATTTGCAGAAAGCTCAGCAATAATATACGGTGGAAAGCCTGTACCAATATCACGATTATTAATTGTAATTTTTTTGCTCATTTCATTTATCCTCTAACCATTCTGCTTGTAGCAAACCAAACTGATATATATCAAATGTGCCTCGATGATCTTTGAAATGCTTTCTCAACAAACCCTCTTGGACAAAACCCATTTTTTTATGGAAACTTAATGATTTTTCATTAAATGCCAAAACCTGACCAAAAATCTTATCGAGTCCAAGCTCCTCAAATGCAAGGGTTAATGCAGCGCTCCCTAATAAATGCCCCATTCCCTTTTCTGCATCAGGTTTCACATAGAAGCCCCACTCATATGCCGTACTATTTGGAATAGCAACAAAAGAGATGTAGCCTTGCGGTCGCTGCTGATATTCAAAAATATAGAACAAGCGGTCAGCTCTATTCTTATTTCTCTCAAACCAAGCAAGATGGTCACTTAAAGTAATTACATCCGAGTTAACCATCCACTTGCGAATATCATCATGGTTACGCCATTGCAGTACCATTTCCAGATCATCATCACTCAATACTCTGAGCTGTGCATCTTTTAGATCTAACATGCATTAAATTCCTCAGAAAAAATGATTTGCAACAATAAATCTGCACCAATACCATCCGTAATAGCTAAGGCTTTTTGATGCATGAGTTGCAATCGTTCTTGATCAAGCTGTTGTAATATCTGTAATAGCTTTGCATCAATTTCTGTTTGATCTAGGGAGATCGTTACCCCTAGATCATGTAAATATTTTGCTATCATTTTCTGATTATCTGCCATACAAATCATAATTGTAGGCAGGCCTAAACAGCTTCGCTCCCAAGCTGTACTACCAGCAGCACCTATTGCTAAATCATGCTCAAGCATTAAATCTGCCATATTATTGGCATTAATCAAAATATGATTGCTGAATGGTAAATTCTTTGATTGCTCCAGAATAGACTCTTTCCAAGGTGCATTTACCCCCATGACGACAGTAATAGATAAATGCTGTTGCTGTGGACTACGTGATAAAACGTCCAACACGCTGCCTGTTAAGTTATCTTTATCTATTCCACCTAAATTCACCAAAATTTTTAACTTATCATGGTGATAGGTTTTTGGATGCTGCTCTAGCCATAATCGTTTGCTACGAAATTCGGGGCGCAATAAAGCATAGCGTGGCCCCATTAAATAATGGCCTTTACGGTTATTTAATTTCTCATAATCTGAAGATGTATTTGCTAAGCCACAATCCAAAATGATATCAGCATCATGTAAACGATTTGCCAAATCATCAATAACGACAATGCGTTTAGCTAGCGGACGAACAACTTGTTGCCATACTGCGGACAAAGCATAATGATCAACAATAATCCAATCTACAGGCTGTTCAGTTAAAATTGCTAATGTTTCTTGAGCATCTTTTTGTTCTGTTACCCCTAACCAGCGTTGGTATTCGGACAACTCAGAACTGGTATTAAGCACAGGTTCAGCTAAGGTATAGACGGCATAACCACGTTGTCTAACAAACTCAATTAAATTACCGTGATGCTCGCGACATATAAAATAGGCCTCGTGTCCATGTCTAGCCAAAGCGTCTGCTATCGTTAAACAACGTACCACATGCCCTGAACCTATTTGTAAAGATGCATCAGCTCGAAAACAAAACTTCATCGTTTATACGTCTAATAATAATTGTGCCATCAACTCTGCACGATGCCAGTCATCTGGAGTATCAATATCCTGAACTCGTGTTCTAGATAATTCAACAATTCTTGATCTATTAGAGAAAATTACAGACTTGTCTAACCATGCCTGTGCAGTTCCCCAATAAAACTGGCCAGCATCATGCCATGCCTCTTCCAAATCTTGAGAGCGTTTATTAAAGTTTTCAGGCTGGAACATTTCAACATTTCCATCTTGATTTAATTTAATTGCTCTTTGAATCGGAAACGCAAATGTTGTTGCACTAAATGCATAATCTAGCGGATGGTTTTGCAACAACTTGAGCCCAGTTTTCAAATCATCTGTTTGTACAAATGGTGCTGTTGCATATAGGCAACAGACATAATCTGGTCGTTGTCCCTGCAATTGTGCAAAAGCGTGTGTTGCATGCTGCATGACATCAGCAGTTGTTGCAAAATCATCGGACAAATGAGCAGGCCGCATGAATGGAATTTTTGCTCCATATTGTCTTGCAATATCAGCAATTTCCTCATCATCAGTTGAAACCCACACCTCATCAAAACATTCACTTTTCAATGCCGCCTCTATAGACCATGCGATCATCGGCTTACCATAAAAGTCTTTAATGTTTTTACGAGGGATTCTTTTGCTTCCACCTCGTGCAGGAATAACAGCCAGTTGCATTGTTATACCAAAACCTCTTTTAGTGTTTGGTAGATATACTGGATTTGCTCATCATTCAAATCAGGAAACATCGGTAAACTAATTGCTGTTTCATAATAAGCTTCTGCTTCTGGGAAATCGCCTTGCTTAAAGCCTAACTGCGCATAATAAGGTTGAACATGGACAGGAATGTAATGAACATTTACGCCGATACCCTTTTCTCGCAATGCTTCAAAGATTTCTTTACGGCCTTTACTTAACTCTGTTTGCATTAAACGAATTACATATAAATGCAATCCAGAATATGTGTCTGGTAATTGATACGGTGTGATTAAAGGTAAATCTTTAAATAATTCATTGTATTTTTTAGCAATCTCGTGTCGCTTAGCAACAAACGTTTCTAAGCGAGCCAACTGTGTAACGCCCAACGCTGCCTGTAATTCAGTCATGCGATAATTGTAACCCAGCTCAACCTGTTGATAGTACCAAGGACCTTCTGAAGGCTTCGTCATAAACTCAGTGTTTCTTGTAACACCATGGCTTCGCAACAAGTCAATTTTCTTCGCCAATTCGTCATTATTGGTCAGTGCCATTCCACCTTCTGCAGTTGTAATAATTTTAACTGGATGGAAGCTGAAAATCGTAATATCAGAATATTGATTAGAACCAATATACTGGTCTTTATACTTACCACCAATCGCATGAGAGGCATCTTCAATAATACTAAATCCATACTCTAACGAGAGCGCATGAATCTTTTCCATATCGCAGGATTGCCCACACAAATGCACAGGCACTACGATTTTGGGTAGTTTATTATTTTGTTTTGCAAGCTCCAGCTTTGCTTTTAAAGCAGTCACTGAAAGATTATACGTATCTGGGTCTATATCTACAAAATCAACATCGGCTCCACAGTACAAAGCACAATTTGCCGATGCAACAAAAGTAATAGGAGATGTCCAAAGGACATCTCCTTGTTTTAATCCCAAAGCCAAACAAGCCACATGCAAAGCTGATGTCGCACTATTCATAGCAAAGGCATGTTTCGCCCCAACTAATTCTGCGATTGACTTTTCAAACAAAGGAACTTGTGGTCCTTGTGTTAAGAAATCAGATTGAAGAACCTGAACAACTGCATCAACATCAGCCTGATTTATATTTTGTCTGCCATAAGGGATAAACATATTAGATATTTCCTACTTTCTCAGCATTTTGAACTAACCAGTTTTGCAAATCTTCTGGGCTCATCCATTCAGTATTGTTATCGCTAGAATAATGGAAACCTTCTGGAACGCGTTTACCGTCTTTAATACGCTCTTGTGTTTCAGCCCAGTCATTAATCACTGGTAAGATTTTATAATGTTCTGGATACTCATAAGTATAATAAGCGTCTTCAACACTAATCATTTGCTCATGTAGTTTTTCACCAGGTCGAATGCCGACAACTTCTTGTTTCGCTTCTGGTGCAACAACGCTAGCAAGTTCAGTGACTTTCATTGAAGGAATTTTTTTCACATAAATCTCTCCCCCAACCATGTCTTCAAATGCGTGCCAAACAAGCTCTACACCCTGCTCTAACGAGATCATAAAGCGCGTCATACGATCATCAGTAATTGGCAATACACCCTTATCTTTAATTGACATAAAGAAAGGAATCACAGACCCACGAGAGCCCATGACATTCCCATAACGAACCACTGAAAATTTCGTGCCATGTTCACCAGAATATGCATTACCAGCAACAAATAGTTTGTCAGATGCAAGTTTTGTTGCACCATACAAGTTAATTGGGCTACTTGCCTTATCTGTTGAAAGAGCCACGACACCTTTTACATTTTTATCAATACAAGCATCAATAAGGTTCATGGCACCATTGATGTTTGTTTTAATACATTCGAAAGGATTATATTCAGCCGTAGGGACGATTTTTGTAGCAGCAGCATGCACAACATAGTCCACACCATCTAATGCGCGATATAAACGCTCTTTATCGCGAACATCGCCAATGAAAAAACGAACACGGCTATCATCTTTGAATTTCTTCGCCATTTCCCATTGCTTCATTTCATCGCGAGAAAAAATAATTATTTTTTTAGGGTTATACTTCGCCAATGTCATTGGGATAAATGTATTACCAAAAGAACCTGTTCCACCTGTTACCAGTATTGTTGAATCTTGTAACATCTCTTCCTCATTTTCAAACAATTGAATTATTAATTAACTAAATCAGAACCGAGCATGTGTTTCAAACCCGTTTAAAACACGCTTCAAGTTCAATTCACAGAATATATCGCTTTTTTACCCATCTCTGTTTGTGTACAGGCTTTTACAAATCGTACAATCAACTTATAGCCAGTAATATTACTTCTTAATCACCTGTCATCATCCCTAGTGAGTATATAACTTGCTTTTTTAAGGGCAGAACAATCCATATTTTGATGTCGTCATAATAAAAATAGCTTGGCAACCCTATATGCCATAAAAGCAATAATTACTATATCTTCATAATCTCAACATGCTGTATGTTAAGTAGCCACTACTCTAATACAGCTTTTCTCTGGATCAAAATAATTGTTTCAGCCTTTAATGTCGCATATTCATCATCGTGCGTACTATAGCAAATTTTTTATGAATGCCGCATTTCAATTGTATGATGAATGTGTTTCTACTTATAGCTATCAGTTTAGTAATACTAAACCTACAAACCGAAATGATTCTTCTGTGCTTTTTTAAACTTTTTCAGCTAGAATGAGCCGAATTCTAAGTCCAAAGATATGTTGTTGTGTGACAACAGATATAACTATTCAAGGGTCGAGTGTGAAGCATTACCAACTTTTTTCCATTCTTGCGATTAGTCTTAGTGCGACAGCTTGTGCTGTGACTTCAGGCTTGCAAACACATGATATTCCGAGTGAAGGCGTATACACTACCGACCAAGGAACCAATGTTAATGTTATAAAAATTACCCAAGACAATCTACCAGCGATTCAACCCGCTCAAATTGATTATCGAAATAATTACTCGACGCTTTTTAAACAACAACAACTCGCTTATCGCTTGAGTCCTGGTGATGTACTCTCGATTCAACTGTGGGCTTATCCTGAAATTACGCCGCCAGTCAATAACCTGACCAACGATCAATCGATTCAGGCCAATGGCTATCCGATTGACTATAACGGTTTTGTACAAATCCCCTTAGTGGGTCGCTATAAAGCATCGGGGAAAACATTGGCTCAGTTGAATAATGACCTGCGTAGCCAATTTGCTCAGTACCTTAAAAATCCTGATGTGATTGTACGTGTACTGTCTTATCAAGGGCAACGCTATTCGGTCCAAGGCAGTGTACTTAAAGGCGGACAGTTCTTCCTCAATGATCAACCTATTAGTATCTATACCGCCTTGGGCATGGCGGGTGGCGTGACAGATAAAGGCGATAATACCTTTATTCAACTGATTCGCAATGGTATCACTTATGACCTCAATACCATTGCACTCGAAAAATCGGGCTACTCCCTGCACAAATTACTGGTACAGCCGAATGATACGATTTATGTCAGTCCTAGAGAAAATCAAAAAATCTATGTGATGGGTGAATCAGGTAAAAATCAGGCTTTACCTATGCGCGATCAAGGCATGACCCTCAGCGATGCCTTAGGTGAAAGCTTGGGCTTAAACCCAAACTCTGCTAGTGCTAGCCGCATCTATGTGTTAAGAACCAATCCTAATGATCGTCATACCGAACTCTATCATTTAAACTTAATGAGTCTGGGCGACTTTGGTCTGGCCAATCAATTTAGACTGCGTAGTAATGATATTGTTTATGTCGATGCAACAGGCCTAACTCGTTGGCAGCGTGTGATCAACCAAGTTGTTCCTTTCTCTAGTGCGTTATATAACATAGACCGTTTGGGACAATAATTAAAATGGATATTAAAACAATTCTGGTTGTTTGTGTCGGTAACATTTGCCGCAGCCCAATGGCGGAATATCTACTTAAACGACAATACCCAGAAATGCAGATTGAATCTGCAGGTATTTCTGGGTTGATTGGACATGCCGCCGATGACAAGGCACAACTGTGTATGCAGCGCTTAAATATTGATATGAGTCCACATATTGCAAAGAAACTCAATGCAGAACTGCTGAAACAGGCAGATCTGATTTTAGTGATGAGCAACAATCAACAAAAGCATATTGAGCAAACATGGCCATTTGCAAAAGGGAAAGTGTTTCGGCTTGGGCATTGGCAAAATAAAAACGTCCCTGACCCCTACCAACACGATCAAGTTTTTTTTGATAATACCTGTCAACTAATTCAACAGTGCGTTACTGACTGGAAAAATTATATTTAACTTTTTAGATTAAGATTATGAGCCAAAATACCAATACTGAAGATACCATTGACCTCAAAGAGCTGTTCTTTGCCCTCATCGCGCAGTGGAAGCTCGTTGCATTGTGTATTATTCTAAGCTTAGTCATCGCTTTACTGTATCTCCGTGTTACACCAGACACCTATTCTGTTGATGCTTTAGTGCAGGTTGAAGACAGTAAAGGAGCATCCGCTGCTCTTTTAGGTGATCTTTCTCAAATGATTGAGCAAAAATCACCAGCTCAAGCTGAAATTGAAATTTTAAAATCTCGTCTGGTTTTAGGGTCGGTTATTAAAGATTTACATCTTAATATTGAAATTTCGAGTACCGAAGACACTCTTAGTCATCGTTTATTAAACAATACAGATTATCAAACGAACTATACAAAAAACTCAGTGATATTTAACGATGGTCTCAAAAGCTTTGAAATCCGTCAATTTGAAGTGCCTTCTTATTACCTCGACAAGCAACTCTCTCTGAATTTTGATAAACAGTCTTTACGTTTAACCGACCCTAAAACTGAAGAGGTCATCCTAACAGTCCCCCTTAATCAGTTAAATCAAGTCATGGGGGCTAAAGGCACATGGAAAGTTGGCATTTTTACAAAGGATCAATTATTAGATACAGCCTATAATATTAAAAATTTATCTATGCCTGCGGCTGTTGATACACTAAGTTCTAACTATTCCGTTGCAGAAAGAGGAAAACTCACTGGTATTTTAGGTCTCAGCTATCAAGGACAAGATCAAGAGCATATCACCAAAGTCTTAAATGCAATCTTAGTGACCTATAGCGCACAAAACATTGAACGTCGTTCAGCTGAGTCAGCACAAACTTTAAAATTTCTTGATGAACAGCTCCCTGAGCTTAAAAAGCAACTGGATGATGCCGAGCGTGTCTTCAATAAATTCCGTCAACAATATAATACTGTCGATGTCACCAAAGAGTCTGAACTGTATCTGACCCAAAGTATTGCCTTAGAAACCAAAAAAATTGAATTACAACAACAACAAGCAGACCTCGCAGCCAAGTACACAGCCCAACATCCGGCAATGCGTGAAATCAATGCTCAAATTACTGCATTAAATAAACAAATCGCTGAATTAAACAATACCTTAAAACAATTGCCAGATGTGCAAAGACAATATCTACAACTGTATCGTGAAGTTGAAGTCAAAACCCAACTCTACACTGCATTGTTAAACTCCTACCAACAACTGCGTATTGCCAAAGCAGGTGAGATTGGTAATGTTCGTATTGTCGATACCGCAATTCAGCCCGTTGAACCAATTAAACCGAAAAAACTCCTGGTTTTGATTCTTGCCATTTTGGCTGGTGGTTTTATTGGGGTCTTAATTGCTCTAATACGTAATATGTTGCGCACAGGCGTAAAAGATTCAACTCAAATTGAGAGTGAGTTTGATCTTCCAGTTTATGCCACTGTACCGCGTTCACCCGTTCAAGAAACACGTATCAACATTTTAAAGAAAAAGAAATCTATTCCTATTCTTGCTGTTAAACATAGTGATGATATTGCTGTTGAAAGCTTACGTAGTATTCGAACCGCGATTCATTTCGCCTTAGCAAGTGCTAAAAATAATATCATTATGATTGCAGGCCCTTCGCCTGAAGTTGGTAAATCGTTTATCTCAACCAACCTAGCCACAATTTTTGCTCAAAGTAATAAAAAAGTCTTACTGATCGATGCGGATATGCGTCGTGGCTATATGCATAAATATTTTAATATAGATGTAAAACCAGGTTTGTCTGAGTATTTAAGTCATCTTGCTGATTTAAACCAAGTCATCCACCAAACGGATGTGGTTGGTTTAAATGTGATTACACGAGGTAAAAGCCCAACCAATCCATCTGAAATGCTCGGTTCAGAACAATTTAAAGCCTTATTGGAGCAACTCAGCCAACAATATGATCATATCATTATTGATACTCCACCTGTGTTAGCAGTCACAGATGGTATTATTATTTCTCAATATGCAGGTGTGAATTTACTTGTTGCGCGTTATGCCAAGTCGCAAATGAAGGAACTTGAACTGAGTTTGAATCGCTTTGAGCAAGCCAATGTGAAAGTCAATGGCTTTATCCTGAATGATATCCAGCGTTCAAGTGCAGGATATGGTTACGGTTATAACTATTCATATGCGTATAAAGCGCATAAAGAGGATTAAGCCAATCACCATTTGCTTGTTAGAAAACCAGATCACATGATCTGGTTTTTTTATACTTAAACACATAAATCTTATAAAAAACTCACGCATTTTTGCTGTTAATTATTCAATGCCTAAGCTTATACATGCTAAGATCAAGAGTATATTTTTTATTAAAATCTCACTTTGGGACATCTCATGAGTAAAGCTTTACCTTTCGTTGTCGCAGCCGTTTTAGGCGGTGCAGCGCTAGTTCCTGTTTACTATGCTACTAAAAACCCAACAACTGAACTTGGTGCTAAAGCTGACAAAAATGCTGCACCTGTTGCAAAAATCAGTTATGCATTAGGCTATGAAGTCGCAAAACAAACCCCACCTGAATTAGAAACCAGTGCGTTTATTACTGGCTTCCGTGATGCACATGCTCAAAAACCTGCGGCATACACAGAAGAAGAGTTACAAGCGGCTTATGTCGAATTCCAAAAAGAGCTCCAACAAAAGCAAGCCAATGAGACTAAAAAAGCAGAAGCGACCAACAATAGTTTCTTAGCAGAAAATGCTAAAAAAGAAGGCGTGAAAACCACAGCTTCTGGCTTACAATATAAAATCACCAAAGAAGGCACAGGTAAGCAACCTGCTGCAACGTCTGTTGTAAAAGTCCATTACAAAGGCCAACTCACTGATGGTAAAGTGTTTGATAGCTCTTATGACCGTGGTGAGCCCGTTGAATTCCCACTCAATCAAGTGATTCCGGGTTGGACGGAAGGCTTACAACTGATGAAAGAAGGTGGTAAGGCAACATTCTATATTCCAGCAAACTTAGGCTACGGTGAACAAGGCGTTCCTGGTTCGATCCCACCAAATAGCACGCTAATTTTTGATGTTGAATTAATCGCTGTTAAGTAAATGATTTAAGGAGAGCTTGTGCTCTCCTTATTTTTGGAAAAAATAATGAAAAGATTAGTGCTCATTTTAATTAGTACAGCCATCGGAACCGTTCAGGCAGCACCTGTTGATAAAATTAGCTATGCTTTAGGTTATGAGATTAAACAACAAATACCATCTGAAATAAATGTAGAATCCTTTATTCAAGGGATACGCGATGCCTATGCCAAAAAGCCTGCAACTTATACCGATGAGGAATTAAAAGTCGCTTATTCTGAATTCCAAAAAACCCTAGAACAACAACAACGCCAAGCTTCTAAGCAGGCAGAAGTCGTTAGTCAACGGTTTTTTGCAGAGAATGCTAAAAAAGAAGGCGTCAAAACGACAGCATCAGGCTTACAGTATAAAATGACGCAAGTGGGTAAAGGCCAGTCACCTCAGCTAAGTTCTACTGTCAAAGTAAATTATAAAGGTCAACTGATCGATGGAACTGTCTTTGATAGTTCTTATGAGCGAGGTGAACCGATTGAATTTCCACTGAATCAAGTCATTGCCGGTTGGACTGAAGGCTTACAGTTGATGAAAGAAGGCGGTAAGGCAACACTTTATATTCCTGCGAACTTAGGTTACGGTGAACAAGGGGTTGCTTCGATCCCACCCAATAGCATCTTAATTTTTGATGTAGAATTAATCGCTGTTCGTCAGTGATTCAAGTAGAGCCTGTGCTCTCCTTTATTTTTGGAAGAAATAATGAAAAGATTAGCGCTCATTTTAATTACTGCAACCCTCGGAACGGTTCAGGCTGCACCCATTACACAAAAGAGCTCACAAAAAGATCAATTGGGCTATAGCTACGGTTATCTTATGGGGCGTGGCAATGCCGAAACCTTAAAAGATTTAAATATCGAAACCTTTGTACAAGGTTTGCAAGAAGCCATTCAAGGGAAAGCAGCGTCATTAACCGATGAAGAAATGGCGACAGTTCTAAATCAATATAAAAAGCGCCTAGAGGCCAAACAACTGGTTGAGTTTCAAGAACAAGCACAAATAAATGATCAAGCAGGCAAAGCCTTCTTAGCTGAAAATGGCAAGAAAGCAGATATTGTCACAACCAAATCAGGTTTGCAGTATCAAGTGTTACAGCAAGGTCAAGGTAAATCACCCAAAGCGACGTCAACGGTTAAAGTAAACTATGAAGGCCGTTTACTGGATGGCACCGTGTTCGACAGTTCAATTGCACGTAACCATCCACTTGAGTTCAAGCTGAGTCAGGTCATCTCAGGTTGGACTGAGGGTGTTCAAACCATGAAGGAAGGTGGCAAAAGCCGTTTCTTTATTCCCGCAAATCTCGCTTATGGTGATGTCGGTTCTGGCGATGCGATTGGGCCCAACAGCACCTTAATTTTTGATATTGAATTACTTGAAGTGAAATAATAAAAAAACCCTCCACATGGAGGGTTTAATTTTTTAAATCAATATCATTTAAGGTTTTAAGTGTCTTGGTCGGAAACCCGTGGCCAATAATCCTAGTGCATAAGCAACGACACCAATGACACACAAGCCAATCACTTCAGCAATACGTAGCCATTGCGAAATATCGCCTTGATACCAGGTTAAACCGTACCACAAGGCTGCAATCATGGCGATATTGGCAACCGCATATTGAAATACCAATTTCTTCCAATGCGCACCAAAACGATAAATATTACGTTTATGCAAATAGAAATATAACATCCCCGCATTGACCAAAGCAGAACCTGAAGATGCCAATGCCAGTGCCATATGCTCGGCATGCCAATCAATCAATTTAAAAAAGCCAATAAACACCACGTTTAAAATGGCATTGGCTGCAACCGCCATTAAACCAACACGGACAGGTGTTTTGGTATCTTGCTGTGCATAAAAACCTGGTGCGAAGACTTTAATCAACATAAATGAGATCACCCCTGCACTCATACATTGCAAGGCCAAGGCAGTCATTCGCGTATCTTCCACGGTAAATTCACCACGTTGGAATAAGGCTTGAATAATTGGGGTTGATAGCATAAATAGCGCGATACTGGCAGGAATACCAACCAACATAATCACCTTGGCCGCCCAGTCGATCATACTTCTAAATTTGCTCTGATCCTGCTCGGCATGACGCGCCGACAATGAAGGTAAAATCACGGTACCAATTGCAACACCAATCAGTCCCAATGGTAACTCGGTCATACGTTCAGCACTGTATAGCCATGACACCGAACCATCCTGCATAAACGATGCCCAGATGGTGTTTAATAATAAATTAATCTGAGTCACTGACACCCCAAACAAAGCGGGTAACATCAGTTTTAAAATACGATCCACCCCTTCATGTTTGAAATCGACTTTAGGTGGAATCAGTAAATTCTTTTTCCATAATTCAGGGATCTGAATCGCCAACTGTAGAACACCCGCCGCGACCACCGCCCAGCCCAGCGCCATAATCGGTTCCGCCATATACGGCGTTAACCACCACGCCCCTGCGATCATCGCCACATTCAGCAATACAGGCGAAAATGCGGGTGAAGCAAATGAGCCATAACTGTTTAAGATACTGCTGGCAAAAGCCGTCAATGACATAAACATTAAGTAGGGAATGGTCAGACGAAACATATCGACAGCGAGTTCAAATTTCTCAGGATCGTTATGGAAGCCTGGCGCATATAAATAAATAATCGCTGGTGCAGCCACCATCGCCACAAAGGTCAATAAAGACATGGCCGTGAGCAAACAGCCAAACACCCGACTAATTAAAATCTGGACTTCGGCATGGGCACGGCTGGTCTTATATTCAGTCAGAACTGGAATAAAGGCTTGGGAAAAAGCCCCTTCTGCAAATAAGCGTCGAAAAAAGTTGGGAATACGAAAGGCAACAACGAAGGTATCGAAGTCCTTACCTGCACCAAATACATTGAGTAGCACCACATCACGGACTAAACCCAACACTCGAGATAACATCGTCATTGCACTGACAATTACAGTCGATCGCCACAATGCCATCGCATTCACCTACGGCTTATCTTTTAAAAAGCGTTATTGTAATGAAAGTCCGAACAGATTTCGTTGTGAAATTATAAATCCGATACTGTTTTTTCGGCTAATTTTTGTTGAGCCAGTAAATTTCGGAATAATTGCCAATCAAAGTGTTCACCTGGATCGGTTTTACGTTTTGGCGCAATGTCAGAATGACCTGCAATATGATGTTGAATCTTTGGATAAGCCTGTTGCAAGGTACGGACCACTTCAACTAAAGCTTGATATTGTTCCGGTTCAAAAGGCAAATCATCACTCCCTTCCAGCTCAATCCCAATCGAATAATCATTACATTCTTTTTGTGCAAGGTAACTGGAACGACCAGCATGCCACGAACGATCATTAAAATTCACAAACTGAATCACTTCGCCTGTGCGCAAAATTAACAGATGTGCTGAGACCTGCATCCCTTCAATGGTTTGAAAATAAGGATGTACCGACCAATCCAGTTGATTCTGAAAGAATTGCTGGATATAGCCGCCACCAAACTGTGAGGGCGGCAAACTAATATTGTGAATAACGATCAATTGGATCTCGGTATCGAGAGGGCGCGCATTAAAATTAGGCGAGGCAATTTGAGTTGCACCCTCTAAGATTCCATCTTGTACTTGAGCAAATCTAGCGTGTTGCATGGTGACTCGAATCAGCAATTGAATATTTATCTCACTCATTCTGACATGCTTTATCACGAATAATCGAGATCAAATACTTATTTTTTATGGGGAGGGTGTTAATATATGGCACACGTTTTTTAGTCAAACATATACTGGAACTGGTATGAGTATTCCTCAATCTTTGCTTGAACAATCTATTCAAATCAATATTCAACAAGCATTACAGGAAGATATTGGCGAGGGCGATATCACCGCCCTGCTCACACCAGCTGATGAACAAGCCACAGCCACCATTATTAGCCGTGAAGAGATGGTATTGGCGGGTCAACCTTGGGTTAATGCCTTGATTCAAGCCTATGACAGCTCAGTTCAAGTGACTTGGTTAAAACAAGAAGGTGATGTAATTGCGGCAAATGAAGCCTTTTTAAAACTGGCAGGTTCAGCACGTAGTTTACTTACCGTAGAGCGCCCTGCACTGAATTTCATCCAAACGCTGTCTGCAGTTGCAACAAAAACAGCAAGCTATGTGCAACAACTCGAGGGTCTACACACCAAACTGCTGGATACCCGTAAAACCTTGCCTGGTCTACGCATTGCACAAAAATATGCGGTTGCCATCGGTGGCGGACAAAATCACCGTTTAGGTTTGTTTGATGCTTTCTTAATTAAAGAAAATCACATCATGGCCGCAGGAGGCATTGCACAAGCGATTCGTAAAGCACATGAAATTGCACCTGGTAAACCAGTCGAAGTGGAAGTCGAAACTTGGGATGAGCTCAATCAAGCACTTGAAGCAGGTGCGGATATTGTGATGCTGGATAACTTTAGCCAGCAACAGATGATTGATGCGGTCAAACATGTTGCAGGGCGCTGTAAATTAGAGGCTTCAGGTAACATTACCATCGACAATTTACGTGAAGTGGCAACGACTGGCGTGGATTACATTTCAATGGGCGTATTGACCAAAGACGTGCGTGCCGTTGATTTATCGATGCGTTTTAACGCTTAAGCCTGATCAAGGTCTTTTTGCTGCTTTATAGGCTGTTGCTGAGCAGCCGTCTCTGTCTGAATTGGTTGCGTTGTTGCAACTCGCTCACTCCACGCTGATTTGGCTTCGGTCGAATCAGCCGGTCGTGGATCTGCCGCCATCAGCACAAACGTTACTGCGGTCAGTAAAACTAGAAAAACTTGTAACATCGTTATCCCCTAAAAATACTTCATTTCAATTTGTGTTCAATCTATCAAAGCAACATGAGCCAAATCTGAGGGCTTTGTTACAACATGCAAATGCTCAGTGCGCTATTTGTTGACGATGATGTGTTTGTGTCTACTTTCATTTCGCTCTATGTAAGCTTAAAATGCTAAGCAGCTCAATTTATTAAAATAATAACGATGGATAGCCTGTTCGAAGCTGTGTTTCATGTGCTGTTTAAGCTGTTCCGTTTTCTCATCATTGATCTGATTTTTGAGATTATTTTGGAAGGCTTCATTCGTAGCATTGGCTATGGGGTGGTTCGCTGTTATCGTCTGGGGCAACGGGTAGATTTTGACAGTACTGAAGTATTTGTGGTGGGTTTTTTCAGTGTGTTGCTGCTGCTTGCACTGTGTCTTTATGTCTTACTGCGCTAATTTTCAGCTCATAAAAAGCAGTTTAAGCATTTGCTTAAACTGCTGATTTAACATGTGCCCTAACAGCTTTAGCTGCCCGAAAAGCCCATATAAGGATCAGAAATTGAGTCCTCATTGGTTTCAATACGACCCGCAAAACGGCGACTATAGCTCGGATCATTTTCAATCGTGACGGTAAAATCATACCAACCACCAAACTCAGTCATGTCCCAGCTCAGTTCTTTTTCAGTCGTGGCCGTTTCAATTTGCCAAGTTTTATTGACCAGGTAGGCATTGGCTTTGACCACCAGTTTCACTGTTTTTGCAGCATCGTTACGCACTTTTAAAAACAGTTTAGGGTCACATTCTTCCATACAGACGCGAATTTCAGGGAGTGCCTGAATTTGAGCTGTCTGCGTCAGATTACCCTTAAAGCTACGGTGAAAACCATTTGGTCCCAACACCCACAAATCATACTGATTGTCTTTAGTCTGCCAAATATCATCCAGTTGCTTACCTGCTTCCACCATATAACGGCGTGGAACGGCATCCAGATTCAATTTGTCATAGACATGGAACACGGCCGCATGTGTGCCGGTATTCGAGAACATCAGTTTGACTGTTTTGGCTGTGGCATCAACTTTGGCACTACTATGCAGTATATAAGGCAATGCCCGTGATGGACGAATCCCCATCTCCTGCACTGGATCGGTCTGGCTGAGCGGACGGCTGACTGGCGCCAAACTTTCCTGTGCTTTACGAATCGCATCGGCCTCAGCTTTGCTCTTCTTCCCAGATAAATCAGGCATAGGCAGTAAGTTTGGCGTTTTAAAGTTAAATGCTGAGGTTAAATCACCACACACTGCACGACGATAAGGACTGATATTCGGCTCTTTCACATCAAAACATTGTTCCAAGAAGCGAATCACCGAGGAGTGATCAAACACTTGTGAATTGACCCAGCCCCCCCGACTCCACGGTGAAATGATATACATCGGCACACGAATCCCCGGTCCATAGACCCCGACCCCATTACTGACGTTCGGGTCGGTGAAATCAGGCTGTCCATCAGAGGCTTTGGCATGTGTCGCATATTCATAAGACATCTGTTCTTTGCTCAGTGTCGACTTACCATAGACCGTACCTGCTGTATCCATTGACGGTGCGCTTGGTGAAGGCATATGGTCAAAGAAACCATCATTTTCATCAAAGTTAATCAGAAAAACGGTCTGACTCCACAACTCAGGACGCTCGGTGAGTGCATTCAATACTTCTTGGATATACCATGCCCCTTGCACGGGGCTTGATGGCCCTGGATGTTCACTATAGGTGGCAGGCGCCACCAACCAACTCACTTGCGGTAATTGTCCCTTGGCAATGTCTTCCTTGAATGTCCCCAAGAAACCACCATCGGGCATGGTATTGGCAATGCCTTTGTACAAAGGTTGCTGAGCATCAATTGCTGGATCATAAGGCGGACAAATGCTGCTGTTATTGACAGGTTTGCCAGATAACTCATTGGCACGGCGATACTGTTTAAACCCGGCCAATGGATTATCAGTAAAGTTATCGGGCATATTTTGATACACCTTCCAGCTAACCCCTGCTTGCTGTAAACGCTCAGGATAAGTGGTCCAGTCATAACCTGTGGTCGATGGGCCAATGGCATCGAGATCATTGACCACACTGGCGACATTGGCACCTGTTGGGCCATTGGTTCCCGTCCAGATAAACATACGGTTCGAGTTAGTGCCGGTATGCATGGCACAGTGATAAGCATCACATAGGGTAAAGGCATTGGCTAAGGCAAACTGAAATTCGACTTCTTGTTGTTTGTAATAACCCATCGATTGCGGTTGCTTATACTGCACCCAACTGCCCATACGGCCGTGATCCCAAGCAAATTGACCATCAGTCCAAGAATGTGGCGTACCACGGACGCGCTGTGCATTGCCACGACTGCTGTCGAGATGATACGGATAGACGGTATTCTTGTTGGCATCATACTGTGCCCAAACTTTACGGCCTTGGCTTAAAGGAATGGTGAAGCGGTCGCCAAAACCGCGTACCCCTTTCAAAGTGCCAAAATAATTATCAAAAGAGCGGTTTTCTTGGGTCAAGATCACCACATGTTTGACATCTTTAATCGTCCCTGTCTCGACCTTGGCATCAATCGCAAGGGCTTTTTGAATACTCATGGGAAAACTGGTCAGTGCGGCTGTTCCAAATAAAGCTTTGGTTGAATTTAATAAAAAATCACGACGATTCATGAACTCATTTCCTTATTTTTATTGTTAGGGTGCACAGTGGATTTTGCAGCTTGGCTGTGGCGGCTGCGGATTTGACGTTGAGTTATTATTGTCGTCACTGTCGTTACAAGCGCTGAGTAACACGCAGCTGCCAGCAAGTAACGCTAAAAAGAAATTTCGCATTTGACTATCCGTTAAATATCAGTGCAGATAGTCAATACAATCTAAATGACAGTTCGATGATGATTTGATCGCAATTCGATGACAAAAAAATAGATAAAAAAAAGGCGGTCTAAAAAAACCAGACCGCCCGCACTATCAACTGGAGTTTACCAACCGAGTGCCTGCTGTTGCTTCTGAATCAATTCCGCGATTCCTTTTTCTGCAAGCTCTAACATGGCATTGCACTGTTGGCGCGTAAACGGTTTGTCTTCTGCCGTTCCCTGAATTTCAATAAATTCGCCTGCCTGAGTCATCACCACGTTTAAATCGGTTTGGCAATTTGAATCTTCTTCGTAGCATAAATCGAGTAGCACTTCGTCTTGATACATCCCGACTGAAATTGCTGCGACTAAGCTTTTTAATGGATCTTGTTTAATTTTTTTGTTGCTGAGCAATACATTCATCGCATCAACCAAAGCCACGGCTGCGCCGGTAATCGCTGCAGTACGTGTGCCGCCATCGGCTTGGATTACATCACAGTCGATGGTAATGGTGTTCTCACCCAATTTCTTCAAATCCACCATAGCACGTAAGCTACGACCAATCAGGCGTTGAATTTCTTGGGTACGACCTGTTTGCTTACCACGCGCCGCTTCACGATCGCTACGGGTATGGGTAGAACGCGGTAACATGCCATATTCCGCAGTGACCCAACCTTGGCCCTGACCTTTGAGGAAACGAGGGACTGAGTTCTCAATGCTTGCGGTACACAACACTTTGGTATGACCAAACTCAACCAAAACTGAGCCTTCTGCGTAACGAGTATAGTTACGGGTAATTTTGACCTCACGTAATTGGTCTAATGTTCTTTGGTCAATACGCATAACGTTTCCTTAAAACTATGGCTCAAATATCATTGCGCCATAGTATAGCTCAATTACGTATGCTTTCAGTTTTACTTATTGGTTACAATTCACCGAATTAAGCAAACTTAAACTTTGACTTAAGGTTGCTCCACCCTTGTGCCAACTGTGCTGACAGATCATTGGGCAATGAACATTTGGCTAAACGTACCCACACCGTCCAAAACTGTTTCATGAAGTTAGCTTCGTTATAGTTCACCCCATATTCAGCACATAAGGCTCTGATTTGTGGTGCAACTTGCTCATAACGATTGGCTGGCATATCTGGGAATAAATGATGTTCAATCTGATGGCTCAAGTTTCCACTCATAAAGTGCATCCATTTGCCACCCGTGAAGTTACTTGAACCCCGAATCTGGCGAAGGTACCACTGCGCCTTGGTTTCGTTCTCGGTATTATCCGCTTCAAAGGTTTCAGCATCTTCGGTAAAGTGACCATTAAAAATCACCGCAGATGACCATAAGTTACGCATGATATTCGCAACGGCATTGCCTGCTAATACTGGAATAAAGTTGATGGTGGCAATCGCTGGGAAGAACACATAGTCTTTCAACACTTGGCGTCTGGCTTTTTTACGGAACTCGGCCGCATCCGCCCAGACCTGTTTCCAAGTTTTGGTTTTATAGACCAGCGCATCTTCTAAATGCAGGTTTTGCACACCGACATACCACTGGAAAAAGAACATCAGCTGTAAGGCCAATGGGATATTGGCCAAATGACGAACTTCCCATTTTTGATCTTCAGTCACGCGTAAAATGCCATAACCCACGTCATGATCTTTACCGACAATATTGGTATAGGTATGGTGCATGTAGTTATGGGTGTAGCGCCAGTCATTACCTGAGCAGGTGTTATCCCAATCGTAGTCTTCGCCACGCAAGCTTGGATCATTGAGCCAGTCAAACTGACCATGCATCACATTATGTCCAAGTTCCATATTCTCGACGATTTTAGACACACCCAGCATCGCGGTTCCCAACAACCATACCGGTGGAATCCAGCCACCGAACATTAACATGCCACGTGACGCGATTTCGGTATAACGTACAAAATTACGCACTTTATAGATATATTTTGAATCCTGCTCGCCGAGATTTTGCATCACCTCTAAGCGAATTTCCTCAACACGGCGACCAAACTCTTCTACTTGTTCAGGGGTTAAATGCGCTGACTTTGATACAGTCTTAAATTCTAATGCCATATTCATGCTATTCATCCTCAAATATCTTTGTTTTTATAGATCAATCGTGACTGGGCTAAGCGCCTGGCTTACACATAACTTGATCGGACGATTCGGTTGATCATCAATTTCACCCGTGATGACGTTCTGGGTAACGCCACTGACTTTGGTACAGCTACAGCGGTTACATACACCCATGCGGCAACCATGTTGTGGGCGTAAACCTGCTTGCTCTGCACTACTCAGCAGATTGGTCGTGGCAATAAAATTCTGTTGCGCACGTCGGAAACTAATCGGTTGAGCCTCACTTGAATGCTCGATTTGTATAGGTTGGAAAAATTCTTGATGGAAGTTTTCCGCAGCACCCTGCTGTGTATAAATGTCTTGTGCTTGGCGCATCATGCTGTGATGACCACAGGCATAGGCTTTTACATCTTTAAAATTCGGAACTAAGGTTTCTAACAATGCAGCATCTAAATGTTGTTTCTGTACCGATGTATTAAAGAAGTGATAGTGCAACTGTGGATATTGCTCAGCCAAGGCCAAGATGTCCTGATGAAACACTTCAGCACGGTTAAAATACAACACATAAATGTCTTCGAGTTGCTGTTGTAATGCTTGTTGCAATAAAGAATAAATCGCGGTAATGCCTGAACCCGATGCAATCAGCACGGCGGGCTGCTGACCTTGGTGCAAGACAAAATCACCTTGTGCTTGCGAAATCTCAAAGTGATCGCCAACACGAAGTTGCTGAGCAGCTTTAGACACCACCCCTTGGACTTTGATGCCCAGACGGATTTCACCCTGCGCAGTCACATCAATAATCGAATAACTACGTTGCTGATACACCCCATTAATCATCAGGGTAATCAATACACTTTGACCTGCTTGAACTTGGCGAATATCAAAATTATGATTTGGCTTTAAGGTCAATAACACCATATCCGAACTGAGTGGCTGTATCGCAGTGACTTCTGCAAGTGTCCGCTTCCAAGCAAAAGTTGGCTTTATCTTTTGCAAAATAAAATCAACAAAATCTTCTCGAATCCAATGTGGCTGATAACTTAACTCTGCGTTCATACGTTCCTCGTTTTGTATCTGGCTATTTATATTGAGTGAACAAATGTTCATGTAGTGAACATGTGTACACTATATTTATTTGTGTTCACTGAGTCAACACTTGTTCACTAATTTTTTGGATATTTTTTATACTTTTTGATAAGCCTTCTAAAATAAGGAAAAAAATAAAAAATTACGCATGCTTTGAGCTCACACCAAATGGGGCTTGATCAGAGAAAGATCAAAAACATTGGCATTTAGCAATGGACAAGGACTAAAAAGTTTCTGTTTTTTTTGCTAGACTCTGCTGTACGGTTTCAATGAGTCTTATTCATGTCGATTAGAGATGAACGAAAACAACAGAGTCGGCAGGCTTTACTCGATGCAGCACTTCATCTCAGCACTGCTGGGCGCTCATTTAGTAGCATTAGTTTGCGCGAAGTTGCTCGCGAAGTGGGTTTAGTGCCGACTGCGTTTTATCGTCATTTCCAAGATATGGATGCGCTTGGACAAGAGCTGGTTGATCAGGTCTCTTTGCATTTAAAAAGTCTGATTCACCAATTGGGGCAGAGCTATTTACAACATAGCGGTTCGGCCAAAACTCGGACCAGCATTGAATTGTTTGTACAAGCGGTCAATCACAGCCCACAACAATGGCAGTTTATGATTGCAGAGCGTTGGGGCGGTTCAGAGACGGTGCGTATTGCGATTGCCCGTGAAATTGAGTTTTTGATTGAAGACCTCGCCATTGATCTGTGCAAACTGGAAACCTTTAAACATATTAAAGAAGCCAAGGACTTGCAGGTACTCTCGACCATTTTGATTAATATGTCGTTTACATGGGCCATGACCTGGATCAATCTGCCGAAACAATTCAGCATTGATCATTTACTCGAACAACAAAACCTGTTTATTGACAATGCAGCGACGCAAGTCCGTTTACTCTTCAGTGGTATCTCCAACTGGGAACCCCAAAACGCTTGACCGGATACAAACCAAAGTTTGATATATAAAAGCATTGCTTAGCGTTATGATGCATTAGACACTAATGTAAACGCAGTGTAGAACACTATGAGGAGCTTATAAGCATCATGAATCCTGATCGTCATACTCAGTTCTTAATTCGTAAAGAAAAAATTTTGCAGGTTGCGGAAAAGCTGTTATTAGAAAACAACCAAGAAATGACCCTAGATGAACTGGTTGCTGAACTGGATATTGCCAAGGGCACCTTATACAAACATTTCCGTAGCAAAAATGAGTTGCTGCTGGAACTTATTATTCAAAATGAAAAAGAAATTTTAAAAATTTCAGACAAATACAATACCGATGTCAAAGAGTATGCGCCACGCTATATGCTTTATCATTTAACCTCACCGAGTCGTACCATTTTGCTGCATCAGTTAGAAGAACATCTGACCATGACTGAGTCGAAATTAAAGCATTTGTTTGACGAGCTGTATGCCATTCGCCAACAGCGCATTGTCTCGTTGAAAGATATGACGGAAAAATATTTAAAATCACAAAACTACGATATGTCGATTCGGGATTACCTGTCTTATATCTGGTCACTGACTTATGGCGCAGCGTTGTTATTGAACTCAAGCTATTACCAGCGTTCAATCGGCTCACGTGAGAAATTGATTAATCTATACGTCAATCAGGCCTTGTCGCTACCGACACAGAAAGTTCAGATCGACTTAAAAGATCTGCAAATGGATCAAATCTAAATAAAAAAGGACTGCAATTGCAGTCCTTTTTTGATTGAACATGGGCGTAAATTATTTAGCTTTACGCTCTTTTTCCAACAAATAATCAACAACCTGTGTCACTTTCGCATCTTCACCCTGCACCACATATTTACCATTCACCACAACTGCTGGTACACCCGTCAACTGATACTGCTGCGCCAATTTATTCGACTCAGCAATTTTTGCCGTGATTGGGAAGGAATTAAACATGCTGTTAAATTTCTGCTCAGGTACGCCATAACGTGCAAAGAATTTTGCTTGCGATGCTTGGTCAAAAATCTGCTGATTGCCGTCATGAATGGCATGGAACAATGGAATATGGGTTTTCTTGCGTACACCCAGTGCTTCAGACACATAGTAACCGCGTGCCCCTTGTTCCCAGACTTTATTCATCGCCGCAGGCGTACGTAAGAAATAAACGTCTTTTGGAATTTGCTTTAACCATGTTTGCATATGTGGTTCAAGCTTGAAGCAGTGCGGGCAGCCATACCAGAAGAACTCACGTACTTCGAGTTGTCCAGCAGGTGCTGAGGTTTTGCCTGGATTGGCAATCACGGTATAGTCTTTACCAGCCACAAAATCTGCTGCCATCGCATTCATTGAGAATGCCAACGCAACTGCACTTAAACCACCTAATACTAACTTTTTCATTGGCTTTGCTTTTCCTCTAAGCATTTTTCGTAAGTTTATATGCTAAATATAAAACAAACACGAGCAATTCGTTTTGCTTGTGTGAAGTTTTTTATTGGATTTATCGCTTTTTTTACCAGAATCGCTACACTACCAACAGATTAAACCGAAATAATCATCCTAAGATAGAGGTGACACCATGTCGCAATTGAATGTTGACCCGCAAGAAATCGCAAAATTTGAAGCATTGGCTGCCAAATGGTGGGATCAACATTCAGAATTCCGCCCACTTCATCAAATCAATCCCTTACGTTTAAACTGGGTAGATGAACGTGTCGGTGGCTTGGCGGGCAAAAAAGTACTTGATGTCGGCTGTGGTGGTGGCATCTTGGCTGAAAGCATGGCACGCCGTGGTGCCGATGTCCTCGGTATTGATATGGGCGAAGCACCCCTTGCTGTCGGTCGTTTGCATGCACAACAAGACAATGTGCAAAACATTGAATATCGTCAAATCCCCGTTGAACAATTGGCACAAGAGCAAGCAGGTCAATACGATGTGGTGACCTGTATGGAAATGATGGAACATGTGCCAGATCCTGCTTCAATTGTGAAAGCATGCCAAACGCTGGTCAAGCCAGGCGGTCATGTGTTCTTCTCGACCATTAACCGTAACCCTAAATCGTATTTATTTGCGATTATTGGCGCGGAATATGTACTGCGTTTATTGCCTAAAGGCACACATGACTATCATAAATTCATTCGCCCGTCAGAAATGGCGCATGATATTCGTAATGCAGGGCTTAGCCTCAAAGAAATGACTGGTTTGCACTACAACCCGATTACCAAACACTACTGGTTAGCGCCGAATGTGGATGTGAATTACATGGTGCATACCACCAATGCAGGTGCGGAATGAAAGCGGTTTTATTTGACCTCGATGGCACGCTGATCGATACCGCTGCGGACTTTATTCGTATCATCCAGCAAATGTGTCGTGATGAACAACGCCCTGTGGTGGATGCCGATACCATCCGCACTCAGGTGTCAGAAGGCGCACGTGCCATGGTGAAATTGGTCTATCCTGAATTAGAAGTCACAGACCCAGTATTTTTAGCACATCGGCAACGCTTTTTAGATGTGTATGGTGACAATATTGTGGTCGATACTGACTTGTTTTCAGGGATGTATCCGTTGCTTGAAGAGCTTGAAGCGCATCAAATTCCGTGGGGCATTGTCACCAACAAGCCGCGTGGTTTAAGTGAATCGTTATTGGCCAAACTGGATCTGACTGAACGTTGTGCGGTCTTGGTTTGCCCAGAAGATGTCAGCAAGACCAAACCTGATCCTGAGCCAATGTATTTGGCGGCCAAACAGCTGGAGATCAATGCCCAAGACATTATCTATGTCGGTGATCATCCACGCGATATTGATGCCGGTCGTCATGCAGACATGTATACCATCTTGGCAGCCTACGGCTATTTACCGGTAGAATCACGCGATGATCTTGCTGCTTGGCAGGCTGATGCGATTATTCATACCGTTGCTGAACTACACCAACTGCTTAAACAGAAAATCACGGTGTTGTCAGAAAATCAGGGTATGATGGGTTAAATTTAAATTTTTGCAGATAAGAACAGGAGGCATAACAATGAAATATTCAGAATATCAACCTCGTCCAGATTTACTGAAAGATCGTATTATCCTGATCACTGGTGCTGGTGATGGGATTGGTCGCGCTGCGGCGATGAGTTATGCCCTACACGGCGCAACAGTGGTTTTGCACGGTCGTACGTTAAATAAACTTGAAGTGATCTATGATGAAATTGAAGGCTTAGGTGCGCCACAGCCTGCGATTTTACCCTTACAGCTTTCAACCGCATCAACCCATGATTATGAGCTGTTGGTGAGCACGCTAGAGCAGCAATTCGGTCGTCTGGATGGTATCTTGCATAATGCAGGGATGCTTGGTGATCGGGTTGAACTGGCTGATTATCCTGTCGATGTTTGGGATGATGTACTGGCTGTGAATTTACGCGCCCCTTTTGCCCTGACTCAGGCTTTGTTGCCTTTGCTGGAAAAATCTGAACATGCTTCGGTGGTATTTACCAGTTCAAGTGTTGGTCGTGAAGCACGTGCCTTGTGGGGTGCTTATTCAGTCTCTAAAGTGGCCACCGAAGCCATGAGCAAAATCTTTGCCGCAGAAAACACCTATCCAAATATTCGTTTTAACTGCATCAATCCAGGTGGGACCCGTACGGCGATGCGTGCCAAAGCTTATCCAGAGGAAGATCCCAAAGTGCTCCCGACTCCAGATAGCATTATGCCCGCCTATCTGTACCTCATGGGCGATGACAGTTTAGATATGAATGGCCAAAGTATTGACGCTCAAGCTTAATTTCATCCTAACAATAATTCTAAATAACATTGGACACTGACGTTAAAACTGCTTTTTTCAGAGAAATGGGTGAAAAATCTTCATTGTTTTAAAGCAATAATGAATCGATCTTCACAGTTTCTCTGCATTTTTAACGTACAGTAGTTCACATGAGAGACATCCGAAGTCCATAAGGTGCATCATGAAAAAATTTTTCATTATCTTGGTTTTAGGTTCGACAACCCTGTTCAGTAGTCTGGGGGCTTTTGCAGGTCCGCATGATCGTGATGATGATTCGCGTGGTGGCGGTTGGCAAAATGGTCGTGGCTTTGATCGTCCAGATGGTGAAAATCGTCAACGTGAACGTCGCATGCGTGAAGAGCGCGGGGTCGAGCGTTTAAAACAACATCGTTGGCAGGAAGGCTATGTGATGCCTCAGCATTATCGTGGTAACGGTTATAAAGTCGACTACAAAGACAGTAATCTACCGCGCCCGGGTCGTAACGAACAATGGTACAAGATTAATAATGACTATATTTTAGTCAATTCCGATGATAATAGCATTATTCGAATCATGGGTTTCTAAGCCCCTTTGAGTCACTCGATTCAATAAAGTTGAATGCTTGCTTTAGGAATAGATTTATCTTTTGATTTTTTTCGTTAAAATCAGATCTAGTGCTGCATATCTGAGATCGACATGGCGAACCAAATGACTGAAAATTCACATAGTACCCCCCAAGATTATGTGCATTGGTTCCGCCATTCCGCCCCTTATATCAACGCGCATCGCGATAAAACCTTTGTATTGATGTTTGCCGGCGAAGCGGTTCAGCACGAAAATTTCCAACATATTATCCATGATATTGCCCTGCTGCACTCTTTGGGCATTCGTCTTATCTTGGTCTATGGCGCACGTCCACAGATCAATCAAAATCTTCTTGATCGTGCTATTGAAACCCCTTTTCATCAAAATCGTCGTGTGACGACACGAGAATCCTTACGTGGAGTGATGAATGCGGTTGGCTCAATTCGCCTCGAAATTGAAGCCCTGCTTTCCATGGGATTGGCCAACTCACCGATGTATGGCGCTCGCATTGATGTGGTCTCTGGCAATTTTGTCACGGCCAAACCCTATGGAATTCGAGACGGCATTGATTTCCAGCTCACTGGAGAAGTCCGTTCAGTTGATACCGATGCGATTCAGCGCCATTTAGACAATCATAATATTGTTCTGCTTGGTCCAACTGGCTATTCCAGCACGGGTGAAGTGTTTAATTTACTGGCAGAAGAAGTCGCCACTAAAACCGCGACGGCACTCAAAGCCGATAAATTGATTTTCTTGGGTGAAAAACAAGGACTGATGAATGAGCAACAACAGTTATTACGTGAATTGAGCCCGCGTCAGCTTGAACCCTATATTCAACAAAATCAGCAGCAATATCCAGAATTTGCATTACACCTAAAGCAAGCACAACAAGCCTCCTTATCTGGTGTACATCGTGTGCATTTGATTTCTTATGCCTATGATGGCGCGTTGATTGAAGAATTATTTACCCGAGATGGTGTCGGGACATTGATCACCGATGCGCACTATGAAGAAGTCCGGATTGCCAATATTCAGGATGTCGGTGGTTTAATCAATCTACTCCGCCCATTAGAGCAAGAAGGCATTCTGGTGTATCGCTCACGTGAACGTCTTGAAAGTGAGATTGAACAGTTTGCAGTGATTGAACGAGATGGCATGATCTTGGCCTGTGCTGCGCTGTACCCGATTCCGGCAGGATCAGATGAAATTCGTTCTGCGGAAATCGCCTGTGTTGCAGTCGATTCAAGCTACCGTAAATCTAATCGTGGTAGCCAGATTTTGCAATTTCTGGAAAGTAAAGCCAAACAACAAGGGATTCAGCAACTGTTTGTACTGACTACTCGAACGGCTCACTGGTTCCTTGAACAGGGCTTTGTCCCTGCCAGCGTGGATGATTTACCCAATGCACGTCAGGCCCTATATAACTATCAACGCAATTCGTTAGTGTTTAAAAAGAGACTGCGCTAAGCCCCTCACATGATGAAGAGATATGTTTATTTTTGATAAAGATCTCTCTTCATCATCATTATCTTTGCTTAAGTCTGAATGAAGAATAAATTCACCACTCAGTAAAATAATAAAAATTATATTAAAAACAATAATTTAATAAAATTTATTTTTTAACACTTATTCCATTTATCGATAAGATTATGCAATCTTCTATTTTGCACTTTTCATCATAAGCAAAGCCCGATTATTTATTTTTTATGCAATAAAAAAAGTTTTAGCTTAGTTGCTCATCTTATTTAAATCTTTTGATTTTTCGGGGAGCACAACCAACATGGCTATTTCACTCCATCGCTCATGGGCAACATATAGCATCATCGCAGCAAGTCTTGCCAGCCTGATGGGTGTTGCAGGTTGTGCAAAAAAACCTGAGCAGCAAGAGACCACAAAACAAGAAACCACAACATTAAATATCGGCTTTCAAAAGTATGGCATCTTGCCGATTCTCAAAGCAAAAGGTGAATTAGAAAAAAATCTTGCTGCTCAAGGTGTCACGGTGAAATGGGTGGAATTCCCCGCGGGGCCACAGCTGTTAGAAGGACTAAATGTCGGTAGTGTGGTCTTTGGTGAAGCAGGTGAAGCACCACCGATCTTTGCTCAAGCAGCCAATCCCAATCTGGTCTATGTAGCCAACCAACCGCCTGCACCTAAGGCCGAAGCCCTGATTGTACAAAAAGACTCGCCGATTCAATCGATCCAAGATCTGAAAGGTAAACGAGTTGCGCTGAATAAAGGCTCAAATGTTCATTACCTGTTACTCAAACTATTAGAAGCAAACAATCTCAGCTTAAAAGATATTCAACCTGTTTACCTGCCACCCTCCGATGCCCGTGCGGCATTTGAAAAAGGTGCAGTCGATGCTTGGGTGATCTGGGATCCATTCTTTGCCGCAGCAGAACATCAAATTCATGCGCGAGTGATCGCTACAGGCGAGCATTTGGTCAGCAATCACCAGTTTTATTTGGCAGACCGTCAATTTGCCGAAAGCCATCCTGAAGCACTTAAAACGCTGGTCAGTACACTGAACCAGACCACAGATTGGGTGCAAACCCATCCAGATGATGCAGCTAAATTACTGGAAAAACCAACAGGGCTCGAGTTTGATGTTTTAAAAAGCTCAATTTCGCGCATGGGCTTCGGGGTTCAACCGATCTCCGACAAAGTCGCCAAAGAACAACAATATGTGGCCGATGCCTTCTTTGCACAAAAACTGATTCCGAAGCAATTGCTGATTCAAGATGCCGTTTTAAAGAACGAGCTTAAATAATAAGGGGATAATGATGAGGTTATTATTGAAGGTTTCTGTTCTCGGCGTGCTGATTTCTACATTTTCACTCAGCGGTTGCCAAAAAAGCGCCCCCCAAAATACTGAAAAAACAGCTTCAAGCAATGAAAACACGGCGGTCAAAACCCTGTCGATTGGCTTCCAGAAATCATCGCTCAATTTATTGGTAGCCAGACAACAACAACTGTTTGAGCAAGCCTTCCCGAATGCAAAAATTGAATGGCGTGAGTTTCCCGCTGGCCCGCAAATGTTAGAAGCACTTGCTGTTGGTGCAGTCGACTTTGGTTATGTCGGCAATACGCCACCGATCTTTGCGCAAGCCGCAGCAAAGCCGCTAAGCTACGTGGCTTATGAGGTGGTTGCACCGACAGGCCAAGCTGTGCTGGTCCATGCCAACGATAAGATCAATACCCTGCAAGATTTAAAAGGTAAGCGTGTCGCCGTACAAAAAGGGTCAAGTGCACATGAACTACTCGCCAAAACTTTGCAAAAAGCAGGGTTATCTTGGCAAGACATTCAACCCATCTGGTTACCGCCTGCCGATGCACGTGCAGCCTTTGATAAACAGGCCGTAGATGCTTGGGCAATTTGGGAACCCTATCTTGGAACTGCGGAGTTACAAGGCCACACCAAAACCTTGGTCGATGGCTCAGCCTTTCCAACCACCTATTCCTTTTATATCGGCAATCCAGACTTCATTCAAAAGCATCCCGATTCAGCACAGAAATTCATTCATAGCGTGAACAGTGCCGATCAATGGATTGTGCAACATCAAGATCAAGCCTTACAGATTTATGCACAAAGTACTGGACTCAGTACGCCTGTCGCTCAACAAGTCCTTAACAAACGACCAAAACCTTCACCTGTCTATGCGCTCAATAGTGAAGTGATCAAGAGCCAGCAGCAAATCGCCGATTTATTTAAACAAGAGCAACTGATTCCTGTGCAGATCGATATTCAGCACAGTGTCTGGTCTGCCCAATAAACATACATTTCATTTTCATAAGGAACATCGACATGAATATTTTCTGGTTTATTCCCACTCATGGTGACAGTCGTTATTTAGGCACCAGCAAGGGTGCTCGTCAGGTCGATCATGCTTATATGAAACAGATTGCCGTTGCCGTAGATAATCTCGGTTATGCAGGGGTATTGATTCCGACTGGCCGTTCTTGTGAAGATCCATGGATCACCGCAGCCAGTTTAATTGATGCCACCAAGCAACTTAAATTTTTGGTGGCGCTGCGTCCAGGCATTACCACACCTGCGCTTGCGGCACGCATGGCAGCGACCTTTGACCGCCTCTCCAATGGCCGTATTTTATTGAATCTGGTCACAGGTGGCGACGAGCAAGAGTTGAAAGGTGATGGTCTATATGAAGATCACAGCACCCGTTATCAGACCGCATCCGAATATGTCAAAATCTGGCGTGAAATCTTGACCCGATCACATACAGGTGAATCTTTTACTTTTCATGGTGAGCGCCTGAGTGTGGATGATGCCAAATTACTCTACCCACCTGTCCAACAGCCTTATCCACCGCTTTGGTTTGGTGGTTCTTCAGAGGCGGCAACTGAGTTGGCAGCAGAGCAAGTTGACACCTATCTAACCTGGGGCGAACCCCCTGCGGCAGTGAAAGAAAAGATTGAGTATTTACGTACTAAAGCAGCAGCCAAAGGCCGTACACTCACTTATGGCATTCGCTTGCATGTGATTGTACGCGAGACCAATGAACAAGCATGGGCCGCTGCCGATGAACTGATCCAATATCTGGATGATGCGACCATTGCCGCAGCACAGAAAAAATTTGCACAAATGGACTCAGTCGGTCAGCAACGTATGGCTGCACTACACGGCGGACGTAAAGATCAATTGGAAGTGTCTCCAAATCTATGGGCGGGTATCGGCTTAGTCCGTGGTGGTGCAGGGACCGCTCTAGTGGGTGATCCTGAAACCGTTGCCGCACGTATTCAAGAATATGCCGACTTGGGGATTGATACCTTTATTTTTTCAGGTTACCCGCATTTAGAAGAATCGATCCGTTTTGCAGAATTGGTATTCCCATTACTACCACTCAAAACCCGTGAAAAACTGGCACAACCGCATTTAACTGGGCCTTTCGGAGAAATCATTGCCAATAACTATGTCCCTGAGACCAAGGAAGCAAAAACCTTGATCAAGGAGGACGCATGAGTGCGAAACCTTTTTTGAAGGATGTTTCACGTGGAACACAAAAAATAGGCAAAGGTTTACTGCCCTGGTTGTTTCCGATTTTACTGATCCTGATTTGGCAAGCAGCTTCTAGCTCTGGTGTGTTGCAAAGTCGAGTCTTACCTGCTCCAACTGCTGTCGTAAGTGCATTCTGGCACTTACTGCTCAGTGGTGAACTTTGGCAGCATGTTAAAGTCAGTGCGGGTCGTGCCTTACTCGGTTTATTGATTGGTGGTGGGCTGGGTCTGGCTTTAGGACTACTCAATGGTTCATCGCGTGTGGCTTCGACCTTGCTCGATACCACCTTGCAAATGATTCGTAACATCCCTGCACTGGCACTGATTCCACTGGTGATTTTATGGTTTGGCATTGATGAAACTGCCAAGCTGTTCTTGGTTGCTGTCGGTGTGTTTTTTCCAATGTACATCAACACTTATCACGGTATCCGCTCGGTCGACCCACAACTGATCGAAATGGGCAAAAGCTACGGTCTCAATCGTTGGCAGCTCTACCGAGACATTATTTTACCGGGTGCGATGCCCTCGATTTTAGTTGGACTACGCTTTTCCCTCGGTCTGGTTTGGGTCCTGTTAATTGTGGCAGAAACCATTTCTGCTCAAGCAGGAATTGGCTATATGACCATGAATGCACGCGAATTTTTACAAACCGATATCGTCTTGGTCGGTATTTTACTCTATGCCCTGCTTGGAAAATTAGCTGATGTATTGGCTCAAGTCTTGGAGCGCTATTTATTGCGTTGGCATGCAGGCTATCAAAAATAAAAGGAATGAAAAGATGAGTAATCTTAATTTAAATTTTTACGATAACAATCTCATTCAGCCGATTGCCGAGCCAGAAACTACCACTGCACCTGCCAATGGTGCTGATATTCTGATTGAGCAACTGTATAAATTCTATGGTGAGGTTAAAGTCCTTGAGGATTTAGATCTCAAGATTGAAGCTGGTGAGTTCGTTGCCATCGTCGGACGCAGTGGTTGCGGTAAAAGTACCCTACTGCGTTTGATTGCCCAATTGGAAAAAGCCAGTTACGGTGAAATCAAATTCCAGTCCGCTCGCAATTTCCGCGAAGGCATTACCAGCGCTGATATTCGGGTCATGTTCCAAGACCCGCGATTATTGCCGTGGAAAAGCATTTTGCAAAATGCTCAGCTCGGCTTAGCGAAAGATCAACATCAACTTGCAGCCACATTATTGGAAAAAGTGGGTTTAAAAGACAAAGCCAGCCAATGGCCTGCCCAGCTTTCAGGTGGACAGCGACAACGTGCTGCCCTTGCACGCGCATTATCACATTCGCCACGAATTTTACTGTTGGATGAACCACTCGGTGCACTCGATGCATTGACTCGTCTAGAAATGCAGAATCTGATTGAACGTCTCTGGAAAGAACAAGGTTTTACCGCGATTCTGGTCACCCATGATGTCAGTGAAGCAGTACAGTTAGCAGATCGAATTATTTTGCTGGATCAAGGGCATATCGCACAAAGTTTTGAGGTTAATTTACCTCGTCCACGGAAAAAAAGTATTGCTTTCGCACAACTTGAACAACAAGTCCTTGATGCGGTTTTAGCCACCTAAAACCGTGCTTTTTTGCACTTTTCTGGGGCGATATTTAGCATATGCCGCTTCAATCTCAAATGAATTTTTTACAAAATATGTATGCGCTTTTTTAGATTTCAATAATTATCAAATACATCGTTAGCATCGCGATAAAGTCGGCAATTTTTTCGATAAAAAATCTGGGTTATTGTGCACAAATCCGACAATTTATCTTACAATGTCAATGACATTTTTTGAATTAAGCTCGCAGATGGAACAGAAAAAAAGTACACAAAAGCGCAATCAACTGCTGAATGCTGCCCTGGATGTTTTTTCCGTCTATGGGTTTAGTGGTGCCAGTCTGGATGAGATTGCGCAACTGGCAAATATGCATAAATCGAATATTTTCTATTACTATGAAAATAAAGAGTCGCTATATGTCGAAGTGCTCACCACGGTATTACAAAAGTGGCTTGCACCCTTGCAAACCCTGGAGTCTGAGCTTGAGCCTACTGAAGCCCTCACTCACTATTTAATTCAAAAAATTGAAAGCTCACGTGATCAGCCTAAAGCCTCACGTTTATTTGCGCTTGAGATTATTCAAGGTGCCCCGCATATTTTACCGATCTTAAAAGGGCCGTTAAAAAAACTGTTTAAGCGTAAAACTAAAGTGATTCAAACTTGGCAAGAACAAGGTAAATTGTCTGCAGAGATTGATCCTGAATTGTTGATTCTCAATATCTGGGCAATCACCCAAAACTATGCTGATTTTTCGACGCAAATGGAAATGGTCACGGGTAAAACTTTGCGTAACCGTAGCATGTTTCAACGCACGGTTGAGCATACCGTGCATATGATGTTATACGGCGTATTACCTCGTTAAGTTTTCTTCACAGGCCTTCATTTTAGCGATTGAAATACATAAAAAAAGCGACTTTATGAGTCGCTTTTTTTATTCAGGGCATGAGAGTGTTATTAAGTTTGTCAAAACAAAATTATGCAACATGAAAAGTCACGGAAAAACTGTTCCAGAGCTTATAAACTATAAAACAGCTTTGACTGAGATATTGATACTAAATACAAAATCTCAAGGATTTCATATAAGCCGCCTTATGTTAATTTTAGGAAATTGAATTAATAATTTTCTCTAAAAAACAAAATTTAGGAGTTTATAATCATGGTATCTCATGGACTTACACAAGTAATCAATAGCTTATCCAAAGAAATTCAAATTAATCATTTTGATAATATCGAAAAAATTGATGCAAAACTTGCTGAAATTATGGCTTTTAATGATTGTTCAGTTATTCGCCCACTTGTGCGATTAATTGAAGATAATGCTCAATATGATGAAGCTGTATTTTCAATTATTCATAGCATAGAATCATTTAAAGATGATATATATATTGTTGAAATTATTAATGAATTTCCATATATGGTAAATAAAGCGCCTAACTGGGCTACTATTTTGCTTATAAGAATCCTAAATAGTAAGACTGCAAGAGAATGCTTGATTGATAAAGTTTCTTTAACTACTCCAGCAATAAAAAACTCAATTTTATTTCTTTTACAGCGTATCAATGCGGAAAAACCTAATTTTTTTGAAAAAACAGCTTCTTTAATGAAAGTAATAAATCCCATTTAACATAATGGCTGCCATGCGAATTTAATGTAAAACAATATATTAATTTCAATAATTCATTTAAAAAAGAGCCCATACATATTACAACGTTAGACATTTAAAAATGCGCCTGATACAGCGCCAATAATTTTTGTGCGCCAAGCAGCAGATTTTCTTCCCAATCTAGATGCGCCGTATCATTGGCGCCATCAGTAATATATTTGACTGAAATCAAACGTACTCCGAGCTTTTGGCACACTTTGGCCAAAGCATAGGCCTCCATATCCACCAAATTACAGCTCACTTTTGGCAAACCTGTTTCAAAAGAATCACCCGTACCACAGATCCCTTTAGGCAAAAGCTCAAAATGGGCTTGGGTATGAATCTCCGCAGGAATTTCGTCATCCATCGGTGTCACGCCTACGGCAAAACCTAAGGGAGACACATCCATATCGCGCTGTACAAAAGTGACCACCTCAACCAGACTGTGCGCGTCGAAATGTGAACTTCCTGCACTACCTAAATTGATCAGCGTTTTACAGCCTGTCTTTTGAATCACCTCAAATGCCTTGAATGCTGCATTAATTTTGCCGATGCCACTGTAATGAACGTCAATGCCTGCTTGTTCAAACAAGCCTTTAGATTCATTCGGTAAGGCCATAATCAGAGCAATATCAGCATTCATAAAAAAGACTCGTTCAAATCAAAATAGAGACACAAAAAAGGTGTGCTAAAGCACACCTTGATATTATTGCATCTTCTGCTGTAAGGCGACCAAACAAGGAGAGAAAAATAATTGACCGCTATAGGCCCCTGCCAACGTTTTCTTCATCACCAATGCCCACAACCCCACCAGTGATAGACTTAAAACCACAGCCGTATACTGTAAGAAGTCGATATGTAACTGATGCGCCAAGTTGAAGATCGCCAAGATAAACACACCAAATGGGAAAGTCAGTCCCCACCAACCCAAGTTAAATGGAATGCCTGTACGCATATGGCGCAGTGTGGTCAAAATCGCAATCCCAAACCACCATAAGCCAAAACCTAATAACACCAAACTTGCCACAATACCCAAGGCTGGCAGTAATGTCGCTAAGCCTTCAAAGCCCATCGCCTGCATGATACGTGGTGCTTGTTCACCCAGTAATAATAACGCTAATGCCCCTGTTCCAATCGGCCCTAAACATAACCAGCTAGAAATCGCGACCTCTTTTTCAGGTAACTGGTGCAAAGCCAAACGTAACATCAAAATGGTTAAGATCGCAAAAGCAGGTAAGACAGAAATGCCCCACAACACATAGCCTGTGATCAAGATGGTTAACGCATGCTGATCGGCTGCTAAATGCTGTAATAGCAGCCCCGCAGAGCTAGCCGCAACTTCACAGGCCACGATCGGGAGTAACCATACCGCAGTCATCCGTTGTAATTGATGATCTTGGCAGCTAAACATACAAAATGGCACCACCCACGCAATCACTACTGCGAGAAACACATCCAGATACCAGAGATAAGTCGTAATTTGAATGGCGATATCGCCATATAGATGGATACCAAAGCTCAGAAAACCATTGGCAATCGTCGCTAAGCCCATCGGAATCGCACCGAGGAATAAGCTCATGTTGGGGTGAGTAAAAATCTGCTTGGCTTCAGCCGGAAATAAAATCCAGCGTAAAATATAAAGTACACTAAAAGTGCTAAATAACAGAATATTAAACTGCCATAATTTGGTCGCCAGCATAAATAAGACAGATGAAGCGAACGGCAGCTGTGCTAAAATCATCGCGACCACACCTGTTCCCATGGTTGCAGTAAACCAATTCGGGGTAAAATGGCGAATTACATCGGTGCTCTGCTCTAGCTGATAAAACGGCTTTTTCATCTCTTTCTCAATATCAAGCGACTATGCAGTTATTTTAGGTCAATCCATAAATAAGAAAAATTGATTTATTTTTATTTAATGAATCAATTTAACTGATAATAAAGCTTTAAATATTGAAATTTTTCTGTGTAAAAACACAACAACAAGACGAAACGCTGAGAATATGGCAATATATAGCCTTTGCAAAATCACTGTATTTAACGCCCATGAAGTTGCTTCGTCTCAACGCTTTATCGCCAGATTTTCAGTTACCTCCGACTGCGGTAACGATTGGCAATTTTGATGGTGTCCATCTCGGCCATCAAGCGATGATTGCTCAACTCAAAAGCTTGGCTGAAGCCCAAGGCTTAAAAACATTAGTGATGATTTTTGAGCCGCAACCGCTTGAATTTTTTAAAGGTTATGAAGCACCGCCACGAATCAGCTCGCTCAGAGAAAAAGTAGAATATTTAACTGAGCTCGGTGTGGACTACATTGCTGTTGCGAAATTTGACCAATATTTTAGAAGTCTAAATGCCACAGAATTTGCTGAACTACTTAAATTAAAACTCAATGCACAAAGCCTAGTCCTCGGTGATGACTTCCATTTTGGTAAAGACCGTCAAGGTAACAGTGAATTCTTGCGTGACTACGGCTTTGACGTGACCAATTTAAATACCGTGGCTTTAAATGGTGAACGTGTCAGTTCAACCCGTATTCGTCAGGTCCTTCAAGAGGGTGATTTGGCATTAGCAGCAAAATTATTGGGTCGTCCGTATAGCATTACAGGCCGAGTGCAATATGGTGACCAGATTGGTCGCACCCTTGATTTTCCGACCATTAATGTGCGTTTAAACCGCCATAAACCCTGTTTAAACGGCATTTATGCAGTGGATGTGGTGTGTGAAAATGCATCATTGAATGCAAAAGTAAAACATCCAGATCCTGCCCTGAACGGGATTGCAGGCTATCAAGCCGACAGTCTGTTTGGTGCAGGTCATGTGGGGACACGCCCAGCCATCAAACAAGACCAGCCAGAATGGCGATTAGAGGTACATTTCCCTGATGTTTCTGCTAATCTGTATGGCTTATTGATGCGGGTCACTTTCCTTCACTATTTACATGGTGAGCTGAATTACCCTTCGCTTGAAGCCCTCAAAGCCGGAATTGATGATGATGTGCAAAAGTTACGAGACTATCGTAACCACACACCAGAATTTCCTTTTTAAATTTAATTAGTAGGGTTTGTTTACACTTCACAAATCCTAAAGTAATACATGTCAGTTTACAAACTGATCAAACTGGAAGAAAACTTGCATGAGCGATAAGCAAACTCCTGAAAATGCAGTGGATTATAAAGCCACACTCAATTTGCCAGCGACTGAATTTGCCATGAAGGCAAACTTGGCTGTGCGTGAAGCCAAATGGTTAGAAGAGTGGTATGCCGACAACATTTATCAGCAGATTCGTGAAGCGCGTATTGGCAAGAAAAAATATGTACTGCATGACGGCCCTCCATATGCCAATGGTCAAATCCATTTAGGTCATGCCGTCAATAAAGTCTTAAAAGATATCATTATTAAAAGCCGCGTTTTAGATGGCTTCGACGCACCGTATGTACCGGGTTGGGACTGTCACGGCCTACCAATCGAACTAAAAGTCGAAGAAAAAGTCGGTAAAGTAGGCGTTAAAGTTGATGCCTCAACTTTCCGTAAAGCTTGCCGTGAATATGCCTACACCCAAGTCGAATTACAGAAGAAAGACTTTGTGCGTATGGGCGTGTTTGGTGATTGGGACAATCCATACCTGACCATGAACTTCAAGCAAGAAGCGGATATCGTGCGTGCATTGGGCGCCATTGCCAAAGCAGGCCATATCGAACCAGGTCTAAAACCAGTGAACTGGTGTATGGACTGTGGTTCATCACTGGCTGAAGCCGAAGTTGAATACGAAGATAAAAAATCAGATGCGATTGATGTTGGCTTTACCGTTGTTGATCTTAAAGAGCTCAGCACACGTTTGAATGTCGAGGTTCAAGATGCCACGGATATCGTGATCTGGACCACTACCCCATGGACTTTGCCTGCCAACCAAGCGGTCGCGCTACACGCTGAAATCGACTATCAATTGGTTCAAGTGACCACTGACCGTGGTACGCAAAACTTTATTCTTGCCAAAGACTTGGTTGAATCAGCAATCGAACGTTACAAACTGGAAAATCCAGTGGTACTCGCTGATTTCAAAGGTGCTGCAATTGAGAACCTTCTTTTACAACATCCATTACTGGCAGATCGTCAAGTCCCTGTGATTTTAGGCGAGCACGTGATTGCGACCAGCGGTACAGGTGCAGTGCATACTGCACCTGGCCATGGTGTGGACGATTATAAAGTCGGTTTGCTATATCAATTAAAAGTTGAAAACCCTGTCGGTGGTAATGGTGTTTATTTACCAACATCGCCAATCTTTGCAGGGGAACACATCTATAAAGCCAATCCTCAAATCATTGAGGCATTGGGTGCAGTTGGTCGTCTGTGGGCACATCAGCCAATCAAACACAGCTACCCACACTGCTGGCGTCATAAAACCCCGATTATCTTCCGTGCGACCCCACAATGGTTTATCAGCATGGATGCCAATGGTCTGCGTCAAAATGCCTTGAATGCGATTGAAAATGATATCGAATTTGTACCTGATTGGGGCCAAAGCCGTATTCAGTCGATGATTGAAGGCCGTCCAGACTGGTGTATCTCACGTCAACGGACTTGGGGTGTACCAATCCCATTCTTCGTGCACAAAGATACCAATGCCCTGCACCCGCGTACACCTGAATTGATCGAAGAAGTGGCAAAACTGATCGAGCAAGAAGGCATTGATGGCTGGTATAACCGTGAAGCAAGTGAGTTCATTGGTGCCGATGCAGAACAATATAATGCGGTACGCGATACTCTGGACGTTTGGTTTGACTCTGGAACTACACACTACGCTGTGCTGCGTGAACGTGATGATTTACAAGATCCAGCAGACCTCTATCTTGAAGGTTCAGATCAACACCGTGGCTGGTTCCAATCTTCATTGCTGACTTCAATTGCAATCAATGAACGTGCGCCATATAAAGGCTTACTCACTCATGGTTTCGTAGTGGATGAGAAAGGCCGTAAGATGTCTAAGTCATTAGGCAACATCATTACCCCACAAGACATTATCAAAGATATGGGTGCTGATGGCTTACGTTTCTGGATCGCATCTGCTGACTATCGTTACGAAATGACCGCAGGTAAAGAAATCTTTAGCCGCGCATCAGATGGTTATCGTCGTATCCGCAATACCTTACGTTTCTTGTTGGCCAACTTGAATGGCTTCAAACCATCAACAGATGCGCTACCAGTCGACCAGTTGATTGCATTGGATCAATACATCTTGCAACGCGCTGCTGAAGTTCAAAAAACCATTCAGCAAGCCTATGAAGAGATGAACTTCCATATCGTCACTAATGCGCTAACAAGCTTCTGTATTAATGACTTGGGTGGTTTCTACCTCGATATCATCAAAGATCGTCAGTACACCACCAAAGCAGATTCACAGGCACGTCATTCTGCGCAAACTGCGCTATATCATATCGTGCAAGCTTTTGTTCGTTGGATGTCACCGATCCTCAGCTTTACCGCACAAGAAGCGTGGCCATTGATTCCTGAACAAACTGGTAAATATGTATTCACGGCTGAATGGTATGACATTCCAACCGCATCAACAGCTAACTTACTGTCTGAAGCAGATTGGCAAACATTGATTAGCGTAAAATCAGCAGTAAATAAACAGATTGAAGCAGCACGTAACGCTAAACTCATCGGCAGTAACTTATCTGCAAAAGTTGAACTTTGGGCAGATGAAGCATTACAGACATTGTTAAACCAATTGGCTGATGAATTACGTTTTGTCTTGATCACCTCTCAAGTCATCGTTCACCCTTATGCTGAACAAGGTGAAAGCACGGATCTTGCAGGATTACGTGTCCAAGTCTCCGCAGCAGATGGTGAAAAATGTGTACGTTGCTGGCATGTACTGCCAGATGTAAATACACATGTTGGCCATTCTGGTTTATGCGCTCGTTGTATTATCAACGTCACTGGCAGTGGCGAAGTGAGAAAATATGCATAATTCTGTGCAAACTAGCCCAGCAAAAAAAGGCTTATTCCAATTTTATCCGCATAACCTGCTTTGGCTTGGACTTTCTGTCCTTGCCATTGTGCTGGACCAATGGACCAAATGGATTGCCAGTTCACATTTAAATTATGCAGATCCTGTTCCTGTACTGCCCTTTTTAAATTGGACGCTGTTGCATAACTATGGTGCAGCATTCAGCTTTTTGTCTGACGCAGGTGGCTGGCAACGCTACTTCTTCACCTCTTTAGCAGGTGTGGTATCGCTTATTTTCATTTTCTGGCTAATGCGTATGCCAAAGAAAATGATTGTATTACCGATGGCGATTGCGTTGATTCTCGGTGGTGCAATTGGCAATTTGATTGATCGTGTTAGCTTGGGCTATGTGGTCGATTTTATTCATGTTTATTATCAAAACAGCCATTTCCCAGCCTTCAACCTTGCGGATAGCTCAATTACCCTAGGCACGATTTTACTGCTGATTGATACCTTCTTCCTTGAGAAGAAACGCAACCAAAATGCGGATGCATAAGATGAACGAAATTATTCAACCAAACGAAGAAATTCGTATTCAAGACGGCTCAAAAGTTGAATTACACTTTTCAGTTTCAATTGAAAATGGTGTTGAAATCGATAGTACTCGCGGTCGTGAAGAGCCTGTCAGCCTCGTGATTGGCGATGGTAATCTACTGCCAGGATTTGAAAAGGCACTCTTTGGTTTACGTGCAGGCGACCGTCGTACCGTACATTTACCACCAGAAGATTCTTTTGGTCCTTGGAATCCTGAAAATATTCAGACCTTCGATACAGTCAAATTTGAGCAACGCCCAATTGTGGGTCATATGATTGAATTTGAAGATAAGGCCAAAGCAACTTTGTTTGGCATCGTAAAATCGGTCAATGATGACATCACAGAGATTGATTTTAATCATCCACTGGCAGGCAAAAATATTACTTTTGAAGTGGAAATCTTCAAAGTTACCCCAGCAGGCCAGCAAGGCATCAAATTGATGTAACAAAAAAGCTCTCAAATGAGAGCTTTTTTTTACGCTGAAGAAAAGTATAAGATCATTTAAAGGCATTCATTTTTAAAATCAAAGCAATAACACAGGAATTTAAACATGCTGATTTATATTATTGTTGGTAGTGTTCGCGAAGGTCGCACAGCGATCAAAGTCGCTAATTGGGTGCAGCAAGCAACCACTGAACTCGCATTAAAAGATATTCAAACCGAAGTTGTTGATCTTAAGGAATGGGACTTACCGCTCTTTGCTGGTTCTCACCCACCTGCGACAGGCATCTATGATCAGCCGAAACAACAACAATGGGCAGATAAAATTGCACAGGCACAGGCCTTTATCTTCATTAGCCCTGAATATAACCATGGCTATAGTCCAGCACTCAAGAATGCCTTGGATTATGTCGGTAAAGAATGGCAAGGTAAACCTGCAGCCTTTATCGGCTATGGTTCAACCAATGGCTCACGCTCAATTAGCCAAATTCGCCAAGTGACCTCAAGCTTAGGTCTAGTTGACCCCAATGCCGTAATTGAAATTCGAGATATCTTTAAACGCAATAAAGACGAGAACTTTGAAGCCAACGAGTTTGAAGTGAAAGGCTTAGCAGCACTGATTGCCAAACTACAGAAGTATAATATCGCTTAGTTGTAAGCCTAAGCGTACGTTGATTAGGTTGATTGACGTCTGTTCCACTGCCAACTTAATCACTAATATATAAAGCATAGAGAGACAGGAAGTCTCATTGAGAATAATAAAACACACAGGACGTGGTCGTTAATAGGATATCAACGACATAAACTGAATATGAAGAAGCCCCGTCAGGATGATGGGGCTTCTTTTTGTCTATTCTTTCTCTAGCAACTGCTGAATTCTCTTTTGATAATTATTTAAAAAATCCTTTGTTACCCGAAAATGCTCTGTTTCTTCATAAGATATCTCTCTAATCCCAGTGTCGGAAAACTGATAAATTTTGGCATTTGGATAAGCCAATAAAATAGGAGAATGGGTGGCAATAATAAATTGAGATTGCTGCTGACATAAACGATCTAAAACCGATAAGGTTGTCATCAACATCGTTGGAGACAAGGCTGCTTCTGGCTCGTCTAAAAGGTATAAACCTTTCCCTTTTAATTTCATTGTTAATAATTTTAAGAAAGCCTCCCCATGTGAGCGTAAATGTATATCTCCCCCATACTCCACCAAATAGTTCACTTGCTTCATATAGGTTGCAACGTTATAGAAGCTCTCAGCACGCAAAAAGTAATAATCTTGAGGCTTCTTATAGCTTTTTATCGTTCGAATTGCCTGATGCAAATCAGAAGCCGTTGTCGCAGTATTCAATTGTACATTACGCGTTCCACCTTCTTCTGAAAAACCCAAAGCAAGCGCCAAGGCTTCAATAATGGTCGACTTTCCTGAACCATTCTCCCCGACAAAGAAAGTGACTTCTGGATGGAACTCAATGCTTTCTAAATCATTAACAGCAGGAACGACATAAGGATAACTGGCCCAATCCAAGGACTCAGGTGATTTAAACTTCACAGCTCTGATATAAGGTCTTTCTTGCATAAAATATTGGCAAAACGATTTGTTATAGCATGCTAGATTTTATCTTTGAAAAACAGCGCCATTTATTTCTAAACGTCTTGAGCTGTCGCCTTTCTCAAATGATCCCTTTCGTCTTTAAATTAAATCCACTGATTATCAATAAACTCCATGACATCATATAAGCGATTTTCTAAGTGATTTTTTCCTACAGCACAAATAATTTCTTTAACCCCATCAACATACGGGGAATCACCGAAAACCTTTGTCTCTAAAACAATTGAACAAGACTTATCATCTGATATTTGAATACGATGATAGGCATGCCGAGTTAGATTTTGTTCAGGAATCGCAAGTTCAACTTGTTGTCTTTTAACATCACGCACTGATTCGATTGCATTATTCTGTAGATTAAGTGACTTGGCCATCGCTACAGCTGTTCCTGGTACAGAAGTCTTATTTGCTTGATGAGATTCGATGATACTGATTTGATATTGGCTGAAAGTGTGCCCACTTTTTTCAATCATATTCATAAATTTAAGCATTAATATATTGGTATTTGGGCATAAAACAACAGGAATATCCCAATTTTCTTGCTTGTAATCCCTATCGGTTGATAACTCAATAAGACGAGAACCTGTCTTTTTACAATACAAAATCGCTTCATTGAGTTCTCTGCCAGAACCAGCATGTACAACAATAGCGCCTTCAGCTTCATGATTATTTCGGTCTGTCCAAGCAAGGACTTTATACACTTGATTCAGATCTAATCCGTTGAGTAATTCAGTTGCTAATTTACCAGAGCCAATAATATATACGTTTGTCATAAATTAATATTTTTAGAAAGTTCATTTATTTTAATCTATTCTTTTCCTATTTTCTTTTCTGCCCGCAATAAAAAACACCCCCAACCGTTAGGTTGGGGGTGTTTAGATTTAAAAGCTGGCGATGACTTACTCTCACATGGCAAGTGCCACACTACCATCAGCGCTAAGAGGTTTCACTTCTGAGTTCGGGAAGGGATCAGGTGGTTCACTCTTGCTATTGT
>NZ_JAZEVS010000009.1:0-92791 GCF_036668815.1 Acinetobacter sp. ESBL14
AAGCGGGTGCGGTGAAAGCAGGAGATACGGTTGATATCGGTACAGTTAATGGTGAAGAAAACCTGACTGTGACCAAAGATGGGAATACCATTCAATATGGTTTAAACCGTAATTTGAATGTTGATAGTGTTCGAGCTGGCGACACCTTAGTGAATGACAATGGGGTGACCATTACTAATGGTCCAAGCATCACCAAAGATGGGATCAATGCAGCTGGTAATCCAATTACCAATGTCGGTGCAGGCGTGAATGATAGTGATGCCGTCAATAAAGGTCAGCTCGACGATGTCGCTGCCGCCGCTAAAACCGAAGTGACGCAAGGCAAGAACATCACGGTTTCTAAAACCACGGGAGCAGATGGACAGGACATCTATAACGTGGCAACCGCAGATAATGTCGAGTTTAACAATGTTGTGGTGGGTGATGTTACGATTGATGGTACCACCGGCAAAATCAGCGGTGTGACTGCGGGGGATGTGACTGCGACTTCGACCGATGCGATTAATGGTAGTCAATTGGCAGGCACAGCGAAAAGCGTATCAGATGCCTTAGGTGGTGGTTCGGTGGTCAATCCAGATGGCACGGTGACTGCACCAAGCTACGACATTAACGGAAACACGGTCGGTAACGTTGGTGATGCACTATCAGAATTAGACAAAGGCTGGAATCTACAAAGTAATGGTGCCAAAGCGGGTGCGGTGAAAGCAGGAGATACGGTCGATATTGGTACAGTTAATGGTGAAGAAAATCTCACCGTGACCAAAGACGGTAACACCATTCAATATGGTTTAAACCGTAATTTGAATGTCGATAGTGTTCGTGCTGGCGACACCTTAGTGAATGATAATGGTGTGACCATTACAAATGGCCCAAGTATCACCAAGTCTGGCATCAACGCCGCAGGTAATCCAATCAGCAATGTCGGTGCAGGTGTGAATGATAGTGATGCCGTCAATAAAGGTCAGTTAGACGATGCCGCTGCTGCCGCTAAAACCGAAGTGACGCAAGGCAAGAACATCACGGTTTCTAAAACCACGGGAGCAGATGGACAGGACATCTATAACGTGGCAACCGCAGATAATGTCGAGTTTAACAATGTCACAGTCGGTGATGTCACGATTGATGGTACCACGGGCAAAATCAGCGGTGTGGCTGCGGGGGATGTGATTGCGACTTCGACCGATGCGATTAATGGTAGTCAATTGCATGGTGTGGCGGATAGTGTTAGGAATTCGATCGGTGGGGAAACAACGTTAAACCCTGATGGTTCAATTAGCACTAGTAATGTTGGGAATACGGGGCAGAACAATATCCATGATGCGATTAACTCAGTCCGTGGGCAAGCAGCAGCTGCAAAAACCGAAGTCGAAGCTGGCAAGAATATGACGGTTGAAAGCCGCACGGGTGCAGATGGTCAGACCATTTATGAAGTGGCGACTGCGGATGATGTTGCATTTGATTCTGTTCAGGTCGGTGATGTTACGATTGATGGCACAACAGGAAAAATCAGTGGTGTAGCCGCAGGTGATGTCAATCCTAGCTCAACCGATGCAATTAATGGCAGCCAATTGGCAGGGACAGCGCAGAGTGTGTCGAATGCTTTAGGCGGTGGTTCGGTAGTCAATCCAGATGGCACAGTCACAGCACCAAGCTATAACGTCAATGGTGTAGCAAGTAACAATGTGGGTGATGCCATTAATGCCTTGGATAAAGGCTGGAACCTACAAAGCAATGGTTCTGACAATGCTGGTGCAGTCAAAGCAGGCGATACGGTTGATATCGGAACGGTGCAAGGTGAAGAGAACCTCACTGTCAGCAAAGATGGCAACACGATTCAATACGGCTTAAACCGTGACTTGAAAGTGGATAGCGTCACGGCAGGCGATACCGTCATCAATGACAATGGTGTAATGATCAGCAATGGCCCAAGTATCACCAAAGCAGGTATTGATGTTGCGGGTAACAAAATCAGCAATGTTGCACCAGGCACAGTGGGTACCGATGCAGTTAACAAGGATCAATTAGATTCAGCGGCTGCGGCATCAAAAACCGAAGTGACCGAAGGTAAGAACATCACGGTGACCAAAACCACAGGTGCAGATGGACAAGACATCTATAACGTTGCAACTGCGGATAATGTTGAGTTTAACAATGTCACAGTGGGTGATGTGAATATTGATGGCGCGACAGGAAAAATCAGTGGTGTTGCAGATGGAGCGGTTGCCGCAGGTTCAAGTGAAGCAATCAATGGTGGTCAACTGCATGGTGTTGCAGACAGTGTCCGAAGCGCAATTGGTGGTGAAACCGTCTTAAATCCAAATGGTTCGGTGACCACCAGCAATGTAGGGAATACGGGTGAAGCTAACATCCATGATGCGATTGACTCCGTACGTAAAAATGCAGTGACAGCAAAAACCACAGTCACCGAAGGTGACAATATGGTGGTAACTGAATCAACCAATGCCGATGGCAGTACCAATTATGAAGTCGCTACTGCACGTGATGTAGATTTTGATTCAATTCAAGTTGGTGATGTCGCGATTGACGGCACAACAGGAAAAATCAGTGGTGTAACAGCAGGTGATGTAAATCCAACTTCGACTGATGTAATCAATGGTAGTCAATTGGCAGGTACAGCACAAAGTGTCTCAGGTGCATTGGGTGGAGGCTCAATTGTCAATCCAGATGGTACAGTCACAGCACCAAACTATGAGATCAACGGGATATCCGTCAGTAATGTAGGTGATGCACTGACTGAATTAGACAAGGGTTGGAACCTACAAAGTAATGGCTCTAACAATGCAGGTGCAGTCAAAGCAGGCGATACGGTTGATATCGGAACGGTGCAAGGTGAAGAGAACCTCACTGTCAGCAAAGATGGCAACACGATTCAATACGGCTTAAACCGTGACTTGAAAGTGGATAGCGTCATGGCAGGCGATACCCTCATCAATACCGATGGCATCACCATCAGCAATGGCCCAAGTATCACCAAAACAGGGATTGATGCTGCAGGTAATCCAATCACGAATGTCGCAGATGGCACAGCCTCAAGTGATGCCGTCAATAAAGGGCAATTGGATCGTGCCGCTGCTGTTGCCAAAACTGAGGTTGAAGCAGGCAAGAATATGACGGTTGAAAGCCGCACAGGTGCAGATGGTCAGACCATTTATGAAGTGGCGACTGCGGATAATGTTGCATTTGATTCGGTTCAAGTCGGTGATGTCACGATTGATGGCGCGACAGGAAAAATCAGTGGTGTTGCAGATGGAACGGTTGCCGCAGGTTCAAGTGAAGCAATCAATGGTGGTCAACTGCATGGTGTTGCAGACAGTGTTAGAAACTCCATTGGTGGTGAAACGATATTGAATCCAAATGGCTCAGTGACCACCAGCAATGTGGGGAATACGGGTGAAGCTAACATCCATGATGCGATTGACTCCGTACGTAAAAATGCAGTGACAGCAAAAACCACAGTGACCGAAGGTGACAATATTGTCGTAACTGAATCAACCAATGCCGATGGCAGTACCAACTATGACGTTGCCACTGCAAAAGATGTGAAATTTGATCGTGTCACTGCAACGGATGCGGACGGCAACGAAACTGTTCTAAATGCAACAGGTACTCAAGTTAAAGATGCTGAGGGCAATCAAGCCGAGTATGCCGCCAAAGGTATCTCCCTGAAAGATCAGCTTGGGAATGGCACTGTCATCAATCAAGCAGGGATTGGCTTTGTCGATGCAACTGGCAATAACATTGGGCCAAGTATTAGTGCTGCTGGTATTGATGCTGGCAATACCGTGATTCGTGGCGTTGCACCTGGACGTATTGCAACTGACTCACAAGATGCGATTAATGGCAGCCAGTTAAAAGGTGTTGCGGATAGTGTTGCAGGAGCGATTGGTGGTAATACCACGGTGAATCCTGATGGCAGCATTAGCACAAGCAACATTGGCGGAACTGGTCAAGATAACATCAATGATGCAATTGGTGCTGTAGGTAAAGCGGCTCAAGCAGCAAAAACCACGGTAAGTAAAGCAGCTGGCGATGAAAATGTCACAGTCGCTAGCCGTCAAAATGCAGATGGCAGTACGGATTATGAAGTTGGCTTATCGAAGGACGTTAAAGTCGATAGCGTGACTGCGGGTGATACGGTGCTCAATGATGATGGTCTACGTATCGCAGGCGGTCCAAGTGTGACGAAAGCAGGCATTGATGCAGGCGATAACAAAGTCACGGGTGTCGCCGATGGTACGGTTGCGGCAGGCTCGAAAGATGCAGTGAATGGTGGTCAATTACACGGTGTTGCAGACAGTGTGAAAAACGTGGTCGGTGGTAATGCCACCGTGAATCCAGACGGTTCAATTACCACCAGTAATGTGGGCGGTACGGGTGAAAACAACATTGATGATGCGATCAACTCAGTTCGAGGTGCGGCTGCTGCAGCCAAATCAACGGTCAGCAATAAAGATGGCAATATTTTAGTCACGCCAACTACCAAAGCTGATGGCAGTAAGGACTTTGAGGTGGGTCTAGCCAAAGATATTCAGGTTGATAGTGTGGCTGCTGCCAATCAAGTCAATGTGGGTGGTGCTGGAGGTACAACCATTGCCGCAGATGGTGTTCGTATCACGGGAGGACCAAGCATCACCAAAGGAGGGGTGAATGCTGGAAATCAGAAAGTTACAGCTGTGGCTGACGGTGCAATTGCAGCAGATTCAAAAGATGCAATTAACGGTAGCCAATTGCATCAATCTTATGAAAATGTGGGCAAGGCCTTAGGTGGCGGAGCAGGCTATGATCCAAGTACTGGTTGGACCGCACCGAGTTATGAGGTCGGCGGTAATACACATAACAATGTGGGAGATGCACTTAATGCTTTAAACAATGCAAATCAGGCCTTGGGTGATCGAATCACCAATCTTGGAGATCAAATGCAACAGGCATTCTACGATACCAATCAACGGATTGATGATGTCAAAAAAATGGCCAATGCTGGGGTTGCAGCAGCGATGGCATTGGAAACCGCGCCGTATATTTCAGGTAAATATACTTATGCGGTTGGGGCTGCTTATCATGGTGGTGAAAATGCAGTGGGCCTCACACTTCGTAAAACCGCAGATAATGGGCGTTGGTCGCTGACAACAGGTGTGGCAGCAGCTTCACAGGGTGATCCAAGTTTCCGTGTCGGTCTAAGCGGCGTATTTGATTGATTTGAATTCAGGGGGAACCATCTCGGTTCTCCCTTTTTTCAGCAGGATAAAGAGAGAATAAAAATGAAGAAGCTACCAGTTTTCATCATCACGACACTGTTTGCCGTTGTTGGGTCGAACCACGCCTATAGCAAGCAAGATGTTGAACAGATACAGGACGTCACTTTTCCAGAAGTGGATAAGAGTTATCTGAAATTGGTTAAACGTTATGAGTTAAATGATGTTGCGCGTTTAGGTGTGGGGATGAATAAAGATCAGCTCCGCCACATTCTGGGAAATCCACATTTCAATGAAGGATTGATGCAGGTCAAAACATGGAACTATGTATTAGATATTCGCGTACCAAATACACAAGACTATAAACGCTGTCAGTTACGTATTGATTTTGATCAGAAATATAGAGCAGAACGCTTATCTTGGAAAGGTGATGCTTGTCAGAGTGGAATCGTTTAGCAATGAGTAGAGTCATTTTATTACCGATGAAGAAGCAGCACATTCTAGTTTGAACTTAAATTAAACAAACAGGGCAAGAAAGACTTATTTGTTTAATTTTCCTAAAATGATTATTTATAGGATATAAAGTGTCAAAAAAATAAGACCAAGGTTTGTTAAGCTCTTAAGAATTGAAATATGAGATGGATCATATGTTTCATACTTTTTCACATTGTGAAAAAAATATCAGACTGCATATTATTGAAGTCGGAAATAAAGATCTAAAGCATGCAGTCATTTTTTTTCTTTTAGATATAGATAAGTTTTTTTCTTTAATCAATAGTTTATCTTTGGACCATTTTCGCATTGTTTTAGTTTATCGCTGTGAAATATTAAATCAGGATTTTATCGGCCAAGATCTAATAGATGGATTTAAATGTTTAACAGATCGTCTAATGGTAGAGAATACACACTTTATATTTGAACCAAGCTTAGATGAATCCTATAAATATGCTTTATATAATAGTGACTTATTTGACTCGATAACGATTTCTAAGAAGTTCGATGAACTGTGTATGCAGGCATTCTTTGCATCTTGCCCACTTAAAAGCGAGGATAAGATAGATTTTATTGATAAAGTGAATATTCAAATTAGTAATACTTTATCGGAAGGAGAGCCATATCTGGTTAAAGTCGCCAAAAAAATGCGCTTAACACCGAGGGTATTATCTAAAAGAATAAGAAATGAAGGCGAAGAGTTTAAATTATTAGTCAAACAAAAAAGGCACGAGAAAGCCTTGTTTTTATTAAAAAATGAAGATGTGAGTTTGTCTGATATTGCATATACATTGGGTTATACGGAGCACAGTGCTTTTACACGCGCATTTAGAGGCTGGGCTGGATGTTCACCTTGCCAGTTTAGAAAGTATTTAAAGTAATTCGATGTGAGGTATAAAGTTTTGGATATTAGGGATTTAAAAACTTTTATATATGTAGCTGATCATCAGTCTATTACCATCGCCTCTGAAAAATTAGGCGTGAATCAGTCAACTGTGACAAAACGTATTTTTAATATGGAAGCGATTGTGAAAGGGGTTTTATTTAACCGGAGTACGCGACCCTTACAATTAACCCAATTAGGGAAAAAAGTTTATTTTAAAAGTTGTTTTATTTTAAAGCAGTTAGAGTCACTGAGAAACGTTCATAGTGAAGGCCATGAGGGGGTGAAAAGAAAGATTAAGATTGGTATCGCTCAGGCATTGATTGACGATTTGTTAGATGCTGTGACGAATGAATCAAAAAAAATTAATCCGCATTATGAGATTGATATTTATAGCGGATGGGGTTGCAGCCTGATTCAACAGGTCAATGATGGGGAAATTGACTTAGCCGCATTGATGATTCCATCAAATCTGAGTTTTAGCAGCAATATTTCCTTTTTGGAAGTTGGGACACTACCTTTTGTAGTTGTTGCCAGAAAGGGTGAGGCTTATAAATATAGTAGCCTTGAAAAATGTAGTAAGAGAGGTTGGGTACTTCATCCTGAGAGCTGCTGTTTTAGAGAAAGTCTAGCCAAGCTTTTATATGAAAGAAAGTTAGGCTTTTATATCAATAAAGAGATTTTTGGATTAGAACTCCAATTACAAAGTATCTTAAAAGGTGAGGGCCTGGGTGTTTATCCAAAGTCGTTCTTAGATAAATTTATGTTAGAGCATGAAGGATTAGAAGTCATTCAGTTAAATGATTTTCCTGTCCATTTACATGTTGGTGTCGTCAAATCGCAACAGATGAGCATTGAAGAGAGCAATGCATTTATCGAGATTGTGAAAAATCATTATTTTTAGTTGCCTGGCGTTGTATTCGGAATAAAAATTTTTCCGAATGGCTCTAATTTTTGATGAATAAAAGTGCTAAAAGCCCTAATTTGATTAGGGCTTTTTTATCTTGATTTTAATCACAGTTTATTGAGCTTGATATTCATTGATGACTTCAAGTGCCGCTCGGAAAGCCTCCTGTGTTGCAGGTGCGCCACAATAGGGCAGGCTATGCAATAACACTTCTTGAATCTCTTCAACCGTTGCACCATTGTTCAATGCCCCACGAACATGACCTTTAAGTTCAGTTGGACTTTTTTGAGCAGTTAAAAAAGCAATGGTAATTAAAGAACGATATTTACGCGGTAAAACACCTTCACGTTGCCATGTTGAACCCCAGGCATGTTCGTTGATCCAGTCTTGTAGAGGCTGCGTAAAAGGGACAGTATTGTCCTGCGCACGTTTGACAAAAGATTCTCCCATCACTTCGGTACGGACTTTTAAGCCATTTTCATAATCTTGTTGTGACATATTTTTACTCTTTTAGCAGTGAGAAAAGATTGAATTGTTCCTTCAATATTTCTCATCCTAACGCAATCTTTGTATGAGCTAAAGCCATAGCGACTGACTATGATGTTCTCAACTAATCAGAAGTTTCATTAGCGGTTTGAGATTTTTTATAGACGAGTTTTATTGACAATTTAAGCCTTCGGAAATATGGTTGTATTATACAACTATATTTCAGGTGTTTTCCTTGAGCGTAGATGCATTATTGATTGAAAAAATTCGAGCCTCCTCTAGAACAATGGTTCGTGAATTAGGATTTATGCAAGCGACATTAGCTGCAACAGAATATTCTCCTTCAGCTGTGCATACTTTGCTCGAGTTAGATGTACAAGGGGGGGCTACTGCTGGACAACTTGTACATCTATTGGGCTTAGAGAAATCGAGCGTAAGCCGAATGATTAGCAAATTAATTGATGCTGGAGAAATTAGAGAAGCTACGCGAGAAGAAGATAGTCGAGTAAAACAACTTTTTCTGAGTGCTAAAGGAAAGCAGACGGTCAATAAAATTCATCAGTATGGTCAGCAACAAGTGCAAATGGCCATGGAGCATTTGAGTACTTCCCAGCAACAACTCGTTGTACAAGGGCTTACAACGTATGCACAAGCCTTGCAGATTTGCCGTAAGGGGCAAATTGAAGAGCTGAATAACTCCATTGAAATTGCTTCAGGTTATCGTTCTGGTGTTATCGGTCGTATTACTGAAATGCATGCAAGTTTTTATTCAAAGCATTCTGGCTTTGGTCAGTTTTTTGAAAGTCAGGTTGCAAAGGGTCTTGCAGAATTTACTAGCCGTCTAGATAAACCTTGTAATCAGATTTGGGTTGCACTCCAAAATGGTAAAATTGTTGGTTCAGTGGCTGTGGATGGAGAAGATCTGAAAAATGGTGAAGCTCATCTACGCTGGTTTATTTTAGATGAGGCTTATCGAGGGAGTGGGATTGGACGTAAATTGCTTGAGCAGGCGATTACTTTCTGCGATGAACAGCGATTTCCAGCAATCCAATTATGGACATTTAAGGGGTTGGATGCAGCACGTAAACTTTATGAGTCTTTTGCTTTTACATTAAAAAATGAAGAGGAAGGGACCCAATGGGGAAGTGTTGTCACCGAACAGCAATTTACTCGTTTCATCTCAAATTAATATTCAAATGAGTTTTTATCAAAGATCTTCGTTGTAAATTTAGCTTGCTCTATCTTCCCCAAAGAAGCATGACGAATCAATCCTTTTTAATACAACTCGTCATATAGTTCACTGAGATATCTGGTGCTAGCCAAAAATATCCAGTGATCGGATTGTAGTGTAGGCCAATCGTATGGGTTTGGGTTAACCCCGCAGTTTCTGCAAAAGATCTGAGTTCATTGGGTCGAATATATCTGGTGAAATCATGAGTGCCTTTGGGCATTAATTTCAAAATATATTCACCTGCAAGAATGGTAAATAAATAGGATTTTGGATTTCGATTAATTGTAGAAAAGAAAGCCAAGCCATTGGGTTTTAATAATTTTGCACAAGCCTGAATGATGGATGCTGGATGGGGAACATGTTCTAAAAGTTCCATACAGGTTACGATATCGTATTGTTGAGGAGCTAGAGCAGCCAATTCTTCTACAGCAATATTGCGATATTCAATATTCTGGATATTTTGCAAAAGTGCATGATCGCGAGCGATTTGGATACTTTGCGCGCCAAGATCAATTCCAAGGACATCCGCGCCATCTCGAGCCATACTTTCAGCCAAAATTCCGCCCCCACACCCCACGTCTAAAATTTTCTTATCTTGAATACCGTTTGCAACAGATTTTATCCAGCCTAAACGCAGCGGGTTAATCTGGTGTAGCGGTGCAAATTCACCTTGCCTATCCCACCAGTTATTTGAAATGGATTCAAATTTAGCAAGCTCGTGACGATCATAATTCGATGGCTTCATGTTTGATTCTCCAATCACATTTGTCGTTCGGCATAAAATTTTTTAGGTGAAGATTTCATGGCTTTTTTAAACATGGTGATGAATGCACTATCTGAAACGTAGCCTAATTCATTGGCAATATAGGTAATGCTTCGGCCTTCATTCATTTTTTGTAAAGCTAATGTGATATGTAGTCGTCTACGCCAATCATTTAAAGAAAGATGGGTTTCCTCCTTAAAACTACGCGTCAGGCTTCTTTCACTCATACAACACATGGCTGCCCATTCGGCTAAATTGGTTTTTTGATCAGGTTGTTGTAGCAAAGAATCCGTAATCATCTTCAAACGTTTATCTGAGGGCAGTGGTAAGTATTGCCATTGCTGAGGCGCGTGGATGATTTCATCGACTAAAACCTGCATAAGACGAGTATCAGTAGGATTAGAGCGGTATTCAGCTTTGATTTTCTCCGTTCTGATCAACATAGCATTTAAAAACTCATTCACTTGAATGACATGGCAATCGTGCTGATTGAACAGATTTTCTTGAGTAAAAACGATAAAGCAGGTTGAAAGACCAATTCCGACAGAGGAATGTGGGGTATTTGCGGGGATCCAGATCGCGGTATTGGGGGGAACCACCCAGATGCCTTTATCTGTCGAAATGGTAATTAGACCCGATACGGTTGCCATCAACTGACCGTAGTCATGCTGATGCCAACCTAACTCCCAATCGGGGATATCAGCAGCAATTTTGAGTACCCTGATTGGATCGCTCAATCGATTCGAAAACTGAATATCCTGAAAATTATTGATGACCATTAGTAATTTAAAAGCGTTTGGACAAGTTGATCAGATTCTTCTTTACTCGAAACTACATACATTGGATAACCTGAAAACTGTAAATATACTTTTGCAAACTGTTCAGCTTTAGCGCGTTGTTCACGATCTGATTCAGTATGTACCAATCCTAAAATTAAACGAGATAAGGTTTCACGTTTTGCTTTTACCCACGCTGCAATTCGCTTTCTGGATTCATGGTCATTATTTTGCTCGGTTTCATCAAAGGCACCTTCACTAATAAAAACAAATTTTTGATTTTTAGCGAGCAAGACATTAAATGAATCAAATAACTCATCTAAAGTTTGCTGATCTTGAGCTTTATAACTCAGGGTCACAATGGGGAATTTTTCGATACTTTGAATGTACATGATAGACACCTTAAACGATAATGATTCTCTTTATTGTATCTACCTTTTATGGATTAACTTCTTTGTTTGGGTCAAAAAACTTTTCAATCCAGCCATTATTCTCAATTTGGGTCAGAGATGGACATGGTTTAGTCGCTGATTTTATGGATGAATGAAATCAGGTTACCGGTGTTTATCATCATCACTATGACTTGTTTTGTATCGGATTGGAGGAGCCTTCAAGCATGATCTTGTGTATGAAAACGAGTATCCATGCGTTAGATGAATTATATAATTTTAGTTGTGATGTGGATAACTTAAGACATATCAACAATCGATAAATATATTTTCTAAATCTGCTACAATTGCGCCAATTTTAAATTCTTTCGCATGCCATCTGTTCTTGCCATTGTTTGCAGATACATATGGGTGCACAAATTGTAGATTTTTTAGCATGTTTAAAGATGAATTAGCGGCACAGGTTGCCCAACGTCGCACCTTTGCGATCATTTCCCACCCCGATGCGGGTAAGACCACCATGACAGAAAAACTGTTGTTATGGGGGAAGGCGATTCAGGTTGCGGGGATGGTCAAAAGCCGTAAGTCTGACCGTTCTGCAACCTCAGACTGGATGGAAATGGAAAAAGAACGTGGTATCTCGATTACCACGTCGGTGATGCAGTTCCCTTATAAAAAGCACACCATTAACTTACTTGATACGCCGGGACATGAAGACTTCTCGGAAGATACCTACCGGACCTTGACTGCCGTTGACTCAGCTTTGATGGTGATCGATGGTGCAAAAGGTGTCGAAGAACGAACCATTAAATTAATGGAAGTGTGTCGTATGCGCGACACACCAATCATTTCATTCGTCAACAAAATGGACCGTGAAATTCGTGAGCCTCTTGAGTTGCTCGACGAAATCGAAAATGTCTTGAATATCCGTTGTGTGCCGATTACCTGGCCTTTGGGCATGGGACGTGATTTTGCTGGCGTCTACAACCTGTTTGAAAATAAGCTATATGTCTATAAAGCAGGTTTTGGTTCGACTATTACTGATATTGAAGTGCGTGATGGTTATGATCATGCCGACATTCGTGAAAAAGTCGGTGAGTTGGCATGGTCATCCTTTGAGGAATCACTTGAATTGGTACAAATGGCCAATGAGCCACTTGACCGTGAGTTATTCTTGCAAGGTAAACAAACTCCAGTCTTGTTCGGTACCGCATTGGGTAACTTTGCAGTAGATCATGTCTTGGATACCTTTATTAATTGGGCGCCAGAGCCGAAGGCACATCCAACGCAAGAACGTATTGTTGAAGCCAATGAAGAAGGCTTCACTGGCTTTGTTTTCAAGATTCAAGCCAATATGGACCCAAAACACCGTGACCGTATTGCCTTTATGCGTATTTGCTCAGGTAAATATGAAAAAGGTCTGAAAATGAATCATGTGCGTATCGGTAAAGATGTGCGTATCAGTGATGCTTTAACCTTCCTTGCGGGCGAGCGTGAACATCTGGAAGAGGCTTGGCCGGGTGATATCATTGGTTTGCATAACCACGGGACCATTCAGATTGGGGATACCTTTACCAGCGGTGAAGATCTACATTTCACAGGGATTCCACACTTCGCACCTGAAATGTTCCGCCGTGTCCGCTTGAAAGATCCTTTGAAATCGAAGCAGCTGCAAAAAGGCCTGAAAGAGTTATCTGAAGAAGGTGCGACCCAAGTGTTCATGCCACAAATCAGTAATGATCTGATTGTCGGTGCAGTCGGTGTGCTACAGTTTGATGTGGTTGCTTACCGCCTCAAAGAAGAATATAAGGTTGACTGTATTTACGAGCCAGTCAGTGTACATACCGTTCGTTGGGTGCATTGTGACGATGACAAGATTCTGAATGAATTTAAGAAAAAAGCACATGACCAGCTTTCAGTGGATGGCGGTGGTCATCTGACTTATCTTGCACCAAGTCGTGTAAACTTACAGTTAATGCAAGAACGTTGGCCAGATATTCAGTTCCGTAACACACGAGAACACTAAACTGCACAAAAACAGCTTCTAATTAGAAGCTGTTTTTAATTGAATGCTCTAAAAATAAAGGATGATGCAATGAACACTTTAAAACCACTTTTAGCTGTCAGTATGATGATTGGCATAATGGCTTTAACGGCATGTGATCATCCGAATAAAAATGAAAGCACTAAGGAGCAGACCAAGGAACAGGCTGCGTCATCGGTCGAAAAGGCTGAAGTATTGCCTTACTTAAATATGAAAGAAGCCAAGGCCGATTATGCTTTGCCATTCTGTGAGAAAAAGAACTGTATTGATCTCGATATTCAGACAGTCAAAACCCAAGATGAATGGCTGAATGCATGGATTGCAAAAAATCAGGCCAATGTGATTCAGCAACAAATAGAACAGAATAAAAACCTGACCCTGCAACAGGCGATTAATGCCTACGTGAAAAAGTCAGATGAGTGGCAAGATAAATATTCTAAAAACAAAGCCTATGAACTGCATCTAACCACACGTATTGCCTCGCAACGAAATCAATATGTATTGTTGCAAATGGGTGTGGATACACAACAAGAAGATATTGCGGTGAAAGATCGCTTCTACTTTTTTGTGGCGGATCGTAAGCTGCAAAAAAGTGTCAGTGTTTTGGATGTGATTCAGAAAAATCAGCAAAATGCCTTAAACCAGATTATCCAAAGCCACTATCAAACATGGGTAGACAAGCAATCGGCAGAAGTCAAAAAGCAAGTGCCGAAAAAATTGTATTGGGGACAGGCCGATTGGTTCTTTGATGGGGAAGGCATTGGAGTGCATTATCGTGCCAATGAAATCAGCAAAGATGCGCCACAACTAGATATTTATTTGACTACGGAACAAAGCAAACAAATGCTACAAGCTGAAATATATCAGCAAATGTTTTAATTGAGCCAGAGACCGCTATTCTAAGTTTCGTATAGAAATTGCATGTGCCTGTAGCGGTTTTGCTTTAACTTCGATAGCATTTAAAAATCTTGTGTAATAACAATGCTGATAGGTTTTAAATGAAAAAATTTTATAAATTTAGCGTCCTTGCATGTGCAATTCTGCTTGCCGCTTGCCAGCCGAAATCAGAGCCGAAAGAATCACAGGATAAACCCGCTGATCCACCTGTGGTACAGCAACCCGCCGAGCCAATCTTACGCGGTGAAACCGTGAAGTTACAGGTGAGTTTGCCTGAGTGTAAAGGCAATACCTGTCCTGATTTTACCGTTGAACGATTACAAAGTAATTTCCCGTTTATTGATCAATTACTGGATCAGCAAATTCTTGAGCAATTGGGCAAGATTTTAGATGTGGTCGATGCGGATGTTTCTGCGACTTCAACGCCTAAGACTGCTGAGGATAAATCGAGTTTGGATGCTCAGGCTCAAGCCTATGCCAATGCCTTTGTGAAAATCGATGAAGAGTTAAAAGCGCTCAGCAGTAGCCATCAAATTAGCTTGATGATTAAGCCCAAAATTTTGCAACCGAAAGGAACATTGGCAACCGTTGTATTAAATAGCAGCAGTTATTTGGGGGGAGCGCATGGCTCGACCTCACAGCGTTATTACAACTTTGATTTGACCACTCAAAAACAGATTCAATTACATGATTTATTGTTGCCTAAACAAAAAGCCACTTTAGACAAATTGGCACATGAGGCCTTTAAAACCTGGATTGTTGATTCCAAACTTGCAACGGATCCAAAGGAATATGAACAGGCTTGGCCTTTCCAAGTCACTGATAATTTCCTGTTAGGTGAGCAAGGGTTAATTTTGCAATATGGTGAATATGAAATTGGTCCTTATGTAGTCGGATTACCACGTTTAGTCATTCCATTTAGCGAATTACAAGGCGTGTTAAAGCCTGAGTATTTACCTAAAATAGATAAGCCAGCAGCAGCATCAACCCCTGCTGCAAGTACGCCAAGTCAAAGTTAATGCAACTGTTCGATACCCATACCCATTTTGATGTTGCCGATTTTGATATTGATCGGCAACATTTGGCTGAACAAGCAAAACAGGTTGGGGTCGATGCTTTGGTGTTAATCGGTTTTGTTGAATCACGATTCGATGAACTGATCCACACCCATCAACAATTACACGCTTGGGACAAGGTGCCGACTTCTTATCTGGCCCCTGGTTTACATCCTTTTTATATCGAACAACATCAGCCAGAACATTTACAGCGACTTGAGCACGTGTTACAGCAGCATGACTGTGTGGCGGTGGGTGAAATTGGTTTAGATACTTTTTTAAAACAACATAAACAGCCCGAACTGTTTGCCAAACAACAGCATTATTTTATTGAACAATTGGTATTGGCAACACAATATCAAAAACCAGTGTTATTACATATCCGTAAAGCACATGCAGAAACGATTGCCATTTTAAAAGCACAAAAATTTAAATTGGGTGGCATTGCTCATGCCTTTAGTGGTGGGGTGGAAGAGGCCAAGGCCTTGGTGAAATTAGGCTTCAAAATTGGGGTGACAGGACAAATTACCAATCCAAATGCAAAAAAACTGCATCAAGTGGTACACGCGATAGGCAGTGACAACTTGGTGATCGAAACTGATTGTCCAGATATGACGCCGTTGTGTTGCCAAACTTCGACCGAGTATCGTACCCGTAATACCCCAGTCAACCTACCTTATGTGCTGGAGAGTTTGGCTCAGACCCTTAACCAGCCTGAATTACAGCTGGCTGCACAACTTTGGCACAACTCACTGGCTGCGTTGCGACTTAAATTTTAAGAGAATAAGCAAATAATCTCGTTAAAAATAAGATACTAAAAGGGAACACATGCTTTTCTAAACAGGGGTACATTAAAAGAACAATTTGATAATAAACACATCAGCCAATACTGGGAGGGCGACCTTATGGCCAGATATAGCAAAATCAATAGTTTCAATGCATTACAAACACTCAGCGTCGGTTCGACATCCTATCAAATCTTTAGCTTGGCGCGAGCAGCTCAAACCCTCGGTAATATTGAACGATTACCGAAGTCTTTAACGGTTTTGCTAGAAAATCTACTCCGTTTTGAAGACCAAAAAAGTGTAAAAGTGGAGCATATTCAAGCACTGGTCGATTGGCAAAAAAGCAAACGTTCAGATCAAGAAATTCAATATCGACCTGCACGGGTACTGATGCAGGATTTTACCGGTGTTCCTGCAGTGGTCGATCTGGCAGCGATGCGTGCTGCGATGGCACAGGCAGGTGGTGATCCCAACCTGATTAACCCTTTATCTCCTGTGGATTTGGTGATTGACCATTCAGTAATGGTCGATCATTTTGCCGATGACAATGCCTTTGCTGAAAACGTTGAAATTGAAATGCAGCGCAATGGTGAGCGTTATCAATTCCTACGTTGGGGACAATCTGCCTTTAATAATTTTAGTGTGGTGCCACCCGGTACAGGGATTTGCCACCAAGTCAATTTAGAATATTTAGCGCAAGCCGTTTGGTTAGGTGATGATGAAGGTCAGGTTTTTGCCTTTCCAGATACCTTAGTTGGAACAGATTCGCATACCACCATGATCAATGGTCTTGGTGTATTGGGATGGGGTGTTGGAGGGATTGAGGCCGAGGCAGCAATGCTCGGGCAACCTGTATCAATGCTGATTCCAGAAGTGATCGGTTTTAAACTGACTGGAAAATTAAAGGAAGGCATTACTGCAACAGATTTGGTCTTAACCATTACTCAGATGTTGCGTCAAAAAGGCGTGGTTGGAAAATTTGTTGAGTTCTATGGCGATGGTTTGGCAGATTTACCTTTGGCAGATCGTGCCACCATTGCCAATATGGCACCAGAATACGGTGCGACTTGTGGATTTTTCCCGATTGATGAAGTGACGCTGGGTTATTTAGCATTGACGGGACGCAAACAAGACCGTATTGATTTGGTCGAAGCTTATAGTAAAGAACAAGGCTTATGGCGTCATACTGGTGATGAGCCAATTTTTACCGATACGCTCAGCTTGGATATGAGTACGGTGCAAGCCAGTCTGGCAGGACCAAAGCGTCCACAAGATCGGGTTTTGTTGGGCGATGTTCCGAAAACCTTTAATGCATTGATGGAATTGAATCTCAAACCCGCCAAAGAAGCCAAAGAACGTTTAGAGAATGAAGGCGGCGGCGGTACGGCGGTTGAAGCCAAGAAAGCGAATTTGGCGCATGAACAACCTTCTTGCACCATTGAAGGTAAATCTTATCCATTGAATCATGGTGATGTGGTGATTTCCGCGATTACCTCATGTACCAATACCTCGAATCCAAGTGTGATGTTGGCGGCGGGTTTACTGGCGAAAAAAGCCATTGAAAAAGGTTTGCAGCGTAAACCGTGGGTGAAAAGCTCACTGGCGCCTGGTTCTAAAGTGGTGACTGATTATCTGGCCGCGGCGGGCTTAACGCCGTACTTGGATGAGTTGGGCTATAACTTGGTCGGTTATGGTTGTACGACTTGTATTGGTAACTCTGGACCTTTGCCTGAACCGATTGAAGAAGCAATTCAATGTCATGATTTGAATGTAGCTTCGGTACTTTCAGGTAACCGTAACTTTGAAGGGCGTGTTCATCCTTTAGTGAAAACCAATTGGTTGGCCTCACCACCACTTGTTGTGGCCTATGGTTTGGCGGGAAATATTCGGACTGATTTAACCACTCAGCCGATTGGACAAGATCAAAATGGTCAAGATGTCTATTTGAAAGACATCTGGCCAAGTCAGATTGAAATTGATCAAGTCTTGCAGAAGGTCAATACCGACATGTTCCATAAGGAATATGCAGCGGTGTTTGATGGAGATGCAACTTGGCAAGCGATTCAGATTCCGCAAAGCCAAACTTATGCGTGGCAAGAAAACTCGACCTATATTCGACATCCGCCATTTTTTGAAGAAATTAATCAACCTCCAAAAGCCATTACTAATATTGAGCAGGCTAGAATCTTGGCGGTATTGGGTGACTCGGTCACCACCGATCATATCTCTCCAGCAGGGAATATCAAGAAAGACAGCCCAGCAGGACGTTATTTACAGCAGCAAGGGGTCGAACCAAAAGACTTCAACTCTTATGGTTCTCGCCGTGGTAATCATGAAGTGATGATGCGTGGGACGTTTGCCAATATTCGGATCAAGAATGAAATGCTGGATGGTGAAGAGGGCGGCAATACCATCTTCATCCCAACAGGTGAAAAGCTGGCCATCTATGATGCATCCATGCTTTACCAGCAACAGCAAACGCCGTTGCTGATTATTGCAGGTAAGGAGTATGGAACAGGTTCGTCACGAGACTGGGCAGCAAAAGGCACTAATTTATTAGGCGTTAAAGCGGTCATTGCCGAGAGTTTTGAACGGATTCATCGTTCGAATCTGGTCGGGATGGGGGTATTGCCTTTGCAGTTTATAGATGGACAAACCCGTCAATCCTTGAACCTCACTGGTCGTGAAGTACTGTCGATTCATGGCCTATCTGATGATATCCAACCGCATCAAACACTGGATATTCAGGTTGTACGAGAAGATGGTAGTCAAGACCAGTTTAAAGTGTTGTGCCGCATCGATACCTTGAATGAGGTGGAATACTTTAAAGCAGGCGGTATTTTGCATTATGTACTACGCAATCTGATTGCTGCATAACGAGACACCTTCTGAAAAAAAGATGAAAGCTGGTCTTTCATCTTTTTTTGTTTGAATTTCAAGCATTCAGCGTTAAGGTAGTCAGGCTCGATTAAATTGGATAAAGGCTTTGAATCAGTTACCCCGCTATGTTTATTATCTGTTGGTGGCTCAGGCCTTTAACTTAATTGCTGCCGTCTTATCAGTAACAGTTTCAGCAATTGTGGGGTTAAAACTGGCGCCGACTCAAGCACTCGCCACAGTGCCTTATGGCTTGCAATTCTTGGCAATGCTGCTGACCACTTTTATTTTCTCTTTTTTAATGAAAAAGTTTGGTCGGCATGTGGTATTCCAATTTGGTTGTGTCTGTCTTTTCTTTGCTGGTGTTCTCGGTTATTTAGCCCTACGGCAGCAACAATTTTACTTATTGTGCCTGAGCCATTTTTCTCTGGGTTTATTCATTTCCACCGCGAATTTTTATCGTTTTGCTGCTTCTGATCGTTTGGCGACAGATTTAATTCCGAAAGCTACTGCGATGGTCATTTCGGGTGGTGTGGTTGCTGCGGTGATTGCACCGATGTTGGCAATCCAATTTCAACAGGTGCAAGGATTACCCGATTTCACTGCGATCTATTTAATTTTTAGTGTTTTGGCGTTGTTCCTCTCTCCAATTCTGTATGTGTGGAATCAACAGTTTCAAATACAACAAACCGAGCAAATAGAGACAGCATCCATTCCGCGTGCCAAATTGCCGAATACTTTGATTATCGCTGCCGTCATCAGCGGTGCTTTTGCTTACTATATTATGAATGTGATGATGATTATGTCCTCCTTGCATTTAAAGGAGCATCATTCATTTCATTATGCTTCGATCTCGATTCAGCTACATGTATTGGCGATGTTTATCCCGTCCTTCTTTGTCTCTAAACTGATTCAACGCTGGGGCACATACAGCACGATTTATCTCGGTTTTGCTTTGTTGATGCTATCTTCCCTGATTCCAATATTTGGACAAGTGGGGATCTATATTAATATTGCTTTGATCGTGCTCGGTGTCGGCTGGAATTTTGCTTATTCAGGTGCATCAACCTTGTTAGCCGGTCTTAACGAGCAGCAAAAACATCGTGTCCAATGCATCAATGAAACAGGAATTGCCTTATTTGCGACCTTAGGGGCATTTTTACCTGCACCGATTTTAAGTAGCCTCGGATGGATCAATGCAAACCTATTGGCTTTATGCATGAGCCTGATGGTTTTTATCCTGTTGGTTATTTTAATTCGTCGAGATCAATCATCCCCTAAAGTTTCACGGGGCTAACCTAAAACAAGTGAAACACGCTAAAATAGTGCTTTGATTAAAAAGATAGACCACGACTGTGATGACCGATGTTCCTGTAAATGATGAATATGAACGCCGTTTTGCTGGTGTTGCCAAAATTTATGGAGAAAATGCCTTTTCGCATTATGAACACAGTCATGTCATGGTGATTGGGATTGGTGGTGTTGGCAGTTGGGCGGTTGAGGCACTGGCACGTACAGGGATTGGTGAATTAACTTTGGTCGATATGGATGTGGTCGCAGCATCAAATATTAACCGTCAATTGCCTGCGATGAGCTCAACACTCGGACAAGAAAAAATTGAAGTGATGGCGGAGCGTTGTCGCCAGATCAATCCACGCATGAAAGTGAATGTGATTGATGACTATCTGACGCCTGATAATGTCAAAGAAATTTTAAATCCAGTACCAAGCATTGTTTTGGATTGCATCGATGATGTCAAAGCCAAACTTGCCTTGATGCTGCATTGCCGCTTTAACAAGATTCCGTTGATTGTTTCGGGTGGTGCGGGTGGTAAACTCGACCCACTGAAAATTCGGGTGGCAGATTTGTCCAAAACCGAACAAGATCCAATGTTGGCAAAGTTACGCACGCAACTGCGTTCTATGGGGATTTGCAAAAAGCCAAAAGAGAAATTTGGCATCACTTGCGTGTATTCGATTGATAACCCATTTTCCAGTGCGGATGTTTGTCCAAGTGCGGGTCTGCGCTGCGGGGGATATGGTTCGGCGGTGGTGGTGACTTCAAGCTTTGCCATGGTGGCGGTGGCTGAAGTCTTAAAGAAACTGGATAAAATCCGAACCTAAATCAGATTTCAATTGATTAAGCCTGTGGATATTGCGGCGGTAAACGGTAATAGGTATAGGTGACATTTGGGTCTTTATAGACGTCATAACTGGTTTGCTTAAAATCAGAAACCCATTGTGAACCCGTAAAGCCAGCAATGTGCCCATAGCGATGCTTTTTAGTGCGGTGGATAATGTAAATATCACCAGGTTGCGGGTTGTTAAACGCAGGTGTAATTTTTTGATAACCAATCTGCTGTAGAGTGCGGCCCCAGTCTGACGCAGCCACTGGATGCTGGACAATATTGGCACCTGCTGACTGTAGGGCGATTCTGACAAATTTAGCGCATTGTGATGAACTACGATAAGAGGCACGCTTTGCCAATTTCTGAGAGAATTTATCAACATCAATTGCTGGTACTGATGCAGGCTTCGGCATTTCTCGATAAGGAATAACCACCTGTTGCGAGGGTGGGTGAATCATACTGTGATCAACTGAAGGTACATCATAAATCATTGTGCATCTCTACCGCATTTTCAAAACAACTGAACGTGTGCCAGAATTTATTACGGCGCCCATAGTAAGCGATAAATCTTAAAAAAACTGAAATGTAACGTAATAATATAACATTTGAGCTGTTGTACTGATCACTTAGGGTAAATTAGCAGTTAAGAATCTTTTTCATTATCAGTAATTTGTTGGTTAATAAGTTTCAATAAAATGATTTGTAAGATTATATTTCATTTTTGATTGAAAATTAGGCAATTTAGTGTGGTTGATCTGATTTGGTTTAATGGTGGTTTTATTACAAGCTTATGTTTATTATAAAAATATTTAAAAGGTGACTTGAAATTATCCATCCAGAAAAGTTTTCTGATTTCGATTAGATCGCGCAACTCATTCAGCCATATATCAAAGACTTTGCTTTGAATACAAGCGTTTTTAAAATATTCAGTTCAATATTGCGACGCTTGGTTGTGAACACTTCAATATAAATCACCTCATTTTGAATAAAAAACAGAACCATTGAGCCGTAGTGTTTTTTACATTAAATCTAAAAATATCGTCTTTGGCGAACATATGTATTGAAGCACTTGCTTTGGTCGCATTCCTGAACGTATAGTGATGCGCCGCGTAGTATCGAACCTGCAATGAATTTTAAATATTGAGTTTGAGGGAAATCGGATATGAAAAAGACATTGCTGACTTCCTTTGTTTTTGCCAGTATCAGTTTGGGATGTTCACAGTCGAATGAGGCAAAAAATCAAAGTAATGCGCAAGCACAAACACCAGATGTACACTCAAATAAGCAACAATCAGTCAATCATCCTGAGCTCAAGGCATGGGTAGGGCATTATTCTGGTGTCGTTCCATGTGCGACATGCGTGACCAGTTGTGATGGCTGTTTGGGTACAGGAATTGATCTTAAAATTAATGCAGATCAAACCTTTGTATTGGAACAAACCAATAATAATGATAATCGCCCAGCTAAAATATATGCAGGACAATTTAAGTTTCTGGATAATGATCAGTTAAAGATTCAGCTACAAGGTGTTCCCACTCGGAATATGATAATGTTAGGTGATGAACTGACTGAAATCATTGATACAAAAACACAGATGCCTTTTGATTCTTATGAAGAGTTTCAGTTAGCTAAAAAAGCTTAAACTAACTTTGGTTGTTTCTGAAAGATAAAATTGTGAAACCTTGCTTGAGCATAACGGTTAATGCGAGTTGTTAAGCTCAAGGGATGAGAAGTTCGGATTTATAGCAAGTTCAACGCAGATGCAACATAGCGGTTTGCGCTATGTCCCAATGAAAACGTTATGCTGAGCGTATCAGATTAGTTCTGATGCTCTTTTAAATAATCTTCAGTGCGTTGCATCGCAGCTTGAATATTCTGAATGGCATTTTCAATGTCGGTGATGGTTTTGGCATTACCACCACTCAGCGCCTGACGCCATTTACGTGCACCTGGTAGGTTCTGAAATAAGCCCAGAATATGACGGGTGATAATTGAAAGCGGTGCACCTTCGGCCACACGTTGATGAATATAAGGCATCATTTGTTGCATGATCTCAAAACGATCAGGTGTTTCCAAATTCCAGAGCTGTCCCATCTCCGCCAATAGATAGGGGTTATGGTAGGCTTCGCGACCAATCATCACGCCATCGACATACTGTAAATGTTGCTGTGTTTCTTCAAAGGTCTTGATGCCACCATTAATTTCAATGGTGAGGTGTGGCCGTTCTTGTTTAAGGCGATAAACATCGTCATAACGCAAGGGTGGGACTTCACGGTTCTCTTTTGGAGATAAGCCCTGCAAGATGGCAATACGTGCATGCACAATAAAGTGAGTACAGCCTGTTGCAGCAACTGTATCGACAAAATGCAGCATCTCTTCATAAGAATGCATGTCATCAATCCCGATACGATGTTTTACCGTCACTGGAATCGAAACTGCTTTTTGCATACTGTGAATACATTCAGCCACCAGATTGGGTTCTGCCATTAAGCAGGCGCCAATTTTATTATTCTGTACGCGATCACTTGGGCAGCCGACATTTAAATTGACTTCGTTATAACCCCAGTCTTCTGCCATTTTGGTACAAGTTGCTAGTTCTTGTGGATTAGAACCACCGAGTTGCAGCACAATTGGCTGTTCTTGTTGATTGAAATCTAGGTGACGATTGGCACCGCCATAAATAATCGCACCCGTGGTCACCATTTCGGTATAGAGCACCACATTTGGGTTAAACAGGCGTGCAAAGAAACGATAGTCCTTGGTGGTCCAATCCATCATCGGCGCGACGGAAATACGTGGCTTTAATGATTCAAGTGATTGCATAAACAGATCTCGGATGTGGACAAGCAAAGAAAGGGCAGCATTATACGAGTTTTGTGATCAATTCACCAATGCTGATCCCCATCACTTCAATTTTCACTATGTGGATGAGTATCTAGGAGGTGATCATGTTGTTTTTCTTCGTCAAAAGATGGTCAAAGAAACTAAATAACATACAGGCAAAGACCAGACTGATTCCAGCCAAACAAGTCATGCTCCAGCCGCCGTGATTCCAGGCAAATATACCAAGGGCTGAACCGCATGCACCCCCAGTAAAGTAGGCGGTCATATAAATGGCATTGATACGAGACTTCGCATCAGGACGTAAACGGAAAATCACACTCTGATTGCTGGTATGGACTAAGGCCAATGCCAACTGAATCAATGCAAAGCCGAGAATATAACTGAATAAAAATGTTTGTCCAAAATAGAAGCAGATCCAACTCAGAATAAATAAGCCACAACCTATCCAAGTCAATTGGCTGGTATAGCCCTGATCTGCATATTTACCGATATATTGCGTAGAAAGGGCACCAAAGATCCCGACCAAAGGCACCATACCAATTAAAAGATCCTGAAGTTGGTGTGCTGAGGTCAACAGTAGCGCAATTGTTGAATACAAAATACTGACCGCAGCGAAAGCAAAACCACCTGCAAGCGCGCGTAAGACTAAGCGTTTCTCTTGTTTGAGCAATTGCGCCATGGAGACAAACACTTGGCCATAATTCATTTTCATGCGCATGGCATAAGGTAAGCGGCTTTTCAGGGCATAGGCCAAGACCAGCATGAGCACGCCACTGACCACATAAATGACTTTCCAATGGAATAGATTAGAAAACAAGCCTGCAAGACTGGTGGAAAGTAAAATACCCACCAGTAATCCGCTCATCAAGAAACCAATGACCTCACCCGTCTTTTCGGGTTTCACCGTCATGGTGGCAAGCGGAATTAATACCTGCGCTGCCACGGAGAATAGCCCTGCCATGACGGTACCGAGCCAAAGCATGGGTAGGTTGACCGAGAAAGCACTAATAAATAAACCTACAGCACAAAATACCATGAGCAAAGGAATGAATTTGGTTTTGTTCACCACATCGCCCATTGGGACAATAAACAGCAGGCCAAGTGCATAAGAGACTTGCGCAAAAGTTACTGTAAGCGCCGCTTGACCTTCGGTCACTGCAAAATACTGCTGAATCGAGTGAATCAAAGGCTGACTATAATAGTTGGCACCCGCACATAAACCACATGCTGCAGCCATAAACCAAAGTAAGGTTTTATTTTGACTAATATCTTGAGGGGCAGACATAATTTTCTCTATTACTGGTTTATGCGGTATAGGCGGTTGCTTCAACTTCAATTTGCATCCCTGTTAATGCCAAGTGTGATACAGGAATAAGGGTGCAGACAGGAAAGGCATGCTGCGGCCATAAGTGTTGTATGGTTTGAGCCAAGATGTGAAGTTTCTCCGCATTATGGTCAACCACGAGCATACGTAAAACCGCAATATCTGACAGTTGTGCTTGGGCTGAAGTTAAAGCGTGTTGAATATTATAGAAGACTTGTTGTACCTGTTGGTCAAAATCTTTAGAGAGCTCACCATTTTTATTTTCACCCCCCTGACCTGCAATATGAATGATCCGCATATTGGGTGGAACAATGGTCACATGACTATAGCCATTACTGCGTGGATCATAAAGTTCACTGGGATTGATCATTTTAAAGGTCGGTTTCATCCTGACACATCACATTGAAGATGGAGATGCCTCAGTATCAAAGCTCAATCTAACTTGAGGTCAAGAATATTTTGAACCTAAAGCCAGCAGAAGTCAGAATAAATGAGCGATTTTTCCGTATTTGGGTTTTTTAAAAATTAAATTGAAGCGATGAATTGAGTGGGTGTTTAATATTTGCACCAATATTGTGCAATAAAGCGGCTTTTGCTAGACAAAACCATACAAATATCACTTGAAAAAATGCCTATTTAAGTTTTTTTCATTCTTTTAAATTTTTCTGAGCAATTTACTTCATTCAATTCAGATTTATTGATAAAGAGAAACCTCCCTTTATAGGCTCTCTTGACGGCTTGTTATAAATTGTTTGATAAAAACTCGCCGAAAAGACCAATATAAAGTGAAGAGAAGCCAATCCCTCGCCACAACTGCATGATTATGATGCCGATTCAACCAATACATCGCTAGAGCGTCAAAGAAATAACCAATGTCGATGAAAATGGATTTGGTTAAACGCTCCTGATGATCAGGATGAGAAGTAGAGATGTTGAATAGATACCGCTGTGATCGTCCAAATCAGGAAGGGCACAGTATAGAAATGAACCGATTCAGTGCGTAAGCGGTCAGATTTGTATGTGAAGAAGAGATGAAAGATCTGCCTTGTTCGATCAAAAGACAAACCTGCGGATCATACAAGCTCTAAATATAAATGTGAATCATCAGTTCAAAATATAGGTATTTATTAAATAAATATTGGGTGGAAATTTAAAAAAGTTCCATTAGAATCCAAATTTCTACAAAGAATACTCCTGGGGGAAACATTGCTCTTGGCGATGTTTACTTAAGAAAAACTAGCTTGAGGAACGCTCATGCAGATCGGAATCCCAACCGAAACTGTTGCAGGTGAAAGTCGTGTAGCGGCTACACCAGAAACAGTTAAGAAGTTGATTAACGCAGGACATAGTATTGTCATTGAACGTGGTGCTGGTGTTAAAGCTGCGTATATTGACAGTGCTTATGAACAAGTTGGCGCAACCATTACGGACGATGCTTATACAGGCAGCCAAATTATTTTGAAGGTACGTGCCCCTAAAGGCGATGAAATTCAAAAGCTTGCGGCAAATACGACTGTAATTGCAATGTTTGACCCTTACCGCAATCCAGAATTAGACCAGTTTGCAACTCAGCAAGTGTCTGCTTTTGCGTTGGAATTACTGCCACGTACGCTATCACGCGCACAAAATATGGACGTACTTTCTTCTCAAGCAAACTTGGCGGGTTATAAGTCTGTATTGTTAGCTGCGGCTGAATATCAACGTATGTTCCCAATGTTAATGACGGCTGCAGGTACTGTGAAACCTGCGCGTGTTGTGATTATGGGTGTTGGTGTTGCGGGTCTTCAAGCGATTGCGACTGCAAAACGTTTGGGTGCAGTGGTTGAAGCAACTGACTTACGTCCAACAGCTAAAGAGCAGGTTGAGTCTTTAGGCGGTAAATGGCTTGATGTGCCAATGTCCGATGAAGAAAAACAACGTGCTGCTGAAGCTGCGAAAAGCGGCTATGGTTGGCAGCCGGGTGAGCAATACATTAAAGATCAAGCTGCGATTGTAGATAAAGCTGTATCAAATGCTGACATCGTAATCACCACTGCATTGATTCCAGGTCGTAATGCTCCACGTTTAATTAAAGCTGAAACCGTTGCCAAAATGAAACCGGGTTCTGTCATTTTAGATATGGCAGTTGAAACGGGCGGTAACGTTGAAGGTTCTAAAGAAGGCGAAACAGTCACAACTGAAAATGGCGTGAAGATTTTGGGTATTCCAAATATTCCAGGCACAGTTGCAACTGAAGCATCTGCATTGTATGCACGTAACGTTTTTAACTTCCTTGAGACATTATTCGACAAAGATAAAGCTTTTGCGATCAATCAAGAAGAAGAAATCCAAAAAGCGTTACTTGTGACACATGGCGGTCAAGTACTGCTCAAGCGCGGTTAAGGGAGAGTTCTCATGGTTGAAACGATTACAATTTTCGTCCTTGCCATCTTCGTGGGTTATTACGTGGTTTGGGGTGTAACACCTGCGTTACATACACCACTTATGGCAGTAACCAATGCGTTGTCTTCAATTATTGTTGTTGGAGCAATGATCCAAACTGTGGGTATGCCAGTGATTGGATTAGATGCAAATGTTGCATTTCAAAGCGTAAACGTAGTCAGTGTCCTTGGTGCGATTGCTGTGTTCTTGGCAAGTATCAATATCTTTGGTGGCTTTGCTGTAACTGCACGTATGCTTGAAATGTTCAAGCCAAAGCAAAAGAAAAAAGAGGGCTAATCGATGGAATTTATTCGAGACTATGCGGAATGGTTCTACCTGATCGGTGCCGTCCTTTTTATCTTAACCTTACGTGGTTTGTCAGGTCCTAAGACTGCGATTGCAGGTAACCGTTACGGTATGATCGCTATGGCGATTGCTGTAGCAACAACGTTCTTTGTTGCAGAACATCCTGTTGTTTGGATGATCGTTGGTGCAATGGTATTAGGTGGTATTGTTGGTATCGCTCGTGCGAGAACAGTTCCAATGACGCAAATGCCTGAAACAGTTGCATTAATGCACTCATTGGTCGGTTTGGCTGCGGTATTAATTGCAATTGCTGCAATTTTGCATAACAACCAATTGACGGCATTATTTGCTGAAAATGAAGCTGCTTTAACTGCTGCTGGCGTACAACATGCTCATATGAGTAAGGTTCATTTATTTGAATTGTTTGTTGGCTGCTTCGTGGGTGCGATCACATTTACTGCATCTGTATTTGCTTACGGTAAATTAGCTGCGAAGAAATGGGCAAAAACCATTTCTGGTGCATGGGTTAAACCTGTTCAAGCGCTTATCTTTATTGCAATGCTTGCAGCAGGCATCATATTCTTCTTAACGAATAATATGACTGCATTCTGGGCAATGACAGCACTTGCACTTGCATTTGGCTGGGTATGGATTGCACCAGTCGGTGGTGGTGATATGCCAGTTGTGGTATCACTTTTGAACTCATTCTCTGGTTGGGCTGCGGCAGGTATTGGTTTCACACTTGAAAACAATATGTTGATCGTTGCAGGTTCGCTTGTAGGTTCTTCTGGTGCGATTCTTTCTTACATCATGTGTAAGGCGATGAACCGTTCAATCATCAACGTTTTGTTTGGTGGTGCAATGGGTGGTGCAGCAGTTGCATCGGCAGATAAGGGTGAGCAAGTTCAACGTAACCATCGTTCTGGTTCAGCAGATGACGCAGGCTTCTTGATGTCAAATGCAGACAGCGTTGTGATTGTACCGGGTTATGGTATGGCGCAAGGTCGTGCACAGAATGCGGTGAAAGAATTGTGTGAAATCTTGAAAGAGCAGGGCGTAAAAGTTCGCTTCGCGATTCACCCAGTTGCTGGTCGTATGCCTGGTCACATGAACGTATTGTTAGCAGAAGCAGATGTTGCCTATGAAGACATCTTGGAAATGGATGAGATTAACTCAGATTTCCCTGCAACAGATGTGGTACTGGTGATTGGTGCAAACGACGTGGTGAACCCTGCGGCGAAAGACGATCCGACTTCACCGATTTATGGTATGCCGATTCTTGAGGCGCATAAAGCACGTACCATCATGGTGATCAAGCGCTCTATGGCGACAGGTTATGCTGGCTTAGACAATGACTTGTTCTACAATGAAAAAACCATGATGATCTTCGGTGATGCCAAGAAAGTTGTGGAAGATATGACAAAAGCAATCAATGGTGGTGGTCACTAAACTGACCCCAAATAAAAAAGCCACCCTTAGGTGGCTTTTTTATTTGGGGTGATTTGTTTTAAAGAAACTTTGCTACAAGATTCATTGATTGTTGATATAGATCCCGTGCCAATTGCTGATTTTTGGCATGTGAAGATTTCCAATCCGGCATATGGGCGCTGACATATTCTCCATTGCGGTTTTTCCATTCATCGCCAATTGCCATTTGGGTAATCAGGTTTGCAGGAACAGAGGTTGGGACGAGACCTAGTTTCATTGCCGCATAGACAGGCTTAGGCAGATCGCGATAAATATCCGAAGCGACACCTCCTGGGTGTAGGGCATTATTGGTGATTGAGCTATCAGCGAGCTGTTCTGCCAATGCATTGCTGAGCAGTAAATTGGCAAGCTTGGATTGTCCATAATAAAACAACGGATTGTAAAAGCCTTCTGCGCGGAATTTATTGGGTTTGATTGAACCGACCCAATGTGCAATCGAAGCCAAATGGACAATACGTGCTTGAGGCGATTGTTTTAAAACAGGAAGTAATTTTTGGGTTAATAAAAAATGACCCAAATAATTGACGCCAAACTGTTGCTCAAAACCATCCGCAGTCAGTTGTTTGGTTTTGGCAAATAAGCCTGCATTGTTGATCAACACATCCAGATTGCCATAACGATCTGCAATTTCATCTGCGGCTTTTCGGGTGAGTTCAAGGCTGTTGAGGTCGAGGGAGATGAGGTCAACTTGACCTTGATCGAGTGCACGTAATTTGTTTTGTGCTTGTTGCGCTTTCTGTGGGTTTCGGCAGGCTAGAATGACGTGTTGCCCTTGTTTAACCAACTGTTCTGCTGTGGCAAAACCAATGCCTGTATTGGCACCTGTAATCAGTATTTTCACTTCCTGTACTCCAGTTATGCTATTTCTTAGTGGGATTGCAAGAATCTGTATAGTGCTGCAATTTTGACAATTTGTCATGTCAAATTTAAAGATGGGAGATGACTGGTATTTGCTCATCTTTAGATGATACAAGTGTCATTATTTAAGCTTTTGTTTTTTATAAGCTTATTGAGTTAGAGCTTAGTCAAAATAGGTGTTCTCGGGTAGTCCTTGTAATAACTCAAAAAATTGGTGGATTTGTGCTTCTGTAACACGCGCCGTCGAAATTGGAGGTAATTCTTCCTTGCCAAAGAAACCCACCTCAGAGGTTTCGATGCTTGGCTTGAGTTCACCACCAATCAGTTCACACCAAAAAAAGGCTTTATATACGTGCAAGAACATGGCGGGGTGAGGGTGCTTTCTACGATCTGTGAGTGCGAGGAGTTTAACCGCCTTCACCTCTAATCCTGTTTCTTCAAGGACTTCTTTTTCAGCATTTTCTGCAGCGGAATAGCCAACATCCGCCCAACCTCCAGGAATAGACCATAAGCCATCCTGTGTCTCTTTGGCTAATAGCAGTTTATTGTCCTTAAAGACAACAGCACGCACATCAATTTTGGGTGTTGCATAGCCAATATCCTGCAGTACATCGGGGATAAAATGAGTGGTATCAATTTCTTTTAATTCAATCAGGGTGCGGACATGATCAAGTAATTGCTCATAACGCTCTTTATCGTATACATCTTTGCTATAGTGCAAACCTGATTGAGCCAATCCAGTAATCTTATGGAGTGTTTCAATCCATGCGGCTGAATCTTTCATTTTATTCTAGCTGTACTTGAAGAGAGGATTTAATACTAGCACTGCGATTATATTTTACAACGAATGGTCGGAAATTTAGGGCTAAATCGGCTTGTTAGGTGTTCTTGTTTAGAGCTATTTTTGACTTGAATTCGCTATAAAAAAAGCGACCTATTCGGTCGCTTTTTTTGAGGAGCTTTACGCTACAGATTCGGGTGCACGCCATAAGCTTTCTAAGTCGTAGAACTTACGCGCGGTTGGTAACATCACATGTACCACAACAAAACCGAGGTCGATTAAGATCCACTCAGCATCGCGTTCACCTTCGACACCGATTGGGCGGAAACCAGCTTTACGTGCTTCATCAGCAACATTGTCTGCAAGGGCTTTAACATGACGAGTCGACGTACCGCTTGCAATCACAATTGCATCGGCAACATTACTGATCGTACTTACGTCAAGTTCAAGAATATCTTTGGCTTTTACATCAGTGAGAGCTTCATGTACAACGTTTAGGCACGCTTGTACATCTTTGTTCGCTGTTTTGATTTTTAGGTCGTGAGAATTAGAAGCGCTGGGCGATGGTTCTAAATTCATAGAGGGTATATTTTCCTGACAATTACTCATCATCAAATATACCGTTTTTCTCTAAAAAGTTCAAATTTTAGCAGTAACAGTTTATGTATTCACATCATTGGAAAAATACTTATTTTTCCATGCAAAAGATTGATCTGACTGGATTTTTGGTCTGTATTCCGCTGCAATAAGACCTTGGTAGTCACTTTGCTGTAACCAGTCAAAGATTTGTTTGTAGGGGATATTTCCAGTATCAGGTTCATGGCGGTCTGGACAGTCGGCAAATTGGATGTGCCCAATCTGATCGATATTTTCCTGTAATCCCGCTAATACATCTTCACCCATCATCGCCATGTGGTAACAGTCATATTGCATTTTTAGGGCAGGATGATTGATGGCTTCCAGCATTTCTTGGGCTTGGGCAATGTTCTGAACCAAGAAGCGTGGCATATCGGTGCCATTAATCATTTCAAACACAGGTTCGATACCTTGTTCGGTCAGCATGTGACAGGCCAGTTTTAGATTGCTTGCAAGCGTGTTGAGACAAGGCAGCAGATCGGCATCCAGCGGTTGTTTACCGGCGAGAATATTCACGCGTGGCACATCCAGTGCAGTGGCGTAACGAATTGCCAGCTCAAGTGCTTGGTGGAATTCAATTTCTCGCCCTGGCACACCTGCAAGTCCATTGCCACCTTGCATCAAGTCACCTGCAGGGACATTAATCAGGCCGAGGGAAAGATTGTGTTGCTCAAGTTGAGTTCGAATATCAATCACATCGAGTTCATAGGGGAATTGAATTTCTACATGCTGAAAACCGTGAGCGTGTGCTAAGGCGAAACGCTCGATTAAAGGCACTTCAGTAAAGATCATGGATAAATTGACTGCAAGATGGCTCATGTTCGGACTCCCTGAATCAATAATTATTGTTGTGTAATTTTGATGATAGTCGCTAAATCCTTATCAGCAAAGCCATTTTCTTGGTGAGCTTGTAACTGTAATAGAGCTTTTTGTGCTACGGGTATCTTTAAGTTAAAACTTTGTGCCAGAAGTAGGGCATTGTTTAAATCTTTTGATAGAGTTTGCACCTTCCATTGTACGGGTTCAAAAGTATGTGTTGCCATCCGCGGCGCAAGGATTTGAAAGGGTTTTGAGTCGGCAAAACCGCCAGCGAGTGCAGGTGCGAGTAAGGTAGTATCAACGCCTGCTTGATCGGCAAGAGCGACTGCTTCTGCGATCAGGGTGCTATTGGCGGCAACAATCAGCTGATTACAAATTTTAGTCGCTTGTCCGGTACCTGACGTTCCCATACGGGTGACACGCTGTGAAAGTACATTGTAAATCGGGGTGAGTTGCTCGATCGTCTTCGCATCACCGCCAGCAAAAATCACCAATGTACCTTGTTCAGCCCCCATAGTGCCACCTGATACAGGCGAGTCAATCCAAGTGACCTGCTGTTGTTGAGCAAACTGAGCCAATTGTTGCGTCGCAGACACCGATAAGCTCGAGAAATCAACAATGATCTGCTCAGCTTTCAAATACGGTTGAATTTGGGTGAAAACATTTTGCACTGCTTGATCATCGGCTAAACAGGTCAAAATAACAGGGTAGCTGCCGATATCATCGAGCTTTAAGTGTAATGCACCTTGCTGCTGCAAAGGTTCACATGCGAGCGGACTACGGTTCCAGACTGCCACAGGATAACCTGCTTGTAAGAGTCGGCTGGCCATCCGTGTACCCATTAAACCCATACCCAAGAAAGCGATTGGTGTTTTTTGATTCAAGATCATGGAGATGTATTTCCTTTTTTTATTCGGCAAGCTTCGGTAAGTAAGCGGTCTGGCGTACTGTTGGGGATCGGTTGAACAGAACTATTGAAGCGTTCAGGATAATTTTTATAACTTCCATCCTTTGCATAAAAAGTTTGTTCTATTGGACTGAATTCATGGGTAATGCAATTCATCTTGCTTTTATAGGTTAAGTAAGCCTGACCTTTATAAATTTCATCGCATGCTTTCATTTCACTAAAATCATATTTTTCGAGCAGAATGTTTTTTTGAGCGGAAGTTTGATCATAAAAAACATGAATATTACAAGCATTCTCTTTGGCAGGAACCTCAATCCATTGAGTCGCATAAACCGTTTGTGCACAGGAAAAGAATATGATTAAGCTGATTATTTTAGAATGAAACATAAGTTGATAATTATTTAAGAAGTTGAATATCAGATTTCAAATGATCTGATATTCAATGTCTATGATTATTTGTATTGACGTGGTAAGAATTGAACTTCTGGGTTCTTGTCCTTTTTGCGGGCCAGACTGCTATTTTTACCCAAGAGTAGCTTGAGTTGCCAAAGTTTTTCTAAACGTAATGCTTTTTCCGGTTGGTGTTCCATCGCATCCAAAACACGTTTGGCTGCCATAATGGCATCTGGCGAGCGTTGTAAAATTTCTTCAGCAATGTCGTTTGCTTTTGCTAATGGATTATTGTCTAAATGAGTCACTAGACCAATCTCGTTGGCATATTTGGCATCAAAGATACGTGCTGTGAGTGTCAGCTCTTTAGCCAAATCGACCCCAATCAGACCTTTGAGTGAACGGGTGAGACCCATGTCAGGTACAAGGCCCCAACGGCTTTCCATAATCGACATTTGCGTGTTTGGTGTTGCGATGCGGATATCGGCAGCAAGAGCCAATTGCATCCCAGCACCGAAGCAATAGCCTTCGATTGCTGCAATCACAGGGATTGGTAGGTTCTGCCAAATCAAGAATGCTTTTTGAAATAGACTTTGTCCAGGCTTAATCAGTTCCCATGCTGCAAAAGCGGTATTTTTAGGATTGTTTAAATCAGAAAGGTCGATGCCTGCACTAAAGACCTGTGCTTCACCCGTGAGAATGACACAACGGATTGAACGATCTTTTTCAATTTTTTTTGCAGTTGCCACCAGTTCTTTGAGTAAGGCAAAGCTCATTGCATTACGTTTATCTGGACGGTTTAAGGAAACTGTTGCGATTCCATTGTTCTTTTCAACGCGTAAAAGTGCCATCTGCCTTACTCTTATTGTGTTTGATTTGGCAGCATAACATGAGTCCCTGCATTGAAACATGACAGGGCAGTCACGTTAATTATCGTAGCTATGCAAGATCAAATTAGCCGCCTGTCGAACCTGTTCAATCGCCGTGCTGAGCTCATTGAAACGATGATTGGTTTCACGGATAAACACATCATCAGCCTTGCGACGTTCTTTGCGTAGGGTCGAGACAAATTGCTCAAACTCACCGGACACTTGCTGCAAGTTCGGCGTGCCGACATAGCGGGTTGCACCATAGAGACGATGTAGCACATGTTCCAGTTGAGGGAAATCTTCCATCTCAATCAATTGCTGCATTTCAGCCAGTTCAGTATCAAAGCTATCCACCAACATATTTAATAAGTCTTGTGCCAAATCTTCTTTGTTGGCTGCAAGCTGTACACTTTGTTGCCAGTTCAGAATTTGTGGATCAATTGATTCGGTTGGGCGCTTCGGCTCGGTTGTTGCTGGTTGAGTCGTGAAATTGTTTTTGGTCCAATGAGTTAGTATCTGAATGATTTGCTCCATCTGGATTGGCTTGGTCACATAGTCATTCATACCAACTTTGAGTAGCTTTTGTTTTTCATCCGCCAATGCATGCGCGGTGAGTGCAATGATCGGCAGTTGCATGCCTGAATCCAGTGTGGATTCGAGCGAACGAATGGCACGCGTAGTATCAATCCCAGACATGACCGGCATTTGAATATCCATAAACACCAAGTCAAAAGGTGGAGACTTTTGTTCGATCCGTTCTTGGATAATGTCGATGGCCTTTTGTCCACTCAACGCTTTGGTGGTGGTGACATTCAACTCACCGAGCAAGGCTTCAAGTACAATTAAGTTTGGTAGGTGATCATCCACCGCCAAGACATGCAACCCCTGACCGTTAAAGTCTTCAGGCTCTTGCTCGAAAACAGGTTGATTGCCGAGCAATTGTACCAACTCACGGCGACTTAGCGGTTGATACAATGGACGTGCACGATACTCATTCAGCATGTTGGGCTCAAGACTCATCTGATAGCCATAAACCGCCAAATTGCCATGATAACGTTGACGAATTTCTTTGAGTAAAGCTTCGGTATCACCACTATGGTCGACAATCAACCATGTGTTTTCTTGTTGATTGAGATGATTTAAGCGACTGAATAAATCCAGAATGGATTGGGTCTCAATATGAGAGACATGATAATTCTCTAAATATGAACGCAGTACGCTGGCTGTTGCAGGATGGGCGAGATAAGACACCACTTGCAAATGGTCGAAACGTGGATGTTCAACAAACTCATCTTGTTCTTCCACTTTAAATGAAGCGGTAAACCAGAAGGTTGAGCCTTTTTCAGTTGGCGCGCGTTCTTGGTTATCTTCAAAGCCAATTTGTCCATGCATCAAATGCACCAACTGTTTGGAAATGGCAAGACCAAGTCCTGTTCCACCGAATTGACGTGTTACCGACGCATCCCCCTGAGAGAACGATTCAAATAACTTTTTGCGATCTGTACCACTCAACCCAATACCGCTGTCTTGTACACTAAAATGCAGTAAGCATTGTCCGATTTCATCATCTTCCATACGCACACGGACAATAATTTCCCCATCAGGGGTGAACTTGATCGCATTGGAAATCAGATTGGTCAGGATCTGCTTAAAGCGTAGCGCATCACCGACCACATGCTTTGGAATATTTTCTGCATAGTAGAAGGCCATATTGATATGCTTTTGCGCTGCCAATGGCGAGAGCATATCCATCACATCAAAAATGGCTTCTTCAAGGTCAAAGGGTGCAGTTTCGAGCTCAAGTTTGCCTGCATCAATTTTAGAGAAATCCAACACGTCATTAATCAGTGCCAATAGATGTGCTGATGATTTTCGGATGGTTTGCAGGTAGAGATTTTGCTCATTACTTAGGTTTTGCTGGCGCAGTAATAAATGAATAAAGCCATCAATACTATTCAGCGGAGTTCTGAGTTCATGACTGATGTTGGCCAAAAACACCGACTTGGATTGGTTTGATGAAATCGCTTGGTCACGTGCTTGGCGGTAGGTAATGTTCTGAACTTCTAGGGTGTCCAGTGTTCGACGTAAATCTTCTTCGGTTTGTTCAGTGTGTTCTTTTAACTCTAAGAAACTAAAGTGTAGCCGTTTCACTACATTGGCGATATCACGCTGTAGTAAACGCAGCTCACCGGTACTGTTCACCACAATATGCTGATCAAGGGTATCGGCGTTGAGGCGTTGCATTTGCATGCGAATTTCATATAACGGCGCCAACCAGCGACGAGAGAACACATTTAAGCAGAACAGGAGAATCAGTATGGTAATCAGTCCCGTCACAACCAAGGACAGTAGGATTTTATAGCGAGCCAATTCGAGGGGTTGGTTGTCTAACTCAATCATCAACCAAACAGCGTTAGGGTCGGCACTGTCGAGTTTCGAGCCATAAATACTGTTGTGATTGTGCGAAATTGGACCAAAGAAATTGCTGTTTTCTGGAAAGTTTGGCCAAAAGCGATTGTTTTGGTAACCAACACTTAAATAGGTTTGACCACGATTATCAATCAGTACCGCACGCTGTAGATTTTTTTCATCAAACATTTTCTGCATGATGTTTTGCGCGCGATCATATTGATCGGGTTGTTCTTGAACCAGTTTTAATAGGTCATTCGCAGTTTGGTGGTAACGTGCCAAAATTGCAGACGCATCAGAGCGTTGTTGTGATTTTGCAGAGCTGGTCGTTTCGGATAAAACCCAAAGAATGCCAACACCTGTCAATATGGCAATCGGCACTAAAATGAGTGCAATCAATTGCCCATAGGCATGATTGAGGCGTAAGCGTTTCGATATGGTCTTATTGAAATTTGACATAGTTCGGTCAGATTTATCATTCTGCGCAACATCTTAGCATGCTTTATGATAAGCGAAGACATCTGCTTGCCAATAAAAAGCAGAGTGAAATGGTGCAGTATTTCTGTTTTTTTCATACAATAGTCGCCACCTTAATATCGGTGTCGATCATGACGAATACGCAAACTGATTTTTTAGCAGATGAATTTTTACTGGATTACTATGTCGGTAAAACCCCTTTGGTGCGTTTGCAACGTTTAGCGTGTCATACCCAAGCCACGGTATTAGCAAAATTAGAAGGTAATAATCCAGCAGGATCGGTGAAAGATCGTCCTGCCTATAATATGATTGTTCAAGCGGAAAAGCGCGGACAGATTCAACCTGGGGATACCTTGATCGAAGCGACCAGTGGCAACACTGGGATCGCTTTGGCTATGGTTGCGGCTATGCGCGGCTATAAAATGAAGCTGATCATGCCGAACAACATGAGCCAAGAGCGTAAAGATGCGATGTTGGCCTATGGTGCAGAGCTGATTGAAGTCACGCAGCAGCAAGGCATGGAAGGTGCACGTGACCTTGCTTTACAAATGCAGGCTGAAGGCAAAGGCTTTGTGCTGAATCAATTTGGTAACCCTGATAATGTCGAGGCGCATTACCTGACCACAGGTCCTGAGATCTGGCAGCAAACAGGCGGGAAGATTACCCATTTTGTCAGCTCAATGGGGACGACGGGAACCATCATGGGGGTCTCTAAATATCTGAAAGAGCAAAACCCTGATATTCAAATTGTGGGCTTACAGCCTTCAGATGGCTCAAGCATTGCGGGGATTCGCCGTTGGCCAGAAGAATATTTACCGACCATCTTTGATCGTCGCCGTGTTGACCGCATCATTGATATTCCTCAAATTGAAGCAGAAAAAACCATGCGTAAGTTGGCACGTACTGAGGGCATCAGTGCGGGAACGTCTTCTGGCGGCGCAGTCTGGGCATCGATTAAAATTGCAGAAGAACAACCAGACGCGGTGATTGTCTGCATTATCTGTGACCGCGGTGATCGTTATTTATCGACGGGATTATTCTCAGTACAAGATGAAGACTAAGATTCGACCTTACGCTGTTATACTTGCAGCTCACCCTTGGTTGAAGGGAGCTGTATTGCAGCTCCGTAAGGGAATTTTGAGATGAATTTACGTTTTCCAATTTTAGTTTTTGATATTGAGACCCTGACCGATTTAAAAGCAGGTGCGCATCTTTATCATCTTGATTTACCCGAAACAGATGTAGAGCAGGCGCTCACCAAAATTCGTCGCCAAGAGTCGGGGATGGACTTTCAACGTTTGCCGCTGCATGAAATCGTCTGTATTTCTGGTTTATGGATTGATGAAAAAGGTTATCGTCTGTTTTCATTTAGCCAGGAACAGAACAGCGAAGCTGAGATGTTGGCAAAATTCTTATCGATCTTTGACAAGAAGCAGCCGACGCTGGTCAGTTGGAATGGCTCGCAATTTGATTTGCCTGTGATTCTGTTTCGTGCCATGTACCATGGCTTGTCTGCACCGAGCTTGTTTGATCAAGGTGAAATTGATCAGCAAAAACGCTTTAACAACTATCAGAACCGTTATCACCATCGTCATGTCGATTTGATGGATGTGATGGCGATGTTTAATGGTCGTAATTTCCAGAAACTGGATGATATTGCCTGTTTACTTGGTTTTCCAGGTAAGCGTGGTGAAACAGGCTATCATGTGCCTGAATATGTTCGTAACAAACAATGGTTAGAATTGACCAGCTATTGCGAAGGTGATGTATTGAATACGTGGTTGGTCTATCTTCGTTGGTTGTTGCTCAAAGGCCAGTTGAATCAAAAAGATCATCAGTATTTAGTTCAATCCACCATTGATTATTTACAAACGCAAACGCAACAAACAGATTTTTTACAGGTATGGCAGCAAACATCGCAATATACTGTATTCACCGCAGATACTTTTGCGCCAAAAAATTAGGTTCATCTTTTGAAACACAAAGCGAAACAACGTCCAACGCAATATCCAAGCTATACCTTTCAGATCGAGGCATTTTCTCATGAGGGGCGAGGCATTGCGCATTATGGAACGCATCCAGATCATCCTAAAGAAAAACACGGCAAGAAAGTTTTTATCCGTTATGCCCTTGTTGGTGAAACGGTGCAGGCCAAGATTAGCAATCAAACTTCACGCTTAGAAGAAGCGGATATGATTAAGCTGGAGAGTGAGCCAGCGAAAGGGCGAGTTGATCCGATTTGTCCACATTTTGGGGTGTGTGGTGGCTGTAGCTTGCAGCATATTCATCCTGATGAACAGATTGTGTTAAAACAAAACGTTTTAAAATCGCATTTAGAACATTTTGCGGGATTACAACCTGAACAATGGCTCGATCCGATTCGTTCAGTCAAAGCGGATTACCGTCGTCGTGCTCGAATTGGGGTGCGCTATATTGCCAAGCAAAATCGATTGGTGATGGGCTTTCGTGAGCACCACAGCAATCATTTAACTGCAATTCAGCAGTGTAAAGTGCTGGATCAAACTTTATCTGAATGTTTACCAGAACTTAAAAAACTACTCGAAAGTCTTACAGGCAAAGCGCATATTGGTCATATAGAATTGGCAATGGGCGACAGCGAGGTTGCATTATTAATTCGCCACTTAGATGAATTAAATGTGTCGGATGTCAACGAATTACGTCAATTTACGTTACTCAAAGGATGGCAGTTATATTTGCAGCCAAAAGGGGCAGATAGCTTACATCGCGTGGATGATTCACAAGCGGCAATGCGTTTGCATTACAGTTTAGATGATTTTGCCGTCAAATTCGCGTTTTCACCCTTAGACTTTACTCAAGTCAATAGTGGGGTAAATGCACAGATGATTCAGTTGGCATGTGAATTGCTTCAGTTACAGAAAGGGGAAAGAGTACTGGACCTATTCTGTGGGTTAGGTAATTTTTCACTCCCGATTGCACGTTGTGTGGGTGAGGCAGGTCAAGTGGTCGGTGTTGAAGCAAGTGATGAGATGGTCAACAGAGCAACTGAGAATGCGCAAGCAAATCATTTGTCTCAGGCGGCGTTCTTTTCACAAGATTTAACAAAAGACTTTTCGCATCATTCTTGGGCGAAACAAGGATTTGATGCATTATTAATTGATCCTCCACGATCAGGTGCATTTGAAGTCATGCAATATGTACCTAATTTTGGAGCGAAAAGAATCGTTTATGTATCATGTAACCCATCAACACTGGCAAGGGATGCAGGTGTACTGGCACAATATGGCTATCAATTGAAGAAAGCAGCAGTCATGGACATGTTTACGCATACTGAACATGTTGAATCGATTGCCCTGTTTGAAAAAGTTGAACGGCTTGAAAAAATCGAAGAGATAAACGATTAAAAAATGAGTTACATATCCAGAGGAGAAAGGTATGGTCACAGTACGTGAGCAGTTACCTGGACGACTCCAAGAGTTGTCTGAGGAAGCGACTGTAGAACATGCCGCTGAAGCGCAAAGTAGTCTAGTCTCTTGGCTAGATCGAGTGCGTGGTATTTTGGATGGGGCAGAGCTGAAGCAACTTCAACAAGTTGCGGAGCTGACCTTAGCAAAAGAGTTACAAGCGACGGGAAATCATCGTATCAATACCTTTAGTACCGGGATTGGTATGGCGGATATTTTGGCCCATTTACATGTCGATGAAGACACGCTTTCAGCGGCGGTGTTATATCGGAGTGTACGTGAGGGGTTGATTACCTTAGAGGACATCCAACAACAGTTTGGCGAGCAAGTTTTGGGCCTGGTGAAGGGCACACTTGCGATGGGTAAACTGTCTGAGTTGATTGAAAAGAACAAACGTTTAGAAGATCACTTTAATAATAACCAGCGTGAACACTTAAACGGCATTTATAAAATGCTGATTTCAGTGACGGAAGATGTGCGAGTTGTATTGATCAAACTGGCAGAACGAACCTATGCGCTGCGTGAATTGGCAACCGCAAGTAAAGAACGTCAGGAACGTGTTGCACGTGAAATTCTCACCATTTATTCACCACTGGCGCATCGTTTAGGGATTGCCCAACTCAAGTGGGAATTGGAAGATCTTGCTTTTCGTTATTTAGCCCCAGAACGCTATAAAGAGATTGCCTCTTTACTGAATGAGAAGCGTTTGGAGCGTGAACAGTATATTCAGTTTGTCATCGATAAATTGAAAACTGAACTGGCGGCTTATGATATTCAGGCCGAAATCACTGGGCGTGTGAAGCACATTTATTCGATTTATCGAAAAATGAAAAGTAAAAATCTGAGCTTCGATCAGCTTTACGATATTCGTGCTGTACGTGTGTTGGTGAAAAGTGTCCCAGATTGTTATCACGCTTTGGGCATCGTACATCAGATATGGCGTCATATTCCGAACCAGTTTGATGACTATGTGACTAATCCGAAGGCCAATGGTTATCGTTCATTGCATACCGCAGTGATTGCTGAGAATAAATCTCTTGAAGTGCAAATTCGTACCTTTGAGATGCATAACGAAGCGGAACTGGGTGTGTGCTCGCACTTTAACTATAAAGAAGGTGCTAAGAATACCGATCATTCCTTTAACGATCGCTTACATTCATTACGTGCTGTGCTTGAGCACTATCAAGAGCGTACTGAAACCACACCGCATGGTGAAGATGAAGAATCGAATGGCATTGATCAGATTCAAGATTTTGAGAATTTTGAAAAGATCTATGTGTTTAGCCGTGATGGGGATATCAAAGAATTACCACGGGGTTCAACCGTTTTAGACTTTGCGTATCATGTGCATACCGAAGTCGGCAATAAGTGTTATGCGGCACGTGTAAACCAACGTTATGTGCCTTTAACCTACACCTTAAAGACAGGTGAACAGGTTGAGATTTTAACCAAGAAAGATCGAGAACCGAACCGTGACTGGTTGGTAAACTCGCTGGGCTATATCAAGACTGCGCGTGCACGTGACAAGCTTCGTCATTGGTTTAGACAACAAGATCGCAGTAAGAATGTTGAAGTTGGGCGTGAGTTGCTTAATAAAGAGTTGGCCCGTTTAGCGATTCACCCGAAAAGTATCGACCTGAAAGATTATTCATCGCATTTCAATCTGAAAGCAGGTGATGATATTCTGGTTGCCTTGGTCAGTGGTGATATCAGCCTGCATGCCTTGATGAATCAAGTGAATCGTCAGATGCACTTGGATCAGGACGAGCCAGAACTGGTGTTAAAACCTGCGTTAAATCCACGTGCTAGCCATACTTTATCGGCGCATGGGATTTTGATTGATGGGTTGGATAATGTTGAGTTGCATATTGCGCAATGTTGTCAGCCTGTACATGGTGAGTCGATTGGCGGCTATATCACTTTGAACCGTGGTGTCAGCATTCACAAGATTGCGTGTCCAGATTATTTACGTATGACCACGCAAGAACCTGAGCGTGCGGTTGAAGCCGATTGGGAAATGCAGCCAACCCGCGGTCAGAGTGTGCAGATCGTGGTAGAAGCGTATGATCGTCGTGGTTTACTCAAAGATTTGACACAGGTGATTTTCTCAGACCAAATCAATATTCGTCAGGTCAATACCATTTCTGAAGCAGATGGTATTGCCAATATGAAGTTATTGATTGAAGTCAAGGGCTTGGCACAGTTGTCACGTTTGTTGGCTCGTTTAGAGCAGCAACCTGGGATTATCAGTGCCAGACGTTTGGTTCAAGGTAGCTAATTGATCATATTTCGGAAGGGATGATCATACGATGCCTCGTGCAAAGTTAATCTCGACTAGAGGGCGATATTTAGCTGCTGTGATCGAGGTTGATCAACAGATCTATCATGTATTTGATGAGTTTAGCCTTGATGAGGTGAAGAACGAGGAGCAGCACTGTTTTGATTTTGACTGGTCGATACAGTGTGCTGATGATGAAAGTTGGGATGAAATATTCAACAATAACGCCGAACAAAAGTATGGTTTAGTGCATCTTAGCGGTTGGGCTTATCATGCATTTGGTCAAATTATTGATGTGAATCCCGTTGTCGTTGATTGTCAGGTTTTACAGGTTGAAGATGTTGTGGTTTCAAGTGATGAACATCTGATAGGTGAATGGGTGGGATTCACGATTTGCCGTTTAGGCTGTTTTAGCAATTAACGATTCAAGTTATTAAAAAGAGGCTTTAATGTATTTAAAGCCTCTTTTTTTTAGCGCTTCGCTAAAAAGAGATTGGTGAGTCGGTTTAAGAACTGTGGGCTCATGCTGGATAACTGATACATCAGTTTGGTTTTTATCCCAACAGGGGTGTGGGTTGGAAGCAAGGCATGGTCTTTTTGTTGCGCCAAATGCAGCACTTGTTTTGCGACATCGGCAGGGGTTAGATCCACACCAATATTTTGAATACTCCCAGCATCCATATCTTTCACCATGCTGGTTTGTACAAACAGGGGCATCACGTCTAAGACACGAATATTGTATTTTTGCCATTCCACGTCCAACGCTTCGGTTAAACCGCGCACAGCAAACTTGCTGGCTGAGTAAGAAGCTAGATCGGCCTGACCATAAATCGCGGATGCTGAGGACAGGTTAATCACTCGGGCAAAGCTGGCTTGTTGTAGATGGACTAAGGCGGTGTGACAGCCATTGAGAACACCCTTAACATTAATATCAATGGTGCGGTGATGTGATTGGATTGGTGTATTTTCAAATGCGCCAGAATACAAAATGCCTGCATTGTTAATCAAAATGTTGAGTTCACCTGCCCAATTCTGAAATTCTTGCAATGCAGTTTGCCATTGGTCGTAATTACTCACATCGAGGTAACCTGCTTTGGCGTGTACTCCAAGTTCTGCAGCTAAAGCCTGTGCTTGTTCTTCATTGATGTCATAGATTCCGACTTTAAAGCCTTTTTGATGAAAAAGACGGGCAATTTCAGCGCCAATTCCTTGTGCGGCGCCACTAATAAAAACACTATATGGCATGACTTTCCCTTGCTTTATATTGATAATTTTTGCGTGCGTGTATATTACGCATATGCAGCTTGGTGCTGCAACAATTTGCTTGTTTGGGTTTGGAGATGATCGTGGAAAAATTATTGGCAATCATGCAGGAATTAAGACAAAAATGCCCGTGGGATCAACAACAAACACCAGAAAGTTTGACACGATATGCCATTGAAGAGGCATATGAAGTTGAGGCTGCAATTCGCTCGGGTGAGGTGGATGAAATCCGCAATGAACTGGGCGACTTATTATTGCAAGTGGTCTTTCAATCTCAAATGTTTGATGAAAAAGGATTATTTAATTTTCAGGATGTGGTGGAAGCCATTAGTAAAAAATTAATTCGTCGTCATCCGCATGTATTTCAGGCTGAACAATATCAAAATTTGGATTCTGAGCAGGTCGCTGAATTGTGGAAACAAATCAAACAACAAGAAAAACAAGGTAAGATACGATCAAGGTTAGATGAGATTAAACATGCGCCTGCATTGGTGCAATCACATGAAATTCAGCACAAAGCAGCCCAATTAGGCTTTGATTTTGAAAGTGTGGATGATGCTTATGCCAAATTAGATGAAGAGTTAGAAGAATTACAACAGGCGATAAAAAGTCAAAATGTTGATCATATTCAAGAAGAGTTCGGTGATTGTTTATTTTCTTTAATTAATGTGGGGCGAAAGTTGGGGGTGTCCAGTGAGACCGCACTACTGGCAACCATCCATAAATTTAGAAGCCGTTTTGCGTTTATAGAACAACAAGCTCAACAACAACAGAAGGACTTGCAAGACATGAGTTTGGCCGAAATGGATGAACTTTGGGAGCAAGCCAAACGACAATTAAAATCTCAGGAGAAAGACAATGAAGTTGCCGCATCTCCGCAGCAAACTTAATTTTTTTATAGGCTTTATTCTCTGTTTGGGAGGTGCCACACACCTCCACGCACAGCAATTTGATCAATCTTATCAGCAGTGGAAGGCGCAGCAGCAAGCACGTGATCAGCAATTGGCGCAACAGCAGAACAATAACTATTACTTGGCTCGTCCTAGCCAGCAACACGCTTCAAAGCAAGTGTCATCATCTGTAAATATTCAGGGCGATAAAATCAGCTTGAATCAAGCGAATTTACAGCAATTACAGATGCTCAGTGGTGTGGGAGAAAAAAAGGCACAGGCGATTATGGAGTATCGGCAAAAAAATGGTGCTTTTAAAAGCATTGATGAATTAATGAATATCAAAGGGATTGGGCCTAAACTACTTGAGAAAAATAAGAGCAAGCTCATGTTGTAAACTTGAAAATGTAAAAATCGGATTGATTAGATAGACTGAACTGTTGAAACTTCCAACAGAATAAATTGCCCTTTGTGTGTGTTAGAGCTATGATTAGCGACAAATTGTTATTTACGTCCTGACGTAGGAGACAGTGTCTTTTGCAAACTTTGCGTGCGTCAAAATGTGGTTTGTCCACAACTCAACTTCCTTCCTCAATTTTAGATGTGATCGATAGTCTGACTAAAGCAGGCTACGAAGCATATATTGTGGGTGGTGGTGTTCGAGACATGATGTTAGGTCTTAATCCAAAGGATTTTGACGCGGTTACTAATGCTACACCAGCCCAAGTGAAAGAGGTTTTTGGTCGACGTTGCCGAATTATCGGACGACGTTTTGAGTTAGCACATGTATATTCTGGTCGCGAACTGATTGAGGTTGCGACATTCCGTGCCCCACCGAAAAAAGCAGTCACCAGTGCCTCTGGGATGATTCTTCGTGATAATAACTGGGGAACGATTGAGCAAGACTTTGCTCGTCGAGATTTTTCGATCAATACCTTGTATTACCAGCCACGTAAAGGCATCGTGCTTGATTTCTGCCATGCGGTGGATGATATCAATACGAGGACCTTACGCTTTTTGGGCGAGCCTGCACAGCGCTTTGAAGAAGATCCTGTGCGCATGTTGCGTGCTTTGCGATTTGCGGCAAAATTAAATTTCCAGATCGATCAATCGATTCTTGATGTGTTTGATCCTGAGATGACGCAACTGTTGCGTGATGTTTCACCACATCGTTTATATGATGAGTCGCAAAAGCTATTCACCATGGGACATCTCACCCGTGTATTACCGATGTTGATTGAGTTTGGTGTTTGGAAACAGTTGTTTGCTGAAATCCCACCGAACCTGACCGCTTTTATCGACCGGGCAGCACGGAATACCGATCAACGCATTCAAATTGGTAAAACCATCAATCCTGCATTTTTCTATGCAGTATTGTTATGGAAACCGTTCTTGGAACGCTGTGATTTCTATTTGAACAAAGGGGTTGTGCCCGCAGAAGCGCGTGCACAAGCAGGTTTGGATGTGTTGAAGCGTCAAGCGACGCGAACCATCATTCCGCGTTTTGCTGAAACTTTTATTCGTGAAGTTTGGGAAATGCAAACCCGTTTGCTCAATCCAAAGCCACAGCAAATTGAAGCTTTGGCTGGGCATGCACGTTTCCGTGCAGGCTTTGACTTTTTGCTGTTGCGTGAGAAGTCAGGTGATAGCAGTACTGAAGGTATGGGCGTTTGGTGGGAAACCTACCAAGAAATGACCACTGATCAAAAAGAGGCCGCGATTCGTCAATACAACCGCCAACGTAGTAAGACGCGCCGTAAAGCTGTTGAAGTTGATGAGCCGAAGACCGCTGAAATTGAGCCTTTGGTCAATGTGCCTGAACCAAGAAGCCGTCGTGCCAAGAAAGAACGTGTCAGAGCGGATGAATCAAGCAGTCGTTTTATTGAAAAAGCAACTGCGGCTTCAGGTCAAATCAATGCGGATCACCCGATTCTCAAGCGTAAACGCGTTCAACGTGATCTTAGCCAAGTCGTTTTTGGGCCAACCCAATGACCATTCGCAGTTATATCGGTCTAGGCAGTAACTTAGGCGATTCGCAGCAGATACTGAGTGAAGCTGTTGCGAAGCTCGCGACCTTGGGAACTGTACAGGTATCACGACTTTATCAAAGTCCACCGATGGGGCCGCAAGATCAACCTCACTATTTAAATGCCGTTGTTCAACTGGACACTACACTAGCACCGCTTGCTTTACTTGATCAATTACAACAATTTGAGCAAGAGTCTGGGCGTGTCCGTTTACGACGTTGGGGAGAGCGTACCCTTGATCTGGATTTACTGATCTATGGTCAAGAGCAGATCCAAAATGAACGTTTAACCGTGCCGCATATTGGTATTTTACAACGTGATTTTGTATTGCTTCCCTTATTGGATTTAGATGCTCATTTGCAATTAAATGGTCATTCATTAAAAGATTTAGAACTGGTGCAGCAAGCAAACTTGACTGTAATAGCAGACCAGTCTTGGGCAACCGCTTAAGACTGTTTCGTTCTGGAAACGCCTGTAGAGGACATCATCATGATTAGTCTAAGTGACTTAAGAAAGTTTAAAGCCGAAGGACGCAAGTTCTCATGTCTTACTTGCTATGATGCAAGTATGGCGAAAGCGATGGAATTGGCTGAAATTGATACGATTTTAATCGGCGACTCTCTAGGAATGGCGATTCAAGGCAGAGACTCTACACTTCCTGTCACCGTTGAAGATATGGCTTACCATACCGCTGCTGTACGCCGTGGTAATGCGCATGCCTTAATCATGACTGATTTGCCATTCATGAGCTATGCCACACTTGAAGATGGCTTGAAAAATGCCAAGACGGTGATGCAAGTCGGCGCACAAATGGTCAAGATTGAAGGTGGGGCTTGGCTCAGTGAACTGGTGACGGTATTAACCCGTAATGGTATTCCAGTATGTGTACATTTAGGCTTAACCCCGCAATCTGTACATGTGTTTGGTGGTTATAAACTACAAGCAAGAACACGCGAAGCAGCAGATCAATTGATCGCAGATTGCCAAGCAGTAGTTGATGCAGGTGCTGCGGTATTATTGCTTGAATGTGTTCCAGCTCAGCTCGGCAAAGAAATTGCTGAATTATTCCCGAATACGCCAGTGATTGGGATTGGTGCGGGCAATGAAACAGATGGTCAAGTGCTGGTGGTACAGGACATGCTTGGTTTGACCTTTGGTCGCGTGGCACGTTTTGTTCGCAACTTTATGAAAGAGCAAGCGGGTGAAACTGCAATTGTTGATGCGTTTAAATCGTATCATGCCGCAGTGCAAGATCAGTCGTTCCCAGCCAAGGAACATACTTTTCAAGTTGAGCTTTAATTCATGAAAACTGAAACAACAATACAAGGCTTAACCGCGTCATTGGCACCTGCGCGTAGCTCAAAAAAATTGATTGGTTTTGTACCGACCATGGGGAACTTGCACGAAGGCCATTTGACTTTAGTGCGTGAAGCTAAAAAACTGTGTGATGTGGTCGTGGTCAGTATTTTCGTCAATCCAATTCAATTTGGTGCAGGTGAAGATTTTGAGAGTTATCCGCGGACTTTAGAGCAAGATAGCCGTTTATTGGCAGATGTCGGTTGCGATATTATTTTCGCCCCGACGGTTGAGCAAATGTATGGCACGCAACCACGATTGACCAACATCAGTGTCGGTCAAATTACCGATGACTTGTGTGGAAAATCGCGTCCAGGTCATTTTGATGGTGTTGCGGTTGTGGTGACCAAACTATTCAATATCGTCCAACCTGATTTTGCTTTCTTTGGTCAAAAGGACTATCAGCAATTGGCGGTGATTCGTCAGTTGGTGCAAGACTTAAATATGTCTTTGGAAGTGATTGGTGTGCCCATTGTCCGTGCTGAAGATGGTCTTGCTTTAAGCTCGCGTAATGGTTATTTGACTGAACAGCAACGTACTGTTGCACCGACGATTTACCAATTGCTTAAGCAAGCTGAACAGCAACTACATGAAGGGCAAGCTTTGTCACAAGTGTTAGCAAATATCTCGGCTCAATTGACACAGGCGGGTTTTGTTGTGGATTATGTGGAAGCTCGACAAACCAACTTGCAACCTATTCAGCAGTTTGATCAAAACTTGGTGCTATTTATTGCGGCCAAGCTTGGTTCAACACGGTTGATTGACAACCTACAAATCGACTTTAAAACATAAAAAAATGAAGGGCAAAACGCCATGAAGCGTATTCTTATCGTTACAGGTCAATCCGGTTCAGGAAAGTCCTCTGCATTACAAGTGCTTGAAGATTTGGGCTATTATTGTATAGATAACTTACCTTTGGCGTTATTGCCTGAAATTGTGGCAAAACTGGATCATGAGAATAATCTGGAGCAGCTCGCACTCGGGGTCGATATTCGAAGTACCCGCGCTGATATGCAAGAGTTTGATCATGTTTTTCAGCAATTACAGCGGCATGGTACAGTTGACATTATTTATCTGACCACACAGGATCAGGATTTAATTGCACGTTTTAGTGCATCTCGTCGTCCTCATCCTTTGGCAAGTCGCTTTAATAGTTTGTTGCAATGTATTCAGGAAGAGAAACAGCTTCTAATTCCGATACAATTTCGTTCTACAGTGCATATTGATACGACCGATAAAAGTGTTCATGATTTAAAACATATTTTATTGTCCAAGCTTGGGCAATCCGATAATTTGATCGTCATTTTACAGTCCTTTGGTTATAAGCATGGAATTCCATTGGATGCAGATTATGTATTTGACGTACGGCATTTACCAAATCCGCATTGGGATTTAGAATTACGCCGTTTTTCAGGTTTAGATGAACCTGTACGCCGCTTTTTGGAAGGCAGTCAACAAACCAATGAGATGTTTGAAGATATTTATACTTTCCTCGAAAAGTGGTTACCTGCTTTTGCAGAAGGGCATCGCCATTACATGACCATTTCGGTGGGATGTACCGGTGGGCAGCATCGTTCAGTTTATATCGTGGATAGACTCAAACACGCCCTTGAGGCAAAATGGGCTGTCCAAATCTTACATAGAGAAATGAAGCACTGGTCATGATAGACACAACAATTGATGTAATTAATAAACTCGGCTTACATGCGCGTGCATCTGGTAAACTGATCGAAGTGACGACCAAGTTCCGTTCTTCAATTCAAATTGGCAAGGGCGATAAGTTGGTTGATGCAAAAAATATTATGTCATTGTTGATGTTGGGTGCAGGTAAGGGCACCACATTAAGATTGGTCATCGAAGGTGCTGATGAAGAGCAAGCACTGGAAGAAATTCAAACGCTGTTCGCAGCAAAATTTTATGAGGCAGAGTAATAGTGGCACGTGGTCCCCAACGTTATACCGATGAAGATTTTGAGTCATTAGACGGGCGTGCGAGTCGAACCGAGCAAAAGAAAGCCGTACAACGCATGGCCGCTTTGGGCGAGCAATTGGCTCAACTAAACCCCAAGCAGATTCAAAAACTTCCTGTCGATGAACGTTTAATTGATGCATTGCTTGAAGTGCAAAAAATCAGTTCATTTGAAGCACGTCGTCGTCAGTTTCAACGTGTTGGTAAGTTGTTGCGCAATGAAGATGAAACCACCATTTTGTCTTATCTCACGCCGCAGCAAGGCGCGAAAAAACAAATGCAATTGATGCGTTGGGTGGATCGTATGATTGATCAAGGTGATCCAATCATTAATGAATTTAGCAAAGTCTTTAATGCGTCGGAACGTCATACCTTACGTCAGCATGTCTTGCGTATCCATCGTGACATCAAACAGCAAGTCAGTGAAGAAGAGTTAGAGGCTTCAAAACGCAAATTTGTGAACTATGTACAACAGGTCGCATTGTTATCTGAACAGTAATTAGAACGTTAAAAAAAGAAGTTTCCGAGGAAACTTCTTTTTTTATATGAGTACTTAGCTTCCAAATTCGCTGCTTGCCCGTTCCTTCGCCCATTCTCTTAAAATAAATTTCTGCAACTTTCCTGTTGCGGTCTTGGGAATCTCAGTAATCACCACATCTTTGGGAACTTTGAAGCGAGCCAGTTCTTGCTGACAATGCGCAATGATTTCTTCGGCAGAGACGGATGCGCCGTGTTTCAGTTCAATAAAGGCACAGGGCACTTCTTGCCAGCGTGCGTCAGGTTTAGCGACCACGGCCGCTGTGAGCACCGCAGGATGGCGATATAGCACATCTTCAACCTCTAAGGATGAAATATTTTCGCCACCCGAAATAATAATATCTTTGGAGCGATCGGTAATCTTGGCATAGCCATCGGCATGACTGACGGCTAAATCACCCGTATGAAACCACCCACCTTTAAAGGCTTCTGCTGTGGCTTGAGGATTCTTTAAATAGCCTTTCATCACGATGTTGCCACGGAACATAATTTCTCCCATGGTCTGTCCATCATTGGGGACGGGTTGCATCGTTTCTGGATCAAGTACCCGCATACTATCCTGTAGTGGATAAGGTACACCTTGGCGAGAGTGGAGTTGTGCTTGTTCCTGAATGGATAAATCACTCCAACCTGCTTGAGAAGCACATAGTGCTGAAGGGCCATAGGTTTCAGTCAAGCCATAAACATGATTGACGTTAATGCCGATATTGCGCATGCCCTCAATGATTGCCACAGGTGGTGCGGCACCTGCGACCATGACTTCAACATGATGCTCAAAAGCCGCTCTCTGTTCGCTTGGTGCGTTGATCAGCATGGACAGTACAATCGGTGCACCACAGAAATAATCGACTTTATGCGCTGCAATATAGTGAAAGATCAATGCTGGATCGACGCGACGCAAACAAATATTGGTACCGCCACTGGCAGCAATTGACCAAGCAAAGCACCAACCATTGCAATGAAACAGCGGTAAGGTCCAAAGGTACACCGCACGAGGTTTCATGCCGCAGGCTAGGATATTACTGGCTGCATTCAAATAAGCGCCGCGATGGTGATAGACCACACCTTTAGGATTACCCGTGGTGCCAGACGTATAGTTGAGGCTAATCGCATCCCATTCATCTTGCGGCAGTAGCCATTCAAACTCAGGATCACCGTGGGCTAACCATGATTCATACTCATATTGTCCAAGCGCAATCTGTTCGCCTTCAAATTCGGTATCAAAGACATCAATCACGATGATGTCTTGTGGTACCAGCGTGAGTGCTTCTGCTGCAACTTGGCGAAACTCAGGATCAACCAGCAGGACTTTGGCTTCTGCATGTTCGAGCATAAAAGCAATGGTTTTGGCATCGAGGCGAGTATTTAAGGTATTCAGTACTGCACCCGCCATTGGTACCGCAAAATGCGCTTCAATCATGGCGGGGATGTTGGGTAAGAGCACTGAAACAGTATCGTTTTTTTGGATGCCCAAATTTGTTAATTGGTGTGCAAATTGACGACAACGCTGATAGGTCTGTTGCCAGGTAATCTGACGATCAGCATGAATAATCGCCGCTTGCTGTGGGTAAATATAAGCTGCGCGTTCTAAATAACGGAGCGGAGACAAGGCCACAAAATTGGCGGGGGTTTTGGGTAATTCATCATATGCACTGACCATGTGTATTGCTTCCTTTCTGTTCTTTTCATTGATTACTATTAAGCTAGTCTGACATTGAGTCTAAAGCATTTAGGCTTTAGTCGGAGATGAATCTCGACTGATCTAGGGTTTTTCTGGTTCAGAGGTTTCATCCACAGCTAAACCCGTGTAAAATCTTGGGTACTTTTTTATCCGCCGTTTTTTATCTTTTGAGGCTGCGCCTCAATACATAATCTCGCGGTGATATGCTCCTTCGTATAGGGCATCACTCCTTAAGGATTTTATTATGCCAATCATTACTTTACCAAATGGTGATCAGAAACAGTTTGATCATCCGATTTCCGTGATGGAACTTGCTCAGAGCATTGGTCCGGGTCTTGCAAAAAATACAGTTGCTGGCCGTATCAATGATCGTTTGGTGGATGCTTGTGATTTAATCACAGAAGATGCAACAGTTCAGATTATTACCCCTAAAGATGAAGAAGGTTTAGAAATCATTCGTCACTCTTGTGCGCACTTGGTTGGACATGCAGTTAAGCAATTGTTCCCAGAAGCGAAAATGGTGATCGGTCCAGTGATCGAAGAAGGTTTCTACTACGACATCTGGATGCCACGTCCATTTACTTTGGATGATATGGCAGCAGTCGAAGAGCGCATGAAAAAGCTCATCGACCAAGATTATGATGTCATCAAAAAGATGACTCCACGTGATGAAGTGATTGCAGAATTCACAGCACGTGGCGAAGAATACAAATTACGCTTGATTGCAGACATGCCGAACGAAACACAAATGGGCTTGTACTACCATCAAGATTATTTGGATATGTGCCGTGGTCCGCACGTACCCAACACTAAATTCTTGAAATCATTCAAACTCACTAAAATCTCTGGCGCTTACTGGCGTGGTGATGCGAAGAATGAACAGCTACAGCGTATTTATGGTACGGCTTGGGCGGACAAAAAGCAGTTAGCTGCTTATATCAAACGCATTGAAGAAGCTGAAAAGCGTGACCACCGTAAAATTGGTAAAGCTTTAGACCTGTTCCATATGCAAGAAGAAGCACCAGGTATGGTGTTCTGGCATCCGAACGGCTGGACCATTTACCAAGTGCTTGAACAATATATGCGTAAAGTTCAGCAAGACAATGGTTACCAAGAAATCAAGACACCACAGATTGTTGATTTCACTTTGTGGGAAAAGTCTGGGCATGCGGCAAACTATGCTGAAAACATGTTTACCACGCATTCTGAAAGCCGTAACTATGCAGTGAAGCCAATGAACTGCCCATGTCACGTGCAAGTGTTTAACCAAGGTTTGAAATCTTACCGTGACTTACCAATTCGCTTGGCGGAGTTTGGTTCTTGCCACCGTAACGAGCCATCAGGTTCTTTACACGGCATTATGCGTGTTCGCGGCTTTACTCAAGATGATGCGCACATTTTCTGTACCAAAGAACAGATTGGTAAAGAAGTGGCTGACTTTATTAAACTGACTTTAGATGTTTATAAAGACTTTGGCTTTGAAGAAGTACAAATGAAATTGTCTACACGTCCAGAAAAACGTGTTGGAGATGATGCACTTTGGGACTTGGCTGAAAAATCTTTGGCGGATGCTTTAGATGATGCTGGCTTGGCTTGGGACTTACAACCAGGTGAGGGTGCATTCTATGGCCCGAAAATTGAATTCTCATTGAAAGACTGCTTAGGCCGTATCTGGCAGTGCGGTACAATTCAATGTGACTTCAACTTGCCAATCCGTTTAGACGCGTCTTATGTCACTGAAGACAATGATCGTGATCAGCCAGTCATGTTGCATCGTGCAATTCTTGGCAGTTTCGAGCGTTTTATTGGTATACTAATTGAACACTATGCGGGTTTCATGCCACCTTGGCTTGCACCAATCCAAGCTTGTGTGATGAATATTACCGATTCACAAGCGGAAGCAAGTGAACAAGTGGTCGCAAAACTCAAAGAAAATGGTCTTCGTGCCATTTCTGACTTGAGAAATGAAAAGATCGGATTTAAGATTCGTGAGCGTACCCTAGAGCGTATTCCTTACCTTCTGGTTCTCGGTGATCGAGAAGTTGAAGAAGGTACAGTTAATGTGCGTACTCGCTCAGGAAAAAATTTAGGTACTATGTCAGTAGATGCATTTATTGACTTAGTGAAATCTGCCGTTGCCGAACGTGGCCGGTATATCGTGGAGTAATAAAGATTAAACAGCCTGACCGTAACCAACAACAAGGTGCTAAAAGTAACCGTCCTGCAATTAACGATGAGATCCGTGCGAAAGAAGTACGCCTCGTCGCTGCAGATGGGGAACAAAAAGGTGTTGTTTCATTAAATGAAGCATTGCGTGCTGCAGAAGAAGCTAATCTTGACCTTGTTGAGATTGTGGCGAATGCAGAACCTCCTGTTTGTAAGATCATGGACTACAACAAGCACTTATTTGACTTGAAACAGAAGCAAAAAGATGCGAAGAAAAAACAGCATCAAGTGCAAGTGAAAGAAATCAAGTTACGTCCAGCGACGGATGTAGGTGATTACCAAGTAAAATTGCGTGCAATTTTACGTTTCCTTGAAGAAGGAAATAAGGTGAAAATCACTTTGCGTTTCCGTGGTCGTGAGATGGCACACCAACAGCTTGGTTTAGCTCAATTACAAAAAATTGAAGCTGACGTTGCTGAGTTTGGTGTTGTTGAACAAGCTCCGAAGATGGAAGGCCGTCAGATGGGCATGTTACTTGGTCCGAAAAAGAAAAAGTAATTTTTTCTTAAAAAAAAGCACCGCAATAGGCGGTGCTTTTTTATGTCTACAATACTGCATTATTTCATTAAAAATTTTATAAGTGTCATCAACCAGCATCTGAATCAAAATATGATAGGGTAAATGAAACATGACAAAACTTAAAAATAGGAACAGGATATGTCAACAATTACAGGTACAGAACAACTCTCCGAAATTAATCAAAAAGTAGTACAAGACGGTGAGGTTCTGCCTCAAGTTAAACTCAAAGATGGTAGTCGTGTCCAAACAGGAACAGTTGCCACCATGCTGCATAATATCAATCTCTATAATGCAGGCGTTCGCGGTGCGGTCGAAGACGAATTGATTTTAGCTGTGCCGACCTTATTTAAAGTCGGAATGTTTGATTTATTCTCTGTCGATGAATGGATCAATGGTCGTAATGCGGGTCGTAAATTTGTCGGTGAAAAGGCCAAGGAATTTTTGCAAAGCCAAGTTTAAGTTTTCAAACATTGTCTTTGAAAACACGGCTTTATTGTTTCTTTTCGTGCCTATTTGCTGATTGAGATTGATGAAATGTGCTATAACGCAACAACAGTCAAGATAATGATGAACAGGACAATATAAATGATTGACTTATATTATTGGGGTACACCCAATGGGCATAAAATAACAATTGCTTTAGAGGAAATGGGACTCGACTATCAGATTTTCCCCATCAATATTTTAGAAAACGATCAGTTTCAACCAGATTTTCTAAGAATTTCTCCCAATAATAAAATTCCAGCAATTGTTGATCAAAATGGCCCACGTGGCGAGCCGATTTCAGTGTTTGAGTCTGGTGCAATCTTACAATATTTAGGTCGGAAAACGGGCTTGTTCTATCCAACAGATGAACAAGAGCGGGTTGAGGTGGAACAATGGTTGATGTGGCAAATGGGCGGTTTTGGTCCAATGCTGGGACAAAATCATCATTTCAATAAATTCGCACCCGAACGAATTCCTTATGCCATTGAGCGTTATATCAATGAAACCAAACGACTTTATACTGTTTTAAATAAGCAGTTGATTGGGCAAAAGTTTGTGGCGGGTGAATACTCGATTGCCGATATGGCAATCTTGCCTTGGGCATTGCGTTATGAATGGCAAGGTATTCAACTCGAAGACTATCCATATGTGAAAGATTACATTGAACGTCTTACTGCTCGTCCTGCGATACAAAAAGCCTTATCGATCAAAGTGGGATGAGTCTGAATCAAAAGATAGGATGGCGTTGCTACTTCAAACATTGGGTGATTGCGATGGGATTGTTGTTGATAACGGCAATTTCATGCAGCCTCATGCAGTATTTGCTTGGAATTGATATTTTTTGGTTTATTGTTTTCGCCTTTATCGGAAGTCTCAGTTTAATTTTTTCATCTTTATTTGCGTGGTTGCAGCTTGAAACTGGAAACTCGTATTTTAGTTCAGGAGTGTTTGTTGGATTTTTAAGTGTATATCTAGTGTTATACATTTATTTTGACCTAACTGTGTCTATTGACTGGGCAGCAGTCTCTGCGGGTGAAATACAGCTGACCTGGTATCAAAAAATGCTTAAGTCTGATCTGGCTTTTTGGATCGCATTTCTTTTTCCATTCATTGTTTCAGTCATGCATTTTTCTATTCGATCGAGAGCAACTAAAAGCAAAAACTAATCCTTGGCAAAACCATATCTTTATTGTTGAAAGAAGGGCTGTTTTATAATTGTGTAATTTTTCATCTGATCAGTGCGTGTTCAAGCTACGATGCTTTAAGTTCAAAAAGATAACGTATCATGCAAACTCAAATATCAGCCCTTTATTTAGACAAGCTTGGTTTTGAAGGTGAGTTTTTACCGACTTTGGCAAACTTAAAGCTTTTGTTAAACCTCCATGTACAAACGATTCCTTTTGGTAATTTTTCCTCTTTTCTTGGAGAGGAGATTTCTTTAGCACCGAATCAACTTGCTCAGAAATTATTGCTTGATGGACGCGAAGGCTATTGCCTTGAACAGAGTAGCTTGACCAGAATCGCACTGACTGAATTGGGCTATGAAGCCTATAACGTGCTGGGGCGGGTCTATTATCAGAGTACGCCGATCAGTACGCCTGTTCGGACGCATTTGGTCACAGTGGTTCGTATTGATCAGCACTTATTTTTGTATGATCCTGGGTTTGGCGGAATGACCCCAACCACGGTTTTATCGCTTGATTTGATCAGTGAAACACAGCAAACACCGCTAGAACCATTTAGATTTGTTGAGGCTGCACAGAGTGGTCTGGATGCGACAGTGCTGACGGAAATGACATATATGCTGCAAGTCTGCCTTCATGATCAGTGGATCAATGTCTATGCGATAAATCCCGAACAGCAGATTGCAGATGCGGATGCCTTGGTTGCCAATTGGTATATTTCCACCTCACGTGAATCCTTATTTACCCAGCATTTAATGTTGTTTAGAGCCAACAATGATGCACGTATGACACTCAAAGATCGTGTACTTCGAATTCATGGTAAAGGACAATCGGAGAAAAAAGAGTTATCCACTTTTGACGCGTTTGAGCATGTGATTAAAACCGTATTTCGAATGAATATTTCGCAACAGCAGCTTAAAGCAGCTTGGGCAAAATTAGCCTTGAATGCATAGTGTTCACGTTATATGGTCTGCTCTTGATGATGTGCTGATCCTAGTTTGAGTGAATCCTGTTTTGATGTCCTATTTTTTATTATTTCTCTCAGCCTTTGGCGCTGCGACCTTATTGCCGTTACAGTCTGAAGCGGTATTAATGACATTATTGGTACAGGGACTTTCCAATCCTTTTTATCTAATTTTAGTTGCGACCATTGGTAATGTCTTGGGTTCCTGTGTGAATTGGTGGCTTGGACTGAAAATTGAACATTTTAAAGATAAGAAATGGTTTCCTGTTTCAGAGCAACGGTTGCTGCAAGCACAACAGATTTATCATAAATATGGTTTTTATTCGCTGCTACTGAGTTGGACGCCCGTGATTGGTGACCCCATTACCTTGATTGCTGGGTTGATGAAAGAGAACTTTTGGCGATTCTTGTTGATTGTCACGATTGCTAAAGGTGGACGTTATCTCACTTTATACGCACTCTATTTAGGAATTTTTAAAAATGGGAAAGGTGAGATGAGCTTTCCGATTCAGTTTATTGCTCCGTTCCTTTGGTAATATCAACGGTAAATAAGTCATTGGTTTTCAACCAACAATAACTCACTACAGCAAGGGTCATACATCCACCCAGAATGGTTGCCGTAATAGTACCGAGGTATTTGGCTGCAAGACCTGATTCAAAAGCCCCCAGTTCATTACTTGAAGAAACGAACATCCCATTCACTGCTGCGACACGGCCTCGCATATTTTCAGGTGGGAAAATTTGCAAGATGGTTTGGCGAACCACCACGGAAACACTGTCACAAGCACCAGTCATGGCTAAAGCAAAGAGCGACAGCCACATATGGTTCGAGAAGGCGAACAGAATGGTAAACAGACCAAAGCCTGCGACGGCCAACAGCATATTACGCCACGCATGGTGCATGGGCGGAAACTTGGTCAGGACAATCATGGTGATCAAGGCACCAATTGAAGGGGCAGCACGTAAATAGCCAAGACCTTCGGGACCTACTTTTAAGATTTCTTCAGCAAAAATCGGCAACAGTGCAATCACGCCTCCAAAGAGTACCGATACCAAGTCCAGTGAGATTGCCCATAAAACAATTTTGGTTTTCCAAATAAAGCGGAAGCCATCGGTCAGACTTTGCAAGACATTCTCGGTTTCCATTTTTGGAAAGCTGCGTTTCTGTAAGCAATTAATCAAAATAAAGCAGATTGCCAATAATGCGGTTACGGCAAACAGACTGTTTTCTCGGCCAAGAAATGCCAACATAAAACCACCCAACATTGGCCCGATAATGACACCACTTTGCCAGCCGATGGTGGTCCAAGTGGCACCATTGGCATACAGTTCGCGTGGAATCAAAAAGGGCTTCAGTGAGGTTGCTGATGGATTGTAAAAACCGCGAATAGTGCCTAAGCTGAATATGACGGCATAGATACCCCAAGACAGCGTGCTAATGCCAATTTTTTCTAAGCCATGTAAATGGAACAAACCCCAAAGCACCAAAGGCAAAGGAATGGAAAAGAATAAACAGACTTTCATAATGCTTTGTTTATTCAGCTTATCCGCAAAATATCCCCCCCATAGGGATAGGGTGATGAATGGAATTGCTTCTGCCAGACCAATAAAACCCAATGTCAGAGGGTCACGCGTGATTTGATAGAGTGAATACGCCACAATAATTTCCTGAATCAAAATGGCCAGCGTTAAGCAAAATTGATTGAGGGTGACGATAGAGAAATCCCGATAGCGCAAGGCGGCGAAAGCATCATTCTGTATATTCATATAGATAGAGATTTAAGAATTTGTTGTTATTATATGCGCTGATTTTGTGCATGTTTCTCATAATTTGAGAATTAATTATGGGAAATAACGTTTGCTGAAAACAGCGCTATTTCTGTCAAAAAATGAGCATTTTGCTTTTGTTTTGGGTAGAGATACTATATGATACTGCCTTCCTTACCTGCAGGTTGATTTGCAATAGTGCAAACGTGCCGAACAGGTGCCCAAAAGAGGTTACTATGGCTAAGTTAAAAACTCGCCGTGGTGCAGCTAAACGCTTTAAAGCGACTGCAAACGGTTTCAAGCGCAAACAAGCATTCAAGCGCCACATTTTGACCAAAAAATCTGCTAAGCGTATCCGTCAATTGCGCGGTTGTGTAATGGTTCACGTAAGTGACGTTGCATCAGTTCGTGCTATGTGCCCATACATCTAAGGAGATTATAAATGGCTCGTGTAAAACGTGGTGTAGTGGCTCATCGTCGTCACAAAAAAATTCTTGCTCGCGCTAAAGGTTACTATGGTGCTCGTTCACGCGTTTATCGCGTAGCGTTCCAAGCGGTAATCAAAGCTGGTCAATACGCTTACCGTGACCGCCGTCAAAAGAAACGTCAATTCCGTGCTTTATGGATTGCGCGTATCAATGCTGGTGCTCGTCAAAACGGTTTGTCATACAGCCGTATGATCGATGGCTTGAAAAAAGCTCAAGTGATCATCGACCGTCGCGTATTAGCTGACATCGCTATGCATGATGCAATCGCATTTGCTGCTTTAGCTGAAAAAGCTAAAGGCGCATTAGCTGCATAAGCTTAGAGATTCAAAGAAGGCCGCTTTTTAGCGGTCTTTTTTATTTTTAGGGTATTAAATTTTCAACAATAGAGAATAATCAGAGATAAATGATGCAAGACGAACAATTTTTAAATGATTTAATTCAACAAGTGCAACAAGGCTGTCAATTTAAATATTTATATTTCTGGGGTCATACCCCAAAGCAAAACAATCATGTGGATAAAAGTTGTTTTAGCCAGTGGTTTCCATCGCCATTTGAACAGGATGGTGTTGAATATCTCACGGCAGAACATTATATGATGGCGCAAAAAGCTCGACTCTTTAACGATGAAGAGATATTTAATCAGATTTTGAAGGTCACACATCCGAATGAAGCAAAGCAACTTGGTCGGAAAGTACAGCACTATGATGAACAACTGTGGCAGGACAAGCGTTTTGAAATCGTGGTACAAGCAAACTTGGCTAAATTCTCACACTATCCAGAATTAAGAGATTTTTTACTTGCCACGCATGATCGTATTTTGGTTGAAGCGTCGCCTGTCGATCAGATTTGGGGGATTGGGTTGGCACAAGATCACCAGCATATCCAAGACCCGAGCCAATGGCGGGGGTTAAACTTACTTGGTTTTGCACTTATGCAAGTGCGCGCTCAGTTGCTATAGGCACAAAATGAAAAAGACCGCTGTTTAGTGGTCTTTTTCATCGGCTAATTTTTTAAGTACTCTATATATGGCATAGATAAAAGCAAGAATCAGTATAAACAGATTGCCCCAAACAACTGCGAAATAAGCTAAGGTCCATAAAGCACAATAACACCATAGCATAGACCATAGAAATTTTATGATTCCTGACCAATGAAGACGGGGTTGGGGTTCAACGGATGAAGTGGTTTCATGCTCTGCTAATGCGGGAGGGGTGGTTGAAAAGTCGATAGGATCTAAAGGTTTTGGAGAAAATTTAAAGGCAGTGTGCTGTTCATGCTGATGACTGATATTTGAGTTCTGATATTGGTTGGCCGTATATTTTAGGATAAGTACGTGGAATTCTTCGAGTGTATTACGTGCTTTTTCAAATTCTAGTTTTTCTGTTTCAGACATGTGCCAGTAATCGCCATTGTCATTTTTGATATGAGATTCATTGTCAAAGCGACTTTTTAAGCGAGCAGCATTGAGCATTAAAATACTGGCATAATTCTTTTTCAGATTATAGGGCAATACTGGGAACTGTTCTTCTATTTGATACATATCGCCTTCATAGCAATTATTATCAGTCAACGGAACAGGGTAACTTCCAAAGCGTCGAGCCACTGCAAAATGATAGATTTGTTCTTGGTATTCATTGAAAAAGCTTTGCCAGGAAATAGGTTTTAAATCTTCAGCAATACTGGCAATGGCTGCGACAGGAAGATCGATTAACACATAGTTTTCAACGCTGTCATGGTAGTTGTTGTAGTCTGAGTATAATGGGTATCCATCGTTATCATAGCTTTGCCAAAGTGATTTTTCTTCACAATGGACCAGTGCTTTGAACTGTTGTTGAGGAAAATGGCAGACAAGGCAAAAGTCACCATCACTTTGGGTAAAATTAAAAAGTTTTGATTCACTCAAATAATTTGAGAGATCGGATGCCGAATGTAAACTGATTTTTTCTAGGCCTTGTGATTTCAAACATGTTAAAAAATGCGAAGCAGAGCCTGCCAGTAAATTACCTTGCTCAATATTTCGTAAAATAGGAAAGTGGGTGAAGAGTAAAGGATGGCGGTCTAAAAGCTCGGAATCTACGCCGCCAGTTAAAAATTCATTTCCATAACTGACTAATGCGATTTGACGGTAAATTCTGGGTAAATGGAGATACACTCTTCTTCCTATTATAATCATTTTGAATTGAAGATAGAGTGATCGGAAAGTGATGAGAAAACAATACCATTTTCGCAATATTGGACAAGATCTGTATATCTGGGATGTTCATCATTTACTTGAGTTAACCAAAAACTTGATGCCTAAGAAGGTGTTACTGGCTGATATTCAAGAGTTAAACGAAGCCTATTGGTTTCCAGAGCAATCTCCAACAACACAACAAATCATTGAGCACGTTCAACTGATTCAAGATGCTGATCTGAGCTATCCAATTATCTTATGTGCACAAGGGCGTGTGATGGATGGAATGCATCGCGTTGCTAAAGCCAGTTTACTTCAACACACAGAAATTTTCGCCGTGCAATTTGAGCAAACGCCTGAACCTGATTTCCTCAATATGGATGAAGATGATTTGGATTATGATGAGTAAGACAATCCATTGATTTATTTGATGATTACATAACCCAAACATGTTCGATTAGACTTTTGGCCTGAAATCTTTTTACAGTAAAGAAAACAGCATCAGGATCAAAATATGTTAGTGAGCGTAGAAGGGTTACAACAAGGTGCATTTGAAACAGAATTGAGTATTGTGCCTAGAAAGGGTGAAACCATCCGAATTTTCTATGGGCCAGATGCTGAAGTTGAAGGGGAAATTGAAAATGTGCATCACATTGTCAATCAGCATGATGGTGGGCATAAAGTGATTATCAGAATTCGACCGACTTTCTAAAACGATAAAATAAAAACCTAGATGGCATGATCTAGGTTTTTTTATGCATGCTGTCTGTTGCTAAAGACCAAAATAATAAGCAAGTAGACAGATAATCACAGTCAAAATAATCAGTTTAATGACCCCTGATGTACCAACCTTATGCTGTTGGGTTTTATCCAGTTGATGCGGGATTTCCATCGTTCGGTCAATGATTTCAGGTTCTTCAGCTGTCAACTGGGCCGTTTGATAATGATTTGCTGTTTTCACAATCAGCTTGGCAAATAAATCATCGGTCTTCTGGGAGAAGTTTCGCAAATTGATTTGTTCTTCAGGGCTGAGCAATTCACCCGTCATTGTATAAGGATGTAGTCTTTGTTGTTGTAAATAATCAGCCAAAGCTTGAGTACGATGTAACAGGCGATGTGCACAATCTGCAGGATAATCGGTTGGAATCAAGGCGAGTGGCTGGTTTGGTGGACTGATTGAGTCCAACTCATAGCCATAGAAAGGAAGGTCTTGTTGTTCTGGTTCTGAGAAATGTTCTGCATATTTGCTGTCAAACAACTCTTTCTCCAAGAAAATAGCCACCTGATTCCAATTCACCTTCTGTAAGTCAGCATCAATTTTTTTCGCGAATTTATCATTCAACTCATAACGCCAAAACACTTCTTGGCGGAGTGTTGTTTGTTGAGATACAGGAGTTTCAAAGGCTTGATCACTGTTATCCCATTCAGCCAGTTCTTGCCCACAAATCCACGCGGTTTTTTTATTGCCTTGGTGGCTCACCATAAAATGCGCAAAGGGAAGCAATTCCACATTGGCATTGGGATTCTGTTCATCATTGAGTACGCTGGATAAATGTAGGCTGAGTTTTTTAACCCCTTGTTTTTTTAAGCCTTCAAGCCAAATCTGGAAATGTTGTGCTAACAGATGTTGAGAGTGTAAATCCCTAAAAATTAGTCCATTTTGATTGAAAATCGGATGTTCAATCCAGTGGCTAAAATGGAGTTCACCTGCAAGAAACTCATTGCCATAAGTCACAAGTGTAAGCTGTTGTTTCCAGATTTGATCAAGCGCCATCGTTATTCTTTCTCATTGACGAATTAGGGTTTATTGATATTTCACCTTACGAGCTATAGCTCTCATTGCGACAGTGGACATTTTTTTGATGCTACAAGGCATGTCTTATGTAATTTAGCCATTCTAAATAAATAAGACATAACGCCGTAGCTGCGTAAGATAACGCATCTGTCCTTGCGCTGCGATCAAAGCAGTACTTTGATCTTGCTCAGGTTATGGCTAAAACCTCCTTAAACTGTGTTATGAAACTTGACAAGGGATTTGCCATTGTCTGCGTTTCATGCCTTGTTTATGTCGTTTTGGCCGATAACGCAATGCATGGTTGAAATGTCAATAGACCCTAGTATCTTATACATTTTATTCAATTATTGATCTTTTTTTACGAAAATTTAAAGGATTGATGCGGAAATCTAGTTATTTTGTCTTTAAATTTAAGCTTTAAAAAGTACGCTATTTAAACAGCGGTTTAGCTTCATAAAATAGGTAAAAAGCTGATAAACTATAGCGTTTTATTATATTTCTATATTTTGTTGCTTTGAGAGTTACTATGTCACTGGAAGCCCTGACCACTGAAGCGCTTGCTGCCATTGCAGCGGCTCAAGACCTTGCTGCACTCGATCAAGTTCGTGTGCAATTTACAGGGAAGAAAAGCCAGCTTGCAGAGCAGTCGAAATCACTTGGAAAAATGGATCCTGAAGAGCGAAAAGTACAAGGTGCTGCGATTCACGCTGTGCGTGAAGCAATCAATACAGCTTTGACTGAGCGTCAACAGACATTACAACAAGCTGAACTTGCTAAAAAATTAGCAAGTGAAACCATTGATATTACTTTACCAGGGCGCGGTCAGCGCATGGGAAGTATTCATCCTGTTACTCAAGTACAAGAGCGTATTTGCCAATTCTTTACTAAAGCTGGTTTCCAAGTCGCACACGGTCCAGAAGTTGAAGATGACTATCACAACTTTGAAGCCTTAAACATTCCCGGACATCACCCAGCCCGTGCGATGCATGACACTTTCTACTTTGACGCAACCCATTTGCTACGTACACATACTTCAGGCGTGCAAATTCGGACCATGGAAACCAGTCAACCGCCAATTCGTATCGTGTGTCCAGGTCGTGTGTATCGTTGTGACTCGGATCAAACCCATTCGCCAATGTTCCATCAGATCGAAGGTCTGTACGTTGCTGAAAATACCAGTTTTGCTGAGTTAAAGGGTTTATTGATTAACTTACTCAATGAATTCTTTGAAAAAGATTTAAAAGTACGTTTCCGTCCATCTTACTTCCCATTCACAGAGCCAAGCGCAGAAGTGGATATCATGGATGAACGTGGTCGTTGGTTAGAAGTGTTAGGCTGCGGCATGGTGCATCCAAATGTATTGCGTGCTGCAGGAATTGATCCTGATAAATACAAAGGCTTTGCCTTTGGTCTAGGGGTAGAGCGTTTTGCAATGTTGCGTTATGGCATCAATGATTTGCGTATGTTCTACCAAAATGACGTGCGTTTCTTACGCCAGTTTGCCTAAACAGTTTTTCAGGATTAAAGAAGGTTTATACAAATGAAAATTAGTGAAAATTGGTTACGCAGCTGGGTAAATCCAGCGATTGATAGCGATACATTGTCTGATCAATTGACCATGTTGGGTTTAGAAGTCGATGAGTTAGCGCCTGTAGCAAAACCATTTACAGGCGTGGTGGTGGGTGAAGTTCTAACCGTTGAACAACATCCCGATGCAGATCGTTTACGTGTCACTACGATTAATATCGGTTCTGGTGAACCCTTACAGATCGTATGCGGTGCGCCCAATGTTCGCGTAGGTTTGAAAGCCCCTGTTGCGACGATTGGTGCGGTATTGCCTGGTGATTTCAAAATTAAAAAAGGCAAACTCCGTGGTGTTGAGTCACAAGGTATGCTCTGTGGTGCTTCTGAAATTGATTTAGAAGACAAAATTGATGGTTTGTTAGAGTTGCCTGCTGATGCGCCAGTGGGAATGAATATTCGTGAATATTTAAAACTTGATGACAATGTGATTGACATTAGTATCACGCCAAACCGTGGTGACTGTTTTAGTATTCGTGGTATTGCCCGTGAAATTGCAGTCATTAACCAGCTTGAAGTGAATGAGCCGAAGATTCAGGCTATTACAGCAAGCATTGCTGATGAGAAAGCGGTTAACATCAGTACAGAAGGTACCCCTCGTTATTTAGGTCGTATTGTTAAAAATGTCAATGTGAAAGCGCCGACACCGGAATGGATGGAACAAGCGTTATCACGTTCAGGTATTCGTACGCATAGTATTTTGGTGGATATTACCAACTATGTGTTACTTGAACTCGGTCAACCGATGCATGCCTTTGATTTGGCAAAAATCGAAGGTTCGATTCAAGTCCGTCAAGCGCAGCCACAAGAAAAATTGACCCTGCTTAATGATCAAGAAGTTGAATTGCAAGATGACATGATGGTGATCGCCGATGATCAAAAACTATTGGCGATTGCAGGGATCATGGGTGGGTTGGATTCATCGGTAACTGATGAGACTCAAGATATCTTTCTTGAAAGCGCATTCTTTGCACCTTTAGCCATTGCAGGACGTGCTCGTCGTTTCGGTTTACATACCGACTCATCACAGCGCTATGAACGTGGCGTAGACTTTGAATTGCCAATGATCGCCATGCATCGTGCTTCTGAGCTGATTCAAGCTTTTGCTGGTGGTGAGTTTGGTCCAATTACGGTTGCTGAGCAAGTTGCTTTATTGCCAAAGCGTGAAGCGATTGCATTAAAACAAGCACAAGTAGACCAACTGTTGGGCTATCAAGTTGCTGGTGATTTTATTGCTGATGCCTTAACACGTTTGGGCTGTGTGGTGGAAAGCAAAGCACAAGGTGAGTGGAGCATCGTTCCACCATCACATCGCTATGATATGGCAATTTATCAAGACTTGATTGAAGAAGTTGCTCGTATTCATGGTTATGACAATATCCAAATCAGTTTGCCAAAAATTGATGTGAAATTAGAGCAATACCAAGATCGTTTTGAAGTTGCACAATTACGTCAAACTGCGGTGACTTTAGGCTACCAAGAAGCAATTAGTTTTAGCTTTGCCGATGCTAAACTTGAAAAACAATTGAATCCAAATGTACAGTCGCTCATGCTTGCCAATCCGATTTCAAGTGATTTGGCGGCGATGCGTAGCACCTTGTTATCAAGCTTGATTCCTTGTGTTCAGTACAATTTGAACCGTCAACAGCAGCGTGTTCGTTTCTTTGAGTTAGGCTTACGTTTTGATTATCAGAATGCTCAAAGCATTCATGATCTAAAACAGATTCCGACCTTGGCATTAATCGCTGTTGGTTCGCGGACGCCAGAGTCTTGGCATGCGAAGCCGCAGGCAATGGATTTCTTTGATTTTAAAGGTGAGGTTGAAGAAATTTTGGCGGCGGGACGTATCGGTGCTGAGTTTGTTCGTACGCAACGTGCTTGGTTACATCCAGGTCAGTCGGCTGAGATTTTAGTGAATGGACAGTCGATTGGTTATCTCGGTCGCTTACATCCTTCTTTGGAAAATGAACTCGATTTGGGTATAACTTGGGTGGCTGAACTGGATCAGCAGGCAGTTTTGCAATCTTATGTATCTAATTTTACAGAATTATCACGTTTTCCATCGGTTAGACGTGATATTGCGCTTTTAATCTCTGATAATATTGAGGTAAGAGATATTCAGCGGTTAATTGAGCAAACTGGTGGTGAGTTACTCGACTCAGCATGGTTGTTCGATGTGTATACGGGGCAAGGGGTTGAACAAGGCAAACGCTCTTTAGCTTTTGCAGTGCTCTGGCAACATCCAACTCGTACGCTTGAAGATGCTGAAATTAAATCTGGTATGGATAACATTATTCAAGTGTTGGAAGACACTTACCAAGCGACATTGAGGGCCTCATGACAGCATTAACAAAAGCAGATATGGCGGACCATTTAAGTGAGCTTACTAGCTTAAATCGCCGTGAAGCAAAACAAATGGTCGAGCTATTTTTTGACGAAATCAGCCAAGCATTAATTGCGGGTGAACAAGTCAAACTTTCGGGCTTCGGTAATTTTGAGTTGCGTGATAAACGTGAACGTCCAGGACGTAATCCAAAAACGGGTGAGGAGATTCCAATCTCTGCTCGTCGTGTGGTGACGTTCCGAGCGGGTCAGAAATTTAGACAGCGTGTTGGAAATGAGCAGATCGATTGATCTGCTTTTTTATGCCTAAACTTCTTGGTTTGAGTAAATGAGAGGCATAAAAAAAGAGAACCGAAAGGTTCTCTTTTTTTCTAATCTAGAAACTAGATTAGTGTGCAGTAGAAGCTGGAGCAGAAGCAGCAACGTCAGAAGCAGCAGCAGCAACGTCAGAAGCAGCAGCAGCAACGTCAGAAGCAGCAGCAACAACGTCAGAAGCAGCAGCAGTAGTAGCTTCAGAAGCAGCAGCTACAGCTTCAGAAGCAGCAGCAGTAGCGTCAGTAGCTGGCGCTTCTTCTTTCTTAGTACAACCAACGAAAGCTAAAGTAGTAGCAATAGCAGCAGCAACAGCGAATTTTTTGAATAACATGGCATCACTCTCATAAAATTGTGAGATTAAAAAAAACCTAGAGTTAGTCTGTTTGTGCTTTTATTATTCCTAAACGCTTTAGGTAACAACGCAGGGAGCAGCCTAACTGGTCTGTAGCTATCCTATCAAAGCAATTCATGAATTACTACTGTTCTGTCCAACAAAACGACAAAAATGGGCAGAATTTGGCTGTTTTTTGATAGAAAATAACTATGGATAATAAAATTTAAATCGGTAAGTTGCGGAAATAAAATGAGTTATTTTGTAAATATATAGATAAATCAATAAAATAGTATTTTTAGTGAAATTTTTTAAAAAATGTAAATGTTGTGTAAGCATGTCAACCAAATAAAAAAAGCTACCATTAAGGTAGCTTTTTTGACTGAGGCTTAAGTTGATGCTTTTCGTTTCATTTGATCAAAGAAGTCATCATTGGTTTTGGTTTCTTTCATCCGATCCAATAAGAATTCCATCGCTGCAAGTTCGTCCATTGGGTGAAGTAATTTACGTAAAATCCAAACTTTACGTAGATTTTCTTCACTCATGAGGCGTTCTTCACGGCGCGTACCTGATTTCTTGATGTTCATAGCAGGGAACACGCGTTTCTCTGCGATACGACGGTCAAGGGTAATCTCTTGGTTACCTGTACCTTTAAATTCTTCGTAGATCACATCATCCATCTTACTGCCTGTTTCAATCAAGGCTGTTGAGATAATGCTGAGTGAGCCACCTTCTTCAATATTACGTGCAGCACCAAAGAAACGTTTTGGACGTTCTAAAGCATGTGCATCGACACCACCTGTTAACACCTTACCTGATGAAGGGATGACAGTGTTGTAGGCGCGTGCCAGACGGGTAATCGAGTCAAGCAGAATCACAACATCCTTCTTGTGTTCAACTAGACGTTTCGCTTTTTCAATGACCATTTCAGCAACTTGAACGTGACGGGCAGGTGCTTCATCAAATGTAGATGCAATCACTTCACCACGAACAGTACGCTCCATTTCGGTGACTTCTTCAGGACGTTCGTCAATTAAAAGCACAATTAAGAATACTTCAGGGTTATTGCGAACAATCGACTGCGCAATGGTTTGCAATAACATTGTTTTACCCGCTTTTGGCGGTGCAACAATAATAGAACGTTGACCTTTACCGATTGGCGCAATTAAGTCGACAACACGAGAGGTTAAATCTTCAGTGGTCCCATTACCGAGTTCCATAACCAGTTGTTCAGTCGGGAATAAAGGTGTGAGGTTTTCAAATAAGATTTTATTACGTGAATTTTCAGGTGTATCGTAGTTAATTTGGTTTACTTTTAATAAAGCAAAATAACGTTCACCTTCTTTTGGTGGGCGAATCGTACCTGTAATGGTATCACCGGTACGTAAGTTAAAACGGCGAATTTGCGATGGGCTGACATAGATGTCATCTGGTCCCGCTAAATATGAACCAGCCGCAGAGCGTAGGAAGCCAAAACCATCAGAAAGAATTTCGAGAACGCCATCACCAAAGATTTCTTCGCCATTCATGGCATGGCGTTTTAAAATGGCAAAAATAATATCTTGTTTACGGTTACGTGCCATGCCTTCAAGGCCCATAAACTCCGCAATTTTAATGAGTTCGCCAATGGGTTTTTTCTTGAGTTCAGTTAAGTTCATAAGTGGTCAGACAGAATGGAATAAGTGGAGGACTACGTTAGGGAAAGAATAAAAATCGACCGCATACATACATGCTGAGGTAATTGTATTTACACAACCACGATTCAGTAGTCTGGTTCATTGTTTCAGAGAGAAATGTGAAAACAATTGTTTATTGCCGAGCGGCGATCTTATGTTTTGTGTCTTGTAAGAAGCGCAATGAAGTAGATTCCATTCAAAGCTTCTTGATCCAGAAATATAGAGGAAATCAAGCAAATTGTCAATTTTTACGAAGAAATACGCGATTCAATGAATCGCGTATTTCTTCTATTGACTCTAAACAATTGGATTAGATGTTTTGGTCAATGAAAGCGGCAAGCTTTGAACGTGGTGCTGCGCCAACTTGTTGAGCAACAACTTCACCATTTTTAAACATCAATAATGCTGGAATATTACGGATGTTGTATTTAACAGCGGTATCTTCACATGCAGTCACGTCAACTTTAACGATTTTTACTTTACCTGCATATTCATTGGATAAATCTTCAAGCACAGGTGCAATTGCTTTACATGGTGCACACCAGCCAGCCCAGAAATCAACAAGTACAGGAGTTTCAGCATCTAAAACATCTGCTTGGAAGTTTGTATCAGTTGTATTAACAATAGTCGCAGACATGAGGTTGCTCCAATTTTAAGAAATAAAGTGCGAATTTGATCATCATCACGATGAATATTACATTGCTACTTTATTCAATGTAAGGGTTTGTTCTGATTATTCAAGTTTGAAAATGAAAAGTCTAATGGATGCTCACGATGTTGATCATCGACTTCTACAATCATTTATGCACGAAAAGCGAAAATACGCGACTTTTATTGCTTAAAATGACTTTAAAATTGTAAGCATGTGAATTACTCTAATGCGTGAATTGAGCATGGGTTTATATGAATAATGTCTGATTTTCTGATTGATGAAGAATTACTTGCTGCGATTGATATGGGATCGAACAGTTTCCATCTGGCAATCGCTCGTGTTGATCACGGTGAAGTTAAGAAAGTTGCTTCAATGTCAGAAAAAGTACAGTTAGCAGCTGGGCTTGATGAAAATAAGAATTTAACTGAAGCTGCACAGCAGCGTGGACTGGCATGTTTAGCCCGTTTTGTTGGGCGTTTGAGCTCAGTGCAACCGAATCGTTTACGTATCGTGGCAACCAATGCGTTAAGACAAGCAAAGAATGGTCACGAATTTATCCAAAAAGCAGCCGAAATTTTACCAAAACCCATTGAAATTATTGCAGGTCGTGAAGAAGCACGTCTAATTTATCTCGGTGTTTCACATACCATGGCCAATGGCGGTCGACGCTTGGTGGTGGATATTGGTGGGGGTTCAACCGAGTTTATCATTGGCGAGGAATTTGAACCGCTGCATACCGAATCCTTACAAATGGGCTGTGTTGCCTATAGTAAAACCTATTTCCCAGATGGTGAAATTACCAGTAAAGCCTTTGATAAAGCGGTGGTTGCAGCGCGTAAAGAAATGTCCGCCATTGCCAATACTTATAAATCTGTCGGTTGGGATACCGTGGTTGGTTCGAGTGGAACAATTAAAGCCTGTCGTCAGATCGCAGTGAATCTCGGTTTAAGTGATGAGCAAGAAAACCTAACCCGTGACGGTTTATATAAATTAAAAGAGCGCTTGCTCAAATTTAAGCATATTTCTGAAATTGATTTTGAAGGTCTACGTGAAGACCGTCGAGCAGTTTTGCCAGCCGGTCTTGCGATTCTATATGCCATTTTTGAAGTTTTAGATATCGATAAATTGGCATATTCTGACGGTGCATTACGCGAAGGCGTGATGTATGACTTGCTTGGTCGTTTTAAACATGAAGATATTCGTGACCGTAGTGTGCAAGCGTTAATGGGGCGTTATAACGCTGATCCAAAACAAGCTGAACGTGTGGTCAATACAGCACAAGAGTTATTCGACGGCGTTGCAGATGCATTAAATTTAACGACTGAAGACAGTGACTTACTGCGTCGTGCCGCTTATTTGCATGAAATTGGTTTGGCGATCAGCCACGGTGGTTACCATCGCCATGGCGCATATTTATTGCAACATTCGGATATTCCGGGCTTCTCACAAATTGATCAAAATCATCTTTCGCATTTGGTTTCACATCATCGTCGTAAGTTACGCGCAGATGCAAAAAATGACGTTTTAAAGGTCGGAGGCAGTCATTTACTCTATCTTTGCCTATTACTGCGTCTTGCTGTTTTACTGAACCATAGTCGTAGTGATCAGATGCTTCCTGCCATTGAACTAAGTGTTGTAAATGATCAACAATGGCAACTCAGCGTTTCTGGTGATGCTAAACAATGGCCTTTATTGGTTGCAGATTTGCATGATGAGCAAGTGCAATTTAAACATTGGGACATTGAGTTAAATATTCAGTCAGACAAATTTGTTGATTAACAATACATCCTCGTTAGGGATTATCTACGACTTATGAAAAATAAAGCGACTCAGTCCAAGGCTTGGGCTACGGTTCAAATTGCACGACATCCTGAACGTCCGCAATTTCTAGATTATGTCAGTGAAATCTTTACTGAATTTGATGCCCTTCATGGCGACCGTTTATTTGGTGATGACGGTGCCATGATTGGTGGTTTGGCACGTTTTGATGGACAACCGGTGATGGTTGTGGGCCAACATCGTGGCCGTAGCACCCGTGAAAAGTTACAGCATAACTTTGGGATGTGTAACCCAGAAGGTTATCGTAAATCACAACGTTTGCTTGATATGGCAGAGCGTTTTAATTTACCTGTGTTTACTTTTGTCGATACTATGGGTGCATACCCAGGCGTAGGTGCAGAAGAACGTGGCCAGGCAGAAGCCATTGCGACCAGTTTGGCACAACTTTCAAGCTTGAAAGTGCCGGTGATTGCGACCATTTTAGGTGAAGGTGGTTCGGGTGGTGCTTTGGGTATTGGTGTTGCTGACCGTGTGATTATGCTGTCACATAGTATTTACTCGGTGATTTCACCTGAAGGCTGTGCATCTATTTTGTGGAAGACTGCAGATAAAGCGGCTCAGGCGAGTGAGGCGCTGGCTTTAACCGCAGACAAACTTAAGGCTTTAGGTATTGTCGAATATGTCGTGGATGAAGGTGAGGGGGCGCATACGCAACCTGAAAAAGTCATGCATGATTTGAAAGATGTGTTAAAACAAGCCCTAGAAGAATTGCAACCGATGGATGCACAAGAACGATGCGATGCACGTTATCAACGTTTAATGAAGTTTGGCAGCAGCAATTTAGGCATCGCGTCTTAGCACAAACTCAGCATTTTTCTGAACAAGCTCAATTCCTGATTGGGTGTAGCGGCGGCATGGATTCCATGCTGTTGCTGTATCTGATGTCTGAACTTTTTCCAAGCCGAACCCGTGCGATTTATATCGATCATCAACTGCAAAGCAGGAGTGATGAATGGGGGCAGTTGGTTCAACAGCATGCTGATGCACTCAATATTCCTTGTATTCTCGAAAAAGTCTCGGTCGAGGCAGGAAACTTAGAACAACAGGCGCGTGATGCCCGTTATCAAGCATATCGGCAGCATTTAAAATCCAATGAGATTTTGGTGTTAGCCCATCATCAGCAAGATCAAGCTGAAACATTGTTATTACGTTTATTCTCGGGGGCTGGGGTCAATGGCCTTGCGGCTATGCAGCAGCTTGATGTTCGTCAAGAGATGACCATTTGGCGACCGTTTCTGGAACTCAGTCGTGATCAGATTGAGCAATGGACCGTGCAGCTTGGTTTTGACTATGTAACGGATCCAAGTAATCACGATACCCATTATGATCGGGCATGGTGTCGAGAACAGCTCTGGCCGATGTTGCAACAACGTTTTCCTAAAATGCAGGCGGCTGTCACACGCAGCAGTTATTTAATGCAAGATGCAGCTGAAATACTGGATCAGGTGTTGCAAGTAGATTGGCAACAATGTGCCACCGATTATCAGCTCGATCTGATCAAATTGGCACAACTCTCGGCTGCTCGACAACGTCAGTTGTTGTCTGCTTGGATGAAAGGAAATGATCAATATCGTCCCAGTTTCGACATGGTGCAACGCTTACAACACGAAGTAATTCTGGCAAAACCTGATGCACAAGCAACTGTGCATTTCAATCAACATTATTTCGTTCGCTATCAGAAGACGTTATATCGTTTAAGCTATGATGAGTTCTATGCAGAAAAACGATCCCCTGTTTTGCCAGTACAGACACAGCGTTATCAAATGTGGCAATCATTTGCGCTTGCAGCAGGGAAATTTAAGATTGAATCTCAAGCAATGGGGCTTTCAGCTCAATTGTTGGATCGAGAGTTGACGCTTATTTTGCGACAGGGGGGGGAAAAAATTCACCTATATGGACGTGTTGGTCATTGGCCATTGAAAAAAGCCATTCAAGAGGCGCAGATTTTGCCTTGGTTACGTCATACAATTCAAATATTAGTTGTAGATAATGTTATGCTTGGGGTTTTTAGCCCAAAGGGTTTTTGGTTGGCGCAATCTGATTATTTAGAGCAGGGCGGTTGGCAACCAAGTTTAATTTCTGACTGTAATGACTTTTTTCAGCAGTCTTTTTCACATGATGAGTAGGACATGGCGACAACATTGAATCAAAATATTTGTTTTATTGGCGGCGGTAACATGGCGCAAGCCTTGATTGGTGGACTGCTGTCTCGTGGTTTACCCACAACCCGCATTACGGTTTCTGATCCTGTAGAACAAATTCGTCACATCTTAGAAGAAAAAAGCATTCAAACCACAACAGACAATGTGGAAGCGATTAAAAATGCGGATGTTGTTGTATTGGCGGTAAAACCACAGGTATTGGCAACGGTATTACAACCATTAAAAGGGCTATTGTCAGATAAACTGGTCATTTCAATCATTGCGGGTGCTGAAATTCAGACCATTTCTGATTTAATTGGTGGTAGTCAACGTATTGTTCGTGTCATGCCGAACACGCCTGCATTGGTACAAACAGGTGCGCATGGTATTTATGCATCTGATGCTGTGAATGCTCAAGATCGCGAGTTAACCAGTCAAATTTTAGCGGCAACTGGTTTAACCATTTGGGTTGAAACGGAAGCTCAAATTGATGCGGTCACAGCAGTCTCTGGTTCGGGCCCTGCATATTTCTTCTATTTAATGGAAAGTATGATCCGTGCAGGTAAAAACTTGGGCTTAGATGAGAAAGTCGCGACTGCATTAACGCTGCAAACAGCGTTAGGTGCAGCCCAAATGGCGATTACCAGCTCGAATTCTCCCGCAGAATTACGTAAAAATGTGACCTCTCCAAATGGTACAACCCAAGCAGCTTTAGAAGTGTTTGATCGTGCGCAGATTTCACAAAATATTCAAGCAGCGCTTGCAGCAGCTCAGAAGCGTAGCCAAGAGCTAGCACAAGAGTTGAGTGACAAGACTAAATCGGTTTAAGTAGGATAAGACAATTATGGGTGCAAGTTCTGCGCTAATTTTTGGTGTTTTGATCAATGTTGCAATTTTATTGGTCTTTTTCCGTTTTTTAATGCAATTGGCGGCAGTGAGTCCATACAATCCTGTGGTGCTTTCAACCGTGAAAGCCACCAAGATTGTAGATGTTTTTAGCCGTATTTTCCCAACAGTGGGTAAGGGCCGTGTCAATTTAGCGGCGGTTGCGTTGTTGGTGGTGCTCTATCTGCTGAAAATGTTCGGTCTGATGTATTTGTCTGGACAGATGCCGCATAGTGCGGTGTATCTGGTGATCACCACCTTTGTGACCATGATTCAGGACTTGATTCGTTTCTGTCGTTATTTGATTTTTGCCACCATTATCCTGAGTTGGGTGGTGATGTTTACTCAGACACGTTCACCTTATATCGAAGTGATTCAAGAATTGGCTGAACCATTGCTTGCACCATTCCGTCGCTTATTGCCGAACATGGGGATGATTGACCTGTCTCCAATCTTGGCGTTCTTGGCTTTGTACGTGGCTGAGATTCTGATGAATGAAGCGGCTAAAGTGCTTTTAACTGGTCTTTAAGCAAATCTGATTCAATAAAAAAATGGGCATAAGGCCCATTTTTTTATTTCTTGATCCAGCGCTGTCGAATTGCTCGATTTAACGGATTGGAGAAATAGCGTGCAATGAAAGCACCTAGCCCAATCGCAAGCAAAAAATAAATCAACAATAAAACCAGCTTAATGTTGCCCTCAGTCAATGCAGGCGTATAAAACAGCTTAAAAGTACCTAAAATAATCAGATGGAATAAATAAATTTCATAACTATTTTTGCCAATCTCCTGTAACCACTTGAAACGTTGTGTCTGCGTGATGGCGTGTTCATTGGCAATGTGTGCTAGAATCAGAGTGGCGGTTGCAAGTGCAAATAGACTAATGCCCCAAACACAGTTTTGTTTAATCGGTGCTGAAAAGTAAATGATGAACATGGTCGCAATGGCGATATATTTCAGTGCTAACCAAGTTTTGGCTTGGAATTTCAGCTGCGGTGCGATCAGTGCCGCAATACAGCCAAAAGCAATCCCGTCAAAACTAGAGAAGTAATGATAGAGGTAGGCTCCACTTTCTTCAGCATAATGTAAATATCTAAAATACGGTGCAAATACAATCAGGGCAACACAGGCAAATAGAAAGTAGTTTTTTTTCTTAAATAGCAGTGCTGTCAGCGGAAAAAGAACATAAAACACTTCTTCCACAGATAAGGACCATAACACGCCAAGCGCATAGTTGACCCAGCCATTTTCAATAATCAGGATGTTCATCCAAAAGGTTAGTGCTGCCAAGTTGACCGTTGATTGCGCCACCATAATGCCGTTTGGAGCTTGGGTCATAAAGGGTTTAAGCTCAAATGCCCCTAACAAGTTCACCAGACAGATCAGCAAAATCAAGGTCGGCATGATGCGAGCAAATCTTGAAATATAAAAATCCCGCGTATTGATTTGATTGAGTGCACCCCAGCGCTTGATGGTGTGTGAAGTGATTAAGTAGCCAGAAATCACAAAGAACATGGTGACCCCATAGTTGCCATTTTGAGCGAATAGTGTGGTGATATTTTCACCCAAAATTTGGAAGTTAATTGAGGTGTCAAACAGTTTATAGGGGATATTAAAGTGGTGCAGTAACACCAAGCAGATTGAAATAAAACGCAGTGAATCAATCGAGTGATGGCGATTAAATTGAACTTGATTAAAGGACATTGTGCATTCCCTTCTCCTATAAAGATTAATTTTTATCAAGGATTCTTTATTGATCGAATATTCTTTATTATGTGCGTTCTTGTAGCGCAGGGGGAGTTTTTCCCCCTGTCTGCAAGAAACTTTTATTGAGCGGTCGTAAGTGCTTAGTGGGCAGCGTCCCAGTTTAGACCTTGTCCAACTTCAACCACAAATGGCACTGAAATCTCTAATACAGATTGCATCACTTCAGCAATTTGTTTTGAAAGTTCATCTGCGATTGCGGCATCAGCCTCGAATACCAATTCATCGTGCACCTGTAGCAAGAGCTTGGCTTGATCTTTAGGTAGCATTTTGTCGACTGCGATCATGGCCAACTTAATGATATCCGCCGCGCTGCCTTGTAGTGGCGCATTGATGGCCGCACGTTCAGCCGCTTGTTTGATCATTTTATTGCTGGCCATAATGTCGGGTGTATATAAACGACGACCTAAAATGGTTTCCACAAAACCTTGTTCGCGTGCAATTTGGCGCGTGCGCTCCATATAATCCAATACACCCGGATAACGCTGGAAGTAACGTGCGATATAGCTACGCGATTCTTCACGGCTAAAGCCGAGCTGACGGGTGAGACCGAATTCAGACATGCCATAGAGTAGACCAAAGTTAACCGCTTTGGCTTGGCGGCGTTGATCATTGGTGACATCTTCAATGGCAATTCCAAGTACTTCAGCAGCGGTACGACGATGTACATCCTGACCTTGCTGGAAGGCGTGCACTAACGCATCATCTTGAGAGAAATGTGCCATCAAACGTAGTTCGATTTGTGAATAATCGGCAGCCAATAGCACACGACCCTCAGGTGCAATGAAGGCTTTACGAATTTGACGACCAATTGGGGTGCGGATTGGAATGTTTTGTAAGTTTGGATCAGTGGAAGACAAACGTCCAGTTGCAGTTAAGGCCTGATGGTAGCTGGTATGTACACGATGCGTTGTATCATGCGATTGTTCAATCAAACGATCGGTATAGGTATTTTTCAGTTTTGCCAAGCTGCGATGTTCAAGAATCACTTCCGCCAATGGATGTTCGATTTTTTCTAAAATACTTTCACTGGTGCTGTATTGGCCAGTCGCAGTTTTCTTGCCCCCTTTGAGTCCGAGCTTTTCAAACAGCACCTCGCCGACCTGTTTGGGTGAAGCGACATTAAAGGCTTCACCTGCCAATTCGGCTGCTTGAGCTTCAAGGCTCTGTATGGTTTTAGAGAATTCAACACTGAGTTGATCAAGGAAAGCGTGATCTAACTTAATTCCATCTTCTTCCATGCCCGTAAGGACACGTGCGACAGGCATTTCAATATTATGTAGAATATTGACCAGTTCTGGATGGGCTTTCAGTTTTGCTGCGAGTACTTCATACAAACGATAAGTGACATGTGCATCTTCAGCGGCATAATGAGCTGCGACTTCAAGCTCAATCTGATTAAAGGTTTTTTGTTTGGCCCCTTTACCTGCGATTTGTTCAAAGGTCGTGGTCAAATGGCTGAGATAAAGTCGAGCAACGTCATCCATACCATGTCGCGTTGCCGCAGCATTCAATACATATGAAGCCAGCATGGTATCAAAATACCAACCTTGAATGGTAATACCGTGATTGGCAAAGATATGTGCATCGTATTTAAGATGATGACCAATTTTCCGTACTTGCTCATTCTCAAGAATCGGTTTGATTTGAGCAAGAATCTGTTCGCGATTGAGCTGTTCAGGTGCACCTTCATAGTCGTGGGCAACAGGAACGTAATAAGCATCTTTGGCATCAAACGCCACCGAGAAACCGACCAGTTCAGCAAAACGATAATCCAGATTGGTGGTTTCTGTATCAATCGCAAAATGATCGGCCTGCTGCATACGTTGCAATAAAACATCCCAATCTTGTTGATTTAGGACGGTATGATAGGTAGCTTCACCGAGTTGATCATCTTGACTCGACAGATTGGCATGATCTTCGGTAACCACGGGTTCCGCTTTTTGTTCCGCTTTGGCAATACTTTGTGAAGTTTGTTGATAGGCAGAACTATTTGGATTGTTTGGATGGTCTAATGATTGTAATTGGTTACGAAACTCTAATTCAGTATAGAGATCACGTAACTGATCTACATTTGGGTTGGATAGTTTCAGGTCATGCCAATCCAAAGCAAGATCGAGATCACAGACAATACTGGCCAATTGATGGTCAACTTTGATGTTGTCTACATTATCTTTAATATTCTGGCTAAGTTTACCTTTGAGCTGATCGGCATTGGCAATGATATTGTTGAGTGTGCCGTATTCATTCAGTAGCTTTGCCGCTGTTTTTGCACCAACGCCAGGAACACCCATAATACCGTCAGATGCATCGCCCATGAGGGTCAGATAATCAATGATTTGATGTGGATGGACTCCAAATTTTTCAAAAACGCCAGCTTCATCTAAAACACGTTCTTTAAAACTGTCTTCGAGTTTGACATGTTCATTCACCAATTGCGCCATGTCCTTGTCACCTGTCGAGATGAGGACATGATGACCTTCAGCCAAAGCACGTTTGGTTAAAGTCCCAATAATGTCATCCGCTTCTGCACCCGCAAGAAAATACAAGGGAATCCCTTGCGCTTTGATCAAGGCGTGCAGATAAGGAATTTGTTGTGACAATTCCTCAGGCATGCTTGGGCGATCACCTTTATAGATTGGCGATAATTTATGACGAAAGGTCGGCTCTGGTGTATCAAAAATCACAGCCATATGTGTCGGTTGGGTACGACGCATCAGTTTTTGAATTGCTGAGATTGCACCCCGAATGGCATTGGTATGTAAGCCAGTCGACGTGGTTAATGGAGGTAAGGCGTGAAAAGCACGAAATAAAAAATAAGACCCGTCAACCAAGACAAAAGGTGGCATTGCGCAAATCCTAATTATAAATTACTCGGTATTTTACGTGAAAAAGTGGTGGCTGTCTTATCTGAACTGGACGCAGAACGGCTGCTTGTGTCGTTTAAAATTTGCAGTATTTTGTATGTAACAATACCTGCCTATCTAGTGATCAAGTAAGATAGCCGCAATGAAGCTGTCATAATTGATATAAGTCTATGTATAAAAAAGACAAACAGGGACTCATTGTTGTTTTAATTGGCTTGGCCGTGTTGCTTACGGCTGCAATTGCATTGAAGTGGCAAGGCACGATTGTTGCTGCTGGCATTGGATTGACCGTTGTTATTGTGCACGTTCTGTCAGAAATACATCAGCGCTTGTCTCAGCTTGAACAGACCGCACCGAGCGATTTTGTGCAGACAGCAGGCATTGGTCTACAAAAAATTGTGATATACGGTGCGGCACTCGTCGCGTTATTTGCCTATGCCAATACATGGATGTGGCTTGCGGGTGGGGCGCTATTGGTATTGCTTTTGTGTTTGGTTCAAACCATTAGTGCTTTTCAAACGCGATTGCTGCATTTAGAGCAATATGCAACCCAATCAGCACGCCCTGATATTTCAACTCAAACTCAACAACAGGCTCCAAGTACTGATGAATCTGTTGAATTAGTTGAAACAACAGCTTCAAACACTTCTCACTTTGAACAACAATCTGCTTGGATGCAGGCTCAACCTGAATCAGTTCAAAGTCCAATACTTCAGAACTCTAGCTCTGCTGCCCATCCTTCTGAGCCAAAACATCCAGCTTGGTGGCAACCTGCGCTCGATTGGATGATGCATGGCAATCCAATTCTCCGAGTTGCCGTTGCAATCCTTATGGTTGGCGTGGTGTTGTTATTACGTTTTGCCAGTGAGCATTGGCAACTCAGCCTCGGCGTGAAACTGAGTTTTATCGCGATTGCAGGTGTCGTCACTACCGCTGCTGGTTATTTGCTGCAAAAGAAAAATCAATTATTTGCAGTCGCTCTACAAGGTGTAGGGCTAGCGGTGATCTTCTTAACCTTGATTTTCTCACACCACTTCGCTGTCATTGCCAGCTTAGCTACGGCCAGTGTTTTATTTGTGATTTTATTATCGGCGACAGTCTATCTGAGTTTAAAGCAACAAGCCTTATATTTAGCGATGTTGGCTTTAACCATGGCCTATCTAGCGCCCTTGGTGATTCCACAAAATCATCCAGATGTGATTTTCTTGTTTGGCTATTATTTTGTCATTAACTTGGCCGTGGCAGCATTAAATTTTATTCAACCTTGGAAAATCCTGCATCAAATTGCGTTCTTTGCCACCATGTTTATTGGTGGGGCAACAATTGGGATTTATGCCAAGACCACGCAGTTTGATACTTTGGATATCATTCTCTGGTTACATATGGCGTTATTTATTTGGCTCAGTATTCGTTATAGCCAACTGATGTTACGTGCTCAAAATACGCAGCAACAAACAGCTCAGCCCCCTGAACGTTTACAACCGATTTTAGATGTAGGCCTGATTTTTAGTGTGCCTGTATTGGGCTTTTCGCTACATGCTTATTTAATGCATAACTCGACGCAAGCCCTCACTTGGGGTGCGGTTGCACTTGCGATTGTCTATATTAGTTTAAATATCTGGATTAAACGCCAGCATCCACAATTATCAATCTTGGCAAAAAGTTTCTTTATTCTGGCTGTGGTCTTCGTTGCCTTGATTTTCCCACTGGCCAAAGGGGCACATTGGACTTCAACAGGCTGGGTAATTCAGGGAACTGCACTGATTGTCTGGGGCGTGACTGAACGATATCGTTTAAGCCGTTATGTTGGTGTGGCATTGGTGTTATTAAGCTCAGTGGCATTACTGTTCCAAGTTTGGTCAAATGATCATTTCCCAATTTTAAGTACCGCGATTTTTGCACTTGCTCAATTTATTTCGGCCTTTTACTTATTACATTACCAAGAAGTCGAGAAGTATTTCAGTGCACGCATGCTGAGTGGTGTATTTCTGGTACTTGGCCTATATTCAGGCGCGATTGCAGGGGTTGAGTTGATGCAATGGCAACAATATGGATTGAGCCCTTATCTGGCGATAGCTGTCATTTTGTTAGTGTTATTCAGTCTAGCAGTTCAGCTTAAATCACGCTTGCAATGGGGCAATCTACAACTGAGCTTGGCTGCGGTGTTGTTATTTCTGCTTTATGGGGAAAGTTTTGCTGTAGCGGTTTATTCGACTGGGCATTGGCCAAGTGGTTTGAGTCAGATCAGTTTTGCTATTGCTACAACTTTACTGGCATTGTTGCTGATCAGTTTGAATTTGAACAGCTCTAAAGTTTATACCATGACTTGGGCTGTTTTGATTTGGTTGAGTCTGGCGCTGATTGGTCTCACCATTTTCCCAATTATGCCGATTGCAGCAGTTGCGCTTATTCCAACGGTCTATAGTGTTTGGTTGTTTTTCTCTCGTAAAGTATTGTTATTGCATCAATTACCTGTGTGGGGTTTAACGTTGTTCTGGTTGTTGTTGATTAGTCTGGATGCATATTCGGCTCAACAATACTATTTCTTGCCGCTTCTAAACGTCACTGATCTTTTGTCTTTACTGGTGTTTGCAGGTCTGATCTGGGTGATTTATCAGCATGACTTTAGTGCAGAGCGTTCGATGGAATGGGGCTTTAAAGTCACCACGATTCTCATTGGCTTGTTGGTGTTGAGTAGCGTGGTGGTGCGAGCCATGCACCATTATTTGGGAACACCATTCTGGAGCGCAGCAATTTGGTCGAATGGTGATGTGCAACTTAGTTTGACACTGCTCTGGGTGATCTTGGCCTTTATCCTGATGACCTTTTCCAGTCGCCGCCACATCCGACAAATCTGGTTTGTCGGTGCAGCTTTGTTAGGCATTGTGGTAGCGAAACTGTTGTTATTAGATTTATCGCAAAGCGGCACCTTAACCCGTGTGATTTCATTTATTGGTTCTGGTGCGGTCATGTTGGTGATTGCTTATCTAGCGCCATTGCCACCTGCATTAAGTGAAACCAAGAAAGAAAGTTAACTCTCTTTCTGTTCTTTTTTAAGTTCTTTTTGATTGGCATATTGATCGACTTCATCATTCTCTAAAGGGAGAGGTCGATCAATCAGACCCATTTTCGGTACAGGAATTTCGATCTGATTTTCCAGAAAGCCATTACGAATGCGTTCCTGCATTTCATCGCGGACTTTGAGTGAGTTTTCTTGACGACACCATACGGCAAATAACAGCTCAATGGAGGATTCTCTAAAAGCCGTCACTGTGACGGTGGCTTTGGGATCATCCATCACCAGTGGGTATTTGGCTGCCACTTCTAACAGTACATGTCGCACTTTAATAATGTCTTCATGGAAGTTAATCGCCAAGGTGATTGGAATACGCCGTATTGGGTATTTGGATAAGTTCATCACAGGGGTTCGGATCAATTGTTCATTCGGTAAACGAATATAGACATTATCGAGTGTGAGCAATTTAACCGAAAGTAAATCAATTGAAATCACTTCACCTTCGATGGTCTGACCTCGAATTAAAGTGATTTGAATGGTATCACCGACTTCAAAAGAGCCTTCACCAATTAAAAATAAGCCACTGATCAAGTTACTGGCAGAGGTTTGCGAGGCAAAACCCAAGGCAACCGTTAAGATCCCAGCTGCACCTAAAAATACACTGAGCTTAAAGCCTGCTTCTCTAAGGCTGGTCATAATGAACAGCAAGAAGATGAAGTAAAAAATACCTCGACGCCATAACAGGCGTTGGTGGGCATTAAAGCGACTGCCTACCGTGCGGATAAAGGCATTTGAAACCAAACGTGCAATCAGGAAGCCGATGAAACATAAAATAATCGCGACCACGATTTCACTAAGTCGCTCAAAGTTAATGTTGGTGAACACACTTGTTAGGCTGCCAGCAACATCTTTGGGAATATTTGAATTTGGCATAGCAACCCTTTAAAAGAATGAATCGAACATATTAAATAAGGTGCTCCCTGGGGCGCGGGGTGGATGCACATAAATCACTTCACCCGCAGGGCTTGGCGTTTTGTTTTCAATTCGGATACGTGCGGGATGATCGGTGCCTTCGTAATAGACTTTGATTTGTGAGGTCCATAAGCGACCTGTACTCTCACTATAAAATAAAGGCAGTGCAGGGACGGGCACATTCATCCGGTCAAAGCGTAACTGGTGATGACTAGTATTGTGGAATTCAATCGGTGTCACTGCTCGGAAAGCACGTGGTTTAAGTAGATTCAAATCAATACGGCCATCGACAGAAGTAGCATAGCAAATCTCGCCATTCTGCGGATCTTTACCAAACCATGTGTCCTTGGGTTGAATCACGGGAATATCAAATAAAGGTTCAGAGAGCCCATCCACCATCCCTGCAATCCATAATGGCGTACTGATATATAAGGTGCCGCGTTGACCCGCAGGAATATAAATTGGATCAACTGGTCGAATCACCACCGAACGATCAGCCAAACGAGGCATCAAATGAAAGCTACTATTGGTCTTATGAAACATATAGCGTTCAATTTTTGCTGGGGGCGGCATGGCAAACTCAGTATCGTTCAGGATTTTCCATTGCTGCTCGTAGTCGTGCTGAGATTGTGGGCGATGATATTCCAAACGCCACTCTTTAATTCCGCGTGTCAGACGAAACAGTAATGAACCGAATTGCCAAGCTTTGGTTTGCTGGATTTCAAATTGTTGTTCGCCCCACCATTTCAAAGTATTGGAATGTGGCGCTTCATATTGATTATTTTGAGACAAGATGCAAAATTCCTGTGTGAGTATGCTAAACAGACTTCACGCTGTAATCTGCTTAGAGTACACTCACTGCTTTCTTTTATCATTATTTGTGTGATGCAAATACTTAAACAAATACAAATTCCTTATAGTTTCGCTAAACGACATGGCGTTTTGTTACGTTATGAAGGCGATCAAGTTTTTATTGTACGACGCAAGGACACCGCGCGTATTGCTTTGCAGGAAGCTCGTCGAATTTTGGGGAAATCAGCTCATGATCAACTTTGTACTGATCAAGAGTTTCATGCCTTATTGAGTTCCAGTTATGCAGGGGATACCGGGGAGTCGCAGCAAGTTGCAGCAGGCTTGGAAGATCATCCAGACTTATTAAGCTTGGCAGATCAAGTGCCTGAAGCTGAAGACTTGATGGATCAGGAGGACGATGCACCGATCGTGCGTCTAATCAATGCCTTGTTGTCAGAAGCGATTCGGGTAGGCGCCTCGGATATTCATATCGAAGCCTTTGAGAAAAAACTCTCGGTACGCTTGCGTGTCGATGGACAATTGCGTGAAATTGTACAGCCGCGACGCGAATTAGCACCGTTGTTGGTGTCACGTATCAAAGTTATGGCGAAACTGGATATTGCCGAAAAGCGGATTCCGCAAGATGGTCGTATCTCATTGCGTCTTGCAGGGCGTGAAGTGGATGTGCGTGTTTCGACTTTACCGTCTTCGCATGGTGAACGTGTAGTGATGCGTTTGCTGGATAAGCAAGCAGGGCGTCTAAACATGACCCATTTAGGCTTAATGCAGAACGATTATGAACGCCTAACTCAACTGGTTCATCGTCCACATGGCATTATTTTGGTGACAGGCCCAACAGGTTCGGGGAAAACCACCACCTTATATGCGGCATTATCCGATCTGAATGACAATACTCGTAATATTTTGACCGCTGAAGATCCGATTGAATATCAGTTGGAAGGGATTGGTCAGACCCAAGTCAATACCAAAGTTGATATGACCTTTGCGCGTGCGCTTAAGGCGATGTTACGTCAAGATCCTGATGTGGTGATGGTGGGTGAGATTCGTGATCTGGAAACAGCTGAAATTGCGGTGCAAGCTTCTTTAACCGGTCACTTGGTTTTGTCGACACTGCATACCAATACTGCGATTGGTGCGGTGACGCGTCTGAAAGATATGGGAATTGAGCCTTTCTTATTGGCGAGTTCTTTGATTGGGGTGATTGCACAACGTTTGGTGCGAACTTTATGTCCGCATTGTGTCACTTGGCGTAAGGCTGATGATTTTGAGCGCCAAGTGTTCCAGCACCTTAAAGTGGATGAATATATGCAGCTACCAGAGCCGCATGGTTGCGAAAAATGTTCACATGTCGGCTTTAGTGGGCGAACCGCAATTTATGAAATTGTGCCCGTAGATGAATCGATGCGCCGTTTGGTTCATGGCAATGCAGCTGAGTATGAATTGGAAAATCATGCACGTCGTCATGCGGCTTCGATTCGTGATGATGGTTTACTTAAAGTATTAGCTGGGAAGACCACTTTAGAAGAAGTGCTTCGTGTCACCAATGAAGCTGCCGAAGAATAAATAAATTCAGGCATAAAAAAACAGCATGGATCATCCATGCTGTTTTTTTATTGGGAAAGCTGAATGTTTATTCGATCGTCACAATATTAAAGTTCACATCAATATTGCCGCGGGTTGCATTTGAATAAGGGCAGACAATGTGTGCAGCAGCAACTAATTGCTCAGCTTCTGCCTGTTCCATGCCAATTAAATACACATTTAAAGTCGCTTCGATACCAAAACCATTTGGAATCGGACCAATACCGACTTCACCTTCAACATAGGCATCTTTGGTGATTTTAAATTTATCGCGATTCGCAACAAACTTCATGGCACCTAAGAAACAGGCTGAATAGCCTGCTGCAAACAGTTGTTCTGGATTGGTAACCGCACCACCAGCGCCGCCCATTTCTTTAGGGACGCCTAACTGAACATCTAAAACACCGTCAGAAGAAGTTGCTCGTCCATCACGACCACCTGTTGCTTTTGCTTTCGCACGATACACCACTTTTTCTAAAGACATGATTATTATTCCTGAATAATATTGAATGCAATTAAATCGTACACGATATAAATTAAAAAACAAGTTGCTGTTGTGTAAATTTTAAACTTATTTGTTTAGATTGCTGCGAAGTTCTGAAAGCTGATCTTTTAATGCCAATAGTGTTGTGGGTGAACAGGATGCCGCTTGAGCCAATTGATTTGGAATATCAACCGCTTGTAATTGTAAGGCCTGTCCTTGTGTTGTAAGCCCAATGATCACTTGCCGCTCATCTTTAAGGGAACGTTTACGGCTAATCAAGCCTGCTATTTCAAGTTTTTTGAGTAATGGTGTAAGTGTCGATGATTCTAAAAATAGCCGTTCACCGATGTCTGAAACGGACAACTGATCCTTTTCCCATAACACCAGCATTACTAGATATTGGGGGTAGGTTAAGCCAAGTGGTGTGAGTAATTGGCGATAAACTTGGTGCAAGGCAAGGTTGGTCGAATAAACCAGAAAACATAACTGATTGTCTAATAACAGTTGTGGATGTTCTTCGCCCATGCAGCCCTCAAATGGTAATTGAATAGGATCAGTATATCGTGGTCTGATCGATTACCTAAGTAGTTTAGGTATCAATTCAAATCAAAAAAGCATAAGCCGTAAAAACTTATGCACTCTAAGCGGTATTTCAATGGGTGCTTACCACAGCTCAGCAATTTTTTTCATCAGTCGCGCTCTATAAATTGCAGTTGGGTTACTGAGGTTATTTTGTGCTTCTAGTTCGAAGTGCTGTTGCCAAGCTTTGATCATGTCTAAGGTCGTCCCTTTTTGTTTAATCACTGCGACATCTTCACGTCGAATATTACTTAATCTTTGTCTTGCACCTTCAGCGCCAGTTCCCCAGCCAATGACCCATTGTCCAAAAGCATTCAATGATAAATTTTGTGGTGTAGATAAAACCTGTGAAGATTGCGTGGACTCATCCCCATCGAGATCAAGCGATGAAGCATGAAGTGGTGCGGTTATCCCCAAAAAAAAGAAAATCAGAATCAATCTAAACATGAATAAAACTTAATAAGAATTAATTGACGATGTTACATCATTCATAGGCCAAAATCGTTTGAGCTTGTTCTACGATGATCAATAATTGGTATTAAATCATGATTCTATAGATCAAACATTTAGAAAATTTGATCATCTCAGTCAGATTACCTCTGGCTGAATGTATTTTATACAATATGCAATTTGAAGTAGAGGATGTAGAGAAGAAAGATTAATAATGGATAATTTTGCGATGTTGCATCAACGGCATTGCCAGACGAACCTGATTTTGTTGTTCAAGGTCAAAGTCGCTGGTGATTAAGCCATGTCCTTCAGTCTCAATGCTTTGCAGAAGTTGACCACGGCTATCAGTAATACCCGCATGTCCCCAAGTTTGACGGTGTTCACCATGCCAGCCTTGTTGCGCTGCACCTAAAACATAGCACTGACTATCCATAGCACGTGCTTGTAAAAGCAATTGCCAGTGAAGTTGGCCAGTGGTGTAAGTAAAAGCAGCGGGGGCGGTTAAAATATTGGCCCCTTGCTGACGTAAAGTTAAAGCCAATTCTGGAAAACGTAAGTCGTAGCAGACCATGAGACCTATATGACCAAAAGGAGTCTTGGCAACCACGACTTGATCGCCTGGCTCGAAGAATTTAGATTCTTGATAACCACCGACTGCATCACCCACTTGTACATCAAACAAGTGGATTTTGTCATAGCGTGCTTCAGTCCCTTCAGGGCTAATACACAGACTCACCGTACGCACACGACCATCTTGAATAACCGAGCCATCTGGACGGAACGGGCATGGGAGTGTACCTGCAATGATCCAGATTTGATAACGATGTGCCAATAGTTCTAGGCGTGCTTGGATACTTTCGAATTGTGCAGCAGTTTCACGTTGTTTCCCTGCTGCAAAACAAACAAAATTCTCTGGGAAAACAATCAGCTCGGCTGCCTGAGCCTTACTTTGCTGGATTAATAACTCAATGACATCGAAGTTTGCTTCAATGTCATTTTGAGAATTCATCTGTGCAACGGAAAGTAAGGTCATAGGGGGATCACGATACTGAGTTTAACGATCAAGCGTTTTGTTTTTGTACGTCGAGATTTAAGCAATCTTGCTCTTTTTGCAATTGCTTAACCAGTGGTTCAAACATATTTTGGTTGTTTTCGTTCAAGCGCATCAGTGTTTTGTGTGCGTCGAGCACGGTATTGAGCATGGCACTATGTGTGACTTGCTCTTCTGTAAGCTCTAGCGTGCATACACTTGGATCACCGCAGTAATTTAAAATCACAAAGACCTGCCCGAGCCCCATACTATTGGCCAAGGTGGTGATATCTGGATTTGTCGATAGCATAACTGCTTGTATGTGATGAGCTTGCTTAAGCTTTAAACCCAATTTTGCCAGTATGCCTAAAACAGTACTGTCAATAAACGTGGTTTCAGTTAAATCAACGATTGCACCAACAACATTTTGCTGTTGTTCAATTCTGTTGAGTAGTTTGTCTAGACTTATACAAGAGTGAGCACGCACTTCGCCAATAAGCTTGAAAATATGCGTTCCGTTCAAACTTGCATATTCAACATGACCTGTTGACATATAAATGCCATTTTCAGAGAAAGGATATAAAATTATCCCATAGTGGTATTGTAGACACAAGTGGTTGCAGCATGTGATTTAATTAAATTATTGATTTTAAAATTAATTCATTCGACGCAAGCTTAAGATTGCAATGTCATCTGCTACATGATCAGGTGCTTTGAAGGAGTCTTTTTGCAAGTGTTCGACCAATTGATTAAACTGATCATTCAAACCACCATCAAATGGTTCTAAAGCGCCATCAGAACATAAAATAAACCGTGCGTGACGACTTAATCGACAATGATGTTCTTCGACTTCAAGTTCTTCAGTAAGTCCGAGTGGGAAGCTGCTGGTGGTCAATATTTGAGGGGGCTGATTAGGTTCAAAAATAATGGGGGGAGGATAATGCCCCGCACTTGACCAACGAACTTCATGTGTGACCAAGTTTAAGATCCCTGCCACCATGGTAATGTGCTTTTCAATATTTTCTTGCACGAGCATGGCATTCAGTTTCTGGATCAATTGGCTCGGAGTTTTTGAACGACCATGAAATGCAGCCATCCATGAGGTTAAGAGGCTGCTGGTGACGCCATGACCCGATACATCAGCAAGATAGAATAAAACTTCTTCATCATTTAAACGCCAATAATCATACCAGTCACCTGATAAGTAGGCAGAAGGTTGAAAAAAGGATTCAAATTGATAATTGGGTAATTCGATCGGGTTGGGTAACAGGCGTTTTTGTAATTCAGCGGCAGATGGTAAATCTCGACTGTCTTGATTACGTTTGTATTGCGCATCTATTTTAAATAAGGAGTGCACTGGATTTTTAGGCAAACTATCCCACATCCAACCTGCCAAAGCACCTAATTCCCATGCTTGTGCCAGCGCTGCGCCTTCATGTTCAAACGCAAGCACAATTGTAGGGAGTTTCCATTGATATTTTAAAAAATCTTGGACATCTGCAATCGCGATAATGGTTTGATCATACAAATCTAAATCATCAATTTGAATCATCTGCAAACTGGGTAATTCAGTTAAAGCTTGATCTAAACAAGGTATGGAACGCGTGGGTTGAATGAAATACATAGATGAATAGCCAATCCTTTGTATGATCATTTAAAATTCATCATAGATGAAAGATGACCTTGGATATAGTATTGCCAGAGTTTAAATTCTCTGGCAATACATAAGTTTGTAAAACATTATTTTAATTTAATCATTTTTCATCAGAAGAACTGTCATCGACATCATCTGAATCACCAACAAAAGAAACGTCATCTGAATCACCGCGTTTCTCAGCAATCTGGAAGGCTTTACGTTGTAAATAAAAGTCTCGGATCATTGAATACTTGTCGCCTTTTAAGCTTTCTTCAATATCAAGAATTTGCGAACGTGCATCAACAGCTTGTAATAGATTAGTTGACCAATAAATACCTTCTTGATCATCTAATAGGTATTTTTGCGGGCGACCGAAACTATCTGCGGCTAAGCCAAAACCATCACGGAATGTACTTGGACCGAAGAAAGGTAACATCACATATGGACCTGATGGAACACCATAATAGCCTAGAGTGACACCAAAGCTTTCTTCTTCTGTATTTAAACCTAAACGTCGGGCAGGATCGGCAAAACCTAAAGTTGTTAAAGTATTGATGGTAAAACGACCTAAGGTTTTTGCTGCGCGTGTCGGGCGGCCTTGCATGAGCTGGTTAACTGCATTCCACGGTTCGCCTAAGTTTTTGCGAAATTGACGGTATGGACTACGTACTGGTTCTGGTACTTTAGCAACATATTGGATTGCAACAGGCTTTAATAAGTTGCGGTCTAACATATCATTAAAGGCATAGATTTGGCGGTTTAATGGTTGTAAGGGGTCTTTCACCGAATCAGGCTGTGCTGCATTCGCATTCACTTTTAAGTCATGTTTAGTTAAATGCTTTAAATCTTTGATGGCCTGAATTGTTGAGGTCTTTTGCTCTGCAGTGACTTGGCTTGCTACAGCATTAGCTGAATCGCTGGGAGTTTCTTGTGCGAATACTGATGAACATGCTCCAGCAGATAACAACCCAAGCAAGATAAAATTTGAGTAATGCATATAAGTCCTTAATCGCTGTGAGAGCGAAATAATACAGCCATTAAAATGATTGCGCTATTGAACGCGAAACATAGAGATGAGCATATAGTTTAGTTGTTCTCTTATTATTAAAACAAATTCGGTCGAAAAATATAAGAAAAATTGTGATTTTGGTTTAAAAATGTTCACTCGAATAAAAATAATAAAAAAGGGGGTTGTGTTGGGAGTGAAATGCTGTAGAATGCACATCCATCGGCGGTGATGCAGATAAAAACTTGTTGAGAAACAAGGATTTGGCTAAAATGGTTAGATTCTTGGGTTGGTTGATAAGTTTGTTGAATATCTAAATTACCTGTTGACT
>NZ_JAZEVS010000010.1:0-60146 GCF_036668815.1 Acinetobacter sp. ESBL14
CCGAACTCAGAAGTGAAACCTCTTAGCGCTGATGGTAGTGTGGCACTTGCCATGTGAGAGTAAGTCATCGCCAGCTTTTAAATCTAAACACCCCCTCCGCTAACGCTGAGGGGGTGTTTTTTATTGCATAAAATATTTAGATAAAAATTAAACACATTAATGTTAAGCAGTTCACTTTCCTAAGGAATAAAGCTGGTATTACGAATTGATAAAATATATTATTTCGAGTAAATTTTTGTACAAAAGTCTTAATCGTATTGTAAGGCTAAATATTAAATAAGATGGAAATTATTGTTATGACATATTTCAAGGGTTTAAAAAAAATCGGGGTAAATACGACAGTATTAGCAACTTCTGTTGCATTAGTCGCTTGTGGTGGGGGGGGCGGTGGATATTATGGGACAACAGAATCTGGTACAGATACGAGTAATCCAAGCACACCGACGACAAAAAAAGAAGTAGCAGGCGTTACGCTTCAATTAAGCAAAAGTACTTTAAAAGTTGAAGGGGATGAATTAGTTATTACCGCGAAAGCTATTGATAAAGATAGTGGTGGAGTTGCTGGGGCCAAAATTAATCTTAATATTAAAGATGGTGAAAAAAATGGTGCAACAAGTGATACTTCTACCAAAACAACTGGTGAAGATGGAACTGTAACTTTCACCGTCAAATTAAATGGCACGAACAAGAATTTGACAGAGCTATTATTTACGACCACCGTTGTTGATACCAAAATCCAAAATCAGACGAAAGTAACTGTGACAGGTGCAGGAACTGTTGTCCAAAGCCAATATGAGTTAAAATTTGATAGTACTGCTGCTTTACCCGTTTCTGGTGGTGAAACCGCTGTTCGTATTCGAGCAATAGATACAAATGGTGGCGGTGTTCCAAATGAGAAAGTAACTCTGAAGGTTAAAGATTTCCAGTTAAATGGGGTAATGATTAAAGGGAGTTCGAGTGCTGTAACGAATAATGAAGGTTATGTTACATTTACTTTACAACTACCAAATGGTAAAGAGGCGGATCGTTTAGCGCTGATTGCATCTGGAGTAGCACTTGAAGCGACATTAACAGAACAATCTGGTGCAATTAAAACTCAGGTTTCTACAGCTCAAGTTGTGTCCGTTAAAAATACAATGAGCAGTCTCTCATTATCAACATCGTCAAATAATAAAGTTGATGCTATTGGTGGAACAATTGAGGTTGAAGCACTTGCTCTAAATCCAGAAGGATTGGCAGTTGCGGGTAAGGAAATCAGTTTAAAGTTGGATGATTTAGCCCTTGAATATGGCGCGAAATTAGTAAATTCAACTGCAAAAACTGATGCCAATGGTAAGGCAAAGTTCATAATTAAAACGGAAGCGAATAGTTTAAATCCGACAGGCCAGTTATTAGTAAAAAATGGTATTCAGATTTCAGCATCATCGGCTGATGGTTCAGCAGTTACACAAACAAGTAGTATTACTGTTGTGTCTGTTGCAACAGAAAATGTATCTTATTTAACGGCTATTACTTCAAATTCTATTGATGTTAGTGGTGGCCAAGCAACAGTTACTGTAACAGCGAAAGATGCAAAGGGTGGTGCTGTTGCAAATAAGCAAATTAATTTAACTGTGCCAAATAGCCAAAATAATGGCTTAACTATTGTTGAAGGTTCTAAGCTCAATACAGATAATAATGGTCAAGCAACATTTACCGTCAAATTTGATAAAAATAGTGTTTCAGCAAATGATATAAATAATTTGCTGTCGAATGGTGTTACTGTCGTTGCGAGTTATACTACTGTTAATAATAATGTTCTAACTCAAACAACCAGACTTAACTTCACCAATAAAAGTGCCATTTTAGAAAAAGATGTGCAACGTCTCGAATTAACAGCGAGTAAGGGCGTTGTTTCTGCAAAGAATGACACTGTTCAGATCAAAGTACGTGCTATTAGTATTGATGGCCATTTTGTTGCAAATAAAATAGTGACACTTGGTTTAGCCGCAGCAGTAACTGAGAATGGTGTTACTATTGGTGGAGATAAAGCAATTACTCAAAAGACTGATGCAAGCGGGTATGCAACATTTACTTTAAATGTTGATGCCTATAATCAGCAATCAATTGATAATTTAGTAAAGTCAGGTATTACAGTCGCTGTTGCAACGACATTGGCAGATGGTTCATCTGTTAAACAAAATATGCAAATTATGGTGGAGGCAGCGCCTTTACAAGCAGTAGATGTAAGTTATTTAAGTATTAGTCCAGATTCAATGATTAATACCAATAAAGGCCAAACCACTGTAACCGTACGTGCGGTAGATCGTAATGGTGGGGTATTGGCGAATCAAGATATTACTTTAAATATTGATAAAGCATCAGAATATGGTTTAACAATTATAACGGGGTCTAAAGCCAAAACCAATTTACAAGGCGAGGCTACTTTTGTAATTCAGTATGATGGTCGAGTGAAAGATGCGGCGATCTTAAATCTTTTAAAAACACAAGGTGTCTTATTAACGGCAACTTATCAACCAACTACGGGTAATGCGGTGACGCAAACATCCTATGTTCGCTATTATGATCAAACGAGTGATGTTGATGTAAAACAGCTCTCGATTTCATTGGCTAAAGGGGTGGTTGTTGCATCGAATGACATATTTGAAGTTGCAGTTAAAGCTGTTGATGAAAATGGTCAGCCGATTAATGGTCGAAAAATCAGCCTTGCTCTTTCTGAAATTGCGAAAAATAATGGGGTAAAAATTGTTACTGCTCCAGTCAATACGACGCAAAATGGTGAAGCGAAATTTACGATCCAGCTCAATGCTCCGAATGTTGATGCGGTTAAGGCTTTGGTTGCTGAGGGGTTATTGGTTACAGCCTCTACAGAACAGAATAGTGGAGTAAGTATTGCCCAAACTGCGAAGGTCATGGTTGTGGCTTCAGCTCAGGGCACTGTTGATGTTGCTTATCTCGCGATTGACCAACTTGATGCAATTAATGTCGCTAATAATGCTGAAAGAGTGATTACCGTTAAAGCTTATAACAGTAGTGGTATGGCACTTGCGAATAAAGACATTACTTTGAATTTGCCACAAGTGAATGGAATTCATATTAAAGAAAACACGATACTGACCACTAATGCTGCTGGTGAAGCCAAGTTTACTGTTGTATATGATCCTTCTAATCTTTCAGATGCAGATAAAGCGAAACTTATACAAGATGGTTTGGTTATTAATGCTAATTATAATAATGTCTTGCAAACAGTTAAGCTTGCATATTTCGAGACTGCCAAAAATATTCAGCGTATGGATTTAGTGGTTGATGAGCCAGCATTGGTCCTAATACCAAATAATCAAAATCCACCTAAAGTTAAAGCGACAGTGACTTTAAAAGATGATGCAGGTCAACCAATTATAGGGCGCCAAGTCACTTTAGCAATTAATGCCGAAGCTTTGCAGAATGGTATTCGTATTGAAGGTGCAACAGGTGGTCTCTTTACTGTTGTGACAGATCAAAATGGTCAATCTTCGATTAATTTAATTGCTCAACCAAAGGACAAAACTGCACTGGATGCTTTAGTTGCATCTGGTATTGGTCTTGGTGCATCTGCAGTTCAAGCAGAGGGTCAGGCTGTGATTACACAAAGTACTAAGATCACAATTTTATCCCAAGCATCTTTAAGTGAAGTTGGGTATCTCACGACGGAGAGCAATAAAGCAATTGGTACAACAGGCGGTAGCTCAACAATTAAGGTGAAGGCTTTTAATACGAATGGCGATGCTTTAAGTGGTAAGACCGTTAAATTAAATTTAAAAAATATACCTGTAGGTTTGGATATTAGTGTTGATTCAACCACGAAGACAACATTAATAGATGGTACAGTAGATTTTAATATTACCTATAAAGCCCCAAAAGTTTTAACGCCTGAGCAGATTAAAGGATTATTGGCTGGTATTCAGGCGACTGCGTCTTATACCAATAGTGCAGGTAAAGATATTACTCAAAGCACGGTATTACAATTTTACATCGATCAAGTGAATATCCAGCGGATGGACTTGGTTGTTGATCAACCTAATCTCATTTTAGATACGACATCGTCTAAAACAGTACTGACAACAGTTACACTTAAAGATAAAGATGGCAATCTGATTAAAGAACGCCAAGTGACTTTGGCAATTGATAACTGGGCTGTTGATAATAATACCCTTAAAAATGCTGTGAATTTCCAAGGCGTGATTGGTGGTTCAACCGTTGTTGAAACCAATGATCAAGGGCAGGCCAAAGTGCTTTTGGAAGTAAATACAACGACGAAAGAAGCTGTAGATGTTTTGGTGGCTTCTGGCATTAGTTTGAGTGCTACAGCAGTACAAGGTGATGGCACAGGAAGTATTTCCCAAAAAACTCAAATTACTGTCAGTTCAGCGGCGACTTTAAATGAGATTAGTTATTTAACGACAGAGAATACCAAAGGTGCCTTAAAAACAACGGGTGATTCGACCAATATTATCGTAAAAGCCTTTAATAATAAGGGGAAAGCCATTGCTGGGAAGCCGATTAAATTGGCTTTAAGTAATGTACCTGCAGGCTTAAATATTAAAGTCACGCAACCAAAATTGGTTACAGGTACAGATGGTTCTGCAAGCTTTGAAATCATTTATGCAACACCGACTAATCTTACAGCTGAACAAATCAAAGGTTTGTTAGCTGGGATTCAAGCGACTGCGACTTACACTTCCGATGCAGGCACAAATATCACGCAAAGTACTGTCTTACAATTTGTGGCTGATGATGCTGAGCTTGCAAAAGATGCACAGCGCATTGAATTGCAGACATCAAAAGGAATTGTTTCGGCGGATAATGATACATTCACTTTCACAACTAAAGTTTTTGACAAAGACGGAAACCCGATTAAGGATAAACTTGTAGGGTTTGGTTTGAATGATGCTGCTGTTGCGAATGGCGTGACTTTTGTTGGTAGTGCAAGCAAAAAAACCAATGCAAATGGTGAGGTGACATTTACGCTGAATGTAAAAGCCGCCAATGATCAAATGATTGAAAATTTAGTTGCCAACGGCATTACACTTGCAGCATCTGTGGTACAGGCGGATGGTTCTAAACTCAGTCAAACGACACAAGTGATGGTGAAAGCACCTGCAGCAAAAGATGTCGCTGCTTTGACCGTTACACCTTTGCAACCTGTTATTTCAGTACTAGGCGGTACCAGTGTTGTGGCGGTTAAAGCGACTGATGCGAATGGTGGTGTTTTAGCCAATAAAGACATTACTTTTGGTTTAGCAGCAGGCTTGAGTTCACGTGTCAAAGTGGATAAGACCAGCGCCACAACCAATGCAAATGGTATCGCTTACTTTACGGTGACAGTAGAGAATGGTGAAAATATTGATCAATTGTTGGTAGAAAAGGGCATTACTTATGCTGTTTCAACCTATAACAATAACAGTACAACGCAACCTGTTGTAACCCAAGTTGGGCGAATCAATGTTTCTATTCCAACAGAAGCAATGAACCTCAGCATGAATACATCAAAAGATGATTTATTGGCATCAGGCGATACGGCAGATGTTTTTGCCAAATTAATTGATAATAATGCATCAGGAATTAAAAACTACCCTGTAACGTTTACAGTCATTGATTCAGCTCTGAATGGCGTGACGATCAATGGACAAGAAACATCCGTTATTACCACGGACACAAGTGGTAATGCAAAAGCAAGTTTGAAACTTACCAAGATTACAGGTAAACAATATACGGATCTCCTTACAAATGGTGTAACTGTTCGGGCTTCTATTACCTTGCCAAATGGTGTTGTCCGTACCCAAACAGTTCATTTTAATGTCAATGAAAAGGTGAGCCCATATCGTTTGGCAATCAACACGTCAAATGACTGGTTAAATGTTGATGGCGATAAAGCTGTTATTACAGTATCTGCATTACAAGTGGCTAATGGTCAAGCAGCGCCAAACCAGAAAATTACCTTAAAAGTTAAAAAGACGAACAGTACAATTGGTGCTAGCGTTGGTATCGTGAATGAAGCAGAAGGTGATAACGGTATTATTGATACTTATACCGTTACTTCTGATCAAAATGGTAATGGATTCTTTACCTTGCTTATTCCAAGAGATGTCATGCAAGATGGTAAAGATGCTCTCATTGCCAGTGGTATTGAGCTTGAAGCGACATTGAATGATGAAACAACAAAAGAGGTTACGACTTCACAGGTGCTTCGTCTAAATGTAAATAAACCGACAACTGCTCCGCGTTATAGCTTAAGGGTTACTTCTGGAAAACCAACATTAAATGTTCGCAATGATGTAACGGATGTAACAGTTAGTTTATTGGATCAAAATGGCGGTGGTGTAAAAGGTCAATATGTAACGCTAAACATTAATAATTTTATTAATAATGGTGCTTCAATTATTGGACCATCTGGCTTAACAACCGATGATAAAGGTCAAGCGACATTTAAAGTGAGAGTCGATGAGACGGTACGCCATCAAACCTATAGCGCTGCCAACTTTATTGCTGATGATTTAAATCTCACAGCAAGCTACTCTACAGCACAAGTGATTGGCACACCAAATGTAACGAATCAGGTTTATCGTATTGATGTCATTCAGGCTTCTGCTGAGGAAGAGCCAGAAGGGCATTTAACATTTGGTCGTTCTTCGTTATTGGAAGGATCAAGTGATGGTAATTACTATACTGAATCAATGTCTGCACAGTTGGTGGATAAAGATGGTAATGCGATTCCGAACCGTGCTGTGACCTTATCAATTAATTTGTTAGGTATTACCAAAGGTACTTACACGGTATCTAAGGATCCGATTACAGATGAAGTGACACGCGATAAAAATATTACAGCAATATGTTATGGTATGAACTTACCTGCAACAACACAAATCGCGACAGCATTTGTTGCACCGCAGGGGGGTAATGTTTCTGACGTGGTGACCTATATGACGGATAGTTCTGGTAAGTTCGACTTCCGTATTCGCTACTTAAGACAATATGCTGGTTGGCAAGAGTTGAATATCAACGCTAAGGTTAAAATTAATAGTGTACCTGTACAGGATCTTGAATCCCGTCTGAATTATCCATTAGTTATGCTGAAGAGTGATTTTGATTCGGAAGCAGGTCAACCATTTGATACAAGTCCATATGGCACAAGCTCAACATGTAACTAAAGTCATGGTTCTCTAAGTCTAAATAAAAAGGCCGTATTCAATGTAATACGGCCTTTTTCTTGGTGTAATTAGGTCCTTCGTAAGGCTGTATATTTATGAATTGTTCTATTTTTTATAAACCTGTACCTACACTCACGGTTGCTGTTGGACGAACTTGGAAAGAACTACAAGCAGACACTGAGAGGATGCATAAAAGGACAATGGCGAGTTTTGACATGGTTCTTGATCTATTGAAAAAGAACCATCATCTTATAAATACCAAGCTTTAACTATTTGGATCAGGTAATGAAATGTAATGAATTTAGTCGTCTAATAAATCCATTTGTTTTGCGATTTGATATAGATTATTTGAGCGATTACCGGTACGGCAGAACATCAAAATTGGTTTAGGCAGTTCATTATAATGATTGGCAAAATTACGGACATCGAGTTCAGTGATTTGCCCTGCAACAACGGGTTGATAGACATAGTCTAAACCTGCAGTTCGCGCAGATTCTTCGATCTGTGCACTGGTTGGCTGCTCAGGGCCACCTTCCATATCTGGTCGGTTATTAATAATCGATTTAAATCCTTTTTCGACCACTTGCTCAATATGTTCAGGGCCGATTTGACCTGCAAAACCAACATTCTCTGTCATCTTGTCACTCCAAAAACAAACAAAACATTTTATGCTCTATCATAGCATTAAGCTCGATCTTGAGTTTAAATGTCTGTAGTAAATAAATGATGATAAGTAAAAAATAAGGCAATGGAGCGCGCATGCACACCTACACTGTTGAGCCGTTGTATGTTCCAAGTGGTGATGAAACCATCGCTGCGGATTTTTATCTGCCTAAAGCCAATACCAAAGCTGCGGTGATTATCATGGCGCACGGCTTTGCAGGCTTGCGTCAATTCAAGCTGGTTCAATATGCTCAGCGCTTTGCTCAGGCGGGTTATGCGGTCATTTTATTCGATTATCGTAATTGGGGGGGCAGTACAGGCAAGCCGCGTGAGCTGGTTTCACTGAGCGCCCAGCTTGATGATTGGAAGACCGTGATTCAATATGCCTCGAATTGTAAATTAATCGATAATCGACGTATTGTTTTATGGGGAACTTCGCTCAGTGGTGGATATGCCCTAAGCTTGGCGACGGATCTGAAAAACATTCAAGCCGTTATGGTACAAGTGCCTTATGTTGATGGTGCTGAAACAGCCAAGCTCTATCCCTTACAGCGCTATCCAGAGGCATTGAAGCGTTCTAGTCAGGACTATATGGGTTCCAAGATGGGTCTAGTACCTAAAACGCTGCCTGTAGTTGATCAATACCGCTTGTGTTTCTTACCTACTTCAGACAGTTATTATGGCTATCATTCGATTGTGAATCCTGACTATTATTGGAGTGGAGAAGTTCCGGCACGCGTGTTTTTTAATTTAATGCGTTATCGCCCGATTCAGTTTGTACGTAAAATTAATATTCCTGTTTTATTCATCGCCGCCAAGCACGACTCTTTGATTCCAATTGAGTCGAGTCGTGAAGCAGCGACCAATATTGCACCATTTGTGAGCTATCATGAATGGGAAATGAAACATTTTGATATTTATCATGGTTCTTGGTTTGAAAAAGCAGTCACAACCCAATTAGAATTTTTACATCAACATATTGGAGTGATGTAGATGATTATTGTCTGTGCATCATGTGGTGCAAAAAATCGTGTACCCGAAGAAAAATTGGCGGTTCATCCCAACTGTGGGCAATGTCATAAAGCTTTGCTGTCTTTAGAGCCGATTGAACTCAATGAACAAAATTTCAGTAATTTCATCAGCAATTCAGATCTGCCAGTATTGATTGACTTGTGGGCAGAGTGGTGTGGACCTTGTAAGATGATGGCACCACATTTTGCTCAAGTGGCGCAGCAAAATCCTTATGTGGTTTTTGCCAAAATTGATACCGAAGCCAATCCACGTTTAAGTGCTGCATTTAATGTGCGTAGTATTCCAACGCTGGTACTTATGAATAAGACCACTGAATTGGCGAGAATCAGCGGGGCATTACGCGCACCTGAATTACAACAATGGCTAGATCAGCAATTACAGCAGCACCAAGGACATTAACATGAGCGAACGCCCAACTCATCCAGAAGGGACTTTATCACTACAAAACATTGCTATGCCTGCAGATACCAATTGGAGTGGTGATGTATTTGGTGGCTGGATTGTCTCTCAGATGGATCTCGCAGGAGCGATACATGTTGAACGTTTTAGCAAAGGTCGTTGCGCTACCATTGCGATTAATCAGATGACCTTCCTTGTGCCTGTAAAGGTCGGGAATGTGATTAGCTGTTATACCAAAATTTTGAAAGTAGGTAGCAGTTCGGTTCAAGTCCAAATTGAGGTATGGAACAGTCATGATGATTCTCGTGAACCTATACGGATTACCGAAGGCGTATTTACCTTTGTTGCGGTAGATGTGAATGGCAAGAAACGATTGATCTCAGAAGAGATTAAACAGGCATTTGCAGCAAGCTAATCTACTACAAGCTAAGTTCTCTTGTATTGGGTAGATGAAGCCAAACCTTTTTTTAATTTGGAATGAAGCATGGCAGAAGAATTAGTGTTGCAGCAAGGCCATAAGGCTGAGCAATATCAAAGTATCCTTCCTCAGATTCAGGCAATTGTTGAAGATGAAAGCGATGTGATAGCCAATCTCGCCAATATCTGTGCGGCATTAAAACAGCAATTTGGCTGGTTTTGGATTGGATTTTATCTGGTCAAAGACAATGAATTGGTGTTAGGCCCATTTCAAGGCCCAATTGCCTGTACCCGTATTGGCAAAGGTCGTGGCGTGTGTGGAACAGCTTGGCAACAGCAGCAAGTGATCGTGGTGCCAGATGTCGATCAGTTCCCAGGACATATTGCCTGTAGTTCTGCCTCGAGATCGGAAATTGTTTTGCCGATGATGAAAGATGGGGAATGTGTGGGCGTGTTGGATGTCGATAGTGATGAACTGAATCAATTTGATCAGATTGATGCGGAATATTTGCAGCAGCTGATGCTGATCATTGAAAAATTTATTTAAGTATTTAAAAAAATAAAGCCCAAATTCGTTTGGGCTTTATTGTTGTAAGCTAATCACTAAAACATGGTGTTGGCATTCTGACTCTGTTCAGGAATATTTTGTATGACATCCCAATGCTCTACAATTTTTCCATTTTCTACACGAAATATATCAATAATCGCTCGACCTCGATCGCTGTCATTCTCTGTAGAATGCACATGCAGGACGACCAGATCTCCTTCCGCAATTGCTTTCTTGATGACATTTTTTGCCTGAGGGTTATTGCTGAATTTTTGGCTAAAGAAGTTTACAAATGGCGCCTTGCCATCAGGTACATTCGGATTGTGCTGAATATATTGATCCCCAATATAACGATCGGCATATTGTTTCACTTGGTGTTTCAAGAAAACACCTTCATAAAAATCAGTGACAATTTTCTTGTTGTGTTCAGCTAAAGAATGGATCTGTTTTGTGGGTACTGAAGCTGAAGTATCAGCAGCGATTGCTTGGGCAGAATATGTTGCTAGATTGAGCGCTATCAGAAAATGAGAAAGAAGGAGTATTTTTTTCATTTTTATCATCAGAACACAAAGAGGGATCTTTGCATCCTGATGATAATACTGTCACTAGAATAGTCTAGATCGGTTATTATTTTTTACGTTTTGGTAACCAAGCCCAAAGCATTTGGCATTGGATCGGTTGATTGCCAGAATCATCAATCACGCTAATAGGGACCAATAACTCGCCTTTTTCATTATCTGCGATAAACTTTTGTTGATCAGCTGATAATGTTGCCGTTGCTGTTAAACCACCTTGTGCAACTTTTAAGTAATCGACATGTAAGGATTTGATCAACAAGATACGATCATCTGGTACATGTAAACCCGTTAAAAATCCAGTTGCAGTTTCACCCAGTAGCGCCATGGCTGCGGCATGTACACCTTTAATATGATTTTGCATATTACGCTGGTTTTCAATGCGAACAGTCACGTGGTCTTTATCGACTTCTAAATAACGAATATTCGCTGTTCCAACCATCGGAACCACACGACCAAAGGCCTTGCTCCAGAGCGTGCTACGAATGCCTTTCGGAAATTTAGACGTGGTTTTAACCAGCTTATAAAGACGGTTATCTTTTGCCATAGTGAACCTATTGCTTAATCTTTGAAATTATTAAATTGCAGTGGCAGACCAAATTGTTGTTCACGTAAAAAGTTCATCACTTGTTGCAAAGTATCGCGCTTTTTATCCGTGACACGGATTTTGTCTCCTTGAATAGAAGATTGCGCTTTGATACCACTTTCTTTAATGGCTTTATTAATTTTTTTTGCGGTATCTGAGTCAAGTCCGTCTTTTAACTTGATTACTTGCACCACATTTTTACCCGAAGCGGTGGCTTTTTGTGGATCTAAAGCCTGTACATCAATTTTGCGTTTATAGAAGTGGTTTTCAAGCATGGTATAGACTTGTTCACATTGGAAATCGCTTTCAGTTGAAATTTTGATTTCTTTATTTTTTTCATTTAACTCAATTGAAACGTCTTGTCCACGGAAGTCAAAACGAGTCGCAATCTCTTTTTCTGTGTTTTGCACAGCGTGATTGACTTCAAATAACTCTAATTCAGAAACAATATCAAAAGAAGGCATGGTTAGACCTTTACAAAGGGAAAGAATATTTGAGATGCTAAGGGGGTTTTCTTCATTTGCCAAGTGTTGTTTACATCAAAGGAGTGCACAATGATCCGTAAACAAGAAATTACAACATTTGAGTTCCCAGAAGGCGCAGTCATCTGGGATGTCCGTGATACCAAAGCGTATGCAGAGGCTCATGTTAAGGGGGCGGTGAATCGTCCAATTGCTGAGATCACTGCGGACAGTCTGACTCAAGTTACAGCGGATCAACCGATTTATATTCTATGTGGTGGCGGCAGCAAAGCACCACGTGCAGCAGAGCTTTTAGACGGTATTGATGATTCTCGTGAATATGTTGTATTGATGGGTGGCACACGCGCAGCGCGTGATGCGGGCTTACCTTTAGAACAAGGCGCTTAAATCACTCAGAAGATTGGCCAAAATACAGCGGTATTTTGGCCAATTCAAAATTCTAGATTTCAGTCATTTTAAAATTAAAAATATTTAACCAGAATAATAAGGCTTCTTGGCTTTTACTTTCTTCTGAAAGCGTTGAGGATTCAACTTATCCAACAGGTTTTGAGGCACTGGACAAAGCTCACCCAAGACAAGGGCTGCCAACACTTCACTACACAATGGCGCAAACAAGAACCCTTTAGAACCTAGACCTGCAAAGGTAAATATCTGTCCATCATTTTTCATTTTCCCGACCAGAGGGAAATAATCCTGACTTTGCGCACGTACTGAAGCACGGCCTTGCCAATGCTCTATAGCAGGGAGCTGCTGTGCATATTCTGGGAAGACACTGTGGATAAGTTCATAGTTATGCACATGATCTGCTGCTAGAACTTCAACATCGTCTCGATTGGGATAAAAAGATGCGCCTAGAATCAATTGAGTGGCATTCAGTTGCATGCAATAACCGCCATAACTATAGGCTTGATCTAGAGCTTGCTCACGATTTTCAACCCAACTGACTTGTCCACGAATTGGTTTTAACACAGGATAGTTTTCAAAGAGCTCAGCACTTTGCTTGGCACAGCAGACAATGACGTCATCGGCTGTTGCGATGAGTTGTTGTTCTTGCCAAAGCTCAGTTTGCTTGTCTGTGCTTTTTAAGCGAGAAATCTTTGCTTTTCTGCAGTGGATATTCGGATGCTGCAACATTTCATCACGCAGTTGCTGTGGAGAAACGGCACCTGCTTGATGAAGCGCCAAGCTTGGATAAGCTGTTTCAGGTATAGCATTCTGCTGATCTGGTACAGAGAGCACCGCTTCAGGATATTGTTCCGCTAAACCAAGCAATTCATCTGCATTTTTTAAAGCCATTTGCTGGACTTGAATCGGTCTAAATGCTTTGAAACGTGAATAGAAATTCAAGGCATGTTGCCAGCTCAAGGTCATCAAGTGCTCATGGGCCTGTTCAATTGGACACAGCTTGGGGTTGAGTAGAGCAAGGGGATTGCCTGATGCACCTGAAAGTGGCTCATTTTGCTCGTAGATCGTGACTTGATGGCCGCGTTGAGCAAAGGCCCATGCACAGCTTAAACCTGCGATTCCCGCGCCAATGATGGCAATCTGACGAGGTCTTGAGTTGGATGCCGTTGTTGCTAATTCAGATTGAACCTTAATTTCTGCTGCTGCATCCGCAGGGTCAGTTAGCGCTTGTGTCGGATCAGACCAAATGGCTTTTAGCATTTCACGTTTATGACCAAAACCGCGTGGACGGCTAATGTGGATCCCATGTTGCTTGAGTCCACGTTTCAGTACACCAGCAACACTAAAGGACGCAAATGTCGTTCCGTAGTCTGATAAACGAACAATGTGATTCAGTACATTTTCCTGCCACATGTCTGGATTACATGAAGGCGCAAAACCATCAAGAAACCACGCATTCACGGCTTGGGTTTTCGGGATACTAGGGAAAATATCCTGTGCATCTCCCAACCATAAATCAATACTAAAACGTTCTTCTGGAAAGCTTAAGCGATGGCATCCTGCAATGGGCAAGGGATATTGTTGAATCAGCTGTTCTGCAAGTGGTTCAAGTTCAGGCCAGACATTCAGTGCACGGATCAGATCGGCTTTGCTCAGTGGAAATTTTTCGACGCTAATAGCATGCAAATGGCTGTGATTATCAGGACGAATCTGCTGCCAAAGCTGCCACAAGGTTAGAATATTTAAACCTGTGCCAAAGCCAGTTTCACCGACACAAAAGTATTGGTAATCATTCAGTTGCGACAGACGTTCAGTGAGGTCATTGCCATTTAAAAACACATGCCGTGTTTCGAGTAGACCATTATCTTTAGAAAAGTAGACATCGCCGAATTGTTTAGAAATGGGAACTTCGATACCATCGACCAGTTCCCAGTCTAATTCGGCTGTTTGTAATTTTGCGGAATGAGACATAAATAGAAAGTTAGTTTTTTACCACTGACGACGACGTTTAGTGTGAATATAACTGGCAATCAAGAAACCAAGTATTACCCCTACAGCAATGGTCATCGCACCATATAAAAACATTTGTGCGCTGCGTTCACTTTGTAACACCTGAACCTGCACGGTCAAGCTGTCATTTTTTAACTGTAATTCTTGATTTTGAGAGAGTGCTTCCAGATTGGCATGCTCAAGTTGCTTCAAGCGACTGGCCTGATCTTGAATCATGGCTTTGACTTTTGCATCTTGTTGTTGCTTGGCTTTGGCAATTTGTTCAGCGGTCAGTGGTTTGGCCGCTGTTGCAGTCGTATTGGTGGGTGCGGCCGTTGTTGCATTCGTTGCAGGGGTTGTGTTGGCTGCTGGAGCCGCCGGTGTTGCTGGCTCAACCGCCCAAGCAGTCGAACTAAATAAACATAAAGCCAATACGCTTTTGACGACAACTTGCATGATTTACCCTTTTGGAAAAGCTTTGTTGAACGGTTTTACCTCAATATTTGAGTAAATCCCTTCTTTTAAAAACGGCTCTTCCTGAATCCAAGCATCTAAGGATTCACGGCTATCAAATTCGACAATCATGGTACTGCCCCAAAAACCAGCCTGCGGATCATTTGGATCTTTTGGATGGGCACCTGCCGTAATTAAACGTCCTTCATCATCTAACTTTTGTAGACGTTCAATATGTTGTGGGCGGGTGGCTAAACGTTTTTCCAAAGTACCTTCGCGATCAGTACAAGTCAGCACAAAATATGGCATGGCAGTGGCTCGATGATTTAAAATCTATTCAGTGGTTTTAAAATGCTTTCTTAAGAAAAACAGTATAGCAGCTAGGTAACTGATAGAAACGATAATATCGCCGAAAGCGGTGAATTCGCCCCAATATTTTCCTTGCATGTAGACAAAACCAAAGAAGAAATGCAAAGCCGCAAGCAAAAAGAATTGTCCACACCACGCCCAGTTCAATTTGATCCAACCTTTTGGGCTAAGTTCTAATAACGAGCCTAAAAGTTTTTGGATAATTGGCATACGTTCTTTATTAAAGAGTGGCGTCACCAGGAAGCCTAATCCAATACCGATATTGATAATGATGGCTTTCATTTTGATGTAGGTCACATCGCTAAAAATCAGGGTGATGCCACCAAAAATGACTGACATGACGACAATAAACCACTGCATTTTTTCCAATTTAAATTTTTGGAAAAAGAACAGGCAGCCATACACCACAAGCGTCGAGATGAGTAATGCACAAGTTGCAACAAGAATATGATTTTGATCAAGATTTCCAGAGCTACCTACCAACTGTAGCAGAGGATGATGACTATCTTTAGGATCGGTGGTTTTATAAAAATAAAAGAAGATAATAATCGGTAGATAGTCGAGCAACGCTTTCATGTTACAGTACGATGATGAAATAGGTCAGATAGCATAATACAAACCATGTTCGGTGTCGATTTACACACACATACGCTCATTTCCGATGGTACCTTCTCTCCAGAGCAGTTGGTACAGGCTGCAGTCGATTTAAAAATCCACACCCTTGCCGTCACAGACCATGACACCATGGATGGCTTGCAGCGTGCCCAAGATTATGCACAAGCACATGATATTCAAATTATTTCTGGGGTAGAGGTTTCCAGTCAGTGGTCTCGACCCAATACCAAAAAGAGTTATGGAGTGCATATTGTTGCCTTGAATATGCAAAATGACGTGCCGATCAAAGCTATGCTGGAACAGCAGAAAAAGGTTCGTGCTGAACGGGCAAAAGTGATTTGTCAGCTCTTAGAAAAATGTATTGATTTTGATATTTATCCTGATGTGGTTGCCCAAGTCGATGGGGAAGCAGATCGGGTGACCCGAACCCATATTGCTAAAGCTCTAGTCGAAAGGAATATTGTCAGTCGTCCACAGCAGGCCTTTGACCGTTTTCTAAAAGAAGGCAAAAAAGCCTTTGTGAAATTTGAAGGGATGGGTCTTAAAGAAACTATTGATGTGATTCATGCCAGTCAGGGTTTCGCCGTGCTTGCTCATCCGACCCGTTATGACCTGTCAGCAACCAATATTCGTTATTTGATTGAACTCTTTGCCGAATCGGGTGGTGATGCGGTGGAACTACCACCGAGTATCGAACCTGCTTCGACACGTCAAATGGTGGATCGAATGATTCAGCAATTTGATCTAGCGGTTTCGATTGGCAGTGATTTTCATGGCGAGAATATGCCATGGATTAAATTGGGACAGACACCACGGCTTAAAGAGGGGCAGCAAGGAATTTGGGAGCGCTTTCAATCCCCCGTGATATGAAAAAATTAGAACTTTGCCTCATCCTTATTTTTTTCATGCTGCTTGTATGGGGTGTGCAATGGATGTTTCATGGTTTTGCAGGAGTATAGTAATCACTGTTGCAAGGCTAAGATTAGTCTGAAGGACTAAAGTTTTATCATTCACGCTGCTGAAAGTAATCGATTAAATAATCTAAAAAATGCTGCACTTTTGGCGCGATCAGCTGCCGATGTGGGAACACTGCATAAATTGCCGTTGCTTCAACAGGAAATTCCGGCAAAATCTGCACCAGTTTACCTGTCGCAAGTTCATCCGCCACATGCCAGATCGAATGATTGGAAATACCAAGACCGGCTAAGGCGGCTTGTCGAACACCTTCACCTGAGTTAGTTGCAAAATAACCCTCGACATGAACCTGTTCAACTTTCCCTTCGGCATTGACCAAGTGCCAGTGATTGGTGAGACCTTGACCATGCTGCTGCAAGATACAACGATGCAATTTGAGTTCTGCCAAGCTATGGGGCTGACCATATTTTTCCAGATAGTTGGGGGAAGCGCAGAGTACACGTGGATTGGTACTCAAGCGTTTGGCGATCAAGCTGGAACTTTTTAACTGACCAATGCGAATGGCCAAGTCCATGCCTTGCTGAATCAGGTCGATGTTTTGATCATTTAAATCTAAGTAAATCTTCAGTTCAGGATGTAAGTGGGAAAATCTGGCAATCACGGGCATTAATACCTGAGTACCAAACGTAGCTGAGGTGCTAATCCGTAAAGTCCCTGTTAAGGCTTGATTTGGGGAGGTGAGAGCTTGCTGTAAATGAACAAAATCGTTGATCCAGCCACGTCCATGCTCCAGTACGATTTTACCTTCCTCTGTTAAAGTCAATTTTCGTGTGGTGCGATGAAATAAACGCAGTTGTAGGCTTTGTTCTAGACGTTGTAATTTCTGACTGGCCACCGACACCGAGATATTGGCGTCCTGTGCGGCTTTGCTGATCGAACCCAAGTCTGCAACACGAATAAAAAACTGAAAATCTTCTGTATTCATTATCAATAAAATCAGAAAAGTATTTCTTGATTATCGTGGTTTTTCGAATAAATCCCTAGCGCTATTTTTGTACTGAAGCAATCACAGCTTGAAGAGACGGGTCATGAAATATCATTTTTTAGGAAACTCGGGTTTAAAAGTTTCAGAACTGGGATTTGGCGCAGGCACCCTAGGTGGGCAGGGGCAAATTTTCTCTGCTTGGGGGCAAGTCAGTCAAACAGAAGCCAATCAAATGATTCGTGCTGGTTTAGATGCGGGTATTAATTACTTTGATACAGCTGATGTCTATTCTGATGGAGAATCTGAACGAATGCTGGGCAAGGCTTTGGCATCTGAACGTCAACACAATATTATTTCCACTAAAGTTGGGATTCGTAGTTCAGATCATCTCAATGATGCTGGATTTAGTCGGCGTTATTTATTGTCGGCAGTTGAACAGTCATTAACTCGCTTGGGAACGGATTATATTGATGTATTACAGCTGCATCAGTTTGATAGCTTCACCGCATTACCACAATTAATGAAAACCTTAGATGAGTTAGTGCGTAGTGGCAAAGTTCGTTATATCGGCGCGTCTAATTTTGCAGGTTGGCAACTGATGAAAGCGCAGGCGATTGCGGAGCAATATGGCTATGAAAAGTTTGTGGTCAATCAGGTCTACTATTCATTGATTGGTCGTGATTATGAATGGGAGTTGATGCCTTTAAATGATGACCAGCACATTGGCGCAGTAGTGTGGAGTCCTTTGGGCTGGGGCCGATTGACAGGTAAATTTGATCGCGAGAATCCGATTCCAGTCCAGAGCCGTTTACATGATACCGCGCAATTCGCGCCGCCAGTCAATGAGGCACACCTCTATGCTGTGATTGATGTGCTCAAACAGATTGCAGCAGAAACAGGCTATACGGTTCCGCAAATTGCCTTAAACTGGTTATTACAGCGCCCAACGGTATCGAGTGTATTGATTGGCGCGCGTAATCAAACTCAACTGCAAGATAACCTTGTTGCCAAAGATATTCAGCTATCGATTGAACAGAGCGAACGTTTAAATCAGGTCAGTGCGATCTATCCGCCCTATCCTTATTATCCCTATTGGAATGGACAGTTCACTGAACGCTTTAAGTCCATCGTCCCATCACAATTTATTTAACTGATGTTAAGCTGAAAAAAATGCCCTCATTGCAGGGCATTGAAATTAGAGTAAGTTATGGTCATGCGCTTGAATTGGCGGCGGGGTTGGGCGACCTAAAGTTCCAAGTAATTCAATTTCAATTGAACGTACCATCGCATCCAGCGGTAAGTCATTGCTTTGTGTGCCGAAAGGTTCTTCTATTTCAGTACTCAAAGCATCCAGACCTAAAAAGGTATAGGCCAAAATACCCACCAGTAACGGTGTCACCAAGCCCAATAACGAGCCAAGACTGAATGGCAGCATAAAGCAGAAGAAGTACACGGTACGATTCAGTAAAACCGAATAGGCGAATGGAATTGGAGTATTCGCGATCCGATCGCAGCCAGTTTGCATTTCACTTAACGCGGCCACATGGCGGTTCATCTGGGTATAAATAATATCCGAGATTTCGCCTTCTTTCATGGCCTGTAACAGTTCCCATTGAATTAGGCTCAAGGTGTACTGCGGCGCATTATGCTGTTGATAAAGTTGCGTCAATGCTTGTTGACTCAGACCGCTGGTTTCGGTCAGCTCGGTTGGATTGGCGGTTTGATGACGCAGACGATCACGCAGTACATTGGCAAACACAATCACGTTTTGAATAATACGTTCACGACGTGCTTGGGTCAGGACGCGGCAATCTCGGTCAAAATGACGCGCAGTGGCAATCAACACCCCCCAGAGTTTACGTGCTTCCCACCAACGGTCATAACAGGCGGTATTCTTAAATCCCAAGAAAATGGACAGTACCACACCAATCAAAGTGAAGCCGACCAAGGGAATTTCAGGGAAACGATACAGATTGACATACTCGACCCCACCAATAATGGCAGAGATCAGCATGACGAAACCAAGAGAGGGCAAAATTTTGGGTAAAATCGTTCCTCGCCATGAGAATAAAACTTTAAAAATACTCGGCTGGTCACGGACAATCATGTTATTTGAATCATTAATTTTATGTCTTGATATTCCTGTTTGGTTTAAGCTTTGTCAAGGCGAGATTGCTTGGTTTTAATAGGGTTGAGTAGTTGTTGTTCAGAAAATGAAAAATAGCCTTCAGCTGAAATAATAAAATGATCAATCAAGTGAATTTCCAGCAGTTTGCAGGCTTGTTTGAGTTGTTGGGTCAGATAAATATCTTCTGTTGACGGTTGAGCAGTGCCATAGGGATGATTGTGCGCTACTACGATTTGACAGGCCTGTTGTTGCAGGGCATAGCGTAAGGTTTGATTCAGTGAAACCGTGCAGGAATGATGGGAACCGAAGAATAGCTTTTTAAAATGTAATTTTCTCAGTTCGGCATCTAAACACAGAACGGCAAAAACTTCCTGTTTTTCACCTTGCAGTTCATAACGTAAATAGTCGAGCACTAAGGTTGAAGTATCTAGGCAAAGCCGTTGTTGTTGGAAATGATTATTCAGATAACGCCGTCCGAGTTCCTTCACGGCCATCAGCTGTGCATATTTCGTGGAGGCTATGCCATTAAATTGTGATAAATCTTCAAAATTGGCATCAAATATCAAATTAAGTCCACCAAAATGTTGAATCAAAATACGCGCCAATTCCACTGCAGAGTGCTGTTTTGAGCCTGAACGAAGAAAAATCGCCAACAGTTCAGCATCGGATAAGCTTTGCGGTCCTTGGGATAAAAGTCGTTCTCTTGGGCGTTCTTGTTCAGGCCAGGTTTTAATAGATTGATTCAATCGTTAATTTCCTTTTGATTTTATTGTGATTATTTTTTTAACGCGCAAAAATAATTGCGCGCCTTTTCCTTTTATAGGGTGTCATGTCAACACGATTTTCGATCATCGTCAGTGCTGAAATGTTGAGGGTGCTACTTGGGTATCTACTTATTTAATGCTATTGTGAGCGCCACTGCAACAGTAAGGTATCCTGTTTGTGAGCTTCGATCTAAGTGTTATTCCCCATAAAAACATTATATTAGCGGTTACAGGTGGTATTGCTGCCTATAAAAGTGCCATTCTGGTCCGCCGTTTAAAAGATTTCGGTTTTGATGTCCGTGTGGTCATGACCCATGGCGCACAAGCATTTATTACCCCACTCACTTTTCAGGCACTTTCAGGCAATCCTGTGCATACCGAATTGCTTGATCCTGAAGCTGAAGCAGGTATGGGACATATCGAATTGGCACGTTGGGCTGATTTGGTTTTGGTGGCACCTGCCAGCTGTGACACGATTGCAAAATTTGCTAATGGCTTGGCAGATGATCTGCTCAGTACGCTATATCTGGCAACCAAAGCACCAGTTTGGGTTGCACCCGCGATGAATCAGCAAATGTGGGCAGCAAAAGCCACACAACGCAATTTGCAAACGTTGGTTGAAGATGGCGTGCATGTGATCATGCCAGATGCGGGTGAACAAGCCTGTGGAGATGTGGGTCTAGGGCGTATGCCTGAGCCTGAAGATTTGGCTCGCCAAGTTGCAGCTTATTTCCATAAGGCGCAACGTGCCTTGGCTGAAAAATTCGGTTTGTTAGCTGGTAAGCGCGTCACCATTACCGCTGGGCCGACCCGTGAAGCGATTGACCCTGTGCGTTATATTTCCAACCACAGCACGGGTAAAATGGGCTTTGCCTTGGCAGCAGCTTGCTATGCCGCAGGGGCAAAAGTCACCTTGGTGGCAGGGCCTGTCAGTTTGGATACGCCGAATGGTGTGCAACGTATGAATGTCAGTTCTGCCATGCAGATGCTCGATGTCAGCATGAATCAGCTGAAAGAAGGCTGTGACATCTTTATCGCAACCGCAGCGGTGGCGGATTATCGCGTGGCACAAGTGGCTGAGCATAAGATTAAGAAAGCAGGTGATGAACTTGCGGTGGCGTTGGTCAAAAATCCAGATATCGTGGCGACCATTGCACAGCAGGAACAACGTCCATTCATGGTTGGCTTTGCTGCTGAAACGCAAAATGTCGAAGAATACGCTGCGGGTAAACTGGTAGCGAAAAAACTGGACATGATTGCCTGTAATGATGTGTCACGTCCAGATATCGGTTTTGCTTCAGATGAAAATGCCATGACCGTGTTCTTTGCTCAATCTTATCACATGAAAAAGCGTGAGCTGGAAAAGGCCTCAAAACAAGAGATTTCGCAGCAGTTGGTTGAGTCGATTGCCGATGCTTTACGCCGTCGCTTATAAAACCTGAACGCGATCTTTTTTTATCAAAATGCAACGATTCCGTTGCATTTTTTATGTATGCTAAATCAGCAATCGCCATTGGTGCTTTGAAGTCAAAGCACGATGTTTTGCGCCAAGAAATTAAGCATAGCCACAGTTTTTGATAGGATATCCGAATGATTAAAAAAACTTTAGCCACTGTTATGATGTTATCCGCGTTTGCATTGAACCATACGGCAATGGCTGCGGGTTTAGAAGATGACATGAAAACGCTGGGGAAAAATTATAAAGCGTTTAACCAAGCTGCAACGCCACAGGCGGCAACAGCTGCTTTGGATAATATGCGTGCTGCTGCGACCCATTCAAAACAGTATAAATTAGCGCCGAATACTACTGAAAAAGTGCCAGCCTCTACTGCTTTATTTGACCAGATTGTCGGGGAAATTGATAAAGCCAAATTGTTGGTGCAAGCAGGTAAGCTGGATGAAGCGAAAAAACAAGGCAAAAAGATTGCTGAATTACGTGACCAAGGACATAAGTATTACACCCATTAATCTATAAAGATTGGTCATCGAAATGATAGCGCCGTACTTCAAGAAGTACGGCTTTTTTTTATCGGGATTGGAGACACTACAAAGACTGAGCATGATTCAGATTTTCACAGAATGGCAAAGTTGCTACAGTGAAAACATGAATGATGAGAGGTGATGATATGTCCTCACAACAACGTAATTATGAACGCATTGCTCAAGCGATTCAGTATATTCAACAAAACTTTCAGCAACAGCCGCAACTGGATGAAGTGGCAGCACATATTCATTTAAGCCCAGCGCATTTTCAGCGTTTATTTACCGAGTGGGTCGGCACCAGTCCAAAAAAGTTTTTGCAGTATATAAGTGTTGAACATGCCAAGAAGATTTTAAAACAAGAGCAGGGCAGTATTTTTGATGCAACCTTTGCCACAGGACTGTCCAGCACCAGTCGATTACATGATCTGTTTATTCAGATCGAAGGGATGACCCCTGCTGAATATAAACATGGTGGACAGAGTCTCACGATTCATTATCAATTCGCAGAGACCTTGTTTGGTGAAGTGCTGATTGCATCCACACATAAAGGCATTTGTGCACTGAGTTTTGTGGACAATCGGGCTGATGCCTTGAAGCAGTTAATAGCACAATTTCCTCAGGCCGTGATTATTGAACAGCTCGATGCATTTCAACACAGTGCTTTGGCCTTGTTTCAAAAGGATCAACCGCAATTGGCAGAGATTAAACTGCATTTAAAAGGCACCGAGTTTCAGCTTAAAGTATGGCAAAGCCTGCTCAAAATTCCAATGGGGCAGCTCTCTACGTATGGTGAGTTGGCCAAAGCCATTGAGCATCCCAAAGCGGCTCGAGCTGTCGGCACCGCTATTGGCAGTAATCCTGTGGCATTTCTGATTCCCTGTCATCGGGTGATTCAGTCTACAGGTGCTTTGGGTGGCTATGAGTGGGGAACATTGCGTAAAACAGCATTGATTGGTTGGGAAGGTGCACAAACCCATGCAGCCACCTGAATTGACACAAATCCAAGCGGTGATCGATCAGATTCAAGCTGCTGATTGGGAGGCCATCACTGAGCAAATGCACCAACAAGGCTTTGCCCTGATCGAGCAGGTTCTTTCGACCGAGTTATGTGAGATGCTGAAACAGGCATATCCGCAAACCGGACTGTATCGTAAAACCGTAGAGATGCAGCGTTATCGTTTTGGTCGAGGTGAATATAAGTATTTTACTTATCCTTTGCCGAATCTGATTGAGCGGATACGGCATGAGATTTATCCCTATTTGGTACCGATTGCCAATGCATGGTTTCGGGTGCTGAAGTTAGAACATTCATTTCCATCCTCCCATCCTGAATTTCTACAGCAGTGCCATCAACAGGGACAAACGTTGGCAACACCACTGATTTTGAAATATGGACAAGGCGGCTTTAATACGCTTCATCAGGACTTATATGGTGAGGTGTATTTCCCGATACAGCTGGTGATTGTATTGAGTCAGCCGAATGTGGATTTTAGTGGCGGAGAATTGGTTTTTACCCAACAAACACCCAGAGCACAATCTAAGGCCATGGTGGTGCAGCCACAGCAAGGTGATCTGTTGATTTTCACCACGCAGTTTAAACCTGAAAAAGGCAGTCAGGGCTATTATCGGGTCAATATGAAGCATGGTGTTAGCCCCATTCATCGAGGTGAACGTTATAGCCTCGGGATTATTTTCCATGATGCGGTGAGTTAATCTGATGTGGCGGCATCTAGACTTAACACAGACCGAGTTACATCAAAAACTGAAACAGCAACAGATTGTATTTGCAGGCAATGCACAGCTTAAGATTTATGGCAGATTGACCTGTGCCTCAGGGAAGCGCATGCTAAAAAAGAATCGGGTATTTTTTGTCGATGAGCAAGAAGCAATTGGACAAGGTTTCCGACCGTGTGGACATTGTATGCAGCAAGCCTATAAGAAGTGGAAAGATGCAACTATTTGATATCGAAGCTGATCCAAAGCAGAATCATTTGCCCTATGACGGCACGGTACAGTACTACGGCAAAGTGGTGCAGACTGCGGCTGCAGATTATTATTTTGATCAACTGATGCAGACCATTGCATGGGAAAATGATCAGGCGCTGATTTTTGGAAAGTTATTGACGACTAAACGTAAAGTGGCGTGGTATGGGGATCGGCGCTTTGAATATACCTATTCCAATATGAATAAATATGCCTTGCCGTGGACCAAGGAGTTACTGGAGTTAAAACAACTGGCTGAAAATTTAACGGGAGACACATTCAACTCTTGTTTGCTCAATCTTTACCATAGTGGTGAAGAGGGAATGGCGTGGCATAGCGATGCTGAAACAGACTTAAAAAAAGATGGGGCAATTGCCTCATTTAGCTTTGGCGCTGAGCGAAAATTTGCATTTAAACATAAGCAGAGCAAAGAAAAAGTTGAACTCTATTTAGAACACGGCAGCCTATTGGTGATGAAAGATACCACACAGACCTACTGGTTGCATCGCTTACCACCGACGAAGAAAGTCAGTACGGCGCGGGTGAATCTGACCTTTAGAACCATTGTATAGTCTATAGAATCTTTTTAATCCACATAGTGTCTTTGATTCTTTGAAGTAAGGGAATACGAACCTTTTTATTTACGGTTTTTTCTTGATAACACGTTACATAATAGGAATGTGGGTTAAATGTATATGCATGTTCTTGATAAGAATTATCCCAACCATATGCTCCGCCACTATTGTTCACATGGTGATAGTCAAAAAAACAATAGCTTTTAGATTGAGGGACACATTGTTTGTAGTACTCCTCTTCAAACATTTCTCTGTAAGAAAATAGAAAGTCCTCCTGACAAATTGAATAACTAGGATTTTCACCATTACATGCAAGCTTTTCAGCTTTATTTCTTATTTTTATATTGTCTATCTTGTTTCTACAATTTTCTGGTGGGTAGACTCTAACTTTTTGTACCATAGTGATTGTTGTCATCTTTGGAAAGGTTATTTCTAAGACTAATATAAGTACGCCTATTGTGATGGATGATAATAAGACTAAGAAAAATACTTTTTTTAGCTTTTGAAGAATATCATGCATAATTTTATGTAAAGTAGTTTATAGGGAAAGATATATACTTTTAAGGGGTATATATTAATGTATTTAGATAAAAAAAGGACTGAAAAATCAGTCCTTTTTTGGATAAGGCAGGATAAAGTTTATGCTTGACCTTGCGCATCTGCATCCGCTTGTAGGCGTTGCATATTTGCTTCAAATTCAGCATCAAAGTTGATTGGTGTAAGCAGCAATTGCGGGAAGCTACCTTTAGTCACTAAATCATTCACTGCTTCACGTAAGAACGGGAACAAGATATTTGGGCAGTATGCACCCAAGATGTATGGAAGACGATCTTCTTCTACACCATCAACCAAGAAAATGCCTGATTGCGTTACATCTACGATGAACGCAGTTTCATTTTCGTTGTTGGCTTGAACCACAACTTTTAAAGACACTTCATAATGAGTTGGATCAATTTTTTCTGCAGCAGAAGATAAATTGATGTTCAGTTCAGGTTGCCATTGCTTAGTAAAAACTTGTGCACCTGGAACTTCAAAAGAAATGTCTTTGGTATAGATACGTTCTAACGCGAGTTGTGGTTGAACTTGTTCTTCGCTCATTGTTTTTCCTTAAATCTTGGATTTAGATGTTGTTAAGCTAATAATTGGTCGAGTTTGCCTTCACGCTCTAAAGCATAAAGTTGATCAAAACCGCCAATGAATTGGTCTTTGATAAAAATTTGCGGCACCGTACGGTGATTAGTACGTTGCATTAACTCAATACGAACTTCTGGCGCTTCATTGGAAAGATTAATTTCTTTATAAGCAACGCCTTTGCGCTCAAGTAATTGTTTTGCGCGTACGCAATATGGGCAAGAAAGCGTTGAATAAATGGTGACGTTTTGCGTAGTCATTTTATCTCTCCTTAAGCTTTGGTTTTGCTTTTCACTAAAGGTAAGCCTTGAGCTTTCCAATTGCTAATACCACCGTCTAAGCGGTAGCTGTCGGCATGACCAACTTTTTGCAATGCTGAGCCTGCAACCTGACCTAAGTTACAAATGAAGACCAAGGGACGATCACTTGCTTTTAATTCATCGACATGACTTGTAATCTGGCTATATGGAATGTTACGGCTGCCGCTGATGTGACCATCACGGAAATCTTTTCCATCACGTAAGTCGATCAAAATCGCATTTTTTGCTTTGACCAAAATACCTAGAGATTGTGGTGAAATTTTACGACCGTTGCGCTGTCCTTCTAAAACAAAGAACAACACGATTAACACGCCGAGCGCACCAAATAAGAAGGGGTGATTCCCCATAAACTCTAACCAGCGTTCCACAAGTCACCTAAAGTTAAAATCAAAATTGACCCTGAGTATAACTTATCTCAATGGTGATCAAAATCTTTAGTTCAAGGGCAAGCAGCGAAGAAAATTAACTTTTTTGCTGTGCTTCCTGAATTTCATCCAGTAAACGTAAATAACTGTCCAAACGGCGCGGCAAAATTTCACCTGCATCAACCGCTTGTTTCAGCGCACAATTTTTCTCATGGGTATGGGTACAGTTACGAAATTGGCAAAGCCCTAAATGGGCTTCAATCTCTGGAAAACCGGTACGAACCTTTTCTAAACTGAGATGCCACAGCCCAAATTCACGGATTCCTGGGGAATCAATCAATGCACCGTTTGTTCCAAATTTAATCAAACGAGTAGAAGTAGTGGTATGTTGACCCAGTGCCGAGTTCTCTGAAATGACATTGGTCTTCTGTGCTGCATCGGGAACAATGGTATTGATCAATGAACTTTTACCAACCCCTGACTGCCCAACAAAGGCAACGGTTTCATTATCAATACGATTTGAAAGCGCAGATAAGTCACCTTGTGAATGACAAATCAAGGTTTCATAACCTAAAGATTCATATTCACTCAGTAAGGTCAGAATCGGATCATTGTCCGTAAGCAAGTCAGATTTATTCAGTACTAACAGCGCAGGGATATTGGCATCGGCACACGCGACCAGATAGCGGTCAATCAAGGTTGGAGCAGGTTCTGGCAGCGGGGCAAATACAATCACAATCAGACTAATATTGGCGGCGACAGGTTTGACCTTATGATAACGGTCTGGTCGGGTGAGCAAGGATTGTCTTGGGTAAATTGCGGTGATAATACCTAAGCCAGTAATTGGATCGGCCTGCCATTTAACCCGATCACCTGTGACCAACAGTTCTAGGTTGGTACGGGTATGACAGCGCCAAACGCTGTCGAGTTCAATCGGTTTCCAGAACGGTTCTGGTTCACCTTCAACCACATGTGGTTTTTCAGGGTGCTGTTCAGGCACAGATAAAGCTTGTACTTCGAGTTGACGACCATAATGCTGAACAACCAGTCCATCCAGATCTTGCGATGTATCAATGTCGTCTTGACGTGATTTATGCTGTTTCTCAATACGACGCTGCTGTTGTTCGGTTAAACGACGCTTACGAATTAAAGCCATTCATATCCCAAAAAATCCACACTTTGAAGACCGCAAAAATAGCACGAAGCCGCTATAGAATTACAGCCAAGATGTAATTAATTTGCTACTATTGATGTTTTTAAGCACATTAGAATCGCCATCCATGAGCAGCACCCCTGATACACGATTAATTTGGATCGATCTGGAAATGACAGGTCTCGATACCGATAACGACAAGATTATTGAAATTGCAACAATTATTACAGATGACCATTTGAATATCTTGGCTGAAGGACCTGTTTTAGCGGTACATCAATCTGATTTGATTCTAAATGCGATGGATGAGTGGAATACCAAACAACATGGTCAGTCGGGTCTGATTGAGCGAGTGCGCCGCAGTAAGTTAAAGGCTGAAGATGCAGAACAGCAAACCCTTGAGTTTTTAAAGAAATGGGTCAGCCCAAAATCATCACCAATGTGTGGTAACTCGATTTGCCAAGATCGCCGTTTCTTACATCGTTTGATGCCTGAATTAGAACAATTCTTCCATTATCGTAATTTAGATGTGTCTTCGGTGAAAGAGTTAGCGAAACGCTGGAGACCTGAAATTATGAGCGGCTTAAAGAAAAATGCTTCGCACTTGGCGATGGATGATATCCGTGATTCGATTGCAGAATTGAAATACTATCGTGAATACTTTTTCATCATGAATAACGATAACTAATCAGTTTATGAACAAAGTATAAAAAGGAGCGTATGCTCCTTTTTTAATATATGAAAAAATTTGGGCTTGCTCAAAAAATCGCTTAAACTCGATGTTTAATTGCAAACTATAAAAAAGAGAGCGTACATGCAAAGTACTAACCCTATTTTAACACGGGTAGAAACCTATCAAGATTTGGCTGAGCCAATGACCATTCAGGGTGCGATTCAAAAATCAGTCCTGTTAACGGTGATTGCAGCTGTTTTAGGCATAGCCTTATTTTTCTACTGTGCGATGACTGCTAATCTGTCGATTGCCTATGCTGCAACGATTATTGGCGCAGTAGGTGGTTTAATCCTTGCCTTAATTACCACCTTTAAATCTAATACTGCACCAGCTTTAGCCATTCCTTATGCCTTGTTTGAAGGGGCGTTTTTAGGTGGTGTATCGTTTATTTTCCAATTGAAATATCCAGGTGTCCCTTTACAAGCTCTGCTTGCGACTTTTGTGACCACATTGGTTTTATTTGCCTTATATAAATTCCAAGTGATTCGCGCCACTGAAAAGTTTAAAGCAGTTGTGATTTCTGCCTCGATTGCGATTGCCTTGGTATTTGTCGTACAGATCATTTTGCGTTTAGCATTTGGTTCAAGCATTCCTTATATCTTTGAAAGTAACTGGTTGGGTATTGGCTTTGCTGCCTTTGTTGCGGTCATCGCATCATTAAACCTGATCTTGGATTTTGACTTGATTGAAAATGCGGCTGCACAACGCGCACCAAAAGCATTTGAATGGATCTGTGCCATTGCCTTATTGGCAACTTTAGTGTGGATGTATTATTCATTCTTGCGTTTACTCAGTCTGCTTCGTGGCGATGACTAAGCCCAAAGCAAGATAAAATACCAATCGTCTTCTCTTGAAGGCGATTTTTTTATGCAAGATTGTAAAAAAGGTGGATTATGCAATTCCGCAAGCGGCGGAATATTGGCATGATGTGGTGAAAATTTTTCGAGTGAGAATAAGATGTCACAAGGACTTTTAGCTGGTAAACGTTTTTTAATTGCCGGTATTGCAAGTAAATTATCGATTGCTTTCGGTATTGCTTCTGCCTTACACCGTGAAGGTGCGGAGCTTGCGTTTACTTATCCAAATGAAAAGCTGAAAAAGCGTGTCGATGATTTTGCAGCACAGTTTGGTTCAACACTGGTTTTTCCTTGTGATGTTGCGGTAGACGCAGAAATTGACAATGCTTTTGTTGAATTGGCAAAACATTGGGATGGTTTAGACGGTGTGGTACATTCAATCGGTTTTGCGCCTGCGCATACCTTAGATGGTGATTTTACTGACGTGACTGATCGTGACGGTTTTAAAATTGCACATGACATTAGTGCTTATAGCTTTATCGCGATGGCACGTGCGGCTAAACCATTATTACAAGCACGCCAAGGTTGTTTATTGACTTTGACTTATCAAGGTTCTGAGCGTGTGATGCCGAACTATAACGTGATGGGTATGGCGAAAGCATCGTTAGAAGCTGGTGTTCGTTATTTGGCATCAAGCTTGGGTGTAGATGGTATTCGCGTGAATGCAATTTCTGCGGGTCCAATCCGTACATTGGCAGCATCAGGCATCAAGTCTTTCCGTAAAATGTTAGATGCCAATGAAAAGATTGCACCGCTAAAACGTAATGTAACGATTGAAGAAGTGGGCAATGCTGCATTGTTCCTGTGCTCGCCGTGGGCTTCAGGTATTACAGGCGAAATCATGTATGTCGATGGTGGCTTTAATACGGTTGGTATGAGCCAAAGCATGATGGATGATGAATAATTAGATTGATCTAAATTATTTGATAAAGCCGCTTTTAGAGCGGCTTTTGTTTTTTAACAAGGTGAAATTTTAAAGAAATATAACCTATCTTTTGGACTCACTTATTATGTTTTTCTATACCGTTAAACCATTGTTCAGGATCTTTAGCGAATAAATACGCATTTGATTTCTTTAGATGACTGATGACTTCGAATACATTTGGTTCAACTATGCACTTTTGTTCAGGTATAAAAAATACACAAGAAAGCTTTTGTGCAATAGCAACGACTTGTTCAATATCTAAAACAAAATGTCCCTGCATATCTATTCGGAACTGAATATCTTCTAACTTTCCTTCCTTATTCCATACTTGAATATCAGTTCCTTTTTCACAACCAAAACTTAATAAGTCTTCATGCCATGATTCAGATAATGGGTAATATTTTATAATTTCTTCTTTTACTCCATTTGTTGTTGAATTTTTCCAAGTAAAAGAGACATCATAATGACCTTCTGAATTATAAAAGCTCGACACTTCTTTCCCATTGGTATCGAACCAGCTTTTGGGTATTAAGCAGACTTTAAATTGCCATGCTGCCATAGGATTTTCTCCTATCTCATTTTTGAGCGAATGCTACGCGTGTCAAATGTTATTTAAATATTCTATCTTGGTGTGTATTTATAACAAAAGTACTTCTCTTGCCTTTTTAGAGCCAATTTCTTTCCTGTGAGATACGGGCCTACGGCTAGAGATAGTCTCAACAAGTAATGCAATTCTGTGATCTGAATTATATTTTCGTTTTTAAATAGCTCATGTAGATAGACGGCAAAATCTTCGGCTAATTTTAATGAATCAAGGGAAACACATTTATCAAACGTATTCACCAGATCCAGAATAATCCAGATCTGATAAAAGAATAACAGCGCAAAACAATAGCGCGAGTGCTATTGCTTCGGCAGTTCTTTAACAGGACTTCCACCCATAGCTTGCATTAATGTCACATAGGCATTGTATTGATTCTGCTTGGTTTCAACCAAGCTGAGTCGTGCATTACGTGTGGTTTCCTGTGCATCCAATAAGTTCTTTAAGGCAATCGCTCCATTGCGATAACGCACTTCGGTTAAACGTTCAGTTTTATCTGCCAGTTCAACATTACGTTGCTGTAACTGTACTTGCTGATTCAGTTGAGTACGATTGGATAAGGCATTCTCCACATCGGCAAAAGCTTGATACAGCGTTTGACGATATTGGGTAATGGCTTTTTCATACTCAAGATCACTGATCGCAATGTCTTTCTTCATATCATTATATTGAAGAAAGGGTAGGCTCAAGCTCGCACCCAAAGTTAAAGCCGGATTCTTTAATAGTTGAGTTAAAGACGTGCTGGAAGAACCAACATTCCCAGTCAAATTAATTGAAGGGTAATAGCTGGCTTTGGTCGCGTCCTTATTGGCTAAGGTCTTACGCAAACGTAATTCAGACGCTTGTAAGTCTGGGCGGCGCGATAAAATATCAGCAGGGAGTCCAACCGCGATATTCGGCAGGGCATTGCGAGGTAGCTGCGCAGGCTCTTGAATATTCAGTTGTTGTACGGGTTCATGTAGCAAAACGGCAATCGCAGTACGTGCTTCGACGCGTTGCTGTTCGATCTGGCTAAGGCTGGCTTTCTGGCTTTGTACCGATTGCTCAGCTTGGGTTAAATCTAAACCAGATACTGCACCTGCTTTGTATTGTGATTGCACCAAAGAGTAGGTTTTTTGGGTCGAAGCCAAGTTTTGCTGAATGGTTTGATAGCGTTCATTCAGATAGCCCAACTGCCAATACAGCTTTGCTGTCGTGCCAACCAAACTTTGTGCTGTCGCTTGTAAATCTTGTTCAGTGGCTAAGGCTTCCCATCGGCTTGCTTCCGTTTGATTGGCAAGCTTGCCAAATAAATCGAGTTCATAGCTGACGCCAACGCTGGTGGATAAACCACGATCAGAACCATCGCCAGAACGCAGATCAATATTATGACCTGCGGAAACACTAGAACTGGTTCGAATTCCTTGTTTATTTTCAGCGAGCCCTGCTTGTAGTCGAGCTTGTTGCAGGGTGATACCTGCAACAGTTAAATCACTATTTTTAGCCAATACTTGATCGACCAATTGATTTAATTGGGCATCATTAAATAATGTCCACCATTGATCAGTTAGATGGATGCTTTTACTTTTTTGTGCATCGTATTGGAACTGTTGTGGCACTTGGACGGTTGGTGCGTTATAGGGTGTTTTGACGACAGCAGAACAGCCAGCTAAGGAACCAGTGAGTACCAGTGCAAGTCCTAATTTTGTGAATTGAAAAGACATACTCAAATTCCTTATTCTCTCGCTAAAGCAGCAACTGGATCGAGTTGTGCTGCATTTCGTGCTGGCAAGAAGCCAAATACAATACCAATCATGCTTGAGCAGACAAAGGCTGCAACAATTGAAGTGGTCGAATAACTCATTTCAATGATGCCTTTGGCAAAGTGTCCAATAATCTGTCCAATGCCTAAAGATAGCAGCACACCCAAGATACCGCCCAATAAACAGACCAGAATTGCTTCAATCAGGAATTGCTGCAAAATATCACTTTGACGAGCACCAACCGCCATGCGTACCCCGATTTCTTGGGTCCGCTCAGTCACGGAAACCAGCATAATGTTCATCACGCCAATACCACCCACCACCAACGAAATGACCGCAATCGCTGAAATCAGCAAGGTCATGGTTGCAGTGGTTTGCTGAATGGTTTCACGAATACTGTCAGAGTTTTGGGTAAACACATCTTGTGCGCCGTGACGTTGTTCCAGCAAGGTCAGAATCGCGTTTTCAGCAGCACTACTTGAATATTCATCTTTGATACGCACGATGATACTGCGCACATTGGACTGACCCAGCATACGGCTCATGACAGTCGAGTAGGGCAGATAAACATTCAGGCTGTCTGAATTTCCCATAAAGCCTTGCTGGGCATCAATCACGCCGATAATTCGACTTGGTACACTGCCCAATAACAGGACTTGACCGACAGGATTGGTACCATCTGCAAAGAAGGTTTTTTCCGTATTGGTATCAATCACCACATCTTGGGCACGTTCAGTCACACTTGCTTTATCAAAAGGTTGTCCTGATTTAAAGGTCATACCACGAACATAGAAGAAATCAGCACTGACACCATTCACCGTTGCTGCGGCTTCGGTATCTTTATAGCGCAGGGTTAAACTGGTATTGGCAGAAGGGCTGACCCCATCCACATAGGGCTGTTCGGCCAATGCTTCGGCATCGGCAGGGACCAATGTTTTGGCTTGCGAGGTCCGAGAGTTATCACCAAAGCCACGACCTTGATAGACGGTAATGGTATTGGTTCCCAGACTACTAATATTTTCTAAAATTTGCTTCTGTGAACCATTCCCCAGCGCCACCACGGAGACCACGGATGCAATCCCGATAATAATCCCGAGCATGGTCAAAAAAGTCCGCATCCGATGTGCATTCATGGCGAGTAATGCCATGCGGAAGGCTTCACCAAGACGGTCAAAGAAAGAACGCCAAGCGGAGGTTTTTTTCTGCGGGTTACGCTCTAAGGTTTGATGCTCAAGTTCTGGATCACTATGCTCAGGCCCATTGGCACGGTCGGAAATAATATTACCGTCACTGATCTCGATAATACGCGTTGCATTCTTAGCAACATTGAGATCGTGTGTGACCAGAATAATGGTATGACCTTTGGCATTCAGCTCACGCAAAATGCGCATCACTTCAATACCACTATTCTTATCCAAGGCACCGGTTGGTTCATCGGCAAGAATTACATCCCCACCATTCATCAGCGCACGTGCAATCGAGACACGTTGTTGCTGACCACCAGATAGCTGGCTTGGTCGATGATGTAAGCGTTCTTCAAGTCCTAGTTCAGATAACAATTCAGCAGAGCGTTCCTGACGAAGATGGCTATCAACTCCTGCATAAATTGCAGGCACTTCAACGTTACCTGAAGCACTCAAATCGCCGAGTAAGTGATAACGTTGGAAAATAAAACCAAAATATTCACGGCGCAGTTGTGCCAGTTCATCAGGTTCAAGCTGACGGGTTTCTCGACCATTGACCCGATAGCTGCCTGCGGTCGGTTTATCCAGACAACCCAAGATATTCATCAGGGTCGATTTACCTGAGCCTGATTGCCCGACAATGGCAACCAACTCACCTGCATAAATTTTTAAATCAATGCCTTTGAGGATCTGTACGGTTGCTTCACCCGCGGGAAATTCACGGGTGAGCTGACTGACCTCAAGCAGTGGCTGTGATGAATGTGTTTGATTTTGAGTCATATTACATTCTCATTGCACGTTGGTTGCTACGTTTGGCTGCTTCATTTGAGCTGTCAGAGCCATCTGCAATCACCACTTGATCGCCTTGTTTTAAGCCTTTCAGCACTTGTGCCGTGACACGGTTATTCAGACCAATCAACACAGGTTGCGGTTGAGCCGTACCATCCGCTTGTAGCACACGCACCATACCTGTTGATGCTTTACCCTGTGCAACCAAGGCTTTTTCTTCTTCACTTAGCTCTAGGCGTTTTGGACGTTGTGCTTGGTCTGTATCTGATTTTTTTGCTGATTCTGCAGACTTATTGGCATTGGCTTGACCACCTTTAGCACGGTTGCCGCGTTGGGTCTGAATGGCTGCCGCAGGGACGGTCAGCGCATTTTTTGCATCTGCCAGCACAATATAAACCTGCGCGGTCATATCAATACGAAGTTTGCCATCTTCATTCGGTACATCAAATAAAGCGTTGTAGTACACCGCAGCATTTGACGTTGATGAACTGCTGCTACTGGTGGTTTCCGTATTAATTGAATTGGGCGCAGGTTCTACTTGACGTAACTTGGCATAATGTTTTTTATCACTATTACCTAAAGTGGTGAAATACACGGTTTGGCCTTTTTCAACTTTCATGACATCAGCCTCAGAAATCTGCGCTTTAATGGTCATGGTGTCGAGTTTGGCCAATTTTACAATGGTTGGTGCGGTTTGGTTGGCGTTTACGGTTTGACCTTCTTCAGTCACAATCGCCACAATGGTGCCATCCATCGGCGCCACGATACGGGTATAGCCTAAATCTTCTTTCGCAGTTGCCAAGGTCAAGCGAGATTGCTCGATTTGTGCATTAATCGATGCAATTTGTGCTTGTGCTGTTTTAAAGTTTGCGAGAGCAGTTTCGAGTTCAGCACGTGAAGTCGCATCTTGGCTGTACATGGCTTGCTGACGTTTATATTCTGCTTCGACCTTAGCTAAATTGGCTTGCTGTACTGCGAGTTGCGCTTGTTGATTTTTAATACTGGCATCGGCGGTTTTAAGTTCGTTTTCTTGGCGAATCGAATCAATTTGTGCAATCAACTGACCTTGTTTAACTTGGTCGCCCAATTGCACATACATTTTTTTCACCTGACCCGATACCTGTGCACCAACACTCACCATTTTGGTGGCTTCAAGTACCCCAGTTGCCAACACCGAATCTTCGATATCGCCGCGAGAGACTTCCGCACTAATATATTGTGGTGCTTGGGCTTTAGGTTTGAAGAACATCCATCCGAGCGCTGCAATGATGAGCACTCCGATTGCGATCATGATGATTTTACGAGGCTGGATTTTTTTAGCATTTGTTTTTGGCATGGCAGCAGGTCAAAAGTGAAAAACTGGACTTAGTATAAAAGTGAAATAAGGATAAAGCGTGAATATTTTTAATCTAGAATGAGAATTATTTGCTTTTTTGCCAATAAGTTATTCTATAAAAATCTGATAAATACTGTGAACTCCTTGTTCGGCAGTTGCTGCAAGGGCAAGACCGCCTTGTGCAGGAAGCGTATATTCACGTGGGTTAATTCGAATCAGACCTGGCGCAAATTGCTCACTAAAATAACGCACGGTTGGAATTGCAGTGCCAGCACCCATTTCAATGACAATAGGGCGATGCTGGGATTTTAGAAAAGCTTTTAAGCCTTTTGCCTGCTGATCCTGTTGATGGCTGATCCAACCCATATCATTGAACATTAAAATATTCGGTCGTGCCAGTGCACCACAGTGCGGACATTGTGGCAATTGCCCGAGCCATTGACAGTCTTGATCATCAATTTCAGGCTCTAATTCATCCGCTGACCAAATGGTCTGTGTACAAGCGTCCAGACATTGCAGATGATGAATTGAGCCATGACATTCATAGATCTGATCCAGAGCAAAGCCAGCTTTTTGAAATTGGCCATCGACATTCGAGGTAAATACAAAAGTCGGTAAATCTAATATTTCAGCCAGTTGCTTGAGTTGTAGAAAGCCTGAATGCGGTGTGGTTTGACGATACAGGGCTAGACGGTGTCCGTAAAATCCCCAAGCCAAACGTGGATGCCGTTTAAATGCGGCTGGATTGGCAATTTCGGTAAAATCGATACGTTGTTTACCTAGCTCTGGATAGGCTTGCCACATGCCTTGATTGCCGCGGAAATCGGGCAACCCCGAGTCAACGCCCATGCCTGCACCTGCGCTGATGATCAGACTGTCGGCTTGTTGGAATAGACTTTTGATCAGCTTGATTTGGTCGGGGCTTAAATGGAATGACATGTGTTGATCCATTATTCTTATTATGTGATGAAGATGAATGCTCTAAGCAGGTTGAGCAAACAGGGTGGTACCACACAATTCAGCTAAGGCTTGTAGCATCAGTTGTTCAGGGTTTTCTTTGGACATGCCTTTAATCGAAGCATCAATGCGCAGTAATAAATCAGACCAAGTTAGGAATTGTCTCGGGTTTAAACGGCGTAGAGCTTGCTGATATTGCGAGACTTTGGTTTTCCAGATCCCGAGTTGAATGGCATTGTGCGGTTGTTCAAACAATTGCATCAATAAGCGCATTTCTTTGCTTAAGGTCCATAAGATCAGGCTATCTGGCTCGCCCGCAGCAATCAAGTATTGATAAATCTTGACCGACTGCGCCAAGTTTCCAGCAAGCAAGGCATCACTTAAGTCATAAGTTGTATAACGCGATTGATCCTGTAAGCAGGAATATAGTTGTTCAATTTGAATCTGTTGAATATCGGGGAACGTATCTGCAACCCGCATCAAGCTATTTTTTGCCGCGAGCAGGTTATGTTCATGGTGCTGCATGAGCCATTGCCAAGCATCATTATTCAGCTGAATCCCGAGTTTTTCTGCTTCTATGCTTAAAATTCGTTGTCGATCTTGTGGATAGGTCGCCGTCAGTGGCACCACTACACCATTGGCTTCGACCACTTGGAAAAAAGCTGATTTTAAACTGCTGCTGTCTTGCTTCGGTAAAACAATCAGCAAGAGATTATGTCCATTATGTTGAATATAGCTTTTCAGCTGCTTTAAACCATTGGCATCAGGCTTAATATTGCCATGTACTTCAATCGCAAGTTGTTGTGAGAACAGGGATAAACTATTCAGCGCGTTAAAGACATTTTTCCAGTCATTCACGCTACTGATGTCATAACGCTGCCGCTCAACTTCTTGCTGTTGCCAGCTTTTACGAAATGCATCAAGCAAGTTTTGTTCAAGTAGGGGCTCTTGTCCATGCATGATCCATGCACCGCGAGCCTCATCAACCCGTTTTAAGGCTTGCACATAATCCAGTTTCATAATGATGAATTAAGGTTGTGCTTTCGGCAAACGATTGGCTGCAATCTGACGCGTGATTTGCTGTGCCATATCATCAATAAGAATGCGATTCAAATATGCTTCTTGTTGATTATCGGTATTCACCGTTGCCACGTCGTATTGATAGGTACGAGAAGCAGTTAAGGTACGCGGTTCAGTAATTTGCTTACCTTGGCGGTCTTCGATCTGGAAAGTCACGGTTAAACGCAATAAGGCCTCAGTCAATTTACCATTCAACAGTTGACGGCGTGGAGTGTAATCCAGCACACGAAGCACATAGGCATCATTGGCATTACTGAGTTGTACGCCCGTTGCACCAAGATAAATGCTGAGCTGGTTTTCAAACTGATCCGTATTGTCAGGTAGGACTAAAGTCAGCTTGTTGTAGACCAAAGGTGCCGCTGTCGGGTTACTTCCCTTTAGATGAAAGCCACAGCCGACCAAGCCTGCACTTAGACCTAAAGTTAAAACGATAGTAGCTAAACGTTGAGCTAAATGCATGCTTTGTCCTTTATGATATTCCATTCAATATGGAAGATTTAATCTTGATAAATTGACCACATTTTAGAATCAAAGCCCGATGAATGACAGCGGGCTTTGATGAGGTTTTGTTTCTACAAATTCCGTCTGCTAGTCGCAGGGGAATTTAAGCAGCACATTAAACCACTAAATTAACAAGTTTATTCGGTACTACAATTTCTTTCTTGGTTGGACCAGTCAAGAATTGTTGCACTTCTGGTAATGCTTTTGCCAAAGCCAATAACTCATCTTTTGAGATATCGACTGCGACGTCTAACTTAGCACGAAGTTTACCATTCACTTGTACAACAATCGTTTGCGTATTACGGGTTAACGCTGACTCATCCACTTGTGGGAATTCGATTGTCGTCAATTCCAAACCAAACTGAGTTAACAACGTTTGACTCAAATGCGGTGCAAATGGGGCAAGTAGCGTCAATAAGGTGGTGATTGCTTCACGTGCAACAGCAACATCATTGTCATCTTTTGCTTCAAACTTGTTGCTGGCATTGAGCAATTCCATCAATGCCGCAATTGCCGTATTGAACGCATGACGACGTTCGATGTCATCACCCACTTTTTGAATGGTTTCGTGGGTTTTACGACGTAAATCTTGTGCATCTTTCGATAAGTTTGCAGTATCAATTGCCGTTGCTGGGTTGCCTTTTTCCAAGAAGCCAGCAGCCAAACGCCATACACGTTTCAAGAAGCGGTTAGCCCCTTCAACACCGGCATCAGACCATTCGAGTGATTGATCTGGTGGCGCAGCGAACATCATGAAGACACGAGCCGTATCTGCGCCGTATTGATCAATAATTGCTTGCGGATCAATGCCGTTGTTTTTCGACTTCGACATTTTTTCTTGTCCGCCGATTACAACTTCTTGGCCATCGCCTGAATATTTCGCCGAAAGAATACGACCTTTTTCATCACGTTCTAATTCGATGTCAGCAGGGTTGAACCAAGTTTTCTTGCCGTTTTCTGCTTCACGATAGAAGGTATCTGCCAACACCATGCCTTGGGTGAGCAAGTTAGTGAAAGGTTCATTACCTTGTACCACGCCTTCATCACGCATCAATTTATGGAAGAAACGTGCATAAAGTAAGTGCAAGATGGCATGTTCAACACCACCGATATATTGGTTCACAGGAAGCCAGCTTTGCGCCGCTTCAGGTTTCACCATACCGCCAGTAAAGTCTGGAGATGCGTAACGTGCATAGTACCAAGAGGATTCTACAAAGGTATCCAAGGTGTCAGTTTCACGACGCGCATCGCCGCCACAGCTTGGGCATTTGGTTTCATAGAATTCAGGCATCTTGTTCAATGGGTTACCAGAACCATCTGGAACCACATCGGTTGGTAAAACGACAGGTAATTGATCTTCTGGAACAGTGACTTGACCACAGCTATTACAGTTGATCATTGGAATTGGGCAACCCCAGTAACGTTGACGAGAAACACCCCAGTCACGTAAACGGAATTGAACCTTAGAATTGGCTAATGCTTGTGGTTCTAATTTTGCAAGGAAAGCATCATAAGCAGCTTGGAATGCTAAACCATTAAACTCGCCTGAATTCACCAGTTTGCCATCTTTAGAACCATACCATTCTTGCCATTCAGCAGCTGAGTATTCAGCATCATCAGCGCCTTTGACATCAATCACTTGTTTGATTGGCAAGTTGAACTTATTGGCAAATTCAAAGTCGCGTTCGTCATGTGCAGGAACGGCCATTACAGCGCCTGAACCGTATGACATTAATACATAGTTAGCAATCCAAACTGGGAGGTCTTCACCTGTTACTGGATGCTTAACAGATAAGCCTGTTGCCATACCTTTCTTTTCAGCCGTGGCTAAATCAGCTTCTGCCACTGAACCCATACGGCATTCTTCAATAAATGCAGCAAGCTCAGGATTGCCTGCTTCTGATTGGAGGGCAGCAGCTTTGAGTGCCATTGGGTGTTCTGCTGCAACGGCAACATAGGTCACACCCATTAAGGTATCCGCACGCGTGGTATACACCGTTAAGCCATCTGCATAAATTTCAGTATTGGCAGAAGGGAAGGTAATCTCCATCCCCGTCGAGCGGCCAATCCAGTTACGCTGCATGGTCAAGACCTGTTGTGGCCAGCCATCTTTTAAAGTATCTAAATCGTCTAATAATTCTTGTGCATAGTCGGTGATGCGGAAGTAGTACATCGGAATATCGCGTTTTTCTACCAATGCACCTGAACGCCAGCCACGACCGTTTTCAACTTGTTCATTGGCAAGCACAGTCTGGTCAACAGGGTCCCAGTTCACGGTTGAAAGCTTACGATAGATCAAGCCTTTCTTATAAAGTTGTACGAATAACCATTGTTCCCAGTGATAGTACTCTGGCGTACAGGTCGCAAATTCGCGATCCCAATCGACAGACAAGCCCAATTTCTTTAATTGGTCACGCATGTACGCAATGTTTTCAAACGTCCATTTTGCAGGTGCAACTTGGTGTGCAATCGCCGCATTTTCAGCCGGTAAACCAAACGCATCCCAACCCATTGGTTGTAATACTGTTTCGCCTTTTAAGCGATGGAAACGGCTGATCACGTCACCAATGGTGTAGTTACGCACATGCCCCATGTGCAGTTTGCCACTTGGGTAGGGGAACATCGACAGGATATAGCGATGTTTGCCCTCTACAGTGTCTGCAACTTTAAAAACTTTGCGATTGTCCCAGTCTTGTTGAACTTGAGGCTCAATGGCACTTGCTTGATATTCGGAGTCAATGTGAGAAGTCGTCATAGGGATATGCGATACAACAAAAAAGTAAAGTTAAGATTGCTGCACAGCATAGCGCAAAATTGTAGGAAATGTCAGTTTTTAGATCGGGATTTTATCTGCAAGGCCGCCGTGTTGAAGATGACCTTGCAGGATCAACTGGCTTGGTTATAGCACAGATGGTGCATTGGCAGATGGCTGGCTTTGCGGTTTCACTGTGTTCGTTGGAGTGGATGGTGCTGTCTGCGGTACTTGCTGTGTTACATTCGGTGTGGCGTCTGGAGTCGCTTGCTGGCCGCGTTGAGTTGTTGGATTGGTGTTTTGATGGCTTGTACCATATGTTGAAACTTTGTCCAAACGCTTTGAGCCTTTTGGTGGTGGCGTAGTGGTGTAATGGGTTGACCCATTGGCATCGACCCATTTGTAATATTGTTGTGCGTAGTTCTGGCTGGAACAGAGTAATAGTGCTGTGGTTGCAACTGTGTACAAGGTTGTTTTTAAATAAGATAAATTCATGTTTGATCTCCCCAAATGAATGCTGTCTATATTCGATCAAAATGCCTAAATAAGCAGTTTACAATGCCTATTTTTCATTAAAAAGAAAATAGTTTTTTGATAAATGGGTGTTTTGATAAGACCAAATAATTCCGTGAAATGTGTCTAAAAAAACAACAGCTAAAAAATATTCGTTAAAATCCTTTTCTTTGTTCTTGACATTGCTTATGAAAGAAACAAGAATGCTTTCTCAAGTTTTATATGTGTTTATTTGATCACCCTTCGAATAAATGTCATGGCTTGCAATGGACATTCTTTCTAGCCGAGAGAATGATTTTTTGAAATATGCTTATCCCAGCACATTTTGATTCGAGATGTCATCAAGTTTATACGGCTGATGAGTCTCAGAAAATTTTTCCTATTGCAGCAAAAACGAGTAGAATACGCACACTTATAAAAAGTGCAAAAGTTAATGAATGAACACAATTTATGTCTCCCATAAATTGTGCAAAATACTAGGGTGAATCACGTTGGAACTTTTATCTGGTGGTGAAATGCTCGTTCGTGCGCTTGCGGACGAAGGCGTAGAGCATGTTTTTGGGTATCCAGGCGGCGCTGTATTACATATTTATGATGCGCTATTTCAACAAGACAAAATCAACCATTACCTCGTTCGTCATGAGCAAGCTGCCGGTCATATGGCAGACGCATACTCACGCGTAACAGGTAAGACAGGTGTGGTACTGGTCACTTCTGGACCGGGCGCAACCAATACCGTCACTCCAATCGCAACAGCCTACATGGACTCAATCCCAATGGTGATTCTGTCTGGTCAGGTTGCAAGCCATCTGATTGGAGAAGATGCATTCCAAGAAACAGATATGGTTGGTATTTCTCGTCCAATCGTAAAACATAGTTTCCAAGTGCGTCACGCTAGCGAAATTCCTGCAATTATTAAGAAAGCATTCTATATTGCTGCGTCTGGCCGTCCAGGTCCAGTTGTGGTTGATATTCCAAAAGATGCGACCAATCCTGCGGAAAAGTTTGCCTACGAATATCCTGAAAAAGTGAAGATGCGTTCATATCAGCCGCCTTCACGTGGTCACTCAGGTCAAATTCGCAAAGCGATTGATGAGTTGATTACGGCTAAACGCCCAATGATCTATACTGGTGGTGGTGTGGTTCAAGGCAATGCGTCTGGCTTATTGACTGAGCTTGCACATTTATTGGGTTACCCAGTTACGAATACTTTAATGGGCTTAGGTGCTTTCCCTGGTGATGATCCACAATTCGTGGGCATGTTGGGGATGCATGGTACTTATGAAGCCAACATGGCGATGCATAATGCAGATGTGATTTTGGCCATTGGTGCACGTTTTGATGACCGTGTAACCAACAACCCTGCAAAATTCTGTACCAATGCAAAAGTCATTCATATTGATGTTGATCCAGCAACGATTTCGAAGACGATTATGGCGCACATCCCAATCGTGGGTGCAGTAGAGCCAGTACTTCAAGAAATGTTGGCACAACTCAAACAAATGAATGTATCTAAGCCAAATCCTGAAGCAATTGCGGCATGGTGGTCTCAGATCAATGAATGGCGCAAAGTACACGGCTTACGTTATGAAGCAGGTCAAAATGGTGTAATGAAACCTCAGCAAGTGGTTGAGGCATTAGATCGTGCGACCAATGGTGAAGCCATCATTACTTCAGACGTGGGTCAGCATCAGATGTTTGGTGCAAACTACTACAAATACAAACGTCCACGTCAATGGATCAACTCTGGTGGCCTAGGCACCATGGGTGTTGGTTTACCGTATGCAATGGCTGCAAAGCTTGCATTCCCAGACCAGCAAGTGGTTTGTATTACTGGTGAAGCATCGATTCAGATGTGTATCCAAGAATTATCGACCTGCAAGCAATATGGCTTGAATGTAAAAATTCTCTGCTTAAACAACCAAGCCTTGGGCATGGTGAAGCAGTGGCAAGATATGAATTACGAAGGACGTCATTCAAGTTCCTATGTAGATTCATTACCTGACTTTGCCAAGTTAATGGAAGCCTATGGTCATGTCGGTATTCAGATTAACCATGCTGACGAGCTCGATTCTAAATTAGCTGAAGCGATGGCAATTAATGATAAATGTGTATTCATTAATGTCATGGTTGATCGTACAGAACATGTTTATCCAATGTTGATTGCAGGCCAGTCCATGAAGGATATGTGGTTAGGTAAAGGGGAGCGTACATAATGAGACATATTATTTCTGTACTCGTTGAAAACGAAGCTGGTGCGCTTTCTCGTCTTGTTGGCTTGTTCAGCCAACGTGGCTACAACATTGAAACACTGAATGTTGCGCCAACAGAAGACGAAACCCTATCGCGTTTAACCTTAACGACTTATGGCGATGATCATAAAATTGAGCAGATCACCAAGCAACTGAATAAATTGGTTGAAGTGGTAAAAGTGGTTGATCTCTCAGAAGGTTCACATATTGAACGTGAATTGATGCTCATCAAAGTGAAAGCATTGGGTGCAGCACGTGCGGAAATCAAACGTACAGCTGATATCTTCCGTGCGCAAATCGTTGATGTGACACCGACAACCTATACGATTCAGATCGCGGGTACCACTGAAAAGATTGATGGTTTTATTGATGCACTCGCAGAAAATACCATTCTTGAAGTTGTACGCTCTGGTGTATCAGGCATTGCGCGTGGCGAAAAAGTTTTAACAATTTAAAAAATCTCCCCCAACCCCTCTTTGAAAAAGAGGGGGGATCACCCAGAACGGTAATCATGGGGGAGCCTACAAAAGATCTGTCCTTGCAGAACAAGGGAAATGACAAAAATTTTAGCGGAGAAAACAGATGCAAATTTTTTACGATAAAGACTGTGACTTATCAATCATCCAAGGCAAGAAAGTTGCAATCATTGGTTATGGTTCACAAGGCCATGCGCATGCACTTAACTTGAAAGATTCTGGCGTAGACGTAACTGTTGGTTTACGTGCTGGTTCTACTTCTTGGAAAAAAGCTGAAAACTCAGGTCTTAAAGTTTCTGAAGTTCCAGCTGCGGTTGCTCAAGCTGACTTAGTCATGATCTTGACGCCAGATGAGTTCCAATCTCAACTTTATCGTGACGTGATTGAACCAAACATCAAAGAAGGCGCAACTTTAGCATTTGCTCATGGTTTCTCTATTCTTTATAACCAAGTTGTTCCACGTAAAGACTTAGACGTAATCATGGTTGCACCGAAAGCACCTGGTCACACAGTACGTTCTGAATATCAACGTGGTTCAGGTGTTCCTGACTTAATCGCGATCCACCAAGATGCTTCTGGTAATGCACGTAACGTTGCACTTTCTTATGCTTCAGGCGTAGGTGGTGGTCGTACAGGTATCATCGAAACTTCTTTCCGTGAAGAAACTGAAACTGACTTATTCGGTGAGCAAGCAGTTCTTTGTGGTGGTGCAGTTGAATTGGTTAAAATGGGCTTCGAAACTTTGGTTGAAGCGGGTTATGCACCTGAAATGGCTTACTTCGAATGCTTGCATGAACTTAAGTTAATCGTTGACTTGATGTTCGAAGGCGGTATCGCGGACATGAACTATTCAGTATCTAACAACGCTGAATATGGCGAATATGTGACTGGTACTGAAGTAATCAACGAACAGTCTCGTGAAGCAATGCGTAATGCGTTGAAACGCATCCAGTCTGGTGAATATGCGAAGATGTTTATCCAAGAAGGTGCGTTGAACTACCCATCAATGACTGCACGTCGTCGTCAAAATGCTGCACACGGCATTGAAGTAACTGGTAACAAGTTACGTGCGATGATGCCTTGGATTCAAGCAAACAAGATTGTTGATAAAGAGAAGAACTAAGGTTACGTGCCTTGCACAAAAATGGGAAGCGTTGCTTCCCATTTTTGTTCATACCTTGGATTCAAGCAAACAAAATCGTAGACAAAGAAAAGAACTAATTTTTTCTAAGTCAAATAAAGACCCTTGTTTATTCAAGGGTTTTTTTATGGAAAATCCTAATGTTACGTACGTTAGCGAAGCATAGCTTCACTCTTACGCAGGGGGAAAGCGACGCTTCTCATGCTTTTCTATTTCCCTGCTCCTTGCGTAGGAGGCCCTACTCAGGATTCAAGCGAACAAAATCGTAGATAAAGAGAAGAACTAATTTTTCCTCTGAGTTAAACAAAAAATCTTGTCGAAGATAAACAAGGTTTTTTTATGGGCTGTGATAACAGAGTTATAACAATATAGATGAATAAATCAGCTTATATTGTTTATGTTTTAATCATATTGCTGAGGATGAGCAGTTCGGATTCAAGCTAAAAAAGTGTTGCATGCTTTGGGGTGTCTGCACGACTAAAAATAAACACATTGTAATGACTTAAAAATTAAAATGATTTAGCAAAAATAAATGAGTCTTTTGGTCAAAAAAATGAAATAAAAAAACAAGATTTTTCATTGGTTTGAAATGATTATGTGCTTTTATTCTATTGATTTATAAAGTGAAAAAGACTTGACCTTATGCTAGATGATGTTATTGTTAAGGAAAGTTTATGAATACACTATTCATGACTTCTTTGGGTGTGAAACGTCGTTCGGATTTCGAGCATTTTGCTCATCATATAAAAAAAAGTACTGAATAATCATGGAAGTCCTTTATGGTTCACGTTGATTACGATAGCACATTGGTCATCGTTTCCATTTTGGTTGCAGTCGTGACATGTTACGTTGCAGTATCGATGGAAGAACTCGTCTTTAAGGGTGCTTATAAAAAGTTTGAAAAAAGCATTTTGATTGCGAGCGGGCTAATCTTAGGCTTAGCCATATGGTCAATGCACTTTGTGGGAATGCTGGCTAGCCATTTGCCAGAAGGCTATCATTTTGATGTTAATTTAACCATACTCTCTTATTTAATTGGTGCTGCGGCTTCGGTATTTGCCGTTTGGCTCACTTCAAGGCGGACTTTACCGATCCCTCGTTTAATCCTTGGTGCGGTATTCATGGGCTTGGGAATATCAGGGATGCACTATACGGGGATGGCAGCGCTGATGGTAGAACATCATGCCATGCATTATGATCCGCTTTTGGTTCTATGCTCTGTCCTCATTGCCATTAGCGGTTCTGGTCTGAGTTTCTTCTTTATTTTTAAATATAAAACTGCAGTGACCTATCGAACTTTATTGAAAGTTGTGGTCGCTGTGTTAATGGCCTTAAGTATTGTTGGGATGCATTACACGGGTATGGCGGCAACTTATTTCGATGAAAGTTTGGCGCAAATACTCACTTCAGAACAGACGGAACAAAGTGTCTTGCTGTTTACCATTATCTTTATTACCAGTCTGGTTCTGGTGGCTGGTTTTGCCGTTGCCGTGCTTGAAGCCCGGCTCGAAGAGAGAAACGAACAACTTACCTTAATCAATAAAGAACTGGCGACCCAATCTTTACATGATGCATTGACCAAGCTCCCAAATCGTTTGTATCTGACCGAACATGCAGAAGTGGTGTTTAATCATCATCGTTTAAATGGGCAAAAAGCGGCATTTCTGTATATTGATTTAGATCGTTTTAAATCAGTGAATGATGCTTTTGGCCATCATATTGGCGATCAGCTCCTAATCCAAATGGCAAACCGTTTATACAATAAGCTGGATTCGAGTCATAAGTTATTTCGGATTGGCGGCGATGAGTTTGTCTTAATTTCTGAAGATACCGATATTAATGAAGCGATGCAGCTTTCAGAAGATATTTTGCATTACATTCAGGAAACTTATCTGATTGCGGCAAAGGATATTAATATTTCTGCCAGTGTCGGGATTGCCATGTATCCTGAGCATGGTTGTAATGTACAAGACCTGTTGATTAATGCCGATGTTGCGATGCTGATCTCCAAAGATCAAGGCCGTAACACCTATACCATGTTCCATTCCATGTCCGATCAGCAAGATGTACGCAGTCAGTCCAAACTGATTAATGACTTGTATAAGGCCGTTGATGAGCAACAGTTTGTCTTGTTCTACCAACCCAAATTTACTTCGAATTATGAGGTCTGCGGGGTGGAAGCACTGATTCGATGGAAGCATCCAACCCTAGGACTACTGACCCCGCAAATGTTTATTGAAGGGGCAGAAAAAACCGGTTTGATTATTCCGATGGGATATTGGGCACTGGAACAAGCCTGCCAACAAATCCAGAAGTGGGAACGAAGTAAGAGTCCGTTTTATCCAATTGCTGTTAATCTTTCTGCACTACAATTTGAAAATAAAAAGCTGTTTAGTGTCCTTGAACAATTATTAGAACAATACCAAATCCAACCCCATCACCTCATTCTTGAAATTACTGAATCTACGGCCATGCATCATATTGATTCCAGTATTCGTACTTTGGAGCGCCTGCGTAAGCTCGGCATTCGCATTGCCATTGATGACTTTGGCACGGGCTATTCAAGCTTCTTATATTTAAAAGACTTGCCTGTAGATGAACTTAAAATTGACCGTGGTTTTCTGATTGACCTCAAACCGAATTCTAAAGAAGAGGCAATTCTGGAAAGCATTATCCATTTGGCCGCAAAACTGGGTTTGGTCGTAACAGCAGAAGGCGTCGAAACACAGCAACAAGCAGACATCCTAACCAGTTTAGGTTGCAACCAGTTACAGGGCTATTTATTGGGTACGCCTGTCAATGTGGAAGGTTTGGTATTGCATCGTTATCAACATTTTGCATGATCAAGCTGCATGGGAATTAAAAAAGGCTGCCTAGATGGCAGCCTTTTATTTGTGTAGATGAGTGACATTTATTCAGAACGTGGCGCTAACCACTGCGTTACCACAGGCCAGACCAGTTCTGGTGCTTGGCTGCCTGAGACCAGCCCCATATGTCCGCCGGGAACAATTTCAAATTGCTTGTCGCTACTGCTGATTAAATCCATCAGTGGACGTACTGCTTCCGCAGTTACAATAATGTCGCTACTGCCGCCAATTGCCAGGACTGAACAATCAATATCTTTTAGATTTGCACTTTGCTCACCAAATTGAACCGAACCCGTCGATAACTCATTATCAATCCAGAAGCGCAGAATAATATCGCGCATCACACCGCCCGGATAGGCCAGCATATTGTCGACAAAGGAGCTTGAGGTGGCGTGGTTAATCACAAATTGGCGATCATTCAGGTTTTTTAACAGATCCCAATAGTTTTTAAAGTTTCCGATCGGATCGGTGAGTTTAAATCCCAGCGTATTTTGCCAGCCATGAATATGGAACACTCGGCTCGGCACTTGATGAATACGGAACTTGGTATTACTCCGAATCCATTGCGCAGGTACGGTAAGACGCTGATAAAACTTACCCATATAACCTGATTTATGCGTGTTGATAGGTGAAGCCAAGATCATCAGATTCTGGATGTTTTTATCTTTGAATAGAGCGGTATAACACAGAGATAAAGCGCCGCCTAGACTCCAGCCAAACAGTGAAAGTTGTTGCTGACCGCTATGCACACGAATCTTTTCGATAAAGTCGGGCATAAACGTTTTCACGTAAGTACCAAGATTATATTTGGCTTGGCGTAGACTCGGGGTACCCCAGTCAATCAGATACACATCAAAACCTTGGGCCAGAAAATAACGCACGAGGCTGCGATTTGGAAATAAATCATAGATCAGCATATTGGCAGCCAGAGGGGGCACAATCACCAAGGGAATCCGATGCTGGGTTGTGTTCTCCGTTGCCGCTGTATAGTGACGTAGGCTGATAATTTCACGTTGATACACAATATCAAAAGGTGTGCTTCCAGAAAGCGCAAGTTGATGCCCACGTAAAATGCGATCAGTCGCATTCGAGAAGATATGGCGTGCCTGACGTCCGCTACGGCTATTCAGCAATTTTTTCGCAGTTTGCGAGTTAAGAAGACGACGTTTAACTTTTGGCAATTGAGTCATGTGAACCTAACGCTCGAAGCTTGCTATTCAATAGCCGCATATTAGAAGAAAAAATAAATTTGCTCAGTGACTCATTTACTGAACTTATCTTTCAAAATGATCAATTCGGTGAGAAGTGAACATCTACTAGAGTTGAAATAATGAAAAACATGTAAAGCATGCTTTACATTGTGTTGTGTGTTAAATATACTGATGTAAAGCTTACTTTACATGGTGTGGTATGAATTATTCTCGGAATTTGTTGCAGCTGCTGATCGCGATTGCAATCTATGTGGTGGTTTTGATCGGCTCATTAAAAGTTTTAAATTTTATTGATCTACAATGGCTTAAAATTGTTGTTTCATTAACGCCAATGTTGCCAGCATTGCTGATTGCATTTGTGATTATTCAACAATTCAAAGGTTTTGATGAACTGCAACAGAAGATACAATTACAGGCGCTTGGTATAAGCTTTGTAGGTACATCTTTGATTACGTTTAGTTATGGCTTTCTGGAAAATGTGGGCTTTCCAAAACTGACCATGTTTATCATTTGGCCGATGATGGCGATGCTTTGGTCAATTGCGACCGCCGTAGGAACTTGGAAATATCGATGAAAAATAATGTACCCCAGTTGAGAAAAGACAAAGGCTGGTCTCAAAGCGACTTGGGGGATTATGTCAGTGTCTCGCGGCAAACCATTAATGCCATTGAAAAGGAGCGCTATGATCCGAGTCTAACGCTTGCCTTTAAAATTGCTCATGCATTTGGACTGAGCATTGAACACGTGTTTCTCTATGAGGAAGAATAAGTCTGTCAGCATTGCTGCTTAGGGCGTTATTTGTAGATGTAAAAGTGGATAGGGATTGCCCTGACCATCGAGTTCTGAACGACTTATCGTCTGAAATCCCATTTTTTGATAAAACTGAACAGCTTGTAGATTTTGCTCATTCACATCAACTTTATAGATCTGAAGTTGTTTGACTGCAAAATCGAGCAAGGCTTTGCCAATTCCTAATCTTCGATATTCTGGCAGAATAAACAGCATTTCAATATTGTCGTTACTACAGCCTAAAAAGCCGACAATTTTATGTTCAATCACATATTTATACAGTGCAACATGATGAAAATATTCATTCAGGATCAGTGGCTTGAGCTCAGTAATCATGGCTTCAGGTAAAAAGTCATGCGTCGCTCTAACTGATTTTTCCCAGATGTCTAATAAGTTTGTGTGGTCTTGCTGGGTCGCTTTTATAATCATAAATTCACTTCTGTCACGGCAGCTTGCGGTCTCTATTTTTAACTATTCTATACACGATTTCTAGCTTGAGGGGGCGAAAATGAAGATTGTATTCACTGCCATTATTCAAGTTCTAACTGATCATCATCCTTGGTCAGTTTGATTTTTAGTTTTTTGTATTTACGTTTATTGGGATCGAGTGCGGAATTTAACACTTCGTTAGAAAAGTGTTGGTCTTGCATGAGGGTGGTATAGGTTTTATACCCGAGAATAATTCGTGTCGGTTGATAGCCATTCCGTGTCACATAATAATGAATCATTTGATTTAATTCAGTTAACAGACAGGTACTGCTCATGATTCAATATCACATTTAAGAGACCTATACAGCATAGTCTATAAAAGAAAACTTATCTAGCTGATGTTCATTGATTTTTTCAGAATTCTAAAGCTGTCATAAAAACGTCATCTAAAAACATTATCGTGATTTATATAATAAAAACTGAATAATCATAAAACGTTTCAACACGCATCCGAATAAATTTAAATCATGGTAAATGAAGGGGAAGGGCTTAGAAAAACGAGGAGCGATTTATATGCATGAAAAAGAGCTGACCTGGCGAAACAACAAACCACTAAGCCATCGTTTGAATGTCTTACTTTCGGCATATCAGACATTTTTAGTGAGCAAGGGCCTAGTAAACAGTGAATTTAGTCGTCTGATCTTTGTTGAAAACTACACCCAAACACTAAAATTCAAAATTTATGATGACGACTTAAAGAAACAGCTCATTGATGAATTGGAACGCTTTAGCGCTTTTCAATAATTCAACATCCATCCTCGATTTAAAAAATAGTCCAGATTTAGTCTCTATATCTTAATGATTTTTATGAGGTATTTTAATAGGTAGGTTTTGTTTTTAATATATGGAATTGCATATATGTGGATATTCGTATATAAATAAATTATTCTCTTTCTTAAAAGATCAAGTGCAATGGACGACATCACGATTTACCACAATCCTGCGTGTGGAACTTCACGCAATACGCTGGCCTTAATTCGGAACACTGGGGTTGAGCCAACCGTGATTGAATACCTGACTCATCCGCCAACAAGGAATGAGCTGATTGGTTTGATTCGGGATGCACAATTAACGGTCAGAGAAGCAATCCGCCAGAATGTCGAGCCTTATCGTAACTTGTCACTTGATCGAGACGATTGGAGCGATGCTCAACTGATCGAGTTTATGCTTGAATATCCTATTCTTATTAATCGTCCCTTCGTGGTCACGACTTTGGGTACACGTTTATGTCGACCTTCGGAACTGGTACTCGACATTTTACCTTTCCCTCAAAAAGGCGCATTTCGCAAAGAAGATGGCGAGCAAGTGATTGATGAACACGGTCAGCGAATTCAGTAAATCTTAAGCCCGTAAATTGAAGATTTAAATAGGAAACTGAAATGGAAGCTGTCGCTTTTTTTAAGTGTTTATCTGATGAAACCCGACTCAATATCGTAATGTTGGTTGCCCAGCATCAAGAGTTATGTGTATGTGATCTGACTGAAAAATTACAATTGAGTCAACCGAAAATTTCGCGTCATCTGGCTTTATTACGTGCATCAGGTTTGTTGCAAGATCGCCGTCAGGGGCAATGGGTCTATTACCGTATCAATCCTCAACTTCCCGCATGGGGGCATGAGGTTCTGTCGGTTTTAGATACGCAAGCGGTGACCTTATTTCCAAGTTTGCAAAGCTTGGTATCAAAAAGTTGCTGTGATTAAAATGCCATGAAAACCCTTTCCTTTTTAGATCGTAACCTGACGCTCTGGATTTTTATCGCCATGGCTTTAGGTGTTGCGATAGGTGTGTTTATCCCGCAAGCCTCGGTCAGCTTGAACCAAATGAGTGTCGATTCAGTCAATATTCCAATTGCGCTGGGTTTGATTTTGATGATGTATCCACCCTTAGCCAAAGTGGATTACGCCACACTGCCGCAAGTGTTCAAAGACAAAAAAACCTTAACTTTGTCTTTAGTGCAGAACTGGGTGATTGCGCCTGTGCTGATGTTTGCATTAGCCATTCTTTTTTTGCATAGCTATCCAGAATATATGACTGGACTAATTTTGATTGGTTTGGCCCGTTGTATTGCAATGGTCTTGGTCTGGAACGGTTTGGCTTGTGGTGATAATCAATATGTCGCAGCCTTGGTCGCTTTCAATAGTATTTTCCAGATTCTATTCTTTAGCACCTATGCTTGGTTATTCCTAACATTTTTACCGCCTTACTTTGGGATTGCAGGGCAAGTGATCCATGTTGATTTTTGGACCATTAGCCATGCGGTGTTGATCTATCTCGGTATTCCATTTTTGCTTGGGTTTTTGACCCGTTTAATCTTGGTCCGTGCCAAAGGTTTACAGTGGTATCAGCATGTTTTTTTGCCCAAGATCAGTCCGCTCAGCTTGTTGGCATTGCTGTTTACCATTGTGGCGATGTTTAGCCTGAAAGGTGCTGAGGTTGTGAGCTTGCCTTTGGATGTGCTTCGTATCGCACTTCCATTGACCATATACTTTGTCGTGATGTTCTTCATCAGCTTCTTTATGAGTAAGTGGATGGGCAATGACTATGCGAAAACCACCGCGATTTCATTTACAGCAGCGGGCAATAATTTTGAGTTGGCGTTGGCTGTTGCAATCGCGACCTTTGGTTTGGCTTCACCTGTCGCTTTTACCACGGTGATTGGGCCATTGGTTGAAGTCCCTGTGTTGATTGCGCTTGTCAGTGTGTCTCTGTGGTTAAGAAAGAAATATTTCTATAATAGATTGGATTAGCACTTTATTTAGAAAATTATATTTAAAGTATAAATTGGTAAGGCTAAAAAATAAAAAGCCTCAGTTGTCTAATTCGGGGTATCGACAACTGAGGGTAAACTTGGGGCTATATAAAATAGCTTGTTTTATTTGATAATAAACTCTTTAAATTATTATCAATTTTCACTTATATTAAAAAGCCTCAGTCGCCTAATTCGGGGTATCAACGACTGAGGAGAAACTGAGTCTTTATAATGTATCTGTCTTTTTTTAATAATGGAATGGTTTAGGTGAAAAATGCATATTATGTCTAATTTTTTGGTTAATAATGTTCAGTGTGATGAAATTAAGGGGGAGATGTTATTTATATATTTTTTTAGATTTTTCCATATAATAGCTTTTGATAGAAATCCGTTGTTCACGAATATAATCACTTGGTTTTTTACCTGTCCAGCCAAAAAAAGCCCGAGAAAAAGCACTAATATGGCTATAACCCAGTAAATCAGAGATTTCTTGAATATTACGATTTGAGTCAATCAACTTTTTGGCAAGTTCAAACTTCTTTGATTGTAGTAGTGCAGAAAAAGTTGTGTTGGCAAGTGCTAATTCTCTTTTTAAAGTTCTTTCTGAGAGTTTTAATTTTTCAGCAACATCAGTTAGGCTTGGGAAACCGATACCTGGGGTAAATTTGAGTTGTTGGTTTACTTTTAAAATAATCTTATTGTCTTGATCTTGATAGAAAAGGTATTCTTTATTCACCATTTCCATTGCAAGTTGATAAGCACTATTTGAGCTAAACGTCAGTGGTAGATCCAAACATTTTAGATCAAAGCTAATCTGATTATGCTCTTGATTAAAATGCATCATGGGTAAGCGCTTTTCATAAAATGAATGATAATCTTCTTTATCCCATGTCACATAAATATTGACTCCAGTTAAATTAAAATTAGTGATCATCTGTAAATTACTAATAATGTCAATCAATGCACTTTCTAGGAAAAAACGATTGACTATATTTTTTTTACTTTCATTGAGTTGGGTGGGAAGTTGATACAGTGGGTTGAGCCTTAGAATGATTTTATTATTTTTATTTAGAACGGCTAAATCCATTTTATGAATACGCATACTATAATATTTTTGTAAATCAATAAGGACTTTGCCGATTGAACTATTGGTGATTAATAGAAATCCTAGTGCGCCATGCGCGGTGAGCTTGCAATTTAAACCAAATTGATAACCTACGCCTTTATCTGGAAAAAGTTCCAGTAGGCGAATAATAATCTCTGTCCATTGGTCAAAACTAATGCGTTCTTGTTTGTTATTATCAGTAAGCAAAGATAAAGGGATTTGGCAATAGCGAATGACTTCAGCTTTGGGAATACCAAATGTGGTTGCAGTATCCACAAGTAATTTTAGATAATCATTATGGATGTTAAGTAACTGTTTTTTCATAGCATAGGAATAAAAAAGGTGTCGAATGTCGAGATGACACACTTATACCTGAGCTTTAATATACAGTTGTGATTTATCTTAAAATAGTCCCATTATGTTTATTATTTTTGTTTAATATGTACTTTATTATGCATTCTGGGAATACTTCATCAAAATTACCAAAAATGTGACGCAATTGTTAAATATTAAACTTAATTGTTAATAGCGTGTAGGTTTTGTTTATTTAAATTTGTACGGGTTAGAATCCTCTAAGAAGTACTGATTATGAATAAAATATATCGTTTGGTCTGGAATAAAAGTCTAAATTTATGGACTGTGGTTTCAGAAAATGCACGCGGCGTAACAAAAAAACGAAATGTAGCTGCAAATACATCAATTAAAACAGAGATCACCTCATCTGCTGCAACATATCAACAAGTTCTGCTTAAGCCTAGCTTAATTGCTTTAACTATTAGCTCTGTCTTTTGGAGTGTAGGAGCTTTTGCTGCGGTGAATACGGGAGGTGGAAGCTCAAGTAATGGCTCCAGTATGGCGATTTCACCTGATGGAACACAATGTAATAGTGCTGGGGGAGCAGCTAGTATAACAAATGGTACGACTGGTAATGGTGGGGGGAGTGTTGCGATGGGATGTGGTAATAGCATCTCAGGAACTGACTCAACTTGGCAGCAACGAATTGTTAACCGTCGCGGTGATGGAAATGTTGCCTATGGTGCTGGTGTACCAACAGGAAATGCTGCGGGCGTACTTACGGGGTCGACCGCAGTGGGACGCCAAAATACGATTACGGGACAGGGTGGTGCAACCGTGGTTGGGACAGCAAACGTATCTCGGAGTGGCAGCCAATTTCATAATGTGCTTATGGGGCAAGGTAATAGTACCGTCGGAACAGGGGGGTACAATATCTTAATGGGGATGGGTAACCAAGTGGTCGATGCTGCTAATGCCACGCCTGATGGTACTGGAGTGGGGACCAACAGTATTGCCATTGGGGTTGGCAACCGTGTTACAGGTCAAACAGCGATTGCGTTTGGACGTCAGAGTTATGCCGATGCCGATTATGCGATTGCCCAAGGGAATACTGCGACAGTCAATACTGGTGCAACGGGCGGGATTGCACTCGGATATTCTGCAACAACCAGTGGACAACGTGGTATTGCGATTGGTAGTAGTGACTCCACAACTAGAGATTATGACTTAGCATCATCGCCACATGCTGCGGGTGTTGATTCAATTGCAATGGGAACTCGTTCAAAGGCGACAGGTAATGAAACCATTGCGGTGGGCCGACAAAGTACAGCAACAAATACTCAAGATATTGCAGTTGGTCAAGGTGCAACTGCACAGGGGATTACCGAGAATGGCATAGTTCGAACAGCACTTGCTGTCGGAAAAGGCGCTCGTGCTGCGGGTCGAAATACGCTTGCTCTTGGTGAGGCGAGTGCTGCTACAGGGTCGACTTCATCTGCGATAGGTGCAAGTGCAATTGCGAGTAATACCGCATCTACAGCCATTGGGGCTTTTTCTAAAGCAACTGCTGATTTTGCGACTGCAACTGGTAATTTTGCAGAAGCTTCAGGAGTCGGTGCAACCGTAAATGGTTCAAATGCAAAAGCGAGTGGTGAGACTGCAAGTGCTTTCGGATCATTAGCAAATGCTTCAGGTGTTGAAGCAACTGCTATAGGTGCAGGTGCTCAGGCAAGCAGTGATTTTACTGTGGCATTAGGTGCAGAATCTCAAGCACGAAGTAATGGTGATATCGTGGTCGGTTTTAATGCAGCGACTGCTGCTGGAACAACTGGCGATAATATTGCAATGGGGAATGGCGTAACCACCGGTGCAACTGGCAAAAATGTTGCAATTGGTTCGGATGGGACTACGGCCAATTCAGAAACTGCAGCGGGCGGTGCCGTTGCGATTGGGCGAGATCAGGTGGCAACAGGTGACGGGGCTGTTGCAATCGGTGATCCAAACCGAGCAGCAGGTAGTGGTGCCGTTGCTTTAGGTAAGGACAACACTGCTGCAGGAGATACCGCTGCAAGCACTTTGGCAAGTGGCGCTGTGGCGATTGGTAATACTAACCAGGCCATAGGTCAGGGTTCAGTCGCATTAGGGAATACCTCAACAGCTGCAGCGGCAGGCGCAATTGCTTTGGGTGATACCGCTAATGCGCAAGCAACACGAGGTGTGGCATTGGGTTCTGGTGCAACAGCAACCAATGCGGATGATGTTGCGCTTGGTGCAGGTTCGGTCACTTCAGCAGCCAATCCAACTGCCAATGGAACGGTGGGTGGTATCACTTATGGTTATGCAGGAACAACGCCGAGCAGTGTGGTCAGTGTCGGTAGTGAGGGCAATGAACGTCAAGTGACTAATGTGGCAGCAGGCCGTGTCAGTGAAACAAGTACCGATGCAATTAATGGTTCTCAGCTTTATTCGACGCAACAAGCCTTAGGAAACCTTGCAGAATCAACAGCCAATCATTTGGGTGGTGGTTCAGTTGTGAATCCAGATGGCACAATCTCAGCACCTAGCTATATCGTCAATGAAACACCAATCAATAATGTCGGTGATGCGATTGAAGCGCTGGATCAAGGTTGGAATCTACAAAGCAATGGGGCAGGTGGTGCAGCGATCAAAGCTGGTGATACGGTTGATATTGGTACTGCTGATGGGGAGGAAAATCTAACCGTCACTAAAACGGGTAATGACATTAAATATGCTCTAAATCGAAATCTGAAAGTAGATAGCGTCACTGCAGGTGACACGGTGATTAATACAGATGGTGTGACCATTGCGAATGGTCCAAGTATTACCAAGTCTGGGATTGATGCAGGAGGTAATAAAATTACCAATGTTGGTCCTGGTACAGCAGGTACAGATGCAATCAATAAAGACCAATTAGATGCAGCAACCGCGGCAGGTAAAAGTACAGTCAGCCAAGGTAAAAATATTACAGTCACTGAGACTGTTAACAATGATGGCAGTACTGATTATGAGGTTGCAACCGCAAATGATGTTGACTTTAACAATGTCACAGTAGGCGGTGCAAATGGTGTGAGCATTGATGGAACTACAGGCAAGATCAGTGGTGTGACTGCGGGTGAAGTCAGTGCTACGTCGGATGAGGCGATCAATGGTAGCCAGTTGGCAGGTACAGCCAAAAGCGTATCGGATGCTTTAGGTGGCGGTTCAGTAGTGAATCCAGATGGCACAGTGAGCGCACCAAGCTATACCGTGAATGGTGTAGAAAGCAACAACGTTGGTGCAGCGATTGAAGAGCTGGATAAAGGCTGGAACTTACAAAGCAATGGCGCCAATGCGGGTGCAATCAGGACAGGTGACACGGTTGATATCGGTACAGTTGCGGATGAAGACAATCTCACGGTAACCAAGAATGGCAACACCATCCAATATGGATTAAACCGTGATTTAAATGTCGATAGCGTTCGTGCGGGCGATACCTTAATCAATGACAATGGTGTGACCATTACCAATGGCCCAAGTATTACCAAAGATGGCATCAATGCTGCGGGGAATAAAATTAGCAATGTGGCAGATGGTGCAGCCCCAAGTGATGCCGTAAACAAAGGCCAGTTGGATAAAGCGGCAGCGGCATCGAAAACCGAAGTGACTGAAGGCAAGAACGTCACAGTGACTAAAACTACAGGCGCGAATGGACAAGACATCTATAACGTAGCGACCAAAGATGATGTTGACTTTAATAATGTCACTGTTGGGGATGTCACGATTGATGGAACAACAGGCAAGATCAGTGGTGTGACTGCGGGTGAAGTCAGTGCCACGTCGGATGAAGCGATCAATGGTAGCCAGTTGGCAGGTACAGCCAAGAGCGTATCGGATGCTTTAGGCGGTGGTTCAGTAGTGAATTCAGATGGCACAGTGAGCGCACCAAGCTATACCGTGAATGGTGTAGAAAGCAACAACGTTGGTGCAGCAATTGAAGAGCTGGATAAAGGTTGGAACTTACAAAGCAATGGTGCCAATGCGGGTGCAATCAGGACAGGTGACACGGTTGATATTGGCACCGTTGCGGGTGAAGATAATCTCACGGTAACCAAGAATGGCAACACCATCCAATATGGTCTAAACAAAGACCTGAAAGTAGATAGCGTCACTGCGGGTGACACGGTGATTAACACCGATGGTGTGACCATTACCAATGGCCCAAGTATTACCAAAGATGGCATCAATGCTGCGGGGAATACAATTAGCAATGTGGCAGATGGTGCAGCCCCAAGTGATGCCGTAAACAAAGGCCAGTTGGATAAAGCGGCAGCGGCATCGAAAACTGAAGTGACTGAAGGCAAGAACGTCACAGTGACTAAAACTACAGGCGCGAATGGACAAGACATCTATAACGTAGCGACCAAAGATGATGTTGACTTTAACAATGTCACAGTAGGTGGTGCAAATGGGGTCAGCATTGATGGCACCACAGGCAAGATCAGTGGTGTGACTGCGGGTGAGGTCAGTGCCACGTCGGATGAAGCGATCAATGGTAGCCAGTTGGCAGGTACAGCCAAGAGTGTATCAGATGCTTTAGGTGGTGGTTCAGTAGTGAATCCAGATGGCACAGTGAGCGCACCAAGCTATACCGTGAATGGTGTAGAAAGCAACAACGTTGGTGCAGCGATTGAAGAGCTGGATAAAGGCTGGAACTTACAAAGCAATGGCGCCAATGCGGGTGCAATCAGGACAGGTGACACGGTTGATATCGGTACAGTTGCG
>NZ_JAZEVS010000011.1:0-59173 GCF_036668815.1 Acinetobacter sp. ESBL14
ATTTTCTGACTAAAAATTCGCTCAAATAAACTTCGAGAAATTTCTACTCTTCAATCAATGAAATATTTTCGATTGATCAACTAGTAAAAATCCACACAAGTTGTTCTTCTATTCTCTTAATGATCTTTTCACCACTTCGTCAGTGGCAAATCAACGCAATAAACATTCAACAACTTAACCAGTAAAGCTAAGTTATTTTTGCTTCATCGCGTCGGGATGAGTGCATTATAGGAGATTTTTTTTAGTGTGCAAGTCTTTTTAAACCCTTGTTTTATCAAGTGTTCTTTTTTTACACATTAACATGTATAACAAAGCAGCATAATTCTCGTAAGCACATAAAATTAAAGCAGAAATATTTTATAGATATTTCTGCTTTGTTTTTTACTTAGTGTTCTTTATCTGTACGCTGATAATTTTAATCGGTTGTTTTGGTACATTTTGATGCATCCCGTAGTTTGCCGTTGGTACATTTACGATCTTATCGACAATATCCATCCCTTTGGTCACTTTACCAAATACGGCGTACCCTGCATCCATTGCTGACTTATTTAAAAAGTTATTATCCGCCACATTAATAAAGAATTGGCTGCTTGCAGAATTCGGATTACTGGTACGTGCCATTGCCAAAGTACCACGTGTGTTCTTCAAACCATTGCTCGACTCATTCACAATCGGTGCTTTAGTTGTCTTCTCAATCATATTGGCATCTAAACCACCGCCCTGCACCATAAAACCAGGAATCACACGATGAAAGATCGTGCCTGTATAGAAGTTGCTTTTTACATAGCTTTCAAAGTTTTTTGCCGACACAGGTGCTTTATCATCAAAAAGTTCAATTTCGATGTTGCCCATACTGGTTTTCATATCAACCATGGTATTTGCAAATAAATGGCTGCTTGCCAAAATTAAACCTGTTGTCATGAACAACTTTTTCATCATTGCTTTTCTCGGCTTGATCATTGATTTGTTGTGAATGCTCATCTTAGTTTTGCTAATTCTATTTTGCTATTTCTATTTGTTATCTTTAAAACAAAAACCGATGTTTCACGTGAAACATCGGCTCAGACTTTATTAACTATGTTTATCCCAAAATTTTCTAAAGTTTTTGGCAACTTCAATGGTATTGCGTTTAGCCTTACTAGAGACTGGCGTGAGGTTAATAAAGCCATGGGTCTGATCTGGGTAATCAACGTATTGTACTTTCACCCCGTTTTGTCTGAGCTTATGACTATAGATTGCACCCTCATCATGCAGCAGATCATGCCCGGCAGTAATCACATAGGCTGGTGCCAGCTTTCTAAGACTGCCATAGGTTGGTGAGATCAACGGATCATCGAGTGCAACATCGTGCTGTGTCGCATAGTAGTCAGTGACATAGTCTACATCTTTGCTGGTCAACACCAAGCCCTCTCCATAGGCATAGAACGAAGGATGGCGGCTTTTGAAATCAACCACGGGATAAATCAATAATTGTGCTTGAGGTGCATAGGCCTTACCTACAGCATGTTGCGCAACCGTGGTACTGATATTACCCCCTGCACTGTCTCCTGCAACCGCAATCCGGTTTTTATAGATTTTCAGTTGACGGCGATTTTGATACACCCATGCCAAGGCATCTTCACATGATTTGATCAACAGTTGTGGCGATGCTTCTGGTGCAAGTGGATAATCAATACTTAAGACCTGTACTTTTGCATACTTGGCAATGAGTCGACAGGCTTCATCATGGGTATCCAAACCACCCACCACAAAACCACCACCATGATAGAACACAATCATCGGTAATTTTTTATTGGGTGCAGGATGATAATGTCTGGCAAATACCGTACCGCTTTGCAGTGGAAGACGGATATCTTCAACAGATTCTATTGAGGTTGGCTTGTTAATGATTGCCAACATTTGTGCATCAAACTGACGGCGAGATTCAATTGGGTCATCACCAATGAAGCCAATGCGCCCTTGTTTAATTTGGACAGCCATCAGACATTTGATAAAAGAATCTAAATCTGGATATTGGTGTGGATAAGCGAGAAGCTTGGCAAGAGACTCCTGTACGATTTTGGGGAGCTTATCAAGTGCTCGTGCAGCAGGGCCCTGTCCTTTGTCTAGAATGGTTTGAATTTTTTGAGGTAATGCTGTCACTTCTGTCCCCTTCTTCGCTCTGTCCATAATTCTTGTTGTCTTCGACTATATGCTTTTCTAAAGTCTTAGATCAAGTTCAAGATTTGAAAAAATATGTCGTACGCTAAAGGGCTATTATCAAAAAGTCATTAACCATAGTGCTTATTCACAACTACTTTTTATGTCAATTAAATGCTGTTTTAACATGCGATTGTTAAAACAATAAAACTAGAACCAATGAATTCGTTCTAGTTTTATAGCACTAAAAAAGTGTCAGTTTTATGAATTCAGTTAACTTCGCGTGATGTATAGCAGTACATCAATAAGATTGCATGCGGCATCGTGTGTTCAATCTTATGCGAAGCCAACTTCATCCTAAAAAATTATTGAGCAGTCGTACCTGCTGAACCAGAAACTGAACCTGATACATCCGCAGAAGCGCCACCAGGTTGAACATCAACAGATGATCCACCTTGCACACCAACACCACCTTGTACGCCTGCCGGGCTTGCACCTGTTGTTTGAGCTGAGCCAGATGCATCTAAACCACCTTGAGTTGAGCAACCTACAGCTGTTAATGCAACACCTGCTACAACCGCAGAAATCAATGCTAACTTTTTCATTTCGTATTTCCTTTCATTATGACAAAAAGCAAAGTTGTCTTTGCGATGCCTATGATTCACAATTTTTTTCTTAGACGTGATGCGGATTAGTTGCAGTTTGTTATGTAAGCCGCTCTATTTTGCAATTTTTCTTAAATCAACTCTTTTCATATTTCACATATTAAGAAAAACATTCAAAATCTCTAAAGCATTAGAGTTAAAGTAATTTCACGGTTTTTAGTTTTATTTTTTCAGTTAAAAAGAGATTATCTTATTTTTTTATAATTCATAGAAACACCGTACAATCTGCTTAAAAGATTACAATTGGGTAATTTTGATTAAAAATAAATGTAGCAGCCATAAAAAACCGTGACCTCTGATCACGGTTTTTCCATTTATTTAGCTTGGTTTAAGGCCATTGCATCTCGCCTTTTACCACTTTAGCCCCCAACTCTAGGCTGCTTGACTCACCTAAAGTTGGATACTGTTTTTGCATAATTCCAATTAATTCAGCTGAGTTTTTGCTGGCTTTTACCGCTTTTTCATACTGCTTTAAATAGTCAATCGAGAAGTTTACCGCATCAAGACCTTCGGCTGCGCCTACTTTCATATGTGCAGGCACCACCACTTGTGGATTTAAGGCTTTGATACTCTCTAAAGTCTGTACCACTTCTGCACGATCTTTGGCTGTTGGGGTATCCGCAGTCCACAGATGAATCCCCGAAGACACTGGAATACCACCGACAACTGCTTTGGCACTCGGAATCCATAAATAAGTCAGTTCTTTCTTACCTTTAATTTCGATATTTTCATTTTCTAATTTTAAGGTTTTAGCTGTATACGCTTGTGGAACAATAATCTTGCTCGGTGCATTGGCACCCATTTTTGGTCCCCAATACTGTACTTTCAGCGCTTGCGTATCCTGAATATGCTTCACAGTTTCAGGGGTCGCAATCACTTGCACATTCGGGAAGTACTGCTTAAATACGTCCAAACCAAAATAGAAGTCTGGATCGCCATAGCTGACAAAAATGGTTTTTAAGGTTTTACCGCTATCTAAGATATCTGCTGCAATACGCAATGCCTCTGATTTAGAGAATTGTGCATTCACCAATAACACTTCTTTATCGCCTTCAATTAAGGTCGAAGTCACACCAAAGTGTTCAGGTTGAGCCAGAAAGTTTTGGATTTTTAAGTCTTGTGCAAAAGCAGTTGATGTTGCCGCTAAAGTAGATAAAGCAATGATATAAGGTTTGGTATTCATCTTATCGTCTCCAATCTGATAAGGAACACTTTAAATTGCAATTATTGCTGAATAAACACCCTGAATTAAGATAAAATGTTGCATATCTTGCAACAATGATAATAAACATGGACACCTTAAAAGCCATCCAAGTCTTTGTCTGTATCGCGCAGCAAGGCAATCTCAGTAAAGCGGCCGAACATCTGGATTATTCTAAGGCAATGGTGTCACGCTATTTAGAACATCTCGAACAAACTTTTTCGACGCGGTTGTTTCAACGCAATACCCGTAAAGTTTCACTCACCCCTGCGGGTGAAAAAGCCTTGGTCTATTGTGAAAATATTTTACAGCAACAACAACTATTAGAAGGCTTAGCCGCGCCTGAACAGCACAGTGGTACGATTCGTTTCACCTGTGGCTTGTTTCTGTTCCAACTGGGTGTGAATGAATGTATTAAACAGTTTAAGAAACGCTACCCACAGATCCATTTCGATGTCTATTTAACTGAAAATACGGTCGACCTGATGGATGCCCATGTCGATCTGGCACTGCGTATTACCCAAAAAGTTGCTGAAGGGCTGATTGCCCGACCCGTCTGTCAAATCGAATCCATCTTTTGTGCACATCCCCACTATTTACAGGATCACACGCCCCTATCACATCCCAGTCAACTCATTCAACATGAATGCATTGCCCATCACACACATAACCAATACTGGACCCTATTTGATACAGATCAGCAACCGCAGAACTATCCATTAAATGTTACGTTTAAAAGCAATGATGTGATTGCGCTTTATCAAATGTGTCTTAAAGCCCAAGGGATTGCCATGTTGCCAACATTACTGGTGCGTAAGGATATTGCGCAACAGCGTTTGCAACAGGTATTTACAGATTTTGCTGCACCCGATCTGACCTTGTCCTTAGTCTATGCTTCTCGACAACATTTACCGAAAATCACCCAAGAATTTATTGCTTTTGTCATCGAAAACTTAAATTTTTACTTAAATCAGCAAAATTAAAAGATTTAAATCGACCTGAACGCTTGAATTTTGTCGGCTTGCCCATACTTCATCCCTATCTATGAATGACCAAGATGTGGCAGTTCGGGTTTAACCCTATGAGCATTCACGCCAAAAAGGACTGTACATGTTTAAGAACCTTTTTCAACGGAGATCATCAATGGCTAATGAGCACAATGAGCAAGCTCAAGACATTCAAAATGAGCAACAGACTGAACAAACTCAAGCTGAAGGTGTAGAGCAGGCAAACGAGCTTAGCGTTGAAGATTTACAAGCGCAAATCACCAAACTTGAAGAAAGCTTGAAATTAGAAAAAGCACGTACTGCCAATGCTGTTTATGAAGCGCAGAAGAGTGTCGAGCGTATTCAACGCGAATCTGAAAAGCACAAAGAGACCGTGCTAGAAAAATTTGCAAAAGAATTACTAGATTCTGTCGATAACCTTGAACGCGCAATTCAAGCGGCTGGCGAAGAAGAAACGCCTGTGCTTGAAGGTGTCAAGCTAACCCTGAAATCATTACTGACCACACTGGAAAAATTTGGCGTGCTTGAAGCGGATACCCAAAATGGCTTCAATGCTGATCTACACCAAGCAGTTGGGATCGATCCAAATGCCAAAGCCAACCAAATTGGCACTGTTTTACAGAAGGGTTATACCTTAAATGGTCGCCTACTCCGCCCAGCGATGGTGATGGTCGGTCAATAATCCAAGCAGCAAAGCGTTTATTTGCTCAAAAGTGCAGAAATTTGAGAGTTTTTTGATTTTTTTTCATAAAAATGCTTGAAAAATACCAATTGACTCTCATATCGAATAACAAGCAAAACATTGCAACAAAATTTTAGAGGAACACAATCAATGGCAAAAATTATTGGTATTGACTTAGGTACTACCAACTCATGTGTTGCTGTACTTGAAGGCGATAAAGTAAAAGTAATCGAAAACGCAGAAGGCGCACGTACAACTCCATCGATCATCGCATATAAAGATGGCGAGATCCTTGTGGGCCAAAGTGCGAAACGCCAAGCGGTAACCAACCCAAAAAACACATTATTCGCAATCAAGCGTTTAATTGGCCGTCGTTATGAAGATCAAGCGGTACAAAAAGATATCGGTCTTGTCCCTTATAAAATCATCAAAGCGGACAATGGCGATGCTTGGGTTGAAGTTAACGACAAGAAATTAGCACCTCAACAGATCTCTGCTGAAATCTTGAAAAAGATGAAGAAAACTGCAGAAGACTACTTAGGTGAAACCGTTACTGAAGCAGTCATCACTGTTCCTGCTTACTTTAACGATGCGCAACGTCAAGCAACTAAAGATGCAGGTAAAATTGCAGGTCTTGATGTTAAACGTATCATTAACGAACCAACTGCTGCGGCACTTGCGTTCGGTATGGACAAAAAAGAAGGCGATCGTAAAATCGCGGTTTACGACTTAGGTGGTGGTACATTCGACGTATCAATCATTGAAATCGCTGACCTTGATGGCGACCAACAAATCGAAGTGTTATCAACCAATGGTGATACTTTCCTTGGTGGTGAAGACTTTGATAACGCATTAATTGAATTCTTGGTTGAAGAGTTCAAGAAAGAACAAAGTGTGAACTTGAAAAATGATCCACTTGCGTTACAACGTTTGAAAGAAGCTGCTGAAAAAGCAAAAATCGAGCTTTCTTCATCGAATGCGACTGAAATCAACCTTCCATACATCACCGCTGATGCGACTGGTCCTAAACACTTAGTGATCAACGTAACACGTGCAAAACTTGAAGGTTTGGTTGCTGACTTGGTTGCTCGTACCATCGAGCCTTGCCGTATTGCGCTTAAAGATGCGGGTCTTTCAACGTCTGACATTTCTGACGTAATTTTGGTTGGTGGTCAGTCTCGTATGCCGCTTGTACAACAAAAAGTACAAGAATTCTTCGGTAAAGAGCCACGTAAAGACGTGAACCCTGACGAAGCCGTTGCAATCGGTGCCGCGATTCAAGGTGCGGTATTGTCTGGTGACAAAACTGACGTACTTTTATTAGACGTAACACCATTAACTTTAGGTATCGAAACAATGGGCGGCGTATTGACTCCGATCATTGAGAAAAACACCACGATTCCTGCGAAGAAATCACAAGTGTTCTCTACTGCTGCTGACAACCAGCCTGCTGTAGACATTTCGGTTTACCAAGGTGAACGTAAAATGGCCCAACAAAACAAATTGTTGGGTAACTTCCAATTGGGCGATATCCCACCTGCTCCACGTGGTGTACCGCAAATTGAAGTATCATTCGACATCAACGCAGATGGTATCTTGAAAGTATCTGCAAAAGATAAGAGCACTGGTAAAGAGCAATCAATCCAGATCAAAGCAAACTCAGGTTTGTCTGATGCTGAAATCGATGCAATGATCAAAGATGCTGAAGCGAATGCTGAAGAAGACCGTAAGTTTGAAGAGTTAGCGAAAGCACGTAACGAAGCAGATGCGCTGGTTTCTAGCTCAACAAAAGCAGTAAAAGATCTTGGTGACAAAGTCACTGAAGATGAAAAAACTGCCATCACAACTGCGGTTTCTGAGCTTGAAGCAGCAACCAAAGAAAATGATGTTGAAGACATCAAAGCGAAAACTGAAGCTTTACAAAACATCTTGATGCCAATCACTCAACGTGCTTATGAACAAGCACAAGGTGCTGGCGGCGCAGAAGGTTTTGATCCAAATGCATTCCAAGGTGATGCTGCTGGTCAACAACAAAAAGCGGACGATGGCGTTGTAGATGCTGAGTTCACTGAAGTAAAAGATGACAAAAAATAATTTGTCTCTTTAGAAAAGACCGCGCGAAAGCGCGGTTTTTTTTTATATTTTAAGATGAATCATTTTGTTCAAAATAAAGTTCGCCCAAAATTGGCATAAACAAAGGTATCACGCCACACGCTTTAATTTCATCCAGAAACTCAGCAATATTCACTCCAGGTAATAACTGCGCTGGTGCATCAATGGGTGTCACCATGCTGTCCCAATGACATGGAATAATATATTTCGGCTTGAGTAGTCGGACTACATCTTTGACATAGTTTGGTCGATATTTACGTCCGATTGCACATAAACAGACAATATCAGCGTGTTTGCCCTGTAACTCTTGCTCAATAAAGTCAGCAGAGTCGATGTGAACAACACGCAGTTGACCTGTGTCAATCCACCAGTTCAAAACCAAACCATGCCGTAACTGATGAAATTTTGGTGGATACGGTGGTGGTTCGATCATATCTCCAGGCAATGGAACACGACCAAACAAGGCTTTGCCATGGATTGAAGGTAAGCCAATCACCTGCCAAGAACCACAGTGAATCACATCCCTTCCCTGCGTTGCATGCATCTGTTGCTCAGGCAAACCTGCGGAACGCCCATACATCACACTGGCTTGTGAGCCAATCAAGCGAGCGCCTGTTTGTTTGCACACTTCTGCGGCATCCAGAATATGGTCATAATGCGCATGTCCAATCAGTACCTCATCCGCATCAGGAATATAGTGCTTGACCAATGCTGGATCACTAGATAAAGGTTGAGTAAAGGTCTGCCAAAGATTTGGACGGCTAATAAAAGGATCAAGTACTAAGCTTCGATTAGAATCAGACAAGATAAACCCTGCGGTCCCCAGATATTTAATTTTTAGATTTTCTGCCTTTGCTGGTGCGGGTGAAACGGCCGCCCATGCAGCCTCAGGCGATTTGAGTAAATATTTCAGCATGCATATTCCTTCGCACTATTTTTTTATTGTCCATCAGAATAAATTGTCTCATCGACCAGATGGCCAGTGTATGAATTAGTCCCATCGGAAATACTAAACCTGAACCAAATCGATTTGAATACCACAATATTGGCTTAATACACATGAAATTATTTTCGGTATAATCCAAATATTAAAAATAATGATACCTAGATTAAAGATGAAAATAGATCCTGTCATTAGCAGAACCCAATTTAGATTCATGCTTATTTTTTCGCTGCTGTGTATTTTTACAGGCGCAATATTCGATGCATATGATGAAACGTCGATTGCAATTAACCAACTATTATTCACAGACCCTCAGAACTGGGAACTCATTCTTTCAGGTCTTTTAGCTATTGGTCTCTTTGTTATCGTGGTCGGTTTACTTCTATTTAAAGAGTGGGCAAGAAAGCTATACGTTTATAGCTTCTTCCTGGGTCTACTCATTTATCTGTTACCAAGTTATTCTTGGACATTCATCTCTGGTTTTGGTGCTATTTTTTATGAGCTAGGCAATATTCTCTCTACACTGATCTGGGGAATTTTAGTACTACCTAGCCTCTACCAACCTCTATTTTCCAAAAATAACGAATGAAGCTCTTTCTCATTATTGCATTGCTACTCTTTATCTTCTGGTCGGGTTATCAAACCCGTCAACACCCTCAACTTAAATTTAACTCGCTAACAGATCGCATCACTAATCCACTAGATACACGTCTACGTTATCGTATTGCTGAAGTCGATCCTCGCTTTAAACTCAGTATTGAACAAGTCAAAGATATTAGCCAACAAGCGACTCAAATCTGGAAAGATGGTACAGGAGAAGATTATTTTATCTATGACCCCAATGCTCAACTCGCCATTCACCTGATTTATGATGAACGTCAAATCGAAAGTGAGCAACGCCGAGAACATTTAAGCCAACTCGCGTCGAATCAACAACATTGGCAAGAGAAAAAACAACAACTGGATCAGATCGAACAGGAAATTATACGGAGCAAGCAATTTCTGGATTTAAAACAACAACAGCTGAATCAGCAAATCCAGCACTATAATCAAGAACAACAAAATGCACGACAGCATCCAAGCGCATTTGCCAATTCGGACTATTTTCAGCAACGGCAGCGGGATCTAGAGCAAAATGTGCAAACCTTGCAGCAGGAAATTAATCAATATAATCAGAAAATTGCTCAACTCAATCAGCAAGTCGATGAACTCAATGCTCTAGACCAACAACTCAATGCCTCGGTGAACCAATATAAACAGCGCTTTAAACCACATTTATTTCATAAAGGTTTATTTAATGGTAAACAGATCTTTATTTATGAATTCGAATCTGAGGATGATCTACGTTTAACACTCGCCCACGAGTTCGGCCATGCATTGGGCTTAGCCCACGCCGAGGATGCTCAAGCCCTGATGTACCCAATCATGAAAGAACAAAATGCTGCTCATTTTCGCCTGACCCCAGCCGATCGTGCGCTATTCCTGACACGATAGGCTTTGTCTCCGCCAAGGTTGAATATCTCCTCAGGCACCCCCAAAATTTCATGGACTATAAATGTCACAAACAAACAATTATTCACTGAAAAGTCAAAAACTTGCCGCTTTCAGAAAAATTTTACAAAAGTTAACAATAGGTCTCTTCGTTGCGTTTATTCCTGAAAATTTTTACATCTGTTAATTTAATTCATTGATATTTTTTGAGTTATGCTTAAAAAAACAACAAAAACATCATTTTTTGATTGTGTACATCATTCGATTCATTTTTTTATTTATTAGAAAAAAATCACACTTTTTCATTTTATTTATTAACTACATAGCATTTTGACGCTCACAAAATAATGATCAAAAATAAGTTTTTATTTTGGGGAGATTTCACAATGCGAGTCTATTCTCTAGCATTTTTGATCGCTTGTTTAAGCATGGGCATATCTCAATTCAGCAATGCACAAAGCAATACCCATTCACAGGATACACACCAACACGCAAGCCCCAAAAAAATCGTGCATTATCGTATTGCAGAGATTGATCCACGCTTTAATTTAAATCAGCAACAAGTGCTTGAATTGACCCAACAAGCCGCCAAACTGTGGGAACAAGAAACAGGACAACAAAATTTCATTTATGACCCACAAGCCGAATTTAGCATTCATTTAGTCTTTGATGAGCGTCAACAACGCAGTACTGAGCGATTACAAGGCTTAGATCAACTGAAGCAACAGCAAAAGCAATGGGAAATCTTGAATCAACAATTGAAACAAGCAAAGGATGAAATCCAAAAAACGACCGCTTTAATTGCCACGAAACAGGCACAGCTCGCTGCTCAGTTCCAGCACTATAATGCAGAAGTACAGCGTTTCAATCAAAGTCGTTCCAGTTCAAAAGACTTGGCACAACAATTTTCACAAAGACAGCAAGCATTACAACAACAGTCTTTAGCACTACAACAGGAAGTTCAAGAACACAATCAACGTACGCAACAACTCAATCAACAGATCCAGAATTTAAATCAGAACAATCAACAACTGGTTGCATCCGCAAGTCAATTTAATCAAGTGTTTCAGCCCCACTTATTCCATAAAGGCCATTTCAACGGTAAACAGATTCTGATCTATGAATTTTCATCAATGAACGACCTCCGTTTCACACTGGCACACGAGTTTGGACATGCGCTTGGCTTAGAACATACCAATGATCCAAGCTCACTAATGTACCCTGTGATCCAAAAACAAAATCTACAGCAATTTGCACTCACCGATTCGGATAAAGACCTCGTAAAAGCCATTTATTAAATTGATTTCAGGAAAAACAGTTACAAGAATTAACATTAACTAGACTTTGAGTATAGTTTTTGTACAAATAGATAAATATTTTATGTGAAATAGAATGTATTTTTTGAAGCAGAAAAAAATATGTTTTCTAAATGTTTCGAGAAATTTTTATCAATCAAGCCGACTTAAAATAAAAAATAAACAGTTGTTCTGATGTTATTTTTAGATCATTTAATAAACAAATCTTGTTTTTTTATCACGATTTTTTAGCTATATGTCTACAAATGTATTTTTATTCATTTTACGGAAATATCGTTAAAACTCATAAGGCGCATCCTTTTACATCAATTTGACTACTGTCTTTTTTCGCTTAAAATGTGACCTCTTTCATGTTTTATCTCCTATTATGCGTCTTTTATCTCTACTTTTGGCTACATGTTTTAGCGTGCTAGCCCCAGTCACGGCTTTTGCTCAAATTTCCTCAACGGCCTCGGCACAGCCACAAATTCGCTACAGCACAGAGCAACCTTTACGCTACCGTATCGCAGAACTTGATCCACGCTTAAATATTGATCAAGCACAAATGGTTGCCTTAAGTAAACAAGCAGCAGCAATTTGGGAAAAAAACACGGGGCAAAAATATTTTGTGTATGACCCTGAGGCTGAATTTGCAATCAATCTGGTGTTTGATCAACGTCAAATTCGTAGCATGAAACGTGCTGAAAGTTTAGGTCAACTTGAGCAGGAACAACAGAATTGGGTGAGTCGAAATGAGCAGCTACAAAAAGTTAATGCTGACTTAGCTGAAAGCAGTGCCCAACTTGAGCGTCAAAAGCAAGTTTATGAAAACCAAGCTCAGCAATATCAACAAGGTTTAGCGCAATATAAGGCTGACAGCAGCAATAAAGCACTGTTCATTGCCTTACAAAAACAGCAGCAGCAATTGCAGCAACAAGCTCAGAAGCTACAAGCCAAGATTACTGAATACAATCATAAAGTTCAGCAAAATCAGCAACAGGCTGAAAAATCAAAGCAGATTCATCAGCAATTAAGTGCTTCTGTGAATGAATTTAATGAAACCTTTAAGCCTGAAGTACTGCACAAAGGTCAATTTGATGGAAAACAGATTTTTATTTATGAGTTTTCTTCAATCGATGATCTACGTTTAACTTTAGCACATGAGTTTGGTCATGCTTTGGGGCTCAAGCACACCCGTGACCCTAAATCTTTAATGTATCCACGTATTAAAGATCAAGATGCCAAAGATTTTCAGTTAACAGATACGGATCTCAAGTTACTCGGTTTTTCAAATTAAAAGCAGATCAATCTCACAGAATAGGTCGATATAAGATGATCTGCTAAGCAATAACAAGAATGGGTCGATTGTTTTGATTTATTCATGTTATTGTGGTGTTAAAACATCATCTTAGCCTTAATGGAGATCAGCATGAGTTATTATCATATCTTAATTGAAGTGAACGACCACATCAGTACGATTGAACAAACTCGTGATGTCGAACTTTTGGATATTCAAGATATTAGCCCATATCTGCACTCTATTTTAATTCCTTATTTCAATGAGCAGGAAATTGAGCTTGAAGATGAAAATGTAGCATATGACGAGATACTGCATTTAGAAGTTAAACAGACGTTATTACCGATTGAACACTTGATTGAAGAAGAACAAAAACAATTACCCAGTGATACTGATGTCACCATCACCGCTTTTGAGATCTTCAATGATCGTGATTTAAGCCAAGATGTGACTGCGGTGATTTTTGATATTTTAGAGGCCGTGAAATTAGACGCAGCACCATAAAACTGAAAGATAAAAAAGGTCTGCATTAAGCAGACCTTTTTGTTTTATCGAAGCCACTTTATTGCATCATTTGCTTGGCCTGTTCCTGACGGAAGGCACGTAAGATCTGCTGTCCAGCACGCCCCGTCTGGTTTAAACCGAGACGGCTCTGCTCTTGGCGAATGGCTTGACGACTTTTATCACCAATCAAACCATCAACAGCACCAATATCATAGCCACGCTGAACTAAGAACTGTTGAATTTCACGACGTTCAGCACGTGATGTACCTGCATCATCAGTTGGCCACGTGGTTAAAAATGGCGTACCACCACGTAAACGATCAGATAAATGCGCAATGGCTAAACCATAGCTCTCGGCTGCGTTATAGCTATAAATCGCATCAAAGTTTTTAAACACCAAGAACACTGGACCATTAGCCCCTGCTGGTGACATGAGTCCTGCCGGTGTGCTACCCGATAAATTGCCTTGAATCAATGCTGTCCCATCGGCACGGGTGACGCCTTGTGCAATCCAGCTATTCAATGGCTTTTTATTACGACGGCTTTCACCAGAGATGGACATACCTTGTGGAATTTTGACCTCAAAGCCCCATGGCATACCGGTTTGCCAGCCTGCTCGCTTTAAGAAATTTGCAGTCGAAGCCAAGGCATCGGTGGTGCTTGAAACCAAATCACGGCGGCCATCGCCATCAAAATCAACCGCTAAACGTTCATAGGTCGATGGCATAAATTGAGTATGACCAAAAGCCCCTGCCCATGAACCATACAATTGATCTTGAGTTAAATCACCACGTTGCAAAATCCGCATGGTGGCAAAAAACTCACCACGGAAATAACTTTGACGGCGACCTTCACAACTTAACGTACCGAGTGCTTGTAATAAAGGATATTTACCCGAAATATCACCATAATTACTTTCTACCCCCCAAACGGCAACTACTGTTTCTGCAGGTACACCATAGGCCTGTTCAACGCGGTTTAAGACTGCACGGTGTTGGGTGAGTTTTTGCTGCCCAGCCTGTACGCGTTCGTTATCCACAAGGCCCGACAAATAATCCCAAATTGGTGTCGAAAATTCAGGTTGATAATTCAGACGATCAATCACCGAATAATCTGGGCTTAAATTTTGGGTATAACGATCATAGCTTGCGCCCGATACACCGGATGCAATCGCCTGTGAACGTAAATTGGCAATACAGCCCTGAAAGTTGGTATTTGGCGTATAATTACTACTAACAGCAGCAGCTGTGGTCGGTGTCGAAACCGTTGCACCGTTAATCACAAGCTCAGCATGCGCCTGATTAAAAAAAGTAAATAAGGCAGTGCCTAGAAAAAAAGAAAAATGACGTTTCATGACTGAACCAAAACTTTTGAATTTAAATTTCCTTTCCACCTTAACATGCTCGATCAAGATGTATAGTTTGGAAACGTAACTTTAAATTCATTTTTGGGTTTTAAATTTAAAATACGCTTTTTAAATTCATAATTTCACCTTTGTTTTAAATTTAAAAGTTATCAACACCCCTCATTTAAATTCAAAAAACATAACCACCAAACCAACCCTTTTAAATTTAAAAAAGTTATCCACTTTTAAATTCATTTCACCCCTAAAAGCCAATCAAACACAGAATAAAACATCGAACCAACACAAATCCAAGCACTTAAATCATGAAAACAATAGATATCCACACGCCATTGATTTAAATTTAAACCCAAACCAACGCAGTTCTTTTAAATTTAAAACCCAGGATTATTTTTGAATTTAAAAACACATAACCACAATCAAGCTAGTTTTAAATTCAAACCACCCACCTGATTTTAAATTCAAAATCCACAACCAAGTTATCCACAGAAAACCACCACATGTTTTTTAAATTTAAAACCATCGCACATAAAAAAAAGCTTAATGAAGTTAACTCCACCAAGCTTTTTTTCGACACTGCATACAACTAACGAATCAAACTCAATACAGGACATTTAAAAGGCGCCTTAGTCCCTTTACCCTGTATTGCCCTATAGGTCAGTGCTTTTAAATTATGACGATGCGATAAATTTTCAGGCAACACAATATCCCAAACCAAGCCCAAATTATTTAAAGCATTTAAAGCCCACCAACCCGGATCAGGCTGATTCTCATAGATTCCTAAAATTGCTGATTCAGGATAAGCATGATGGTTGTTATGCCACGATTCACCCATGGTAATATACGAAGCCCATTTCACATTATGCCCTTGAACAGCAGCACCCATCACCTCATTGTCCATTTCCCCATGATTATGAGCAAAATAACCAATCAACCAATGTCCTATCACAGAAACAACGATACGCGCGGAAATTCCCCAAATCACCCATGCAAAACCACCACAAATAAACAAAAGAATTGCCAATGGCAGCTGTTGCAGCATCCACGTTCTTTCCATAAATTGATAAACCCAATTATCCTTCAAATGAGATTCAGGTTTAAACACAGGTGGGTGCTTTAATCTAAGGTCACAATGTAATTGCCACCAACCATCCTTCATCATATTTTCACCATGACGCAAATAAGAATGGCATTGCTTTTGTCTTTGCGCCCAGTCTCTTAAATCATGGGTGTGTACCATCCCAAATGGCCCAGCCAAGCCAACCAGCACCCCCAGATGAACCAAAAAATATTCTAGCCATTTTGGGCACTTATAGCTGTGATGAATCAATTTACGATGCATTCCCAAAGAATGCCCAAAACACAAAGTAAAAGCTGTCGTTAATATAAATACCAACAGTGCATCGAAAGAAAATGTCAGCGCACCACCAATCAATGCAATCGCCAAATGACTAAACACCCATAAAGATTTTAAAGGTGACCACCGCACCTCACCATCCATCGCATTGGTTAAAGGACTCTGCATTTTTATTCGAGCAATTTCAATTTTTTCGGACATCAGACCCTCCCACAGGCTTAGCCAATTTTTTTATTTAGAATCTTTTTATCTATTTGTTATAACGATTATTCCAAAGCAAGTAAATCACTGTTTTCTTTTTATACAATCTCAAATAAAACAACTCAACGCAGCTTATTCTCAGCAAATAAATTTAAAGTCATTCATTATATTTTGAATTCAAATCACCCCCTTGTTTTAAATTCAAAATCCACAATTAAGTTATCCACAACTTCTATTTATCAGTTTTTAAATTTAAAAGTTTAAATTTAAAATCAACCTGCAATAAAAAAGCGATCCGAAGATCGCTTTTTAGGAATTGTGGATAAGTTTAGAGCGTCATTTCTGCGGTTAGTGCCAATGGGACAGGTAAAATCTGAGCCAATTGACGACATAAATCCGTTAAATCATCTGTATTATTTGGCATCAAGGTAATATGACCCAGCTTACGACCTGTACGCTCAGACTTATTATAGAGGTGTAAATGTGCGCCATTTAGCGCCAAAACATCCTCAGAATTGGGATGTTGACCAATAATATTGATCATCACTGTAGGACGAATGACTTCTGTAGAACCTAATGGCAAGCCTGCAACTGCACGAATATGGTTTTCAAACTGCGAGCAAATTGCACCTTCAATCGACCAATGACCCGAGTTATGTACACGACATGCCATTTCATTGGCATATAAACCTTGTTCAGTGACAAACAATTCAAGCGTCAACACACCGACATAATTTAAGTGGTTTAACAAACGGGTAATATAGTCCTGTGCCACAGGCTGCAAATCGACACTATTCGGTGCAGGTACAATTGAATGCGACAGAATACCGTTATGGTGGTGATTTTCGGCCAATGCCCAAGTTTTCACATCACCATTTTGACCACGTACTGCAATGATCGAAACTTCACGGCTGAATTTGACAAAACTTTCCGCGATCAAGCTTTTCGCAGGACCGAGTTCAGCCCAAGCTGTCTCGATTTGATCTTGCGTACGTAATACGAATTGGCCCTTACCATCATAACCACCTGTTACGGTTTTTAAGACGATGGGTAAGCCTAATTCCGTCACCGCTTGTTTTAAGCTGTCCAAGCTATCCACAGCACGATACGGCGCAACTGGGATACCCAGTTCGTCAAACAAACTTTTTTCTGCCAAGCGATTTTGTGCGGTCGCCAAAGCAAGGCGAGGTGGGTACAAGGTTTTGCTTTGCGTCAACACATCTACATCTGCAACAGGCGTATTTTCAAATTCAAGGCTAAACACATCCGCACTGGCAATAAAATCTTGCAAGCCTTGCGGGTTTTGGCTAGAAAATACAGGACCTAAAATTGCAGCAGGGCAATCCGTTTCTGCTTCAAAAAAAGTACATTGAATATTCAGTGGTAAGGCTGCTTGCGCCATCATGCGACCAAGCTGTCCACCACCAAAAATACCGATGGTTTTATTCATATCTATAACTCTTTTGCTCAGACAAAGTCTTCGCCTTACATTCGGGCAAAGCGTTGCTTTGCTTATCCTCATTCATGACCAGGGATATTATTATTCGACACTTTTTCAGTTTGTGCGGTACGGAAGTCCGCTACATTTTTTGCAATGTCTGGGCGGGTTAAACCTAAAATCTGCGCCGCCATAATCGCTGCATTGGTTGCGCCAGCCTGACCAATGGCCAAAGTACCGACTGCAATACCTGCTGGCATTTGTACAATCGAAAGCAATGAATCTACACCATTTAAAATTGAAGACTTTACAGGCACGCCAAGCACAGGTAAATCAGTTTTCGCTGCACACATACCCGGTAAATGTGCTGCACCGCCGGCACCTGCAATAATCACTTGAATACCACGATCACGTGCAGTTTCCGCATATTCAAACAAACGGTCTGGGGTACGGTGTGCAGAAACAACTTCCGCTTCAAATGGGACACCAAGCTGTTTAAGCATATTGGCAGTATGTTCGAGAGTTGCCCAATCTGATTGAGAACCCATGATAATTCCAACAAGTGGTTGAGCGTCTTGTGCTGCGGCCGCATTCATTGCTAATGTTCCAGAGACAAAAATTAAAGAAGATAAATCTCGACGAGAGCCAAGCTTTAGAGGATTCAGAACCCGATTATTATAGACTGATTTTTCATCTCACGAAAATTTAACTGAACGACTGCAACTATATTTTTTAGGAAAAAATGAAATAAAGTGTGCTAACAATGACATAGCGCTATATTTCAATAATAATAGGGGAGCTTAAAAATCAACAAGAGCATTAATAATGAAAAAACGGTTAAGCCTATTGGCAATCACACTTTTCACAGCATACAGCAATGCCGCTTTAGTGAATTTAAATCTCGATGAGTTTCAAAAAACCTTTAAATCGTTAAATAAAGCACAGGGCTATAATGGCGAAATTAACAGTGATGCACTCACGGGTAAAGCCTATGAGAAATTCATTGTCACCGGTTCATCACATACCGATGAAAGAGAACCTGTATTGATGACAGGATATTATATGAACCCGACTGAGCTCGGTACGCTTTATTCAATTACACAGTATCGTGTGTACTGTGACGATGAGACCTATAGCTATGCCTTGTCTAATTTTGAGCCCAATGGTGCATTATCCACAACAACAATGGACAGTGACTATGGCTTTGAATATGAAAATCCTTCGGCAAGAGATCAAAAGTTTAGCAAAATTTTAAAAAATGCCTGTAAGCACCCAGCCAAATAGAGCTGAATGCGTATCTCACAATGGTGAAGGGCTTCAGACCATGTTTGATCCGAGCCATTGTGATTTACTGATTTCTAAAAACGAAATAGACACACCCCATTAAACACAGCATCGCCCAGACATAATCCAGTTTGAAGGGTTGTTTAAATAGAAAAATCATAAAAGGCACAAATACCAATAAAGTCACCACTTCTTGGGTAATCTTCATTTCGCCCAGACTCCAGCCATGCTGGTTGAGCAATTTGGTGGCAGGAATCATAAAACTGTATTCCAACAGTGCAATACACCAGCTAAATAAGATGGCCTGCCAGAGCGGTGCATCATGCAAAATCTTCAGATGCCCATACCATGCCAAGGTCATAAAACAGTTAGAAAGAATCAACAAACATAGCGCTAAAAGTGTCGGGCTCAACATCGTGTTCTTTTATCCAAATCAGGGTTGAACAATAGGGAATAGCATGCCAGTAAAATCGTTGAAATATTAGCATCTATCCGCATCATTATAAGTAAACAACAACAACGAATTTTGACTATCTTTTACATGCAAGCCTTGCTATCGTTGCGTTTGATTTTTATTGATAACGACAATCATACATACGATACCGTGCTGTATGAAAAGCAGTGGAGAAGGCGCGTTATGCATCTGCATATTTTGGGTATTTGTGGCACATTTATGGGGTCTTTGGCTCTACTCGCACGAGATTTAGGACATAAAGTCACAGGTTCAGATGCCAATGTTTATCCACCGATGTCGACTCAACTGGAAAATGCAGGTATTGAATTGATGCAGGGCTATGACCGTAGCCACTTGCAACCACATCCTGATCTTGTCATCGTCGGCAATGCTATGAAACGTGGTATTGATGCGATTGAATACATGCTGAATGAAGGCCTGCCTTATATTTCTGGTCCACAATTCTTGGCCGATCATGTGCTCCAAGGCAAACATGTACTTGGTGTCGCGGGCACACACGGTAAAACCACCACCACCACCATGTTGGCTTGGGTGCTTGATCAAGCAGGCTTAAATCCAGGTTTCTTGATTGGCGGCGTACCACTGGGTTTCAGTGAAAGTGCACGTTTAGGTGGCGGTCAATATTTCTGTGTTGAAGCAGATGAATATGATTCTGCTTTCTTCGACAAACGTTCTAAGTTCGTTCACTATCACCCTAAAACCGCGATTCTCAACAACCTCGAATTTGATCACGCCGATATTTTTGATGATCTGGCTGCGATTCAAAAACAGTTCCATCATTTAGTGCGTACCATTCCAAGCGAAGGTCGTATTATTGCACCGATTACTGAAACCAATATTGATGAAGTATTAGAGCAGGGCTGCTGGACCCCTGTGGTTCGTACCAGTCTTGAGCCAAATGAGCAAGCCGCATTATCTGCTGAACTAATCAGTGCCGATGGCAGTCACTTTAAAGTGCTTGAGCACGGCAAAGTGGTCGGTGAAGTGAAATGGAATATGACAGGGCAGCATAGTGTTGCCAATGCGTTGGCAACGATTGCAGCGGCACAGCACGTCGGTGTCAGCCTTGCGCAAGCCTGTGAAGCCTTATCCAACTTCGGCGGGGTGAAACGCCGTATGGAGCTATTAGGCACCGTGCGCGGCATCGAAGTCTATGATGACTTTGCCCATCACCCAACGGCGATTGAAACCACACTCGATGGCGCACGTAAACGTCTAGGCGAGCGTAAGTTGTGGGCGATCATTGAACCACGTTCTAACACCATGCGTATGGGTAGCCATAAAGATGGTTTAGCACATTCTGCACGTTTGGCCGATGAAGTGATTTGGTATCAACCAGAGGGCTTGGATTGGGATTTACAACCGGTGATCTCAGCATCAGCAAACAAGGCTGAAGTCAGCCGCTCTTTAGATGAGATCATTGCCCGTGTGGTCAATGAAGCAGGTGAGGGTGATGCGGTGGTGATCATGTCCAATGGTGGTTTTGGTGGTTTACACCAAAAGTTGATTACGGCTTTGTCGTAATTAACCTCAACACTTTCTCTAACTTATTGAAAAACTCTTGTCTCAACGGAGTCTTGCAAGTTCTTATCTAATTTCTGGATCAGCCTGCGGCTCGCCCTACTTTTCTTTCGGGAAAAGTAGGCAAAACCATTGTCATCTGCAAAACCTGTCCTCTTCTTGCATTGATCAACATATATCGCAGAAACAGTCTCTTACTTAAACCACGCAGGTTGCAGATGACGTTTCCGAGTATCACATTTCCTCGAAGTTATATTAATTCAGATCGCGACAGGCGGCATCCATGCCGAATAAACATATTTGTCCAATCCATTTTAAATGGCAATCAACTCAATTTATTCACCAATTTTAACGGCAAAATCTTCATTGCAATCCCCATTGGCAACCACGGCCACTGCGGTACATAAGCCTTCACAGGTTCCTTCTCAATGGCTTTGACCAAGGCCTTACTTCCTATTATCTCATCCACTTCAAACGGTAATTTCTTAGCACCCTCATTCAACTCGGTACGAATATATCCCGGGAAAATCGTTGAGACTTTAATTGGGGTATGCAGCAACTCCGCACGAATCCCTTCCGCCAAATGCGCCACCGCGGCTTTACTGGCGGCATAGGTCGATAAATGCTTCGGTAAACCACGCATCGCACTCATCGAAGAAATCACCACCAAATGGCCTTTATTTTGCGCTCTAAAGATTTCAACTGCGGCTTCACACTGTGCCAAGGCCGAGATAAAGTTGGTTTCCGCGGTAGCGCGGTTCACCTCAAAATGCCCTTTACCAATACGGCGACCATCGCCAACACCTGCATTGACAATAATTCGGTCAATCGTGCCAAATTCTTGCTGAAAGGCATGAAAAACCGTGAACACATCATCGTAATGGGTCACATCTAGGGTTTTAATCTTGACCTGTATCGAAAACTGCTTTTGCAGCTCTTGCTGTAAGGCTTCTAAACGCTCTAAACGTCGTGCGCAAAGCGCCAGATTATAGCCTTTGGCGGCAAATTCACGCGCCATACCTGCGCCCAAACCTGAACTTGCACCTGTAATTAAAATGGTTTTTGCCATGCCTGCCACCTATTTTTTTAAATCCATGTTAAAAGTTCAGCATCACGCGCTTTTAAATAATGATGCTCATTAAAACTGAGTAATTGCAAACGATCATCTGACCAACGCAGTGTAGTGATACTGGCATTGGCAATCGACCAATTCAGTGCAAAAATCTGTTTGGCATTCAATCCCAACACCTGACCGACCGCCACAGAAATCACACCGCCAGAACTAAATACCACGGCCTGACGGGGTTGCGTGGCATCAATATGCTGACACAAACCGTGCAAAGCACTTTGTACACGCGATTGAAAGCCTAACCAGGTCTCATGATATTCATGGTCATACTGCTCGCCAATCCAGCGGTCGATGGCTCCATCGAAAATTTTGGCGAGGTAAGCACGAGGATTCGCCATCAAATCGACATCCTGTTTCAGCAATTCAGGTTGATTAAAACGCGGTTCGTATTGGGCAAACACATGCTGATGATCAAACTCATTCCAATCCGATTCTGTTTGTATCAGTGCATCCTGAAAACTTTGTGATAAAGCCAATTGTGCTGTTTGCTGATGACGTTGCATCGAACCTGCCACAATCAGCGGTGTTTGCTTCAGGGTCTGTTTAAAAAAATCACCGACGACCTGTGCCTGCTGTTCACCTTTGGCTGAAAGTTGATCATAACTTGCTGCACCAAAAGATGCCTGCCCATGTCGTACCAAATAAATTGTGGTCATCGTTTTAAAATATCCTGTAGTTTTGCACCATATTCAGCAATTAATGGTCGTGCTTGCGGATTGTTTTGCGCGATCAGTTTTAAAGCCCGAATATGTAAAGCATGAATCATGATCCAGAAATCTTTAAAGGCTGGATTATCGGTTTGCTGATGGTAATAACGATAATAAATCTGTTGCGCAATCACTGCCAAACGGAACAAACCAAACACTTCATAAAAAGCCCAATTGGCAGGCTGTAAACCAGTCTTTTCCAGATAGTAATCCACCACCTGTTGCCGTGTCAGCATGCCTTTTAAATTGGTCGGCTGACGGCGGCTAGATTTCATCAAGGCATCATCGTCCTCTTGAATCCAGTAGGCGAGGGCGCTGCCCAGATCCATCAAAGGATCACCGAGTGTCGCCATTTCCCAATCCAGCACGCCAATCACTTGCGTCGGTTGTTGTGGAGCTAAAATGACATTATCAAAACGCCAGTCATTATGAATCACGCAGGTTTTTGCATCAGTTGGGATATGTTCCAGTAACCACTGACGCACAAAGGCAAAATCAGGTACATTCGGTGTCAGGGCTTTGTTATAACGTGCATCCCAACCTTCAACCTGACGGCGGCAGTAGCCTTCACCTTTACCCAATTTTTCTAGCTCTGTGCCTTGATAAGGGACTTGATGCAGCTCAATCAATTTATCCAGAACATTCAGACACAGCTGCTGTACTTGTGGCTCATCCAGCTGTAATTCTTTGGGTAAATTGGCACGCGGAATAATGCCCTCGATCCGTTTCATGACATAGAAATCGCAACCAATGACGCTGTCATCCTGACACAGCGCAATCATTTCAGGTAGCACAGGGTAGAACGGCGCAAGATGCTTCTGCACATTGTATTCACGCGCCATATCATGCGCTGATTTGGCTTTGGTGCCTTTCGGTGGGCGACGTAAGATCAGGTCGGCATTGTCATACTGTAGCCGATAAGTCCAATTCGATGCGCCCCCTGAATATTGGGTCAGTTGTGCCTGTCCTTGCAGATCCACACCTTGGTTTTTTAGCCAGTTTTCAACCGCTGCAATATCCAGCTCTTCGCCATGGCGAACCTGTCCACCGATATCAATCATTGTCATTGTTGTATGTTCCTTATCAACGAGCATAGCCACGTTTTTTCAGTTCGAGTTTGGCAATCATGCCTTTATGCACTTCATCAGGTCCATCGGCCAAACGTAAACTACGCGCTTGATTGAAAAATGCAGTCAGTGGGGTATCGCGTGAAACGCCTTCACCACCGTGAATCTGGATCGCCATATCGACCACATATTGCAAGACGCTCGGCGCCACCACTTTAATCGCAGAGATTTCTGTCAATGCCGCCATATTGCCCTGCGTATCCATCTTATAAGCGGCGTAGAGGGTCAATAAGCGCGCTTGATCGATCTGCACCCGCGCATCTGCAACACGCTCTAAATTACCACCGAGTTTGAGAATTTCTTTACCAAAGGCTTTACGTGACATGCCTCGATCAATCATCAGCTCCAATGCTTTTTCAGCTGCGCCAATACAACGCATACAATGGTGAATCCGCCCAGGCCCTAAACGCCCTTGTGCAATTTCAAATCCTTGCCCAGCACCGCCAATAAAGTTACTCACTGGCACACGCACTTGGTCGAAATTGACTTGCCCATGTCCATGCGGGGCATCGTAATCACCAAAGACTGGCAACATCCGTTCAATCGTTACCCCTTGCGTATCGATTGGCACCAATACCATCGAATGCTGATGATGACGGTCTTTACTAGGATCTGGGGTATAGGCCATGAAAATAATCACTTTGGCATTGGGATCACCCAAACCCGATGACCACCATTTGCGTCCATTCAAGACGATCTCATCGCCCTCAATCACCGCCGTGGCTTGCATATTGGTGGCATCACTGGAGGCCACTGCAGGTTCAGTCATGCAGAATACGGAACGGATTTCGCCCGCGAGGAGAGGGTGTAGCCATTGTTGTTTTTGCTGCTCACTGCCATAGCGCCATAACACTTCCATATTGCCACTATCAGGCGCATTACAGTTAAAAACCGTCGGGGCGAGCAGACTGCGTCCTGTCAGTTCCGCGATATGCGCATATTCCTGTACCGACAGACCTGCACCCAGTTCTGCATCAGGCAAGAACATGTTCCATAAGCCCGCTGCTTTGGCTTTACTTTTCAGCTGTTCCAGTTGCTCAGGCCATTGCCATTGCGTCCAGTCTCCATCGACATTCAGATGATGGACTTCATCCCAGAAGGCTTTTTCAATCGGTTCTATTTCTTGTTGAATAAAGGCTTGCGTTCGTGCAATAAAATCCTGTGCGCGTTCAGATAATGCAAACATCCTCATTTCCCTCAATCTAAAATATGGCGAATATTGATTCGCTGCTTTACATCACCATAAGCGAAAATTTATTATGAATGAAATGATTTTATTTTATTCAAAACTATGAATCAGATTCATAATACCAGCCCACTGGAAGTGGCTCACTTTCATCGTATTGATATCAATTTATATCCGCTGTTTATTGCGATTTTTGAACAAAAGAGCATTTCCAAAGCTGCGCAATTGTTGTGTATCAGCCAATCTGCAGTCAGTCATGCCTTGCAACGTTTGCGTACACAACTTGGAGACGAGTTATTTGTTCGAAGCGGGCAAAAAATGCTGCCAACACCTTATGCCGAGCAAATTTATCAGCCGATTCAAACAGCATTACTGGCGATTCAACAGATTGCCGTGCCCCAGCAAGGCTTTATGCCGAACATGCTGCACAGCCTAAAAATTGCCATTCATGATGAAATCGAACCGATTATTTTTCCACAATTGGTGCATCATTTTGCCCAATTGAATCTGAACATTCAGTTCTTGAGTTCCAAGCTGGATCGTAAAAATATGCTGGCCGATCTCTCAGCGCAACAAATCGATTTTGTGATTGATCTGGTGCAACCGCATCAGGATCATTTACAGTTTGAAAACCTGATTGACGACCATTTTGTGGTGTGTACCCAGCAGCCTGAGATCAGTTTATCTCAGTATTTATCCTCACCGCATATTGGTGTGTCATCACGGCGGACTGGCTTATTGCTGGAAGATATTTATCTAAATCGGCAACAGCTGTCTCGTCAAATTTTCCTACGTTGCCAACACTATTCAACCGCACTACAAGTTTTGGCCCAATACCCCGATGCAGTGCTAACGATTCCACAAAGTATTCTGAAAAATCTACATTATGCGAAGCATTTAAAGATCCATGCACTGCCGATTGAATTGCCTAAAATCAACATGGGGATGTATTGGCATGAACATGTCACACATAACCCACGACACCAATTTTTACGCACAGAAATTTTGAAAATTTTTAATTAGAACAGGCAAATGCATTGCTCATTCGCCTGTCTGCTCATCTCCATATTGGGAGGCTTTGATTATTTGTTTGATGCCAGCTGTTGCTGATCATGGCAATTGATCAAATACGCTTTGGAAAGCATGAGACGGAGGATATAAACCACCGCCATCGCAAAAATCATATAGCCAATATCGGCAAAGAAAAAAGGAATCGAGAAAAGGATCAAAATCGTCATTGGATAAAGCCAACGTCCCCATCCCGACAAATAGGAGGTCTCATAAAATAGCCAAATATAGGTGTTATAAACCACCAAGCAGATCGCAATCATCCATCCCATCATTTGACTGGAAATGTGAGCATGATGTGTTGAAACATCGACCGAGGCCGCTAAAGCTGCACCTAGGACTGCAATACTGATAAAGATAAAAAAATGGCCGTAACCCCATAAAAAAGGCTGCACCCCATGACGTTGATGGTGATGATGACTGCGATCAAAGTAGACCCACCACATGGCAAACATCATCAATAAGCCGCCAATCACTAAAAAGATTTCTTTGAAGTTCACGTCATGATTGGCAAAGGCTTCCTGAGTGGCAGCAAAACTGCCAATAATCGACTCTCCCAACACAATAATCGTGAGTAGGGCATAACGCTCAACAATATGATGTGGATGCCAAGGTGTCACCGCATATTTTTCGGCATACAGCGGTACGGCTAACTCAGCCAAAACCAAAATCAGGAACAACACAGGCGTCACATGGATGGCACTGAAATTACCAATTAACCATCCCAACTGCACCAAGACAATACCAATGGCATAGCGATAGGCTGTCACCCTTCTTTCAGGATCATGCTTGGCAACGCGTATCCATTGGGTCACTAAAGCCAAACGCATAATCACATAACCAATGATAATGACATCGAAATTATATTCTTGAAAAACTGCGGGGATACCCGCCGCCATTACCAATGATCCGATAATTTGGACAAAGGTCAAACAGCGATACAACGTGTCATCATTGTCATAGGCGGAGGCAAACCAAGTGAAATTCATCCATGCCCACCACAGGGCGAAAAACACCATAAAATAGGTCGGTAAAGCATGCCATAAATGACCTTCAATAATCGCGTGATGGAGTTGCTGTCCTGCGGTTGCAATCGCAACCACAAAAATCAGGTCAAATAAAAGTTCTAATGGCGTGGCCGCACGGTGGGCTTCTTCAGGGTCACGGGGGACAAATAATTTCCGCGGTTTATTTTGATTGTTTTCAGCACTCATCTCTTATTCTCTGAACAATATAGGCCTTCGCTTTTAAGTTAATCTATCTCCCAGCATTTACCTAATCCTGCAATCATAAAAAAATGCTTAAAATTTATGCATTGAAAGTTTGCTTAAATCGATTATTTATGTAATTCTATGCCTATCTTTGGATGTCATCATCCATAACAGAATTTGACAAGGGGAGTAGCCTCCTCCAAGCCTAGGTTGTGCAACTGAGCAATTTAGGTGTCAGAGTTTCGTCATTACACTTTGCAAAAAGTCGGACTCTGAGCATCACAGGTTATCGTGATGTAGGCAAGACCTTGATCATGTTGAAACAGATGTTTTATTTAATTCATCTGGCAACTGGTCAAGGTTTTTTTATGTCCATTTGCCAGATAGGGAGTTGTGATGGAAACTATCGGTAATTTATGGCTGTACGTTGCGTTCTTCGGAATCGTAACGGTCATGCTCATAGTCGACTTTTTAGGCTTTAAACAAAAACAAAACCAAGATGTACCCATCAGGCAAGCGGCTTATTGGAGTATTGCTTGGGTCACCGTTGCCATGATTTTTGGTGGTGGTTTGTGGCTATACCTGCAACAAACCGTAGGCGCAACCATCGCCAACCAAAAAACCATGGAATACTTTGCGGGTTATTTACTGGAAAAATCACTGGCAATTGATAACGTCTTTGTCTGGCTGATGATTTTTGCGGCTTTTGCGATTCCTCCTGCATTCCAACGTAAAATCCTGCTTTACGGCGTACTCGGCGCAATCATTTTAAGAACCATTTTTATCTTTATTGGTGCTTGGTTCGTACAAGAATTCTCTTGGGTGCTGTATATCTTCGGTGCGTTCCTCGTCTACACAGGCTTTAAGTTCCTAAAAGGACAGGACGAAGAAGAGACCAATATTGAAGATATCAAAATGCTGAAATGGTTACGCAAACACATGCGAATTACCCCACAGCTAGAAGGCAATAACTTCTTTGTTCGTCAGAACGGTGTGTTATGGGCAACGCCTTTGTTCTTGGTGTTAATCTTGGTAGAAGCGTCTGATGTGATTTTTGCGGTGGATTCTATTCCTGCGATTTTCGCCGTGACCAGTGACCCGTTCATTGTGTTAACCGCAAACTTAATGGCAATTTTGGGCTTACGTGCGATGTTCTTCTTATTGGCAGGTGCTGCAAGCAAAATGCATTACTTACCGTATGGTTTGGGCATCATCTTATTGTTCATTGGTGCAAAAATGTTATTGCTCGATGTATTCCACATGCCAATCTGGATCTCATTAGGCTTTATCGTACTGGTGTTGAGCATCACCGCGTATCTCTCGTTACGTCATAACAAACGCCAAGAACAATAAACACAAACTATCTCCAAAGGGTCTTCAATGAAGGCCCTTTTTTATTTGAGCATCATCCACTAATTGCAATTTAGGCCATTGCTGTAACCACTGTTTGGATTCAATCCGTTGTTTAAAGATGTCATAGCTGACCAATGCAGGATTCCAACGTAATTTGAGTGCAAATAAATCATGCAGACCAAAGGGTGCGATCAATTCCAATTCTCCTGAGCGATTTAAGCGGACTGCAAGCGCCGTTGCTGTGTCTGGCCATAGTGACAAAGCCTGCTCAATCGAGACTAGAGGCTGAATTTTTTCGGTCTTATCCTGACCATACCAGGTATGCACCAAGGCCTGATTTACCACATCCCATTGTTGTTCAGGAAAGATTAGCGCTAGTGCGCGCTGTAATTGCTTTTCTCTGCTGTGATCACGCTCAGTTGCATCATGGTAGATCACATCTATATCGCAATTGTTCAAGTCAAAGCTTTGACCATGTAAATGTGCCCATACGGTATTCCGAAGCACACCTGCACTTAAATAAGCCGTAGGATGCAATTGAGCCAGTAGCTGCAACATCCCATACAAAGTAGGGCAGTGCATAATCAGATCAAATAGTCTGCTTCGATTGCTTTGCTCTGTCTCTGTGTTTCCCCCAGATAACACATACATTTCGATCTCCCCAAACTGAGTTACTTTAAATTATGAGTCACATTTATATACCTTTTCAGCACGCGAATTAGACGAATAATCCAGTAACTTTGGCAAAATCAGGTACAATCAACCGAAAAAAGTAAAATTGTAGGTTGTTATGACTTTGGCTACTCCAATCACGGTGATTCGTGGTCGCTTCTTAGATATTCAAAAAACCGTTTCCCAAGCTGCTGAAATTGCCGATCAAGTGCGCTATCTCGAAGATGGTGTCATGATCACTGAACAAGGCAAAATTCGCTGGTTTGGCACGTGGAACGACGCTCAAGCCCATCTTCCTGCAAACGTTGACATTCAGCATTATCCAGAACAATTAATTATTCCGGGTATGATCGATACCCATATTCATTTCCCACAAACCGAAATGGTCGGGGCCTACGGCGAGCAACTTTTAAGCTGGTTAAACACCTATACCTTCCCAACCGAAATCCAGTTCAAAGACCAAGCCTATGCGCAAGACATTGCCAAGTTTTTTGTCAATGAACTACTCAAAAATGGCACCACTACGGCCTTGGTGTTCTGTACGGTACATCCTGAATCGGTGGATGCTTTATTTGAGGCCGCAGCACAGCACCAAATGCGTTTAATCGCAGGTAAGGTGATGATGGATCGTCATGCACCAGAAGCCTTGTGTGACACCGCAGACAGCAGCTATGAGGATTCTAAGGCATTAATCGAAAAGTGGCATGGTCAAGGTCGCGCACTGTATGCGATTACCCCACGCTTTGCACCCACCTCAACGCCTGAACAACTCGAAAAAGCAGGCCAACTCAAAGCCCAATTTCCGGATGTCTATGTACATACTCATTTAAGTGAAAACAAAGATGAAATCGCATGGGTGAAAGATTTATTCCCTGAGCAAAAGGGTTATCTGGATGTCTATCATCACTATGGCTTAACTGGTCAACGTTCGGTATTTGCGCACTGTGTGCATTTAGAAGATGCGGAATGGAAATGTATGCATGAGACTGATTCTGCAATTGCCTTCTGCCCAACTTCAAACCTGTTCTTGGGTAGCGGTTTATTTCCATTGAACAAAACCTGGCAACAACAAGTCAAAGTTGGTCTCGGAACCGATGTGGGGGCAGGGACCTCATTTAGCTTATTGCAAACCGTCAATGAAGCGTACAAGGTACAACAGTTGCAAGGCGATAAACTGTCTGCGTTTGAATCGCTATATCATGCAACCTTAGGCGGAGCAAAAGCCTTAGATCTAGATGACAAACTTGGCAACTTTAATATCGGGAAAGAGGCTGATTTTGTGGTGCTCAATCTCAAAGCAACTGCCTTACAACAATTACGTCAATCACGTTCAAAATCGGTTGATGATAGCTTATTTGCCTTATTCACCATGGGCGATGACCGAAATATTGAGGCAACCTATATCTATGGACAAAAAGCCTATAGCCAAAGCGAAACGCTTAAATAAACAAAAACTTGGGTGGATCATATTGGCCGTCGGATGTGCTGTTCTGTTAAAACGTGACCGTGCATCTGCTCAAAATGAAACATATTCTTCATCATCAAAAGGTGCATGAAAGGTGATTTTGTTTTAAAATTGGCGGATTAGCTCAAGATTTCGAGGTGTTGCAGGTCAACACCTTTTTTATTTTCCCGTTTTTAAGTTTTAGGAATCTACCGATGACCATTGCAATGCGCATTATGATTTCAAGTGAAGAGATTCAAGCCAAAGTCAAAGAACTGGGTGAAAAGATCAATGCACACTATGCTCAAAGTGATAAAGAACTGGTATTGATTGGCCTGTTACGTGGTTCAGTTATTTTTATGGCCGACCTATGCCGTGCCATTGAAAAGCCACACGAACTCGATTTTATGACTGTTTCTAGCTACGTCAATGGCACCACGGTTTCATCAAGAGACGTCAAGATTCTGAAAGATCTTGATGGTGAAATTCATGGTAAAGATGTGCTGGTGGTGGAAGACATTATCGACTCAGGCAACACCTTAAGCAAAGTAGTTGAAATGCTGCAAACACGTAACCCGAATTCGATTGAACTGTGTACTCTGGTGAGTAAGCCATCACGCCGTGAAATTCCGCTAGAAGTGAAATTCCTCGGTTTTGAAGTCGAAGATCGCTTTATTGTCGGTTATGGTTTGGATTTCGATCAAAAGTACCGTCATCTGCCATTTATTGGTGAAATCGGTCTTTAATGAGTAGACCGTGACTGGCATTTTATCCATGTTCGCCCCTTACTCAGGTGCCTTAGGGCGCCTTTTTTATGGCCTGCTATAAACAAACTTTGCTCAAGAACGCACAAAAATACGACACAAATAGGCAATCCACTACAGACAAAGCACACTCAAATCAAGCAGGATAATAAGAAATACTGCTTTTAAAACAAGGAGAAAAGATAATGTGGTCTCTGATTGTAGCGATTGTTGTTGGTTTTTTTGCTGGTTTAATTGCACGCGCAATACATCCAGGTGATGACAAAGCGGGCTTTATTGTCACGACTTTATTGGGTATCGCAGGTTCATTACTCGCCACCTATGGCGGGCGTTTACTTGGCTTATATGCTGAAAATTCGGCAGCTGGTTTTATTGCGTCTGTGCTAGGTGCGGTGATTATTTTATTCCTTTATAAACTCGTCACCAAAAAAAGTTAAATCCATTCGGAAGGCTCCCCATTCATTTTAATTGATGATTGGGGAGCTTTTTCATTAGAGTCCGAGCTCTTTCCAAATTATCTGAATTTCTTCAGCACTGCGTCCACCAACCATTTTTAAACCATTTGAGAAAATCAAAGTTGGCGTGGCATCGACAGCAAGTTTACGACCGAGTTCGAGGTTACGATCAATCGGGTTGGCACAACTTTTCTCTTTCGGCTGCACATTCTTTTGTAGCAAGTTTTTCCATGCATAAGCTGGATTCGCATCACACCACACCGATTTTGACACCGCGATTGATTGTGGTTTTAGGGCATAGATAAAGGTATAAATCGTCACATCGGTCAGCTTGTCCAATTCAGCTTCTAATTTTTTGCAATATGAACAATTTGGGTCAGAAAACACGGCTAACTGACGCTTTCCATTGCCTTTGACCGTTTTAATCGCATCTTTTAAAGGCAGCTGTTTCCAGTCAATCGAATTTTGTTGAATGACTAAATCTTTGGTCAGGTTCTTTTGATCTTTTAAGCGCACCATAGACCCCACAAACATATGTTGGGCACTTTCATCCAGGTAAATAATCTGATTATCTAGACTGGCACTATATAAGCCTTTCATTTCTGTAGGTTGAATATTGCTGACTTCGATATTGGGATATTGCTGATTTAAATTGTTTTTTAAGCTGTCTACGTTGGCAAAACTCAGCGCTGAAATACAGCCCAATAATGAGAACATCCCAATTTTCTTTAACATGTCTGACACTCAATTCAAAAATCAGCGGCTATTGTAATCAGTCTCAAGCCACTCAACAGTTCAGCTTACTCAGTAACAACCAAAACTCAACCAATTCATGCGATGTTTCACGTGGAACGTTCGTTTATCCTGTTCACATCCCCCATACAGCATGCTGCAAGCGATCGATTCAGTAAAAAACTGACAATTTAGGTCCATCACATTGATAATTATTTAATAATTTTAAAAAGCACATAGATCAACACCTCGCTTTTTGGAATAATTCGTATCATTCAGCAACACAGTGAAAATGATGACGATAAAATGGTCAAAATCGAGTCACATTGATCTATCATCATTCATTTTCAAGAAACAAAAATGTTCCCCTATCGGGATGATTGTCATCGTATTACAGCAATGAACTTCGCTTCATTCTAAAAAATTTAGGTAGCTCAATGTATAACGCGGAACTATTAGAAGAAGCCAAAACCTTTATGTTTCACATGCTCAGCAAAGTGGTGGAATATGGAGGGTCTGATTTATTTATCACTGCTGATTTTCCACCAAGCATTAAATTGCAAGGGCTGATGCGTCCATTGGGGCAACAAGCACTCACCGCAGATAAAACCAAGCTGTTTGCCTATAGCTTGATGAATGAAAAACAACGTCAAGAGTTTGAAACAGAATGGGAATGTAATTTTGCCATCAATGTGCCCAATGTTTCCCGTTTCCGTGTCAACGTGTTTAAACAACAGCTACAAATCGGTATGGTGATTCGTACCATTACCTCAGAAATTCCAACCTTTCAGAAACTAAAATTACCAGAATCTCTGAAAAATGTGATTATGGAAAAACGTGGTTTGGTGCTGGTTGTTGGGGGTACAGGTTCAGGAAAATCAACCTCTTTGGCTGCCATGATTGACCATCGCAATGAAAACTCAGCGGGGCATATCATTACCGTTGAAGACCCAGTGGAATACGTGCATAAACATAAAAAATCAATGATTACCCATCGTGAGGTGGGGGTTGATTGTCATTCATGGCAGCATGCCTTGAAAAACACGCTACGTCAGGCACCCGATGTGATTCTGATTGGCGAAATCCGTGACACAGAAACCATGGAACATGCAATTGCCTTTGCGGAAACTGGGCATTTGTGTCTAGGTACATTACACGCTAACAATGCCAACCAAGCACTGGACCGAATTATTAACTTTTTCCCAGAAGAGCGTCGCAATCAATTACTGATGGATCTTTCATCCAATATGAAAGGGATTATTTCGCAACGCTTGGTACGTACCGAAGATGGCAAAGGTCGTCGTGCTGCAATTGAAATTTTGTTGAATACCCCATTAATTGCAGACAATATTCTCAAAGGGCAGTTCCACGCACTGAAAGAGATTATGAGCAAATCGCGTGAGTTGGGTATGCAAACCTTCGACCAAGCCTTATTTGAGCTGTATAACGAAGGCGCAATTAGCTATGATGAAGCCTTACGCAATGCCGATTCAGTCAATGAATTGCGTTTGCAGATCAAGCTCAAAAGTACTCGCCAAGAAGGCGCACCGGCCGCCATGATGACCGCGTTAAATGTGGTACAAGAAGAAAAAACAGAGGAAGAACAAGAAGAAGGTTGATCAACAATGGCTTAGATCATCACGATCTAAGCCTTTTATTTATATGAATTTTAATTAGATTTTAGATGGCCGCCATTCTCCAATAACTGCATGTCGTTCATCTTCATAAGAGACGGCAAGATGTGAGACTAAACGGCATGGATCACATTTAAAAGTAAAATTATAAAAAACATTCACTTTTGCATCCGTATCTATACTCCATTTTTGACCACAAGCTGGGCACAGCCGAGCATCTTCATTCTTTTTACGTCCCCAATAACGCTTAACGTAATAGTACGTAGGTACACCTGTAACTTCTTCAATATATTTACAGATTTTTTGACCTGTTTTTGCTAACTCACTATCTGGAGTTGCCAATTGTTTATAAGCTATTTTTTCCAAAGCGCCACTATGTATCCAAGCTTGATCATAGATCTTATATTCTTGTTGCCAAAAAAATATTTCTTCTCGTTGCTGATGCTCTCCTGAAAGAAGAAAAATCGGTATTGGATAACCATTATCCCCTCGACACACAGGTGACTGCCAATCATTCATATGGGTATAAAGGTAAAGGAAAGTAGCATTTTGCCAATGGGTATTTTTTTCTGGAACATCATCATCAATACATTCCCATAATGGTTCACAATCAAACAACTCAGTAATGCGTTTCAATCGTTCAATACCATATTTGCAATGATATTCTTTTAAATTTGCATCAAGACCTTGCAGATTGATATAGGTACACAACAGGCCTTGATGTACGATCAAATAGTACTCACCGCAGACTTGACCATTATGTAATAAAGCCGAAAGATAATCCTCAACCAACCATTCGGCTTGTTCTCGATTTGTTTTTGTAATTGGCCCAAAAATCACTTTATAAGCAATCATTTTTAACTCATCAGAAATTTTGTAATAAGAAAAATCAGCAATAAAAGTATAATAATTACACTAAATTTTATTATCAGTATATTTTAGAATAAAAAGTACTAATTCATTATAAATTAGTACTTTTATCTTGTTTTATGATTGTTAAAATGGCTTAAATACTTGATTACTTCCCAATACAGAACGAACCAAAAATCTTGCCGAGCAAATCATCGGCACTGAAATCACCGGTGATTTCACCCAATGCATTTTGCGCCAAACGCAATGACTCAGCCACCAGCTCACCAGCGTTAAACACCACCAACTGCTCACGTGCCTCAGACAAATAGCGCTGAGTGCGCTTCATTGCGTCTAAATGACGCGTTCGGGCGATGAAGGTGTCTTCCTCAGGTTGGAAGCCCGCATGCGCTGTAATCGCATCTATGAGCGCCTGAACCCCCATATCCTGTTTGGCTGAGACACTAATATGACGGAAGCCCTGATAATCGGTCATTTCCGCCTGTTGTCCAGTTAAATCGCATTTATTCCCAATCAACAATAAACGCTTTGGCTCCAGATGATCAGCAAAATATTCATGTGCCAGCTGTAAAGGTTCATCGCCTTGATTCAAGTCATACACCAACAGCAATAAATCAGCCTGTTCAATTTCCTTGATCGCACGACGAATCCCTTCCTGCTCGACGATATCGCCCGTTTCACGTAAGCCTGCAGTATCGGTTAAAGTCATCGGCAAGCCATTTAAACTGATCTTTTCATGCAACACATCACGGGTAGTCCCTGCAATATCGGTCACAATGGCACGTTCATGACCAGCGAGTGCGTTTAACAGGCTCGATTTACCCGCATTGGGCTTACCCGCAATCACCACCTGTAAACCTTCACGTAGCAATTGGCCTTGGCGTGCGGACTGCTGTACCGCTTGAACCGAGTCCTGTACACCATCCAGCAAGGCCAAAATCTTGCCATCGGCCAGGAAATCAATTTCTTCTTCGGGGAAATCAATCGCAGCTTCAACATGCAACCGTAAGTGAATCAGTTGCTCTAAAACCATATTAATTTTGGTTGAAAATGCACCTTGTAAAGAGCGTACTGCTGAACGTGCTGCCGCCTGTGAAGTAGCATCAATCAAATCGGCAATCGCTTCGGCTTGTACCAAGTCCATCTTGCCATTTTCAAAGGCACGCATGGAAAACTCACCCGCCTTTGCAGCAGTTGCGCCTAAATCCAGTAAACGTGCTAATAACGCATTCTGAATGACTGGACCACCATGACCTTGTAATTCCACCACATCTTCCCCGGTAAAGGAATGTGGGTTTGGAAAACACAATACAATGCCTTCGTCCATTACCGAGCCATCGGCATCACAAAACTGACGGAAACCAGCCATGCGTGCCGCAGGGGGCTTTTTCTGGGTCAGTTGCTCTGCAATCACATAAGCTTTCGGTCCAGAGAGTCGAATCACCCCCACACCACCACGACCTAATGGAGTAGCAATCGCAGCAATTGTGGTTTGATGTTGCATGTTAAATTCACCTAAAAAAAGCAAGGGTTGTTGGGTTCAAACCCTAAATACAGACAAAGAAAAATCCGCCTAAGATTACCATCTTAAGCGGATTTATTCAGTAAAAGTTCGAACTTAAGCGCTCGGCTCAACCTTGTTGAGACGGTCTTTTTCGACACCTTTGTTAATAAACCATTGTTGTAAAATGGTAATACTGTTGTTGACGATCCAGTAAAGCACTAAGCCCGCAGGGAAGAACAACATGAATACCGTAAACATGATTGGCATGATACGGAACACTTTGGCCTGCATTGGATCAGTCGGTTGTGGGTTCAACATTTGCTGAACGAACATGGTCACACCCATGATCAACGGCAAGATAAACCATGGATCCATTGCTGATAAATCTTGAATCCAGCCTAACCATGGTGCATGGCGCAGCTCAACAGATTCCATCAATACCCAATACAAGGCTAAGAAAATCGGCATTTGTAATAGCAATGGCAAGCAACCAGACAATGGGTTGACTTGTTCACGCTTGTATAACGCCATCATTTCTTGCGAGAAACGCATGCGGTCTTCACCAAATTCTTCTTTCATGCGTTGCATTTCGGGTGCAATCACACGCATTTTCGCCATCGAACGATAACTTTTTGAAGAAAGTGGCCATAAAATCAACTTCACCAAGATCGTCAATAAGATAATTGACCAGCCCCAGTTCCCAATAATGTTATGGAAGAATTGCAAGCCCAAGAACAATAATTTCGCAATTGGCCATAACCAACCATAATCTACAGTTTGGTTTAAACCATCAGCCAAGTCTTTCAGCTCAGACTGAACTTTCGGACCAGAATAAAGCTTAGCATCCACTTCCATTGAGGTACCTGCAGGTACATTAATCACTGGAGAGGTGAAGCCCATGATATTCATGCCGTCCGTAGACTGACGTGACTCTAATTTTGCATTATATGGCTGACCATCGGCCTGAGTGAGTTTTAAGTTCCCAGGAATCCATGCGCTCACAAAATAATGCTGAACCATGGCAACCCAGCCGCCTTTGGCTTCAACATTTAATTTTTCGTCATTAAAGTTAGCGAATTTTAACTTGTTATAATGCGCATCTGGTGTACCCCAAGCGCCGCCAAGATAAGTACCCAAGGTGAAAATACCTTGTGAAGACTTACCAGGATCATCCGAATTATCACGCTTTAACTGACCAAACATTTGACCTTGCCAGTTTTGCTGACTGCGGTTAATAACTTGATGTTTAACGGTAATTGGGTAATCGCCTTGCGTGAAGGTGAACGATTTGATCACTTCCACACCTTCAGGTGTTTTAAATACCAACGGCACAGTCAACACTTGATGTGTTTTACCATCTTTCGACGCAACGCTTTTCGCATCTGCCAAGGTATATGCTGTTTTTTCAACATCATACATTGGACGACCGCCACGGCTGCTATCTGGTCCATTTAAACCAATTAAACCAGATTGAGCGACGTAAGTACGTTTCGCATCACTTTCCAGCATGACAAACGGTTTATCGCTGTCTTTGCTTTCATCATGGCTTAACAATTCAATACGGACGATATCACCACCTTTTGGATTGATCCACAGGTGATAAAGATCAGTTTGTACTGAAATCAGTTGCTGGCTCACAGATGTATTATGTTCTGTAGCTTGTGATGCAGTCGCATTTGCTTGTGGCAAGTCTGAAGCCGCTGTTGCATTTTGAGCATTTGGCAAATCTGCAGATACTTCATGTGCAGTCACAGCAGCCGCTTGTTGTTGCGGTGCTGGTGCAGCATGACCATAATCTTTTTGCCAAGCCAAAATAAGCAAATATGCGGTAACAAACATGGCTCCAAGAATTGCAAATCTGGCCCATTGTTGCATATCTATAATCCCAAATGGTTAGAGAGATTTTGCTTGAATAAACGATCACGAAAGGGTACAGCAACGTGATGCATTTGAGAATCTATTTGATGAAACGAAATAAAACGAAGTGCTTTACGAGGCACTGGATCATAGCCTGACCCACCCCAAGGATGACAACGGCAAATTCGCTTAGTCGATAGCCATACACCTTTGACCGCGCCATGTGTCTGCAACGCTTCGATTGCATATTGCGAACAAGTGGGAATATAGCGACAACGAGGACCCAATAATGGACTAATTGCGATTTGGTAACATCTTATCAACCAATGCAGTAAACGTACCATTGGAGATCTCTAATTTTGGAGGGATGTCACAACGACTTTGGAATGCTTCTTTGCTAAGCGTTGTAATTTTTGCCAAGCAAAATCTAATTGTTGATGTAATTCTTGATTTGCGATTGCTTCTATACCTACTTTAGGCATCACCACAATATCGATATCAGCATTAAATTGCGCTTGATGTAAACGAAAGCTCTCCCGAGCAAGACGTTTTATTCGATTTCGTTCATGTGCACGACGCACCTTTTTTTTAGCAACGACAATACCCAAACGGCTTTTCGGCTGTTCGGTTAATTTTGCTAAAAAAAGGAAATGGGGCTGATGCACTTTAAAAAGCGCACCATCAAATACACTTTTATAATCAGCGGCACAACGAATACGAGATTCAGTGCCGAAACTGTAAAGTGTCATCACCCAAGTCTGGTCAGCTTAACAGTATTAAACAGTTAAGCTATGACGACCTTTTGCACGACGACGAGCTAAAACTTGACGACCTGCTTTAGTAGCCATACGAGCGCGGAAACCATGAACGCGTTTACGCTTTAATTCAGATGGTTGGAAAGTACGTTTCATTTCGAAACTCCAAAATGATCTTTCTATAAAGGTCCGCGATTTTATTGCGCAATGTTTACGCTGTCAATGGAAAATCAAAAACTTTACATTTTGTTTGTTCTGTTTTGAAGCGATAAAGCTGCTCGTAGTTATATGCTTTTATTGAAAACAAAAAATATACACAAGCTATCTATTTAAATAATATCAGTATTCGTCTATATTCACAGCTTACAAACAAGCTTATCAACACTCCACCATCTGATTTAAATTTAATTCTTGGATTTTGAATTTAAATTTCGATATGCTCAGTTATCCACAATTCGAGTGAACCCTATAAGTAAATTCAAATTTTAAAATTTAAATTTATTCTTATTAGGGTGGATATTTTCTGTGGAAAGTGATGTTTTTTTATGAGTAAACATAAAGTTACACTGTGGATAAGCATGTTTTTATTAATTTTATAGTTTGTGGATAACTTTGAGCTTAAAACTATCCACAGCTTGTGCAAAAAGTTATGCACATGTGGTTTTGAATTTAAATTTATAAACGAATGCTGTCTTTTTCAGCAAAAGTCCCATAAATTGTCCTGACAGATGTGGATAACTTGGTTAGAATGGCGACCCCTTTGAAAGATGAGGGGTGACGGTTTTTTATTTTTGAATTTAAAAAATGGATATATAGGGGATGCACATGCTCTGGACAGACTGCTTAACTCGCTTGCGACAAGAGCTATCTGATAACGTCTTTGCGATGTGGATTCGTCCTTTGGTTGCTGAAGAGGTTGATGGTGTGATGCGTTTATACGCACCGAACCCTTATTGGACGCGTTATATTCAAGATAACCATTTAGAACTGATTTCTATTCTTGCTGAACAATTGTCGGAAGGTCGAGTTCGTCAGGTTGAAATTCTGGTTGATTCACGTCCTGGGACGATTTTGTCTTCTAATGAGCAACCTGCAACCACAACAGCAGCGTTGAGTAGCGCTCCTGTTGCTGTTCCAACAAAGGTAAAAAAAGAATCTGATTTGGTTCAACCGAGTCAAAATGTCACTAAAATACCGAAGAAAAGACAACTCAATCCGTTATTTACCTTCTCTTTATTTGTTGAAGGCCGTTCTAACCAAATGGCTGCTGAAACCTGCCGTAAGGTGTTAACCCAGTTAGGTGCTTCTCAACATAACCCTTTATTTTTATATGGCCCAACAGGTCTCGGTAAAACCCATTTAATGCAGGCTGTGGGCAATGCGCTATTACAAGCCAAGCCAAATGCACGTGTGATGTATATGACCTCCGAAAGTTTTGTTCAGGACTTTGTCAGTTCATTGCAAAAAGGTAAGGTTGAAGAATTTAAGAAAAATTGCCGTTCTTTAGACTTGTTATTGGTTGATGATATCCATTTACTCGCAGGCAAAGAAGCGAGCCTTGTTGAATTCTTTTATACATTCAATGCCTTACTGGATGAATCTAAACAAATTATTTTAACCTCAGATCGTTATCCCAAAGAACTCACTGAACTTGATCCACGTTTAGTTTCTCGCTTTTCATGGGGTTTATCTGTGGGGGTAGAACCGCCCGATATTGAAACCCGAATCGAGATCTTGCTGAAAAAAGCGGAAAATAGTGGTGTTGATTTACCGCGAAACTGTGCTTTGTTTATTGCACAACAAGTGGTTGCAAACGTACGTGAGCTTGAAGGTGCACTCAATAAAGTCGTCGCAATTTCACGTTTTAAAGGCACCGTGATTGATTTGGATGTGGTGCGGGAATCTTTAAAAGATGTTTTAGCAATTCGTGCGCGTACGATTAGCGTGGAAAACATCCAGCGGGTGGTGAGTGAATACTTCCGAATTCCACTGAAAGAGTTGATTGGGCCAAAACGTACCCGTATTTATGCACGCCCACGTCAATTGGCTATGGGGTTGGCGCGTGAATTAACTGGGGACAGTTTCCCTGAAATTGGTATGGCCTTTGGTGGTCGTGACCACAGTACCGTGATGCATGCCTGTGAAAAAGTGGTCAGCTTGCGTGAAGAAGACCCTATTTTTAATGAAGACTATAAAAATTTACTGCGCTTGTTACAAAGTTAATCTATTTTTCAGAGTTGCAAACTATTTTTAAGTGCAGCATAGTACACTGCTAACATTCATATCGGCTTCTGTTGTAAGAGGAATAAAATCGTGCGTTTGAAAATCGCTAAAGAAAGTTTAGTCAATGTTTTATCCCATGTGGTGGGGGCTGTTGAACGCCGTCATACCTTGAATATTCTTTCAAACGTTAAAATTCAAACCACACAACAGGCTTTAACCATTACAGGTTCTGACTTGGAAGTTGAATTGGTTGCCAGTACTACGTTAGCAGAAGGTGCTTGCTTGGAAGCGGGTGAAACCACAGTTCCTGCACGAAAACTGGTCGAAATTTGTAAATCTCTTCCTACAGCAGCCTTAATTGATCTACAAATTACCGAAGATCAACGTTGTATTTTAAAATCGGGCAACAGCCGTTTCGTCTTGGGTACACTTCCAGCAGAAGATTATCCATTATTGACCACCGAAAATAGCCAAGGGACACAAGTCCAGGTTACCCAACGCGAATTAAAGCGTTTATTTGAAAAAACCGCCTTCGCGATGGCGGTTCAGGATGTTCGTTTTTATTTGACTGGTACATTGTTGGAAATTGATCAAAATCAACTACGTACAGTCACTACCGATGGACATCGTTTAGCCTTATGTGAAGTGTTAGCTTCATCAACAGCAGCCGCACCAATGCAGGCCATTGTGCCACGTAAGGCGGTCGGTGAATTACAGCGTTTACTCAGTATTGAAGATGAACAATTAACCTTATTGATTGGTCGTGAATTATTGAACGTCACCATCAATACGCCAAGCCGTGATAAAGAGCAGGGCGATATTACCGTTCGTTTTACCACGAAATTGATTGACGGAAAATTCCCAGATTATCGCCGTGTGATTCCAAAAAATGGTGATAAGCATGTCTTTATTGCACATGATGTGTTTAAACAATCATTACAGCGTGTGGCAATTTTAAGTAATGAAAAACTTCGTGGCGTGTTCTTGAATTTCAATCAAGACTCATTACAGTTGCGTGCCAATAACCCTGAACAAGATGAGGCGGTTGAAGATATTGCAATTCAATATCAAGATGCGCCGTTGGAAATGTCATTTAATGCGCAGTATATCCTTGATGTTTTAAGCGTTTTAGATGGTGATGATGTGAAAATGAGCATGAGCGAAGCCAATCAATCTGTACTTGTTCAAGATCCAGCCCATCCAGATCAAACTTATGTTGTCATGCCAATGCGTGTTTAAGGTCGTTGATGGTTTGAGTTTAAAATCATGCAAATTACGCGTTTAAATATCGAGCGTGTACGTAATTTAAAGGCGGTTGCACTCAATGAGTTGCAACCGTTTAATATTTTTTACGGGGCCAATGGTTCTGGGAAAACCTCAATACTTGAATCCATCCATTTATTGGCTACAGGTCGCTCGTTTCGTACCCATATTCCTAAACATTATATCCAATACGAGGCTGGTGATGCGATTGTGTTTGCACAATCGGCAAGTGAACGGATCGGTATGCAAAAAATGGCTTCGGGTGAGCAACTGATTAAGGTCAATGGAGATACCATTGCCACACAAGGTCAGTTGGCAAAACTATTGCCTTTACAACATATCGATCCACAAAGTACCGATATTATCGATCACGGCGCTAAACCGAGACGACAATTGTTGGATTGGTTGATGTTCCACGTGGAACCTGAGTTCTATTTTGCATGGCAGTATTATTCGCGTGCATTAAAGCAGCGCAATAGTTTACTGAAAACACGGCGTAATCTCAGCTTGGCTGATTTAGAGCCGTGGAACAAAATGCTGAGTGATTATGGCGAAATTTTGCACTCACAACGTGTTGGAATCGTTGAACAATGGAATCAGTTTTTCCATGAAGATTTGCAGCAGTTGTTACCAAATCTGCAGATTGAGCTGGAATACAGTGCGGGCTTTCATACCGAGCAGGGCTTCCTACAGGACTTGGTTCAGCAGCATCAAAAAGACCTTGATCGGCGTTATACCGAGTACGGTCCACACCGTGCGGATTTACGCTTAAAAACGCCATTTGGCAATGCCGATGATGTGCTGTCTCGCGGGCAAAAAAAGTTGTTAATCATGGCATTAAAACTGTCACAAATTGCAATGCTGCATGCGAGTAACAAGGAAACTGTGGTATTATTAGATGATCTGACAGCAGAGTTAGATTTAGCTGCACAACAACGTTTAATTGAGCGACTGAGTCAGTTGGGAAGTCAGGTTTTTATGACCACCTTAGACCATGCGTCGGTATTAAAACACTTACATGATCTGTCGATTCCCTTTCAATTATTCCATGTTGTTCACGGCCAAGTCAGTCTTGCTGCGCCATAATTTTATTTCCTCATCTTTGGATAGATTAGATATTTACTAGGGAGTAACCATGAGTTCAGAGTCTCAATCAGTCTCTCAAACAGAACAAACAAATGAAAAGGCTTATGATTCCTCTAGTATTAAAGTATTACGTGGATTAGACGCGGTTCGTAAACGCCCTGGCATGTATATCGGTGACACCGATGACGGTACAGGTTTGCACCATATGGTGTTTGAGGTGGTGGATAATGCCATTGATGAAGCTTTAGCAGGCCACTGTGACGAGATTTTGGTCACCATTCATGAAGATGAATCGGTCAGCGTCTCGGATAATGGCCGTGGTATTCCGACCGATATTCACCCTGAAGAAGGGGTGTCTGCGGCAGAGGTGATTCTGACCATTCTGCATGCAGGTGGTAAGTTCGATGATAACAGCTATAAAGTGTCGGGTGGTTTACATGGTGTAGGTGTCTCAGTTGTTAATGCTTTATCAAAAAAATTGCATTTGACCATTCACCGTGCCGGCCAAATCCATGAGCAAGAATACGCACATGGCGATCCGCAATATCCGTTAAAAGTTGTGGGTGAAACCGATACATCGGGCACAACCGTTCGTTTCTGGCCAAGTGAACTGACTTTTAGCCAAACCATTTTTAGTGTCGATATTTTGGCGCGTCGTTTAAGAGAGCTTTCGTTCCTGAACGCAGGGGTACGTATCGTATTGCGTGACGAACGTGTTAATCTCGAGCATGTCTACGATTATGAAGGTGGTTTATCTGAGTTTGTTAAATATATTAACGAAGGTAAAACCCATCTAAATGAAATCTTCCACTTCACCATGGATGCGGATAATGGCATCGGTGTCGAAGTCGCATTGCAGTGGAACGATAGCTATCAAGAGAATGTCCGTTGCTTTACCAACAACATTCCACAGAAAGATGGTGGTACACACCTCGCAGGTTTCCGAGCTGCATTAACCCGTGGCCTCAACAGCTACATGGAAAATGAAAGCTTACTGAAAAAAGAAAAAGTGGCTGTGACGGGCGATGATGCACGTGAAGGTTTAACCGCCATTATTTCAGTGAAAGTACCTGATCCAAAATTCTCTTCACAAACCAAAGAAAAACTGGTGTCGAGTGAAGTAAAACCGGCTGTTGAACAAGCCATGAACAAAGAGTTTTCAGCTTATTTGCTTGAAAACCCACAGGCTGCAAAATCGATTGCAGGTAAAATTATTGATGCAGCACGTGCGCGTGATGCGGCACGTAAAGCACGTGAAATGACCCGCCGTAAGAGTGCTTTGGATATCGCAGGTTTACCAGGTAAGTTGGCAGACTGTCAGGAAAAAGATCCAGCATTGTCGGAACTGTATCTGGTCGAGGGTGACTCTGCAGGCGGTAGCGCCAAGCAAGGTCGTAACCGTAAGATGCAGGCGATTTTGCCACTTAAGGGTAAAATCCTGAACGTTGAACGTGCACGTTTTGACAAGATGATTTCTAGCCAAGAAGTGGGTACGTTGATTACCGCTTTGGGCTGTGGTATCGGACGTGAAGAATATAACCCAGACAAGTTGCGTTATCACAAAATCATTATCATGACCGATGCGGACGTGGATGGTTCACATATTCGTACCTTGTTATTGACCTTCTTCTTCCGTCAAATGCCTGAGTTGGTTGAACGTGGTTATATCTATATCGCACAGCCACCGTTGTACAAGTTAAAGAAAGGCAAGCAAGAGCAATACATCAAAGATAACGATGCACTTGAGACTTACCTGATCTCAAATGCGATTGATGAACTTGCATTACATATTAGCGCTGAAGCACCAGCGATTAATGGCACCGCGCTAGCGAGTGTTATTGCTGATTATCAAGTGTCGCAGAAGAGCTTACAACGCTTAACCCAACGTTATCCTGCAAGCTTGCTCGATGGTCTACTTGAGTTGGATGCATTTAAAGCGGATCACAATCACGAACGCGATTATGTGGAAGCATGGGCAGAGCAATTACGTGTTGCAATTGAAAAATTACAACCAAGCTTACGTCCAGAAATTACATTGGAAGCGTTTGAACGTGAAAATGCGCAAGGTGAGAAGTCGGCACATTATTGGCCGCGTGTCACCGTATATGTACATAATTTGCCGCATTCGTATTTATTAGATGCAGGTTTGTTAAATTCTGCTGAATATGCACGTTTGCTGAAAAACTCGAAGAGCTGGTTCAAGTTGCTTGAAGAAGGGGCTTATCTACAAAAAGGTGATCGCCGTATTCAAGTCAGCAGTTTCCATCAAGTGTGGCAGCATATTTTACAAGACTCGCGCCGTGGCATGATGATCCAACGCTATAAAGGTTTGGGAGAGATGAATGCTGAGCAACTTTGGGAAACCACGATGGATCCTGAAAACCGTAATATGTTGCAAGTGACCATTGATGATGCGATTGAAGCAGATCGTATGTTCTCATGCTTGATGGGTGATGACGTAGAACCACGTCGTGCCTTCATTGAAGAAAATGCCTTAAATGCAGATATTGATGCTTAATTAGTTTAGGCATCAATATCAATCAAGCTTATCTTTTACCACGCTGTAAAAGATAAGCTCGCCATCCTGCAAGCAACAGGGGCAGCAGGGTAATCATTAGAAAAATAACATCTGCCATACCATCCATTAGCAGCATTCCAATAATCCCACCAATACTGCAGAGTGCGAGTAACCATAAAGTACTGAGCTTATTCCATCGTTGCATTGTTGTTGCCTCCTTTTAAGCTCTTTTGTTGACGTTTTGCCCACCACAACCAGGCGCCATTCAGGGTAATAAATAGGGTGAGTAGGGTGCATAAACTCCATAGAATCTTTAATGGCAGGCCACCGTAATTGCCAAAATGCAGCGGTTGTGACAGTAAAATGGCTTTCAAATAAGTCGGTAATTCCTCAACAGTATCCACTTGTCCTGTTTCTGCATTGACCAAGGCCACTTTAAGCATCTTTTCTTTTAGCCCTTCATTGCCTTGTAACAGCACCATATAATGTCCTTGGGTGGCATATTCAGTTTTTGGGTAGAACACACTGGTCGGATGCCATTCTGTTTGACCCTTTTGTGCAGCGGCATAAACTTGATCAATGCTTAAATGGGGATGAATCACACGGGCATGCTGATATTTGTCTTGCAGTGCTTTCAGTTCAGTCATTTGCCAAACCCCAATTGCAACCGTGCCAAAACCCAGTAAAAAACCAGTGATCGTCACCACCAGCGCCCAGCCCAGTACAGCAGAACCAATTAAGTTATGTAGATCGAGCTGTAATAGCCGTTGCCCCTTATTAAAACGCAAAATGCCAAACAGGAATTTTTTCACGTACGGGGCATAGACCACCAAGCCAGAAATAAGGGATAACAACACTAAAAAGGCGATCAGTGCACCAATCAGTTGTCCAATAAAGCCTAAAAACCAGTTGGCATGCAGTTCCAGCAAAAAGCCCGTTAAGGTATCTCGTTCATTTGGTTGCTGAATCAAACGTGCCGTTCCAATGTCAGCAAACAGCCAACGTGCTTGTTCGAAGCTTTGATCGGGCTTGGCCATCCCAATCAACAGCACACCAGGATGGTGTTCAGGATCATAGCCTGTACTGATAATCTGCTCATTGGGGTAGGTGCGCTGTGCAGTCGCAATAGAATCGGCTAAAGGTCGTTGCTGTGCTAAAGAAGAATGCAGCGCTGTAGGCTCGACACCAAGTGCATGATCAATCTCTTCATGAAAGATCAGAATGACCCCAGTGATCGATAGAATCGCAAAGGGAATCACAATCACCAAGCTGACCCAGCGATGAATCCATAAATTAAGACGGTACCAGCGGGAGTTGGTTTTCTTGGTTGAAGGTACGGTTTGCTTCATAACTGATTTTCCCATGCGGCTTAGTGCATGGGATCCCCTTGATGATTAGATTTTTTATAAGGTGATTTTATTTTTATTGATAATTATTTTCATTATTATTTACGATTGTTTTTTGCGTTCCACGTGGAACTTAGCAGGGGATAAATTGATTAAAAAAAAGCAGGAGAGCTGAGCTTTCCTGCTGAATAAGAAAATAGTGTGCTATTAAAATTAACTTTCTACAAAATCGCTTACTTGAATCAGTGCATGACCGAACAGGTATCCAGCAGTAACCAGGACACTAATCCACAGCAATGCGCCTAAGATGTTATAAATCACAAAATGGCTATAGTTCATATTACTAGAACCAGCTGCTAAGGGCGCAAATGAACGGGCAAACGGAATAAAACGAGCCAGTAAAATGGTTTTTCCGCCGTGTTTCAGAAAGAACACATTGGTCTTTTGTAGATATTCTTGCTTAATAAAGCGCGATTTCATATTGAAAATACGGTCGCCAAAATGACGGCCAATATGGTAGTTCACCATATAGCCCAACGCTGCAGCAAAGAACAACAGGCTAATCATGTAGCCGAGGTGCATGATTTCCACCACAGAACATAATGCACCTACGGTGAGTAATAGACTATCACCGGGTAGGAAGAACATAAAAACAAAGGCGGTTTCTGAAAAAATAATCAGAAAAAGGATGGCATAAATCCATAAACCGTACTCTTGAACCAAGACCGGTAGAATATGTTCAAAATTAAAAATAAAATCTAAAGAATTCATTCAGTTTGTATGATCCAAAATAGAGTACTCACCAAATCAAAGTACAAAAAATGTGAAATGAATTTAACCCTCAGGATTCATTCGTCAGTTATAAATTTACAACAGTGGGGGTCGAGTATATCGAGCCTGAGACTAAAGCTCAATTTTCTGAGAAAATTCCAATTTTTACCTTATCTTAAATTACCGACAAATTCATGACATTTTTCATGCTATTCATAGTGTTTTTAAGTATCCGAAACATCTTTTAAGGCCATAAATGGGATGATTCTGTTTAAAACACTGACCTTAAATGTTGTGATTCATACACACTCAATCAGAGATGTGTATGAATCTGCGAACTGCTTAATCTGCAAATGAGCTTTCCAATTCTTCCAGTTCCATCATTAGTTCTAAAAGTTGTTCTTCATGCTGTTCCAACTTGGCTTTGAGCTCATTTTGTTCATTCATCAGCTTGATCAAATCATTTTTACGGTCGGCCTCATATAGAGCACTATCCGCTAAAGCATGTTCAATCTCAGCTAAGCGTGGTTGAACCTTTTCAATTTGAGCCTCGACTTTTTCGATGTTTTTACGAATTGGCCGCGTCATTTCACGGCGACGAGCTGCTTCTTTACGTTGCGCTTCTTTATCTACTTTTGCGGCAGGGGCTTGAGTGGTTGTACTTTGTTGCTGTGATGCATTTTGTGCATTGATCTGTTGTTGGCGCGCTTCACGTAACCATTTGGCATAGTCTTGTAAATCACCCTCAAACTCGGTGCATTGACCTGCATGTACTAATAACAAGTCATCACAGACACTCGCAATCAATTGGCGTTCATGTGAAACCAGCACCACTGCACCATCAAAGTCTTGTAACGCCATGGTCAATGCCAGACGCATATCCAAGTCCAAATGGTTGGTTGGTTCGTCCAGAATCAAGACATTGGGGCGTTGCCACACAATCAGGGCTAAGGCCAAACGGGCACGCTCACCGCCAGAGAAGCTCTCACATGGCGTATCCATCCGTTCGCCACTAAAGCCAAAACCACCTAAAAAGGCACGTAAAGCGGCTTCGCTGATTTTTTTATCGGCAATACGGGCCAATTGCAACATTGGACTGGCATGGGCATCCAAGGCATCCATTTGATGCTGAGCAAAATAACCAATATTGAGCAGTTCAGAAGCCTTACGTTCACCTGCAAGTAGCGGTAAATCACCGACAAGGGTCTTGATTAAGGTTGATTTACCCGCACCATTCATTCCCAATAAGCCAATGCGTGAACTTGGTGTAATTTGCAGGCGAATTTTTTCAGCAATGATTTTATCGCCGTAGCCAATTGTAGCCGCATCTAGACTGAGCAGCGGTGAACTCATTTTGGTCGGTTCACGGAAGCTAAAGGTAAACGGTGTATCAACATGTGCGGGTGCCAGCTGCTGCATACGCTCCAATTGCTTAATTCGGCTTTGTGCTTGGCGGGCTTTGGTGGCCTTGGCTTTAAAGCGATCAATAAACTTTTGTAGGTGTGCACGGGTTTCTTGCTGCTTTTCAAAGGCTTGTTGTTGCTGGGCTAAACGTTCACTACGGGTGGTTTCAAAGGTGGAATAATTGCCTGTATATAAGGTCAGTTCTTGATTCTCGATATGAAGAATATGATCGGTAATCGCATCGAGGAAATCTCGGTCATGTGAAATCAGGACCAAGGTGCCTTCATAGGCTTTGAGCCAGTCTTCTAACCACAAGATCGCATCCAAGTCCAAATGGTTAGTCGGTTCATCCAATAACAGCAGGTCTGAACGGCTCATGAGGGTACGCGCCAAGTTCAAACGCATGCGCCACCCACCCGAGAAGCTGGCGACATTTAATTTTAATTGGTGATCGAGAAAGCCGAGACCTGCCATCAATTGCGCTGCTTTGGCAGGTGCTGCATATCCGTGAATCTCGTCAAAACGACCATGCAATCGGGCTAAATCATCATTACTCAACTGGTCTGGATGGGCTAATTTTTCTTGAATATCCCAATACTCTTCATCGCCTGACAGGACAAAATCAATTGCTGGTATGTCCAAGGCTTTAATTTCTTGCGCCATGTGGGCCACAGTCCACACCGCTGGACGAGTCAGATTACCTTCATCTGCGACCAAATCTCCTAGAAATGCAGCAAATAAGGTCGATTTACCTGCACCATTCACGCCAGTAAGACCAATTTTCCAGCCTGGATGAAGCTGCATCGATGCTTTTTGGAACAGAACTCGCCCACCACGGCGTAATGAAACTTGGTCAAATTGGATCATGAGCATGCAAAATAGCGAATAGATAGCTGCATTTTAAGGTGATCGTCCATGAATGCAAATTTTTATATTTAAGATCAAGTTGTTCGAATTGAGCTGATCAATCAATGATAAAATAGAGTAAAAGCTCTATTTTTGTGATGCGAATCAGATTATTATTTAAATTATATGAAAAAATAAGCAACAAGACTAAAAGTAGTAGCATAGGATTTAAGGATGAAAAAGGGAATTCTTGCATTGGGGGCAATGCTGGTGTTGGGGACCTATACAGAAACACAGGCAGCGAGCAAAATTTGTGTTTTTGATTTGTTGGGGAAATCAGGAGAAGCCTATAAGGCTATGGAAGAATGGGCCTTGGCTGCTAAAGCATGGCGTGGTGATACCTTTTTGATCAGCTATCAGAATGAAGCGTTGGCTGAAAATGACTTTGAACAAGGCAAATGTGATGGCGTCTATATGACCTCGATGCGTGCGCGTCGTTATAACAAATTTGCAGGTTCGATTGATGCCATTGGCGCTGTGCCCAGCTATGCAATTGCACAGAAAGCGATTAGTTTTGCTTTGGACAAACGTAATCAACGCCGTTTGGTCAGTAGCGTTGATAATGAAAATTATGAAGTTGCAGGGATTTCGCAAATCGGCTTGGCCTATATTTTTGTCAAAGACAAGAAAATGAATACCATTGAGCAAATCAAAGGCAAAAAATTTGCAGTGCTGGGCTATGACGAAGCTCAAAAGATCGTGGTGAAAAGCCTCGGTGGACAAGCGGTACTTGCGGATATCTCTGATATCGCTAAAAAGTTTAATACTGGTCAGGCCGATATTATGGCGGCACCTGCCTATGCCTATAAGCCTTTAGAGCTGTCTAAGGGATTGGGAAATGAGGGCGCGATTATTACTTTCCCTGCGGTGAATATGACCATGGACTTGATTATCCGTCCTGAAAAATTCTCCAGTAATTTTGGACAGAACTCTCGGGCATGGTTTCTGAGCCGTCTAAATACCAATTTCGCACTGATCCAGCGTTTGGAATCTGAATTACCTGCCAAGTATAAAATTAACCTGAATAACGAGGATAAAACCCGTTATCAGCAAATCCTGCGTGAAGCACGAATGGGACTCACCAAACGCGGTATTTACGATGCCAGCATGATGAGTGTATTGAAACGCGCGCGTTGTACAGTCGATCGAACCAATTTTGAATGTACTTTGGGTGGTGAGTAAATCGCTGTGAAAGGACATGTTTTTAGCTGATTCGTGTCTACCTATCACTGGATCTGATTCTGTGATGCAGATGGTTAAAACAGATGAAAACCCGACATATGTATATAAAAGCGCTATTCTTTTGGTCAAAATCTGACTATATTGAATAAGCACTGCTGGAAAATTGTGCAAAATAGCAAAGTAAGGGAAAACAAGATGAAAAAAGGACTTTGGGCATTGAGTGCTACAGCTCTATTTGTCATGAGCACTCCTGTACAGGCAAAACAACAAATTTGTGTTTTTGATTTATTGGGTAAGGCGGGGGAGTCTTATAAACTGATTGAGGAATGGAAGCTGGCTTCTAAAACATGGCAGGGCGATGTTGAACTGATTCCTTATCAAGACGAAGAAAAAGCAGAAAAAGATTTCGATGCGGGCAAGTGTGATGGGGTCTATATGACCTCGATGCGTGCTCGTAAATATAATAAATTTGCAGGCTCTGTGGATGCGGTCGGGGCAGTCACCAGCAATGCCATTGCGCAAAAGGCGATTACGTATGTACTGGATAAACGTAATCAGCATCGTTTAACTGCAACGATGAACGGCGAGAAATTTGAAGTTGCAGGCATTATCCAAGTCGGGCTGGCGTATATTTTTGTACGTGACAAAAAGATCGACACCATTGAAAAAGCCAAAGGCAAAAAATTTGCTTATTTACATTATGACCAAGCGCAAAAGGCCATTGTCGAAAGCATCGATTTGGTGGCGGTACCATCGGATATTTCAGATTTTGTGAAAAAATTTAATAGTGGACAGGTGGATGTGATTGCAGCACCTGCCTATGCCTATAAGCCTTTAGAAATCAGTAAAGGTTTGGTCAATGGAGCATTGTTTAATTTCCCTGTAGTGAATATTACCGGTGACCTGATTATTCGTCCTGCACAATTCCCAAGTGGTTTTGGTCCACAATCTCGACAATGGTTCGTCAACAAACTGCCAAGTAACTTTGCCATGGTGCAGCGTTTAGAGGCCGGAATGAATGCCAAAAAGATTACTTTGACCAATGAAGATAAAACCCGTTATCAAAAAATGTTGCGTGATGGACGCATGAATTTAACCAAGCAAGGCGTGTACGATGCGAGTATGATGAATGTGCTGAAACGTGCCCGTTGTACGGTTGAACGGACTAACTTTGAGTGTACTTTGAGTGGTGAATAAAAAAGGAGAACAGTAGCCTAGATATAAATCTATACACAAAGTGAGGCAGATATAACAAAATTGCCTAAGAAAATAATAGAAATAGATAAAAGAGGGTAAAAAATAAACAATCTAGTCATAAAAATAGAGTATAAGCTCTATTTTTTTTCAAAAAACATGATTAATATTTGCTTCGAACAAGGAGACAAACATAAAGTTTGTGAAAGGATGAAAAATATGAAAAAAATTGCACTTGCTCTTGCAGCAACTTCGATCTTTGGTGTATCTGCTTCTACTCAAGCAGCAATTGATGTGTGTGTATTCGACTTATTAGGAAAGTCAGGTGAATCATACAAAATGATGCAAGACTGGGCACTCGCAGCGAAAGGCTGGGGCGCTGATGTTAACTTACTTGCAATCACGGATGAACAGGTTGCAGACAATAACTTTAAAGCGGGTAAATGTGCTGCTGTTGCGATGACAGCAATGCGTGCTCGTCCTTATAACAAATTTGCGGGTTCAGTTGATTCATTGGGCGGTGCGCCAAGCAATGAAGTTGCACAGCGTGCGATTACCTATGTACTTGATGCACGTAATGCAGCAAAAATGACCACTAATTTGGGTGGTAATAAATATGAAATCGCGGGTATCGCGCCTTTAGGTGCTGCTTACATTTTCGTACGCGACAAGAGCATTAACTCAATTGAAAAAGCAGCGGGTAAAAAATTCGCCGTATTGGGTTATGACGATGCACAAAAAATCATGGTACAACGCGTAGGCGCGCAAGCGGTACTTTCTGATATCTCTAACTTCGCTGCTAAATTTAACAACGGTCAAGTGGATATGGTCGGTGCGCCTGCTTATGCTTACAAACCATTAGAGTTAAGCAAAGGCTTAGGTTCAAATGGTGCGATGTTTAACTTCCCAGTGTTACAAGTTACTGCGGATCTTGTGATTCGTCCAGAGAAGTTCCCTGCTGGTTTTGGTCAAAAATCTCGTGACTACTTTGTAAAACAACTTCCAAAAGCATTCTCAATGATCAAACGTTATGAAGCTGAAATTCCAGCCAAATATAAAATGAACTTGAGTGCTGAAGACAACTTGAAATATCAAAAATTATTACGTGATGGTCGTATGGATCTGACTAAACGTGGTATTTACGATGCGGGTATGATGTCTGTATTGAAGAAAGCGCGTTGTTCAGTAGACAAAGCAAACTTTGAATGTGCATTACCGGGTGAATAATCCAGAATTGCTATAATCAAGACTTAAAGCCTAGATTGATCTAGGCTTTTTGTTTTTTTGTAGATGTCATTTAAGCCATTGTCTTGCTTTAAAAAGATCGTAATTATATAAAAATATAAAAACCAAATGGAATCTTGGTGATTTAAAAAGATGTTTCAATCAGGACGATTAAACATGACTGTATTCAAACATTGATTCATTGGTAAACCGTATTTCAAGATAGACCACCAGTCTTTTGATTTTGGATGGGATGCAACAACAATCAGCATAGATGCAAAGGAAAAATAAAATGCAATGGTTTAAAACTTTATTACTTGCGACTGGGATCGCTGCGGTATCTGCGGGCACTCAGGCAAAACAAACAATTTGTGTATTTGATATCGTGGGCAAAAGTGGCGATGTTTATGCATTAATGAAGGATTATCAACTCGCTGCAAAAACGTGGGGCGCTGATATTGAGCTGAAGGTCGGAACTAACGAAGCTGTTATTGCCGAAGATTTCAAGGCAGGTAAATGTGATGGGGTCAGTATCACAGGAATGCGTGGCCGTCAGTTTAACCAGTTTACCGGCTCATTGGATGCAATCGGGGCGATTACTGACCTTAAATTGGCCGTTAAAGTGATGCAGGGCTTAGCTAGCCCGACCTTTGCTAAAGCGATGGTGAATGGTAAATATGAAGTGGTTGGGGTCATTCCTGTAGGTGATGCCTATTTATTGGTGAATGATCGTAACATCAATACGGTGGCGAAGGCTGCAGGCAAGAAAATCGCTGTCCTAGATTATGATGAGGCCCAAAAAATTATGGCTTCACAAGTTGGCGCACAAGCTGTGAGTTCTGATATCACCAACTTTGGTGCCAAGTTCAATAATGGTCAGGTGGATATTATTGGTGCACCAGCCGCGGCCTTTAAACCTTTGGAACTGTATAAGGGCTTAGGAACCAAAGGGGCAATTGTCAATTATCCAATTCTGCAAGTAACAGGCAATTTAATTATTCATCCAGAGAAATTTCCGGCAGGTTTTGGTCAAAAATCTCGAGAGTGGGTGAAGGCACAATTGCCACGTGCATTTACCATTCTTGGGAAGATGAAAGCAGACATTCCACAAAAATATTGGATGGAAGTGCCCGCTTCTGATAAGCCTGGCTATCAAAAGTTGATGCGTGAAGCGCGTATCAACCTGACTGCAAAAGGAATTTATGACAAGCGTATGATGAAATTGTTATGGCAATTCCGTTGCCGTGAAGATGCCAAGAATTTTGAATGTGGCCTACAAGACGAGAACTACAAATAATCGTATAAAAAGTCTTTAATGGCACTTTAAACTTCAAATACAGACCCGATATTGAGTATGCTATACTACATATCGGGTCTTTTATTTATGAAAGACGTATTGAAGTCTGAGGAATATCTATCATGAACGCCCAAGCTCTAGAATTGTCAGATAGTGCTGCTAACAAAGTTCGCCAACTACGCGAAAGTGAAGGCAATAACGACCTTATGTTACGTGTTTATGTAACGGGTGGTGGCTGTTCAGGCTTCTCTTATGGCTTTAACTTTGCAGAAAGTGTCAATGAGGATGATGCTGAGTTCAGCAATGGTGATGTGAAAGTATTGGTTGACTCTCTCAGCTATCAGTATCTCGTGGGTTCTGTTGTCGACTATCTTGAAGGGCTTGAAGGTTCACGCTTTGTGATCCAAAACCCAAATGCGACCACAACCTGTGGCTGTGGATCATCTTTCTCGATTTAATCGATTTTTGATGTAAAAAAAGCTTCTCCAATTGAGAAGCTTTTTTATTGTTTTATACCATGGTGATGGTGCCGAGAATGCGATCTCCAGCTGCACCCGTCACCGCGGGTAAATTACCACTCAGTTGTTGTACGAAGCGCATAGCCAACCACGCAAAAGCAGTTGCTTCAACCCATGTTGGGGCTAAATCAAGTGCATCCGTGGTTTGTACTGACCAATTGTGTTTACGTAAGCGCCAACGGAGTTGCTCAAGTAAATGTGAGTTATAGGCACCCCCACCACAAACATAGATTTCACCCGTCGGCATGGTTTCTTTACTACGGTAAATCGCTTTTTTAATGGCGCGTGTGGTGAGTTTCATCAAAGTGGATTGAATATTTTCTGGGGTATCTTCCAGTTCATCATATTCAAGATCATTGCGCCAATCGCTGAGCTGCTCATCTAGCCATTCTAAATTAAAGTCTTCGCGGCCTGTGCTCTTCGGGGGTTCTTTGGCAAAAAACTCATGATTCTGTAGACGATCCAATAACGAACGGATGGGATTGCCATAGGCTGCCCAATCGCCATTTTCATCATAAGGATGTCCAGTATGGCGATGACACCACGCATCCATCAAGATATTGGCAGGACCTGTATCAAAGCCATATACGCCGTCTAGGTTATTTGCAGGCAGCATACTGACATTGGCAATGCCACCTAAATTTAAAATCACGCGGTGAATGCTGTCATGCTGAAACAGCGCTTGATGGAAAGCAGGCACTAAAGGCGCACCTTGACCACCTGCGGCCATATCACGACGACGGAAATCCGAGACCACAGGCAGTTGTGTGATTTCTGTGATGATATTAGGATCACCAATTTGTAAGGTGAAACCATGTTCAGGACGATGGCGAATGGTTTGTCCATGTGAACCAATCGCTTTAATTTGGCTTCGGTCTAAATTATTTTGTTCAATCAGTTGATTAATGCCATGCCCAATCATTTGCGCTAAAGCAACATCAGCTTTACCCATACGATCAATTTCATTGTCGTCAGGGAGTGTCAATGCCATCAACTCATCACGTAGTTCAGGCTCAAAAGGCACAGTCAGCGTGGCATGCAGTGTTAATGGATCGAATGAAGTTGCAACAATATCAACACCATCCATGCTCGTGCCTGTCATTACACCAATATAGATCGCGCTCATATACAACTTATCCTGCAAGATGCTGAAAAAATGTTAGTATATCGCACAAATTGAATAACTGATGTGTTTAGGTTTTGTGATGTCAAATTTCTTGCCAGCCGAAGAACAGCTTGCTCTCATTCAAAGAGGCACGCACGAGATTATCTCTGAAGAAGATTTATTGAAAAAACTCAAAGAGAATCGTCCACTCCGTGTAAAAGCAGGCTTTGACCCAACGGCTCCTGATTTACACTTAGGACATACGGTTCTAATTAATAAATTAAAAACCTTCCAAGATTTGGGACATGAAGTCACTTTCTTGATTGGTGACTATACGGCCATGATTGGTGACCCGTCTGGGAAAAGCGCAACACGTCCGCCGTTGTCTCGTGAGCAAGTTGAAGCCAACGCAAAAACCTATCAAGAACAGGTTTTTAAGATACTAGATCCAAATAAAACTAAAGTACGCTTTAACTCAGAGTGGTTTAATCAAAGAACAGCTGCTGATTTAATTCAATTGGCAAGCCAGCAAACCGTATCACGTATGTTAGAGCGTGATGACTTTACTAAGCGCTATAACAACCATCAACCGATTGCAATTCATGAGTTTTTATATCCATTGGTACAAGGCTATGATTCGATTGCACTTGAGGCAGATGTCGAATTAGGTGGTACAGACCAGACCTTTAACTTGTTAATGGGTCGTACTCTACAAGGTCGTTACGGTCAAGAATCACAAGTGTGTATTACTGTGCCGATTCTTGAAGGTTTAGATGGCGTCAATAAGATGTCTAAATCTTTAGGCAACTATATTGGTGTATTTGATACCCCTGGTGCGATGTATCAAAAAATCTTGTCGATGCCAGATAGCTTGATTGAACGTTACTTTGATCTACTGAGCTTTAAGTCATTGGATGAAATTAAAGTCTTGTTGGATGAAATGGCTGCGGGTCGTAATCCACAAGAAATCAAACGTATCTTGGCACTCGAGTTAGTTGAACGTTTCCATGATGCAGAAGCGGCTGAAAATGCACATAAGAGTGCAGGTAACCGTGTAACAGAAGGCGAAGTGCCAGAAGATACTCCCGAAGTGACCATTTCTCGTGGCGAGTTTGGTGGTGAGTTATTTATCGCAACCATTCTTCGTGTAGCAGGTTTAAACCCGAATGCAGCCGCTGCAAAAGACGCCGTGGGTCGTGGTGCGGTTAAAGTCGATTGGAATGTGGTTGATATGAGCTACTCTGTAAAAGAGAATGTCACTTTAATCATTCAATCGGGTAAAAAAGCGATTGCTCGTGTGACTTTTACTGATTAAATCACAATGGAAAAAATAAAAAGCAGGCCACGAGCCTGCTTTTTATACGTAAATAGCTGATAAAAACAACGAAAACACTGGTTTTGTAGAAAAAAGAAACATGCAAAAGAAAATAATAAAAAAGGGGGTTGCACCTGGCCTGAAATACTGTAGAATGCACATCCATCGGCGGTGATGTAGATAAAAACTTGTTGAGAAACAAGGATTTGGCTAGAAAGGTTGGATTCTTGGGTTGGTTGATAAGTTTGCTAAATATCTAAATTACCTGTTGACTTTTAAGAAATTGAGAGTAATATAGCCGACCTAGCTTGATGATGACGAATCATCGAGAAGATCATTAAGAGAATAGAAGAACAACTTGTGTGGATTTTTACTAGT
>NZ_JAZEVS010000012.1:0-21407 GCF_036668815.1 Acinetobacter sp. ESBL14
GGTGCAGATATTGGACAATCGGATGGAAGCCTCACCCTATACAAACTCACCGTAGAAGATCCAACAGCTCTACTCAAATATCGTCGAAACTCTCGGGTATTCATGAATAAAAGCGTTCGTGATATCACAGAGATTTTATTCAAAGAATGGCAGCAACGTAGTTCTTTATTTGCATCTAGTCTGATCCTTGATTTAAGTGGTTTAACACAAGACTACGATATCCGTCCATTTATCATGCAACACAATGAACTGGATATCGACTTTATCAAACGCCTTTTAGCATCGGAAGGCATTAGCATGTTAATTGATGAATCTGAACATGTTGTTGCACATGTCAATGCGCCGATCCAAGCCCAAAAACTTCGTTTGATTGATGACAATAGCCAATATCAAGCCTTAGATCGTCGGCAGATTCGTTACCATCGTAGCAGTGCAACGGAACGACAGGACAGCATCATAGCCTTTATTGGAGTACGCTCACTACAACCGACCTCTGTCTATATCAACCGTTGGCAAGCTGATGTATTGGATATAGATGAAGGTGCAGGTTCAGTTCTCAGCACCCATCAACACAGTGATAATCAGGCCACGGCAAGTTTAGGCTTAGAAGATGCTTGGCATTTTTCACCAGCATGGATGCAAGACCTTAACGGCGAAGATGGTGCAACAGCATCGGGCAATCGCCAGCTCGAAAGATTCAATAAAAACCTCAACAACTACCACGCATCCCAAGCTAAACAATTTAAAGCTCAATCGACAGTCCGAGATGCCCATGTCGGTTACTGGTTTCAACTCAATGAGCATCCTGAGATTGACCAACATTCAGGGGCAGAGAAAGAATTTCTGATTACAGAAAAGACCTTTTATAACCAAAATAATCTCCCTAAAGATTTAAACCAACAGATCAATCAACTGTTAGCACAAAGCAATTGGCAACCGAATCAATTTAATGTAGCACATTCAGAAGAACGCCAAGCTAACCAACTGACTCTACAACGACGTAACATTAGCACTATTCCAGAATACAACCCATTAACCCACAAACCGAAAGTACACCCAATGCGTGCCAAAGTGGTGGGGCCAAGTGGTGAAGAAATCCATGTCGATGAATGGGGCCGCATTAAAGTCAGATTCCTATTTACTCGAGCAGATAATCATAGTCATGATGGTGGCGCAGGTGCCAATGACAACGACACAGATTCAGCATGGATCGATGTGTTGACCCCATGGGCGGGCGAAGGCTACGGCGCACGTTTCTTGCCAAGAATTGGTGAGATCGTGGTGATTAACTTCTTTGATGGCAATATTGACCGTCCCTATGTGGTCGGACGGATTCATGAAGCACAACGTAGTCCAACCAAGTTTGATAATGCAGGTAAGTTGCCTGACACTAAAAAACTGGCAGGGATCAAGTCCAAAGAATACCAAGGTGAAGGTTTTAACCAGCTCCGTTTTGATGACACCACAGGTCAAATCAGCGCACAACTACAAAGTAGTCATGCCGCTAGCCAACTGAATCTCGGTAAACTGAGCCATCCAAAAGACAAGGCTGAAAGTGAAGACCGTGGTGAAGGCTTTGAGCTGCGTACTGATCAGTGGGGGGCAGTACGTGCAGGCGATGGTTTATTACTTTCCACGCATAAACAAGATCAAGCACAAGGTGAACATCTCGATGCACAAGTTGCTAAACAGCAGCTTCAGGGTAATCAAAGTAATGCCAAGGCTCTCAGTGAAGTTGCCAAGAACCAGCAAACGGATGAAATTGAATCATTAGAACAGTTAAAAGAGTTTGCTGATCAGATTCAGGAGAAGATTGCAAAATTTGAAAAAGCTTTATTGCTGTTAAATTCACCTGAGGGAATTGGTCTGAGTACTAGTGAAGATATTCATCTTTCTGCGGATGGACAGATCAATCAGATTGCGGGTGATAGCATTAACCTAAGCACACAAAAAAATCTGGTTGCCCATGTCCAGAACAGGATTAGCCTGTTTGCTGCGCAGGATGGGATCAAGCAGGTGGCTGCGAAAGGTAAATTTGAAGTGCACGCCCAATCGGATGGACTTGACTTGCTCGCCAAACAAGGGATTCAAATTATTTCAACCGAAGACCGTATTGAAATTACCAGTCCTAAAGAAATTGTATTTACCGCACAGAGTTCGCAACTTAAGCTGAATGGCTCAGGGATTTTTCCGACCACGGGTGGCAAGTTTGAGGTGAAGGCAGGGCAGCATTTGTTTATGGGGGGAGAAAATGTAAGCTTAAAACTCCCAATGCTAAAAGATATATATCAAATACAGTATCAGCTTATAGATGAGAAAAGTAAGCAGCCTCGTCCATATTTTCCATATGAAATAACTTTAAAAAGTGGACGGAAAATTTTGGGATTTACAGATGGGAATGGTTTAACGAAGAGTGTATTTACAAAGCAAACAGAAGATACAAGTATATCGACTGAAGCTGAGAATGATTATTCTATTGAAGCATGGCATTTTGCGGGTGATGATAATCAAGACCTTATTTATGCGGATTATCAAGATTAAAAGAATAAATTAGAGTGTTTTTAAATTTAGGAGAGAAAATGGGTCAAGTATTGCGAAAAGATGGCTGTACAACAATACATGAAAATGTGACTTATGCACAACTACCGCCAGAAACTAAAGGTTATCTAACTGAAAAAATTGAATACGCATTGAAAAATACAATTATTCAGAAAGTGGTTAAAAAAGGAGGTAAAAGTGCAATAGTCGCTTTTACTCAATTAAAATTAAGTGCTGCTATCGGTTTAGATGAAACAGTTGCATTATTCTATTGGAAGTATCGACCAGAAGTTGTTTTTGATATGGGGCCGCCAGGCGTTCGTAGTTTTGTGCCTATTCCCTTTTTAACAGCTTATACTGGAACTATTGACCGTCGAAGATCTCTAAACCCATTCCGTAAGGGTAGCCGTCGTCCAGATATTATTATTGTGAAAAACCCTGCGATTTTATGGTGTGGACGTAAGGCAAAAGATCACTTACAGTATGATCATATTGATAATTTATTGCGTGTTGTAGAGGTTAAATTTCCAGGTGATGTACTTAACCCAGGTCAAGCCAGAGATTATGAGTTAATCGCTGGTAGTAAAAATCAGTTTACTGTTATTGATGTTAGTGATTGTGATGATGATATTGGAAAAAAGAAACGTGCATATGAGAAAAAGAATGTTCCAGTACCAGTTCGTACTGTAAAGCCAATAAAGGAAAAGCTTTTTTACGAAAGATGGGTCGTTGATCCGGTTCAAGATGCCATACATTCACTTAGTCAAACAGCTAATGATCTATCTAATAACATTCGAGAATATTTGGAAAAAAATGCCCCTTGGTTATTTGAAGCTGGTCACTGGGTGAAAAAAAAAGGAAGTGAGTCATGGACTTATATTACAGAAAAAGGCCAGCAATTAGTGACATGGACTAAAGCACAAATCCAAACCGCTTTGGCTGAAGTTGAACGCTATACAGATATGACAATAGATGTAATTAAACAGATTAATTGGTATCAAGTTGCTATTGATGCTGCAAAAACAGTGGGTGTAGTAGTCTTAATTGTTGCTGTCGCAGCAGTTATGGCATGTGTCAGTATCCCAGCAGGTGTAGTTGCTGCTTTTACTGCTTTAGTAGGGATCTTTTCCGTTTCAAGTGCTAGTGATGACGCTAAGTTGATGATTTAATAGGTCTTAAAATAAATGAAGAATTTAAATAGATTAGAAACTTATCAAGAAGTTAAAAGAAATGAATTAGCGTTATATGATTTTGATCAAGATCATTGTGTCGTTCGTCCCTGCCTATCTATAACACTATTTTTTAAACATGGGGCTAGACCGTATGTTCGGGAAGGTTTACTAAATATTTTAGAGCAATATCTAAATGTTTATGGTGATTATATTATTGGGGGAAGAGCTGGCGAGCAAAGATATGCAAAGAAAAATAAATTGGGTATTAACAAGATAAAAAATTATCTTTTGAACCACCCTGCAAATGAACGGTATGTTGATATTGAATTAGCGAGTGCTAAAACAGGTTTTGATGCTCCAGAGTATAGATTCTCAGTACTAACTTGTGGTGAGATAACAGAAGAATATAAAGATTCGTATGGGCAAATATATCCTAAAGGACACGATAGCGGAGTGCTATCAGCTATGAAGATGGTATTTTCTATTGATCTATTAGCAGATATGGGGAAATTCCAACAATACCAAGACTTATTAAATTATGCATGTCATCAACTTCCTATTCGTGGAGGATATGCAGGATTAAGTTTAGCTTTACCTGATGATAGATTCAGATATATGGCCCAAGAATATCAGATTGCTAGGCAGTTTAGCGGATTGGATATAGATAGTAATTGGTACTCTTATCAAGATGATTATATTGTTCTAAGTACTAAAGGTAGCCCCCCAAACCAAGAGTTTTATCCATATCAATATATTACTGACGGCCAGATTGAAGATATTGGATATATCAAATCAGTAAACTGGATTAATATTTTTCCTAAACAATTCTTTGAGAGAATTGGGGATTATCATAAAATTCTTCAAAAACTTCAACGCAGTGATATAAATGTCATGGATTTAGGAGACTGTGTTTTAATACAAGCGGGAGAGGTGCCACAACTCGGTTCTCAAGAACAAGGTTTACCAGAAAGTTATGTATTCATTAACAAAGTATTGAAATATATTAGAAACCCAGAACCAGATAGTCTACAACCTAATTTAGGTCGAATCGAAAATGCCAACTGTAATAATACTAAGCTTTGGTTAAAGAGATTTGATCTTGAGGATGAGTTTGAGATTACAGAAGAACTCGAACAACCTGAAACACAGGATCATATTGTTAAAGTAAAAGGTGGGGAAGTTTGTATCAAAACAGGATATTGGATTACTCCAGCTAAACCTGATACCCGACTTTATTTTACGCAAGGCGCCATATTGCCAATACTTTCAGAAACGGATTGGGGTGAGGTCTATTGGTATTGGAATGGTAAATAGTCCTTATTCCGAGCTAAAGCTTTAGCTAGTTGTACATAAATTTTAAGATGCATTATGAACCAGAAATTTTTACCTACTTTTACTATTAGTGACTTACATAACTTTTTAAGTGATGCATTAAAAGCATATATTGATCAGCAGAAACAAGGACAACAACTTTTTTGTGTGCGTGGCATATTAAAAAATGTTGAGCAAGCAGTTGAAAACTCAAAATGGCCATCAGTCTATGATCTGTTTATCCAAGATATCACTGGAACGATTGAAGTTGAAATTTCAAAACACCTGCTATCCAGTTTCAAAAACGGAAGTTATGTTGAAATACATGGAGTGCCAACATTTAATTTTTTTAGAGAGCAATGCTCTAAAAGATTAAAGGGATACACTATACGGGCGATTGAAGAAGATAATGCAATACAAGTATTCCAGTCGAAGCTGTCAATATTAGATGTTTTAAAAAAGCATAGACCGAAAAGCCATACTTTTCCCAATCAGTTTGATCTTTCAATTGCTGTGATTTACTCATCAGCGAGCAAAGTTGATATACAAAAAGACTTCTATGATTATCTCAAAGAATATTGTGATGAATTCAACTTTGATGAGAAGCCTGTTAGCTTGAGTAATGTTGATGCCCTATCACAAGAAATAAGCTCCTGCGCAGATCATGATATCGTTGTGATTATTCGAGGTGGGGGACGTAATGATGCATTTGATATTTTTAATGATGAAAAGGTATTAAATGCTTTTTCTAATTTGAAGGGGTATCGAATTTTAGGCTTGGGTCATAATTCGGATGTAACGCTTTTAGACTGCTTGGCAGATCATTCTGCAATTACTCCAACAGCAGCAGGAATACACTTAAAAGAGCAGTTTGATGAACTGTTTGCTAGAAATCATACTTTACAGCAACAAAAGACTCAAATATTAAAGCTGCAAAATGATCTCAAAGCAAAAAGTGATGATGTGATTGCATTGTCTGCCAATTTAAAGCAACTGTCTGAACGAAATGATATACAGACATTAATGAATGAAAATAAGAGCTTAGTTGAGCTTAATCAGGAACTCAAACAACAAATAAGCGATAGACGGAAGTATGACGAAGAAGCCAACAAAAAAAGCTCCGTTGCGATGTTTATTATTGCCGTTGTTGCTGCTATTGCAGGTGCGGTATTAGCAAGACTAATGTGAATAAGGTTCTTAATTTTTATTGTAATAGATTGTCAAACTAATTAGAGTCGGAAAAGTAAATATGAGTTCAGATGAAATAAGTATGAGAAAAAAGATACCTGCACCGGTAATAGCTGTATTGGCAGATAATCTGCCAAATAAAGAGACACATGACACTTTGGATAATTTATTTTTATATGCAAATGCTCCAGGAGAACCACCAGAAGGATCTAAAATAAAAAAAACACAAGCTTGGTTACGTAGAATAAATACAGAATCGCCCGAGCCGTTACGGGTACTTGGTAAATTAATTGAGAGTTATATGGAAATTACTGAGCCGGAAGAAAGTATATTTCCAGGTTTTACAAGTCATAATCCAAAGAAAGAGTTCAAAGACAAACTAGAGTTAGTATTACGACAATATAATCTGACGTATATTACTGGTGGAATTATCTCTGATGGAAGGTCTATTTCAAGTAAATCATTAGCTGAGTTAATTAAAGGTAGAGATATTCCTGCAATTGAAGCAGAATTTACGAGAGCATTAGATAATGTTAATTCTGAGCCAAGAGAGGCTGTTTCAGCTGCTTGTAATATTCTTGAATCGATTTTTAAAGTATATATTACAGATGAGAATTTACCAGAACCAAGTAAACAAGACCTTCAAAATGTATGGAAAATTGTAAGAGCTGATTTAGGTTTTGATCCAAATCTTGTACAGGATGATGATCTAAAAAGAATTTTATCAGGTATTTTGTCTATAGTAGATGGGATTGGGGCATTTAGAACTCATGCTAGTTCTGCTCATGGACAAGGTAGAAAGTTGTATAATATCAAACCTAGACATGCTCGATTAGCAATTCATTCAGCTCATACGCTCGCACTTTTTATTTTAGAAACATGGGATGAGAAACGTGCAAAGAAATGTTAATAGCGACTAAATATAGAGAGGATGCAGAATGACTCTCGCAAGCTTATTTAAATTAATTTAACGGTGAATAATTACGAATGCTTCTGCCGTCTAAGGCAGAAGCATTCGTAATATGTTATCTAGTTATAGAGCGTACTACAGAATTTAGCCCAATCAGCCATTAGACCTTTACGTTTTTCTAGATAAGCTCCACGTAGGTAAGCAGCTTCTACTTCATCTGGTAATTTATGCGCAAGTACATGCTCACAGACTTCACGAGGATATTCTGTTTTATCTGCTGACCAGTCACGGAATGTTGACCGAAAGCCATGTGTTGTGATTACTCGATTTTGTTTAGGGTCAAGATAGCCTAAGCCATTTTCTTTAAGTTTTTGTTCATGCATACGCTTTATCAAAGCAGTTAAGGACATATCAGAAAGCATGCCACCACCACGAGGTGCAGGGAAAATATAGCCTTGTGATTGTGTATCCAAGTGAATTGATTTTAATAATTCAATTGCTGGTGTCGATAATGGTACACGATGCTCTTTTTCAGCTTTCATGCGCTCTTTAGGGATGATCCAGACTTTAGATTCAAAATCAATTTCTTGCCATATTGCACCAAAGATTTCACCTGAACGACAGGCTGTCAAAATTGCAAATTCTAAAGCCTTTGGTGAAATGCCATCTTTCTGGCGAAGGTGCTGGACAAACTCAGCTACTTGTTCATAAGGGAGAGAAGGATGGGGGCGTGATTCTTGTTTTAAGTTGCCTAAAATAGGTTCAAGATTACCTTTCCATTCAGCAGGGTTGTCCCCTTCAAAATATCCTATAGCCTTGGCATAATCAAAAATGGTTTCTATACGACCACGGATACGTTTAGCGGTTTCGTTTTTCTCAATCCAGATCGGCTTAAGTACTTCAGCAATATCAACTTTGGTAATGCTGCTAATAGTGAGATCACCCAGCGTTGGGTAAATGTAGGTTTCCAATGTTGATGACCATTGCCCAATATGTTTTTCATTTTTTAGCTCGCGAGTTTTATTGGCAATCACAACTTTGGCACATTCACGGAAAGTTTTATTCCTTAACTGCTGGATGCGGAGCTTTTCGAGTTGTTCCTGCTTATGAGCAATTGGATCAATGCCACTTCGTATTTGTAACCTTAATTCTGTCGCTTTTGCACGGGCTTCAGCTAATGAAACCTCTGGGTAGGGACCAAGACCAATATCACGGCGATGAGGTTTTAACTTTCCATCTTTATCAAGACGTTTTCCCACCACTGCACGCAAAATCCAGACACGTGAATTGCCTTCGATATTTAAACAAAGGCCGTCGACACCGCCTACAGTATGTCGACCAGTCTCTTTGATTTTTGCTACACTGAGAGCAGATAGCTCTTTAGCCTTCTTTGGCATGATATCATTTACCCCACAACCTACCCCTTTTAAAATACTAGAAACGGTTGGGTTAGACAAGACGTGGTTAGACTGGTATTATTTTAAGCTATTGAAAATTATCTTTTTATAAGATTAGGTTGGACGGTATGAGATACTTGTTATACGGACACCGCTTCCGCCAAATTTAAATTTCTGACACTGTTTAACACTATATAAGATTTTGATTTATAGGGTTAAAGTTGGGAATGTATAATATGACAAGCCGTGACGCACTATGCCAATCGGGTGTCATAAATTAGTAAAAAATGCAGTAAGATAATTTCTTACTGCATTTTTTATGTCTGAACTATGGTAACTCGTGGAATAAATAAGCTCAGTGCTTTACAAGTTAAAAAAGCAAAAGCAAGTCCTGACAAAATGTATAAGCTTCCTGATGGGGTAATCTTTACTTGCGTATTGATTCAAGTGGTAGCAAATACTGGATTTTTAATTATACTCGGCCATATATTCGCAAACGCAATGATTTGTCTTTAGGAACGTATCCAGAAGTCACTTTAGAAGAAGCACGAAATATTCGTGATGAATATAAGAAATTGATCAAACAGGGCATTGATCCAGCAACAGTACGTTTAGAGACTAAAAATCAAAAATTGAAAGAAGCTGAACATACGTTTTGTGTAGTTAGTACAGAATGGCATTGAACAATATCCATGTCCGTCACCTGATTTATGTCCTTTGGCTCAAGGCGGACTCTGTAAACCTTATGGACGGCTGTATGTCAATTTAGATGAATCAGATGAGTTGGGTGCATTCATTTTTAGAACCACAGGCTTTAACAGTATCCGAACTTTGGCAGCACGACTTCGTTATCATCATGCTGCATCGGGTGATTTACTTTCATGTTTGCCATTGCAATTGACGTTAAGAGGCAAGAGCACCACTCAGAGTTACCGCACGCCAATTTATTACGTGGATTTAACTTTACGTGATGGCGTCAATTTGCAGGATGCAATTACTTCAGCTAAGCAAATTGATGAACAAAGCAAGGTAGCAGGATTTTATCAGGAGGCTTTAGATCATGTTGCACGACAGGGTTATGCTAATGCTAGCTTTGAGGTGGGTGGTGAAGAGGACTTGGATATCCTTGAAGAGTTCTACTCTGATGAATCCAAACCAGAGCAGCAGCAAAAAAACCATGACCTAGGCCATATTCAGGATATTCAGCAAGGGTTAAAGCAGAGTGTGAGAGCTGTGAATTAAATAAATGACCTAAATTTTATGTTTAGGTCATCAAGCCATTAGGGAAATTTTTTTTTGATTAAATTATTCAGATCTTGCCAACACGTCCAGTCATACAAAATTTTTATGATTGTTAGAGCACAAATAAAGCAAATGCCCCAATAAATTAAGGTGAATACGTCAATAGGTATGCCTGTAAGAGTATGATATATTTGTCTTAATTCAATGCTTTTGTAATAGAGAGCTAGTGGTAGAAATACCATAGCAAAAATCAAGAACACATTCAGACCATACATTTTATACCTTTCAGTTTTTATAGACTGAATTGCAGTAATTTTGGATGATTCATCACGTATAACTCGATATGTCATTCGATTTCTGGAAAAAGCCCAATAGTCATCCTCAAAGCTACTCGGGTCAAAGTTTTTTAAGAAAAAGTTTAATTCTTCAATTTTGGCATTTTTTGCGCCAGTTAATGCTGAGGCAGCAGCATTTAAAAGAATGGTCTGAGTTGCCTGATCTTCGCCCGAGTCAAGAATTTTTTTTCGTTCCTCAAAAAAGACTTTGAGCCGGTCAAAGCGATTCTTGCAAAGACTACGTACAAATGAGGGGGTGATAATTTCAATAATTTTTAAAAAAATATCCCAAAATTTCATAAAGAATCCTGATCAGAAAGTATTCTTAATATCTAGGGAAATATATGATTGTTCAAGGATTGTGCGACTCACGTTGTCGTTATATTTATTTGTAATTGAAATTTATAGTGATTTAGTAATTCCTGCTGAATTGTTATTACATTAATTTGATATTGGTTGGTGGATAGGCTTAGCTTTTATTGGATATTAGGGAAAAGCAGTTATCCTTGTAGAACGATCACTCAATTTGTTAAGAAATTACGTATAAAAATTAAAGAAAGCCTTTAAATTTTAAGTGGAACTTGATAAAAGAAATGGAATTTATCAGGACCAAAATTTCAGTTGCTATGGCAAGAAAATATATACTTTATCCAATAAAGACAATTAAGGATTGGCGGGGTGAAGACTGGGATGTTTATGAAGAAAGAAAAACACAATTTGGGTTAATCTTAAATTTTGGCTGGCCATATGGTGCACAACGAAAAGGATCAAAATCACTTATTCTTACTATGGATTTGGTTGAATATTTAAAAATAGCCACATATCGGCAAGCAATACAAGAACTTGGTCTATCGAGTACCTTGATTTCACGTATGAGACGACTATTAGAGCTGCAAAAAAAAGTTGTGCGACGTGACCGAGTTTGGATCATTCAACATCAGGATGAAATACTGAATTATAGTTATCCGATGCTGCAAGAAAAATATGGACTATCTAAGGGTGTTGTAAAATATTATTCAAACTATCTTGTTAATCAACTTGGTATTATTCAGAAGCATAAAAGAATTTTTGAACGCTACTATGCAATAGAAAAAATCTATCAAATGCAGAAAGTTGAAATTGCTCAATGCCGAAGTTTCAAAGAATTAAGAACGATATTAAAAACAGATGATTATGCTGCAAAAAGATTTCATGACTTGGCGTGTAGCGAGTTGAACGTTCCTGCAATGAGCGAGATTCATCTAAAAAACTTGGATGAAACATGGCGTTGGCGTTATCAGCATCGAGATACGATTTTGAGTCCTGAAATGAGTATTGAGCAAATTGCAAAACGACTCAATACAACAAAGGATGAGATTTTTAATGCACGTAAAGCCTTACGACGTAGACTCAATATTACAGAAATCATCGGGGTGATCAGGGAGGTTGATATTGAGCAATGGGTAATGACACATCAAGTTGAATTGAGAAATTTAACGAGTCGTCAATTACATCAGCAATATCAACTTACTAAGGGACAGGTAAAATATCGTCGAATGCTCCTTAAAAAGTTGCAACAAAAAGAGACAACTTAAAAGATTGCAGTAGACAAGTCCGTATAGACAAATTGCGTCATTTTTGAGTAAAATTTGTCATAATCTAAACTCAATAATAAGCTATGTTTAACAATATTTATGCTGCATTAGAGCAACTTGGACTGACTGCACAGAAACGTGCGATTCATGTGCAGTTCAGCAATAATAAACTTAATGATCAAGTTTTTCTTCAGCGCATTGATGGAACACATGCGATTAATGATGGGATGCAGTTACAACTGCTCTGTCTTTCAACAAATGCTCAAATTCCTTTGAAGCAGTTCATTGGTAGTCAGTTAGCTGTAGATATTGTTAATGATCAATCTGAGTTGAATCGTATTTCTGGAATTGTAACCAAAGCCGATGCGGGTGCCAGTGATGGTTCACTGACAATATATCGTCTCACCGTTGAAGACCCAACTGCATTATGGAAGCATCGTAGAAATTCCCGCGTCTTTATGGCGAAATCTGTTGTGGATGTCGTGCAATGTATTTTTTCCGAATGGCAGCAACGCAGTTCCTTATTTGCTTCAAGTCTGACATTGGATATCAGTGGGCTTACTAATGATTACGATGTAAGACCCTTCATCATGCAACATAATGAAACTGATGAAGCGTTTATAAAAAGGCTTTTAGCTTCGGAAGGTATTAGCACTTTAATTGATGAAGCACAATTGAAAGTATCAAGTTCGAGTGAACAAATCCAAGCCCAAAAACTACGACTGATTGACAGTAATGATCAATACAAGGCATTGGATCGACGTACTATCCGTTTCCATCGGAGTAGCGCAATAGAACAACAAGACAGCATCACCGCATTTACAGGTTTACGCTCAATCCAACCGACTTCCGTTCATATCCAACGTTGGCAAGCCGATGCATTGGAAACAGAAGAAGGCGCTGGCTCAGTTCAAAGCAAACACAGTCATAGTGATAATCAGGATAATGCGAGTCTTGGTTTAGAACAGGCATGGCATTTTTCACCTGCATGGATACAAGACCTGAATGGAGAAGATGGTGTAACCAAGTCAGGTAATAGTCAGATTGAAAAGTTCAATGAAAATCTCAGTCATTACTACGACTCGCAAGCCAAAAAATTTACGGCAATATCTACGGTACGTGATGCACAGGTGGGGTACTGGTTCGAGTTTAACGAACACCCAGAGATAGATGAACATTCAGGCGGAGATAAGGAATTTTTAATTACATCCAAGTCCTTCTATAATCAAAATAATTTGCCCAAAGACCTGACTGATCAAGTCACTGCCTTATTAAAACAAAGCAACTGGCAACAGAATGAAGCGTACACCGATCAGCAAGATGAACGTCAAGCCAACGCATTAGTCCTGCAAAGACGTCATATTACGCTTGTCCCGGAAAATAATCTCTTAACCCAAAGACCGACAGCTCATCCAATGCGCGCAAAAGTTGTTGGACCAAGCGGCGAAGAAATCCATGTAGATGAATGGGGGCGGATTAAAGTCCGTTTCCTATTCACTCGTAATGACGACCATAGCCACGATGGTGGTGCAGGTGCCAATGACAACGATACCGATTCAGCTTGGGTTGATGTACTGACCCCTTGGGCAGGTGAAGGCTATGGTGCACGCTTGTTACCGAGGATTGGTGAGATTGTGGTGATTGACTTCTTTGATGGCAATATTGACCGTCCATTTGTGGTGGGAAGAATTCATGAAGGCCAGCGTAGTCCAACCAAGTTTGATCATGTAGGTAAGCTGCCAGACACCAAGAAACTGGCAGGGATTAAGTCCAAAGAGTATCAGGGTGAAGGTTTTAACCAACTGCGCTTTGATGACACCACGGGACAGATCAGCGCCCAGTTGCAAAGTAGCCATGCTGTCAGCCAACTGAATCTGGGTAAACTCAGTCATCCCAAAGACAAGGCTGAAAGTGAAGACCGAGGCGAAGGTTTTGAGCTACGCACCGACCAATGGGGTGCAGTGCGGGCAGGTGAAGGTCTTCTCGTTTCCACGCATAAACAGGATCAAGCCCAAGGTGAACATCTTGACGCACAAGTTGCTAAACAGCAGCTTGAGGGCAATCAAAACAATGCCAAAGCCTTAAGTGAAGTTGCCAAGAACCAACAGACCGATGAAATAGAATCGCTGGATCAACTTAAAGAGTTTGCGGAGCAGATCCAAGAGAAAATCGCACAATTTAAAAAATCATTATTATTGCTGAACTCACCTGCGGGTATTGGTTTAAGTAGCAATGAAGATATTCATCTCTCTGCGGATGGACAGATCAACCAGTTTGCAGGCGATAGTATCAATCTAAGTACGCAGAAAAATCTGATTACGCATGCGCAAAATAGAATCAGTGTGTTTGCTGCGCAGAATGGCATTAAACAGGTGGCTGCCAAAGGTAAGTTTGAAGTCCAAGCGCAGTCGGATGGCATGGATTTACTTGCCAAGCAAGGCATCCAGATTATTTCAACCGAAGATCGCATTGAGATCAGTAGCCCGAAAGAGATTGTGATTACTGCGGGTGGTTCTCAGATTAAGCTGAATGGTTCAGGGATTTTCCCTGTGACCAGTGGCAAGTTTGAAGCAAAAGCAGGGCAGCATTTACTGGCCTCAGGCGCGAGTGCAAGCCGCAATGCACCCCAGTTACCACAAGCAAAATCACTGAAAGGCGCGCTACAGTTATTAAGAAGTTATGGGGGAGATAATTTCTTTAAGCAGAACAGCTATAAAGTGATTGACTCTTTAGGTAAGCAACTGACTGGCAAACTGGATGGAAATGGTTTTGCTCAAGTGACAGGCATTGCACCAGGCGCAGCTAAGGTTATTTTTGAAAAAGATGAGACCAGTGCATGGGCAGCAAGTAGTGACTTTAAACGTGATTATACTTGGGCAGAGCCGGTAGAAAAAGTTACCGCCTCATTAAGCAGTGCATTGGGACAGAACATGAAGCAACAGCTAAGCAGCAGTTTGCTTTCGATGGATAAAAATAGTCTTAAAAACATAGGTAAAAACACCTTAAATGGTTTGGTTGAGCAGACGGTTGGACAAATCAAGGATCAAGTTAGCAATACCGCTTTAAGTGCTGTTTCAAAGCAACTGAACCTTAATATTTCTCCAGATCAAATGAAAAGTCTGGCACAACTCGCCATGAATCCGAGCCAGTCGGTTGACATGGTCAAAGCACAGGGTGTGGGTTTTGTAAAAGATCAAGCAACTGCAAAATTGGCGGAGGCCACCCAAATGGATTCGATTCTTCAACAAGGCATCGTTGATCGTTTTCATGGTCAAAACAAAGGCTAGGACAGATTTTAATTCACGTGCAGCAATTTAAAAAATAGATGTATTGAAATAAATTAAGGGTTTGAGATTGATGGCTACGGAAAAAACACAACAGGCAACAGATCAAAAAGCGTCGAAGGTTGAACTTGCTATTTTTAATTTGGACAGCGTACACACGGTAACTGACCTGCAAATGATTGCCAAGCAAATCCAGCTTTATTTACAGGTGTGTGGGCATACCAGTTTAGAACAATTACAAGGCAGTGCGAATACGGCAACGGTAGCCAATATTTTTGCTTTAACAGGCAGTGTACTCGATTTAATTCTATACGCGACTGATATTAAGACAGAGGATGCTGCGGTACAACAGGGTGCATTGCTCGCTGCAAATTTAATTGGGTTATTTGCAGAACCAAACAATGAAGCACATGCGCGTATGGCATTACGTCCAATGTTTGGTCTAATGTCGCAATGTTTATATCCAGAAAATGGAAAGATTAAAGACGCGGATATTAAACGCTTGGGTCTGCATCTGAATGCGATGGTCGCAGGTGATTTAGAAAAGTTTTTACAAGAAACACAAGCCAAATTAGCGACCTTACTCTCACAGGCAACGATCTTAGGAAGCAGTATTCTTACGAGCTTGTCTGTGCCTACGACACCAATAAGTGCGAACATGGCTGCAACGTCGGCAGCTGCAACAGCAGAGAAAAGAGACCCCAAACTCAAATTTAGCAATTGGGCTGCACCTCTCATTGATTTAATCGGTAAACCGAGTCAGGCAGATTTAACCCCTAAACTACAACCCGATATTCAAACACGCCTGCAACAGAAAGCAACACAAGCAATTGCAACTTTAAGCCAGACTTTACAGCAGCAAGCCAATGCAGGGCAGAAATACAGCTTGGCTTGGTTATTACAACAAACTTTAACTGCGATTCAGGCCAGCGAAAATAAAGGCAATGCCAGTGTGCCGATTAATCAGACGGGAGAATATGAGCGCCATACCAAAGGGGATACCTTGGAGTTTGTGAGCTTACAGGCGGATGCGTTGAATGCACCACCTTGTGAAGGTGATGGTTCAGAGACTAGTAAGAGTATCAGTTATTCAATTGGTGCAGAGCGGGTTCAGCATGCTGATTTCTATTTACCGAAAGTTGGTTTTGTATTTAGCCGTCAATATAACTCGCAAATGGATGAGTTTGATCAGGGGATGATGGGCGCTCGTTGGATGATGCCTTTTTCCAATGTGATTCTGCCAAAAGAACAAGGCTATATCTTCATTGATGCGAAAGGTCGTAAACATGCCTTACCATCCACGATTTTGCAACAGGCTTACACTGTTCCATATGAAGGAATGACGGTTCACCCAATTGAAAATGGGGATTTACTATTAAATTTTGGTGGTGACTGGAGTTTTCATTTTCATCAATTTGGTCTTGGTCAGCCCTATCATTTAATTCAACAATTCAATGAAAACACCAAGGATAAAATTAGCCTAAGTTACCTTTTGGCAGATGGTGTTGCTTATCTTCAAGCCATTGATTTTCAATTTGAACAGGCTCAGCATCAACTAAAATTTGCCTTTAATGAGCAAGTTAAGATTATTGCTGTATTTGTGGATGATCAAGTTGAGCCTTGGGCGCGTTATCACTATGATGCACAAGGTAATCTGATTACAGCTTTCGATCAAAATGGGTATGCACGTCAATATGAATATAATCAGGCGCATCAGCTAACGCGCTATACTGATCGTACAGGCCGTGGACAAAATATTCGTTATGAATCGACGTTGCCAAATGCCAAAGCCATTGAAGAATGGGCGGATGACGGCAGTTTCCATACCAAACTGAAATGGCATCCGCGTTTACGCCAAGTTGCGGTTTACGATGCTTATGATGTCCCAACCTATTATTATTTTGATTTGGATGGTTTTACCTATCGTACTCGTTTAGCTGATGGTCGAGAGTCTTGGTATTCTCGTGATGGTGAAAAACGTATTACCCGACAAATTGACTTTGAAGGTCGAGAAACGCAGCAAGAATATAATGATCAGGGACAACTGGCGAAAATTGTACAGCCGAATGGTGGTGTGATTCGCTTTGCTTATGATGAGCAAGGCAATTTAACCGAGACCAAAGATCCAGAAGGCAATATCTGGAAACGGGAATATGATGCACAAGGCAATGTCAGCAAAGAGATTAATCCTTTAGGTCATGTCACTCAATATAAATACAACAGCAATAATCAAGTGGTGAAAGTGGTTGATGCCAAAGGAGGTATCAAGAAAATCCAATACAACGATCAAGGGCAAATGCTGTCTTATACCGATTGTTCAGGCAAAAGCAGTACATGGGAATATGATGAAAACGGTGACTTAAGTGCCCAACAAGAGGCGAATGAGCAGAAAGTTCAATATCTGTATAGTATGCAAGGCAAAGATAAAGGTCAGCTTCAAGCCATCGTATACCCAGATGGATTAAAAGAGCTGTTTGAGCATGATCAAGAAGGTCGTCTGCTTAATCACACCGATACCAACGGCTTAACCACTCAATATCAGTACAATACTGTCGGCCTGTTAGAACAACGCATTGATGCCAATCAGCATCGTGTGGGCTATCAATGGGATAAACAGGGTCGTATTCACAAAATTATTAATCAAAATCAAGCTGAATATTTATTTGAATATAATCACTTTGGAAAACTAGTTTTTGAGAAAGCTTTTGACGGAGAAGAAAAGTTTTTTAATTACAATCAAAATGGATTTTTATCAGAAATTATTTATTCCAATATTAAGGTTACTTTGAGCTATTTCGAGGATGGGCAAATATGTTCAAAAGTATTTCAAAACATCAATAGTGGACATGCTGCTACCCAATTTTTTGATTATAATTTAAAAGGACAATTAAACTGTGTAAAAGATGAGAATAGCCAAATAAGTTGGTTTTATAATAGGAATGGGCAAATTATAAGAGAACATCAAGAATATACTTTATTTAATTTAACAGCGGTGCTACGTTATGAATATGATGAACTGGGTAATCTAGTTAAAACCATTCGCCCTGATGGACAGCAGCAGACGAATCTGAGCTATGGTTCAGGACATATTTACGGAATTGCTTTTAACCAACAGGATGTTGTTTCTTTCCAACGTGATGATTTGCATCGTGAAACGGTACGGTTCTTGGCAAATGGTTTGGTACAAACCAAGCATTATAATGATGTCGGACTACTGATTTCTCAGCAGATTGAGTCTGAACAAGAAACCTTAGGTCGGATCTCTTACCAAGCGCATAGACATTATCAATACGACAAAAACTATTTGCTCACCCAAGTCGAAGATAGTCGTTTAGGACAACTCAATTATCATTATGATCCGATTGGACGTTTGATTTCAACCCAGAGTCAGCATAAAAACGAGAGTTTTAAGTTTGATCCAGCGGGGAATCTTATTGATCCAATGAACAGTCAGACAACACATGCCAAAAACAATTTAATCAAACAATATCAAGGTAAGCATTATCAATATGATGTACGTGGTAATGTAACTGAAATCACGCAAAATGGTAAAATCTTAAAACTGACTTGGGACAATCTCAATCGTTTGATCGAAAGTAACTTAAATGGGCAAGTGACTCAGTATGGGTATGATGTCTTTGGCCGTCGTTTATATAAGCAATCATCAAACCAAGAGTTAACCTTATTTGGTTGGGATGGAGATTTGATGATTTGGGAATCCAGCCAAAATTCGAATAAGCCTGAGAACAGCTATACCAAACATTATGTTTATGAGCCTGATAGCTTTGTACCGTTAATGCAGGCGGGGTATCAAGGTTTTATTCAACTGATAGAAACGCCTGATTATAGTGAATACCTCAACAAGCCTTATTCTGTTTATAAAGATCCGATCTGGAGTAGCGATACACGTAAAAACCGTGTGGCTTTAGAACAAACTGTTTTTTATCATTGTGATCAGGTGGGAACACCGCAAACACTGAGTAATGCTGCAGGTGAATGTGTATGGGAAATTACTCAGGATACGTGGGGGACCGCACTCGAGATTCAAATGCTAAATAAAGATAATCCATTTGAGCAGAGTAATCTTAGATTCCAAGGTCAATATTACGATAGTGAAATAGGACTGCATTATAACCGTTACCGATATTACGAGCCACATAGTGCAAGGTATATGAGTAAAGATCCAATCAGTATAAATGGTGGTTTAAATACATCAATTTATGTAAGAAATACTATGCAAAAAGTTGATCCTTATGGATTAAATGGTTGGAATGCTTTAGCATCAATAGGTGGTCCAGCTGTTAATCAAAAAGTTTCATGTTATCAATATTATGGTAAGGAAAAATGTGATCAGAAGAATTACCATCCCCCAACAAGTCTTTATTATGCAAAACAAGATGTGAAAAGATTAGCTCAAATTGTTAAACCTGATTATTTATCATGTAGTGGGGGCATTGTTGGTGTGTCGGGGAATGTTAGTGTAAATAATTATAATGGAAATGTGTATGTCGGCGGTGGCAAAGCTCCTATAGCCACTATTGGTAATCCAGAAAGTCTAGCTAAGTCAAAAGGTGTAAGCTGTACCGCCTCATGGATTGATGCTAGCGTTTATAAACGAATTAATCCATATGTTAGCAAAGCAGCAATTACTGATCAGTTTTTAGCTGGAGGTTCTACTACAATAGGCATGGGAGCATATGGTGGTATAATTTCAACAACTAAACCTATGGCTACAAAAGATAATCCTTTAAGGCATACACGTAGCTATAATGCAGGTGTGGGTACTCCAGGTCCTATATTAGAAGTTGGAGGCTCAGTTCCATTATCTACTAATCAGTATGAGGATGATAAGAAATAGTTATGCGAAATTTTAATTATTTAATATTATTTATAGGCCTTGGTCTTGTTTTATCAGCGTGCAATAAAGATGCCGAGTTAAAACGTCAGACTGTCAGTATAACTGAAACAGCTCAGACTGATTACAGTAATGTCCCACCAGATCAATTTAAGGGACAATTAAGTTTTTTCAAAGAGCAATTAGATAAAATTTTCAACGATCAGAAATATATTTTGAGAGATGAGGGGATTGCTTTTGCTCCAACACAAGGTTTTTTAGTTGTGCAACTTCCAGTAGAAAAGCTTGATGATGAAACTTATCAAAAAAATATTGTTACTAAAATTAAGGAAAATGGGTGGACTTTTAATAAGAGTATAAAAAATGCTGATATATTTTGTAATGGGAAAAAATATCAGTTAGAAGTTATTAAACCTAAAGAATCTTCGAAAGATATTATTAATGAGGAAGATAAGTTAACTTTTTCTCCAATTGATAAGGAATGGAATATTGGAATGTTTTATCAAGAGCAAGGAACACCATTCTGTGGCGATGGCTTGCCTGTGATTACAATTAAGTAAGATGGATTAGAGCTAAAATGGTCAGTCGATTTAGATGTAGATGGTTTCCCTTACAGCAAACTGGTTGGCGTACTGTAAGAAGGGAATGAAATTCTAGTACTGCTCAGACGCGGATATGGGGTGAATTACTTGATAGTTCTGGTAATATGCGATAAGTACGTTCTGTTTTTAATTACTGGGAAATAGCGGAGTAAAGTTGAGTAATTTACCACCAAAATTTATTTAAAATGGCAGAGTAAACTGAGTCACTGTAATATTTACACACTTCTTATCTGAGAGTAGAAGTTAATAAAGATGTATTATACAGAGGAACTCTATGCCAAATTAAAACGCCCCATCCTGATTAATGGATTCAGCCAATGTGGAGCAGCTATACATTTAAGTTTTACATGATGCTTGGATGAAGCTAAGCCAAAGCAGCATCAACAGACTCATAACTTAAATCATATTCAGGATATCCCGAAAGGGTTACAGCAGAGTGTGTGGTCTGTAAATTAACAATGGAGGTTCTATATTCAGTTGAGAGAATAAAATTTAGAATTGATAGCGAAGTTTACAGCACTAGACAGAACTGTATTTTTTGTGATTCAATATATATTTTAGTTTGAAGTGTGTGATAAAAAGCACGCTTAACGGTACGTTTCTCCAATGGAATATTAATGTCGTAATCCCATGTCCTTCCCCAAGGGTTTGGGATTTTTTTTAATTTAAGTAATTAACTTTTATATTTACTGGGTATTTGCATGAAAAGAATTTTATTTGTGGGACTATGTGTTTTAGGAATACAAGGATGCACGACTCCGTATCAAAAAATGGGAGCGTCAGGGGGAGTCGAAAGTACAATTATTGATGATAATGTATTTCAAGTGAAAGCATCTGTCAATGGTTATACTCAGAAGTCGGTAGCAACACAATATGCAATTAGAAAGGCTGCTGAAGTATCACAATCATTAGGATGTAATTATTATTCAGCAATTAATAATACTAGCCAGAGTTATGATCAAAACACATCAAAAACGAATTCAGGCCTTATGACGGAAA
>NZ_JAZEVS010000013.1:0-16117 GCF_036668815.1 Acinetobacter sp. ESBL14
ACAATAGCAAGAGTGAACCACCTGATCCCTTCCCGAACTCAGAAGTGAAACCTCTTAGCGCTGATGGTAGTGTGGCACTTGCCATGTGAGAGTAAGTCATCGCCAGCTTTTAAATCTAAACACCCCCTCCGCTAACGCTGAGGGGGTGTTTTTTATTGCGGGGAGAAAAGATAAGTCAATATTTAAATAGTTGTGCTATTTTTATCCTGATTAAATGTAAATAAGAAATGATATTAGGACTGACATGATTTTCCATACACTTTTATCAGCGATTGGAGTTGTCTATTTAGGTTTTTTAGTATGGAAGTGGTTGGAAAAACCTAAGCAACAATATCAAGCACCTAGAGTTATTCGAGAATGGATATTGGATGATCCTGAGGGTGAGCTGTATTTAGCTTCTATTACATCAGATCAAAAGGTCTGGTCAGCTTGTGGACGTTATGCGCTTTCTTCTGGTTCAACGAGTACGACTTGGTCTGATTTCTTAGCAGGGGATTTAAATGAACTTGTGCGAACAACGATGGGGCAAAAAGTATTGGATGAAATGATCGAATGCCTAAAGCAGCAAAATCTAAAATAATTCTATGTTGTTCGCACGTTTGCTAAATGAGGAGTAAGCGCTCCATTACAATAAATATTTGTAGTTTTGCTAGTTTTTTGAACAGATAAGTCAGTTGAAAGGCTTTTTCCTTATATGCGTAAACATTGCTTTATGTTATAAATATTTTTATAGGCATGTTTTTTGCTTATTTTAATAAAAGGAAAGACTATGAAATTATCTGTTGGATTGAAAGTAGCGAACAGTTTATCGTTGACTCCTCAATTACAACAGGCCATACGTCTTTTACAACTCTCAAGTTTAGAACTCGAACAAGAAATCCAGATTCAATTAGACAGTAACCCCTTATTGGAAAAGATTGAAGAGCTTGGAACAACAGAAAGCCTTTCAACCTTAGAAGCAAAAGAGACAGGGGACTTAACTACTGAACTCAATGCTGATCATCTTCCCAATGATTTACCTGTTGATACTGAATGGGATGATATTTATACCCATCAATCGACGTCCTTAGGCTCACCAGAATACGAAGAAAGAGAAGATAATCGTCAGATACAATTAAGCCTAAAAGAGCATATTTTAGATCAAGTGAATCTTTTGCATTTTTCGACTGTAGATAAACTGATTGCATATTGCATTGTCGATTCCTTAGATGATAAAGGGTTTTTAGATGCAGAATTGGACGATATCCTGCTTGCAGTTTCCCGCTTATTACAAGAAATGGAAAGTGAAGAAGAAGTTGAAGAAGATGAAATCATTGTAGTTTTAAAACATATTCAACGTTTAGATCCAATTGGGGTTGGGTCAAGAAATTTGGCTGAATGCTTAGCGATCCAGCTTGAAACATTTAATGAAAAAGTTCCTTATCTTGCTGAAGCTAGAAATCTATTAAAATACTATGAGTTATTGATTTCAAATGATTTGAATAAATTATTAAAACAAACGGGACTATCCAAAGAACACTTAAAAAGTGCGGTCGATTTACTCAAGACTTTGAAGCCTTATCCTGGTTTGGAATTTAATCAGCAAGAGTCTGAGTATCAAGTGCCAGATGTGGTGGTGGCAAAAAAAGACCAACATTGGCAAGTCCAACTCAATCCAGATGTAATGCCGAAACTCAGAATCAATTCTTTTTATTCAGGCATGATTCGTCGAGCTGATCAAAGTGAGGATAATGTCTATCTGCGTAATCAAATGCTGGAAGCGAAGAATTTTATTAAAAGCATCGATGAACGACATAAAACATTGTTGAAAGTTGCGACCTGTATTGTTGAACATCAGCGTGCATTTTTGGAGCAAGGGCCAGAGGCGATGAAACCTTTGGTGCTTCGTGATGTAGCAGAAGAAGTTGAATTGCATGAATCAACTGTTTCACGTGTGACCACCAATAAATATATGCTGACACCGCGTGGTTTATTTGAGTTGAAATACTTTTTTTCTAGCCATGTGGGAACCACAACGGGCGGTGAAGCATCATCAACTGCAATACGTGCCATGATTAAAAAACTGGTATCGAACGAAAATCCACGTAAGCCTTTGTCTGATAATGCAATCGCTGAAATGTTGAAGGATGAAGGGATTGAGGTGGCTCGTCGCACCGTGGCAAAATATCGCGAATCGTTACATATTCCTTCATCTTCTGAAAGAAAAGTCTTGATCTAAATTTTAAGGTGTGACTATTCTAGGTGTTCATTATTACGGAATAATGAATTTTTATAGTCACTAGAGGAGTCGCTGAAAATGATTTAATGGATGTTGAACCACTGATATGCATTAAATTAGCTTGAGCGATTGTCTTGTATCCTGAGAAAAAAAGGTGAGGGATAGAATTATGCAAATAACGATTCGTGGACACCATTTAACCATTACGCCAGCAATTGAAGAAAATATAAAAGAAAAGTTTAGTCAAATGACCAAGCATCTCGATCAGGTCAATAGTATGCAAATCAAACTGGCTAAAGATCATCAAATTGATAAACGTTCACACAAAGGCAGTGCAAACCATATTGCTGAAGCAATTATCCGTTTGCCGGGGGTGGAACTGTTTGCACAGGCGACAGCCGATGATATGTATACTTCGATAAGAAAATTGACAGATAAATTAAAACGTCAGCTTGCGAAACATCGAAAAATTCAATGTTCTTATCAGCATGAACTGGCACTTTTGAGTTAGTTTTTATTTTTATAAAAGAGGCTTTTTGTGGGGCCTCTTTTTTTTATAGATAAAAAAAGAAACTGCTTACTGAATTATGTGAAAAAGTTATAGTAAAATAGCTCGTTTTACACCAATGGTTGTATAAGAGGTCTTGGAATGAATAGTGAGCAGCTCACGCAAATTTTAAAAGAAGCTTTCCCTGAAGCAGAAGTAGCGGTGAGCGGACAAGCTGGAAAATTTGACCTGCGTATTGTTGATGATCAGTTTGAAGGTAAACGTACCGTTGCTCGTCAACAATCGGTTTATGCACCTCTAAATTCTTATATTGCGAGTGGTGAAGTTCACGCTGTTACGATTCGCGCAATGACAAAAGACGAATGGCGCAAAGCAAGCCTTTTCGGAGCTTAAATATTAATGGATAAATTTTTAATTACGGGTGGTGTTAAGCTCGAGGGCGAAGTACGCATTTCTGGCGCTAAAAATGCGGCTTTACCTTTACTTGCAGCAATGATCCTTGCTGACTCTCCGATTACGCTGACGAATGTTCCAAATCTAAAAGATGTAAACACGCTCGTTAAACTGATTGCTGGCCTTGGTGTGACCATGAGCTATGAAGGTGAAACGGTTCGTGCTGATGCATCGACATTAGACAACCAGTTTGCACCTTATGAGCTGGTTAAAACCATGCGTGCTTCAATTTTAGTCCTCGGACCACTCTTGGCGCGTTATGGCAATGCCAAAGTTTCGTTACCAGGTGGCTGTGCGATTGGTTCACGTCCAGTGGATCAACACTTAAAAGCATTAGAAGCTTTGGGTGCGCAAATTGAAGTTGAAAATGGCTATGTACATGCTTCAGTTGATGGTCGCTTAAAAGGTGGTGAAGTTGTTTTTGATATGGTGACCGTGGGTGGTACTGAAAATATCTTGATGGCTGCTGCTTTGGCTGAGGGTGTGACCACAATTCGTAATGCAGCACGTGAACCAGAGATCACTGATCTTGCGCAAATGCTCATTAAAATGGGTGCCAAAATTGAAGGTATTGATACCGATACTTTAATCGTTACTGGTGTTGAAAGCCTGCATGGCTGTGAATATGCTGTGGTTGCTGACCGCATTGAAACGGGTTCATATTTAGCTGCTGCTGCCATTACGGGTGGGCGAGTAAAGACCACACATACGGATCCAACTTTGCTTGAAGCTGTCTTAGATAAGTTTGAAGAAATGGGTGCGGAAGTGACCCGTGGCGATGACTGGATTGAATTGGATATGCAAGGTAAACGTCCAAAAGCGGTGAGCTTTAGAACTTTACCTCATCCTGAATTCCCAACTGATATGCAAGCGCAAATCATGGCGGTCAATGCCGTTGGCCGTGGTTTTGCAACAATTTCTGAAACGATTTTTGAAAATCGTTTTATGCATGTCCCAGAACTTTCACGTATGGGTGCGAATATTCAAGTGGAAGGTCATGATGCTGTGGTCACTGGAGTTGAAAAACTGCAAGCAGCACCTGTGATGGCAACCGATTTACGTGCTTCATTCTCATTGGTTCTGGCTGCATTGGTGGCAGAAGGCGAAACATTGGTAGATCGTATCTATCACATTGATCGTGGTTATGAACACATTGAAGAAAAATTGCAAAGTTTAGGTGCTCAGATTAAGCGAGTAAAAGGATGAATGACTTAAGAAACGATGATCCAAATTTTGACGTAATGGGCAATTTTGATCATGGTTTAACTTTAGCACTCAGTAAAGGTCGTATCTTAAAGGAAACATTGCCCTTACTTGAAAATGCAGGCATCAACTTATTGGAAGATCCTGATAAATCACGTAAGCTGATTTTTCCAACCACACATAAAAAAGTTCGTATTTTGATTTTACGTGCTTCCGATGTACCGACTTATGTTGAAAATGGTGCAGCGGATTTTGGTGTGGCAGGTAAAGATGTATTGATGGAACATGGTGCACAACATGTCTATGAATTGCTTGATCTAAAGATTGCCAATTGTAAGTTAATGACTGCAGGTAAAGTTGGAATGGAGCGTCCGAAAGGTCGTTTAAAAATTGCAACCAAGTACGTGAATCTTACTCGCCAATACTATGCAAGTTTAGGTGAGCAGGTGGATGTGATTAAACTTTACGGATCGATGGAACTTGCACCTTTGGTCGGGTTAGGCGATTACATTGTTGACGTCGTTGACACAGGCAACACCTTGCGTGCCAATGGTTTAGAGCCTTTAGAAGAAATTTGCAAAGTGTCTTCACGCCTGATTGTGAACAAAGCTAGCTTTAAACGTAAGCAAGCGGTGTTAAATCCGATTTTGACGCAACTTGAAGAGGCTGTGAAATCTCGTTCAGCGTAATTTCTTGCATGATGATTCTAAAAAAACCGTTCTTTTGAACGGTTTTTTATAACTTAATCTTCTGATTCAGTGAAAGAATGCCTTCCTTTTTGATTTGTGGATGTGCTAAAAGGGCGTATTGTTTGGTGATGAGTAATAACAATGAAAACGCCCTTACAGCGTAAACAAGAGTCAATTTTAAAATTACAAGCTCAGTCTATTCCTTATATAGAATGGTTACCGCATATTGAATCGGCTGATGAGGTGATCGCTCGTTCCGCTGAAAGTATTGCCAAAAGGGCAATTGCATGTTTGATCATGATTCAAGTGGCTTGTGATTTAAATAATCAGCAATTTGATGAGGAAACTAAAAACTTTATCGTTGATTTGCTGAATAAATTTGAAGTATTTGATGAATTAACGCTTAAAGAGCAAAGTCTTTTAAATCAAGAAGTTTCTCAACAAGACATCATCAATATGATTTGGAAATATGAAGCTTACTGGGTTTTACTTTGGGCATTAGGCATCGTTAAAGAACTTGGCTACCCAGATACAATTGCAGATTGTGATTTTGCAGTGCAAGTTGTTTCTGGGTGTGATTCATTTGATGAGTTTATGCAGCAAGTTGAGTTAAGAAGTGTGGATGAAATTTTAGATCAGGCAGATTTAATCTATCGCTATGATTGGGCATGTGTCGACGCTCGCTTAAAACAACAGGATGCACCTGCAAATTTAAATGCTTCCGTTGTTGTAGAACGTCATGGGGCTTTAAATTGGCTTATACAACGCGATGGAGATTGGGATAATCCTGACTTAAACACATAAAATTTAAAATATTTAAGCCTAAAAATGATTTTTTCTATTAAAGCAGATGGAAATGCTGATGTTATCTTGCCCACAAGTCGGATGAAAAAGAGTAAACTTAGCGCTCTCTTATTCGCCTTGTGGGTAAATTGATGCGACGTTTATCGACTCAGGATCAGAACTTTAAACAGGCTTTTGCTGAGCTTTTAGCATTTGAAACTGTGAATGATCCTCAATTAGTACAAACTGTAGACCAAATCATTGCTGATGTTCGTCAGCATGGTGATGAACATGTACTGAAATTAACACAGCAGTTCGATCGACATCCAGCGCATCAATTCTCTGATTTGGAACTAACCCAAGCTCAGCTGAAAACTGCATTTGAGGGCTTAAGCACTGAAATCCGTGAAGCTTTGGAGTTGGCTGCAAAGCGCATTCGTTCGTTCCACCAAGCACAAAAGCAAGAAGGTTGGAGCTATGTGGATGAGCTCGGTAATACCTTAGGCCAGAAAGTCACACCGCTTGATCGCGTGGGGATTTATGTACCTGGTGGTTTAGCCTCTTATCCTTCATCGGTGTTAATGAATGCTTTGCCTGCACATGTCGCGGGGGTTCCTGAAATTATCATGGTGGTTCCAGCACCGAATGGTGAATTGAATCCATTGGTGTTAGCAGCTGCGTATTTAGCAGGGGTAAGCCGTGTATTTACGATTGGTGGCGCACAAGCCGTTGCCGCGCTGGCTTATGGTACTGAAACCATTCCATCGGTGGATAAAATTACAGGACCTGGGAATCGCTTTGTTGCTGCAGCAAAACGTGCTGTTTTTGGACAGGTCGGGATTGATATGATTGCTGGACCTTCAGAAATCCTAGTCTATGCCGAAGGTGAAAATAATGCAGAGTGGCTTGCCATGGATGTCTTGTCTCAAGCAGAACATGATACCGTTGCTCAAGCAATTTTCATTACACCTGATGAAGCACTTCTAAATGCTGTGGATGCCGCAATTGAAAAGCACTTGGCTGAATTGCCAAAAGCCGAAATTGCACGAACCTCGATTCAAAATCGCGGTGCTTTAGTTTTGGTGCGAGACCGTGCTGAAGCGATTGAGTTGATCAATCAAGTAGCACCCGAGCACTTGGAACTGTGCCTTGATGATACTGAATTGATGAGTCAAGAAATTCGTCATGCAGGCGCAATCTTTATGGGACGTTATACACCAGAAGCGATTGGTGATTATTGTGCGGGTCCAAACCATGTCTTGCCAACATCGGGCACAGCACGGTTCTCATCGCCACTTGGGGTTTATGATTTCCAGAAACGTTCAAGTCTGATTATGTGTTCGCAGGAAGGTGTCAAAACCTTGGCGAAAACAGCCGATGTTCTCGCGGTACAAGAAAATCTTGATGCTCATGCACGTTCAGCACGCTACCGCTATGAAGTTTAAGTTTGAAGTGTATATGGTGATCTAGCACTATAATAAATATAAACCTCTCCCAAACCTTCTCCTAAAATGAGAGGGGACCTATCACTATAGTGGTGAAATAGGTTTGAAGATTCCTCTCCCTTGGGTAGAGGTTAGGAGAGGGCAACAAGAGAATATAAAATGACGTTTACAACAGAACAAATGCGTTTTTGGAGTCCCGAAGTTCGTGAATTAGAGCCGTATGTGCCAGGTGAGCAACCTAAAATTCAGAACTTACTCAAACTGAATACCAACGAAAATCCATATCCACCATCGCCAAAAGTCGTGGCAGCGGTTGAAGCAGTTTTGACGAATCAAGCGGATGCACTACGTCTTTATCCAGATCCTGATGCAACGGCACTCAAGCAGGCGATTGCAGTACAGCAACAAGTGGATATCAGCCAAGTCTTTGTCGGTAATGGTTCGGATGAGGTTTTGGCACATATTTTTAAAGCGTTTTTTATTCAAAAAGAGCCGATTCTTTATCCCGATATTACCTATAGTTTTTATCCTGTTTATAGCCAATTTTTTGCAACGAAGACCCAGCAGATTCCATTGAATGACAAGTTCGAAATTGATGTATCGGATTATGCACAGGCAAATGGTGGGATCATTCTTACCAATCCGAATGCGCCAACCAGCATTGCATTAGGGTTAGCACAGATTGAGCAGGTGCTTAAAGCCAATCCTGATCGCGTGGTGGTGATTGATGAAGCCTATGTCGATTTTGGTGCAGAATCAGCGGTGCAATTGGTCAATCAATACGATAATTTAGTGATTTGCCAAACCACATCGAAATCACGTTCATTGGCAGGGTTGCGTGTCGGCTTTGCGATTGCACAAGCACATTTGATTGCAGCACTTGAAGCGGTAAAGAATAGTTTTAATTCTTATCCAATGGATCGCTTTGCCATTGCTGCAGCTGTCGCATCATTTGAAGATCAAGCTTATTTTGAGGCACAATGCCAAAAGGTAATCGCGAGTCGTGAGCAATTGGTGAGTGATCTCACCGCTTTAGGTTTTGAGGTTTTACCATCCAAAGCTAATTTTATCTTTGCAACGCATCCACAACATGATGCGGCACAACTGGCCCAACAATTGCGAGAACAAGGAATTATTGTTCGTTACTTCAACAAACCACGAATCAATCAATTCTTGCGTATTACCATCGGTACTGATGAACAAAATCAGCGTTTCGTACATGCCCTTAAAACGCAAATTTTATAAGCTTTGATCTAATTTTCAGCTTGCTGCCATGTATTGAGTAAATCAAGCATGGCAGAAATTTTATCAAAGCATTCCTGATACTCGGCTTCTGCATCAGAGGCGATGGTAATCCCGCCACCCGCCCACATTGATAATTGATTTTGGTATTGCTGAATACTGCGAATCAAAATATTCCAACATCCCGTTCCGTCAAAATTAAAATAACCTAAGCTGCCACAATAGGCACCTCGTGGAGCACCTTCTAATTCTTCAATAATTTGCATTGCTCTGATTTTGGGTGCCCCTGTAATTGAACCACCCGGCAGGGCGGATAACAACATTTGCATCGGGTTAATCTCGGGTTTTAAGGTTGCCGTGATCTCACTGACCATATGATGTACTTGATTAAAGCTCTCAATTTCAAAGAGTTTGGTGGTATTTACCGACCCTGTTTCTGCATAAACACTTAAATCATTGCGAAGTAAATCCACAATCATGACATTCTCAGCCTGATCTTTTTCAGAACTACTGAGCTTATCTTTGGAGATTTTGTCCTGCTCAGGATCATCAAAACGGGGCATGGTTCCCTTAATCGGGCGCGTTTTTATCTTTCGATGAGTTTGGAATTCAATAAACAATTCAGGTGAGCAGCTGAGTAATTCGAAATCATTTATTTTGAGATAACCCGCATAAGGGGCATGGGTCAGCTCCCATAAATCTTGTGCACGACTTAAAAGTGAGCCTTGTGTCTGAGCGGTAAATTCTTGGGTTAAGTTGATTTGATAGCAATCTCCTGCCTTGATGTACTCCTGAACTTGATCAAATGCAGTGCGATATTGTTGTTTAGACCAACGAGGTTGGCATTGCTGATTTAAAGATAGTGCATTGAGTTGTTTCGGTGTATTGATCAAATGGGCAATGTATTGATAGATCTTTTCCGCCCGAACATCTTTGCTATGAAAGTACCATTCACCCTGCTGAAACTTTAAAAAGCTGCTGTATTGGCCTAGGAAAAAGTGAGGTTGTGGATGAGCCGAAATTTCAATAAATTGATCTGCACTATAGTCATAGCTAAAGAAACCAATATATCCGCCATGAAATCCATCAGGCTGCTCGGAGGAGGAGGTAGCATCAAACTGAGCGAATTCTAAGGGACTGTTTGCTTCTGATTTAATTTGATATTGATTGAATTGTATTTGTTGGAACTGTTGTAGTTCAGCGTGCTGGAAAACTAAAAACTCTGTGGGTAAAAAGGCAATCACAGGCGAAGCTTGGTCGTGCAAATAAACCAATCCAGTTAAATCATACAGTCGGGACAGAAGCTCAAATGCAGAAGTGAGTTGCGTGTTAAGCTTTTGCTGAAAATAAGACATAAAAATGGAAATACTTGCACTAAATTTAGAGAGCAGAATTGTACTACATTCAAAAACATCGTACGGATGATAATCCAGCCTTTTGCTTAAAAATTAAGTGTTGTACTCGTAGATTGCTTAGATAAAATGAATGATGTATTTATCAAATTAAAATAAGAAAGCGCTTTTGTTAACACTTCCTATACGTATTTAGATGGGGATAAACGGAGCATCGCCAAACTTTATTATTTGGGACTTAAAATTATTTCGTAAAAAATAATCAAGAATTACATCATGTTGTCATAATTTTTAGAGGTTTGAGAATTTGTGTGTTTTATATGCCGTTTGTCGGTTTGTGGATAAAAAGCAGTTAACAGGAGTTGAACATAAAATAACAAACAGGTAATTTAGTAATTGCTAAGCGAACTACTCAAGGATTGGAAGTTCAAGTTGTCATTTAAGAATAAAACGACCGTGGACAGTTTAGAGTAGTGTAAGTCAAAAAATAAATGCTCTTGGGAGAGTGCTCAATGAAAATGTTTGCTAAACTAGCTTTAGTTTCTTCAATGGCGATTAGCGCAAATGCAATGGCTATGCAGTCAATGGACGATGCTGCACTAAGCGCTGCAACTGGTCAAGATGGTATTAACATTGGTCTTGGTGTTACATCTGTTACGATCGACAAATTATTAATTCATGATAATGATGGTTATGCGAACAATGGTGGTGCGACAGGCGCTGCTGGTGTAATCGGTGCTGGTGGTACAGCAACTGCGGGTGCAATCGTAGTTAATGATATCTCTATTACTCCGAATACAGATAACTCTGGTGCGGAATTATTGGCTTCTCATAACCTAGCTGATTTAACAATTGATACGGATGCTGGTACTGCTGCAACTGGTGGTGCTTTCCTTAACGTAGCGGCGAAAGTATCTGGCTTAAATATTAGCGTTGGTGAAATTGGTGTTTCTGCTTCTGGTACTGCGAGCACTACAAGTGTTCAGCGTGGTAACGATGGAGCTAATTACAATGCAATCTTATCTGGTTTAAGCATCAAAACAGGTAAAATGGATGCAAACATCCAATTAGGTGCTGCTCCTCAAGGTGCAATGATCAAGTTAAATACAACTTTAGCATCTGGTTTAGAAATTACCAATCTCGGTATTTTAGATAAATCAACAATTGGTCAAACAACGTTGACTGGCGTTGCGAGTACTGCTGCGGGTGAAATTCACCTTGATAGTATTAAAGTAGCCGATAGTGGTCAAGCTGGTTTAACAGTTAACACGGATATTAGTGTCGTAGGTGAAAGTGCTGCAGCTGCGAATGATGGTTATTTGAAAATTATCAGCAAAGCGCCTGCAAATGGTACAGACATCTATATTAAAGGTGTTCATTTAGGTAGCAAAACTGCGGGTTCAATCGGTGACGTAGAAATTCAAGGTTTGAAAACGACTTATGCTGGTGGTAGCGGTGCTGCGATTACGATTTCTGGTCACTAATCAGTTATCAAACAAAAAAAGCGCATTTTGCGCTTTTTTTGTTTTCAAAAGAAAATTTTATGGTTTGGAGGGTATAGAGTGTAAATTATAGGGTGCTTTTAGCTTGATGTTATTTTATGCCTATCGTTTATTTATCTTTGGCCCACTATGGTAATTTATAGCGAATAAAAAGACATTTTTAGCAGCAATTTCTTGTTGTTTAATTGTATTATTAAGGGCGCTAATTGTTTAATTGTAGAGGTAATTATAAAAAAAATAACATTCCGTCAAAAAAAACCAAAAAAAAGATGTATTTTCTTATAAAAAAAGGTATCTTCATCTTGCAGGGATGTAGTGTCATTGACACTAAAAATAAAATGAATAAGGCAAGTGCTGCCATTGTTAGAAAAAGAGACTTATGTTAGAGATCGCTTTAGGCTCGGCATTGATGTATTACTTTACAACGCAAGCCTTTGAAATAGAAAAAAAACCTGAGGGAACTGTATATTATACAGAGACCTTGGACTCTCGTTACCCATCTTTTACTCGTAATCATCGTGAAGCAGTTGTGATTAAGCCTGCTGTCGAGGAACAATTTCGGGGAATTGTTCGTCAAGCTTACGACTATAGTTGTGGTTCTGCTGCATTAACAACCCTACTTAATGGTTATGGAGGGCTACGCCTTACCGAACAGCAGACCATGAGTGGTTTGCTTCAGTATGGAGAATACCAGCGGATTATTGAGCGCCGTAGTTTTTCTTTACTGGATATGAAACGATTCGTCTCTGCTTTAGGGATTAATAGCGGTGGCTATCGGGGGGAATTTTCCGATCTTATTTCATTAAAACAACCCGCGATTGTTCCTATTACTTATGCCGGTTTTAAACATTTTGTAGTATATAAAGCATATAAAGATGGGAGAGTTTATGTTGCTGATCCTGCTTTGGGCAATATCAGCTTTGATGAATCTCGGTTTAAAGAAATATGGGATAACAATACGCTATTTATCGTTGACATTCCTCAACAATACCAAAAGAGTTTATTGGCTCTACAAGATGCGGATATGCGTCATGTTGAAGATGCAACAGTCAATAAGTATGCCCTTGCTGAAATTCAATTTCCAACGCAGAAATTAGAACGTCTTGCGGATAAAGCGTCAACCATGCGTCGAGTGTTGGATGCGGATACCAAATCAGCAACTTATAACCAGCCGATAACAACCTATATGCGCTTATATTACAAGCGGAAGTAAGTTTAGAAAAATCAGTAAAATTAATGTAATAGGATGCAAAGTAAAATGAATCGTACATGGATGAATATGAGTGTGTTGGCGTTGAGTTTGAGTGCCATCACATCAACACTTTACGCAGCAGAACAACAACCACCTGTCGAATCTGGAACAGAGACGGCTCCAGTTGAAGTGCAAGGAAATGCGACAACTGAAAGCCCAGCAACTCCTGCCCCAGAACCTCAAGCGCCTGCTGAGAATAACCAAGCGGATCAAGCGGCAAGTGCCTTACAAAAGAAAGAGAGTGATGCGACTCAAGAAACGAATTTACAAGAAGTATTTACTTCAAATGAACGTCAGTACTCATTAATTAAGAAAGGTATTTTCTCATCTTATTATGATTTGGATTATACCTATTACAGAGATAGCCGCCTTGATTTGGCGATGAGTGATAGCAATAGTTCTTTATCAAGATTGCGTGTTGAAGAGGATGCAAACCATACCTTAACCAACACCTTTACCGTTCAATATGGTCTGTTGGATAACGTGACCTTATCCGCTTCGTTGCCTTTTGTTGCGAAAAAAGAACTTTTAAAAGATCAAACGACAGCAGGTTTGGGGGATATCAACTTTGGAGCACGTTGGGAACCATTTCCATTAAAGCAAGGACGTCTACCTTTAGTGCTGTTTGGTAGCTTATCTACTAAAACTGGGGATAGTCCTTATGAAGTGGGGGTGGATGAACTTTCTACGGGTAAAGGCTATTACTCAGTCGGTGCCGGTGCAAGTACACGTAAGTATATTGACCCAGTGGTTTTGTTTGCCTCAGTTTCTACCAGTTACGGTTTTAAAGAATCAGGCTTAAACCAGTTAAGAGGAAGTCGAGTTTTAGAAAGTTTTGATCCTGGTTTAAGTGGCGGATTCTCTTTTGGTTTTGCATATTCGTTTAACTATGACGTGTCTTTAACCATGTCATATCAGCAAAGCTTTAATACAGGTGCAAAATTCTACTTTGAAAATAATGAGAGTTATGAATCCGCTGATCAAAGTAGCGCAATGTTGTCATTCGCTTTAGGGGTACGTGTATCACCTGAAACAATTGTCAATGGTACGGTGGGAATTGGCTTAACTGAAGATGCTCCAGATGTCTCATTAGGTCTGTCTTTCCCACTTGATATCATAGGTTTTGGTAAAAAAATTCGTTAAGGAGATGTAATAATGGTGAAAAACCTTAAATTATGTCCATTAACGATAGCAATTTTTTTAGCAGGGCTATCAGGTGCTACTCATGCACAACTCGGACAAGACTTATCAGTAGATTTGCGTTCTTTGGCTTTGGGAAATGCGGTCACCGCTGATCCACCAGGCATTAGCGCTGTTCATTTTAACCCAGCCGCACTTGCTAAACTGGATGGTCTGCAAACAGATGTGCAGGGGATTCTGGCTAATTTTGCAATTCAACGAGATTACTCAGCGCCAGCAGGTTATAACGTTTTTGGTTATTCTGACGATCCTTTGGTCTGTAATGATGGACCAGAAATAGATGCGAACATTTGTACTGATTTTAAGGGAACAGTACATGGGGATGTTGAATATGCCAGTATTTACGTTCCTGTTTTAAAGAAAATTGTAGATTTGGGGCCAAATTCTCCTTTAGTTGCGCCAACGGCAGGGATTTCTTATAAGCCACCAGGTTCGAAAGTAACTTATGCAACCGCAGTATATGCTCCGCTTGTTGCGGGTTTTGGTGCCGAAGATGGTAACCCAAGTAACTATATGGGACAGCAAGTTGCTTTAGAGCGTATTACTTATCTATCGCCATCATTTGGCTATCAGGTGAATGATCATTTATATCTTGGTGCTTCATTTGGGATGTCCTATCAAGCGATTGCCATGAAAACTGACTTACGTTTCCCGAATGAGTTAATTGGGGTATTACGTATGGTCGATGAAGTGGTATGTGGACCATTTAAACAAAATGGAGACATTATTACAGACCTCTTACTTTTCGGTATCTGTAATGCGCAGCAAGGCATGGACCCTTTTAGTAAGGTCGGTTCATTAGATGTCTCACTGGAGCAATCGCTTAGCCCTAGCTATAACCTAGGTTTGCTTTGGGAGCCAACAGATGACTTTAGCTTCGGGATGGTATATCAAAGTGAAGCGAAGATGCGTTTACATGGTAAATACTTAATTAATGTGGCAGAAGCACCACAACAGTTAATTGCGGGTTTAAATTCATCAGCAACAGGTAAAGTTCTCGCTGCGATTCTAGGGCTCCCAGCTTATGCACCCGCTGTAGATTCTGGTTTATTGGCTATGGATTTCAAATATCCACAGCATTTTAAAGCAGGGATTAAATATAAAATCTTCCCAGATTTACAAGTGAACTTCGATTTGGGATGGACCGATTTCTCGGCATGGGATAAGTTCAAATTTGAATTTGACCGACAAATTTCTTTGTTAAAAGTTGCTCAGATTTTATCAAATGATGTTACGGATCGATCACTTGCCTTACCGTTAAAGTTTCAGTCCTCTTGGCGTTGGGGAATCGGTTTTGAATATTCAGCAACAGATCGTTTGAAGTTACGCATGGGCTATGAGCCGCGTACCAGTTCGATTCCAGACGATAAACGAAATACCATGGTGCCGATTAACAATGCACAATTGTTTGGTTTAGGTATTGGCTATCGTTTTGACCAAGATACTGATTTGGATTTATCACTCGGTTTCTTACGCAGCCGTGATGATATTCCTGCAAATACAAGTAGCCTTTCAAACCAGACTGGGGTTAATAACCTATTACTCAACCCCTATGCTGGTTTGAATGTCAAAACCAATACCAAAGTCACTTTACTTGGGATTAACTACAGAACAAGATGGTAATGCAAAAGATAAAGATGAAACGATCAACACTTGCTATTTCATTACTTTGTTTAATGGTATCAAGTGTTTCGGCTGTTTATGCGGATGGCTTCTATACGATTATCGGACCTGATGGTCGTCCAATGGTTGTACCGATGAAAATTGGGAAAAAGGATGTAGAACCCAATAAGCCGAAACAGGAAGCACGTTCTGAAAAAGTAGTTCAACCAGCCGTTGATCATTCCAATACGGTAAAGACTGTTGTTGTGCCTATGGAGCAGAAAAAGGCTGAATATTCTCAATCAGCCGAATCTAAACAGATTCCATCTAAACCAGTTAAAACCATTGATGTGGTTGAGCCTACAATCGTCAAGCAAAAATCTGAGCCAGCACCGTCATCTAAAGCAAGCAACAAAGATACAAAAGAAGTTTCTGCAATTGTTACTGAACCATTGAAGGTAACACAAGCACCGTTAGTTATAGAGAAGCCTGCAATCGAGAACAAATCAACAGTTGCACCCAAAGTACCATTAACTCAACGTGCTTCAAATGCTTCAAATGCTTCAAATGCTTCAAATGCTTCAAATGCTTCAAATGCTTCAAATGCTTCAAATGCTTCAAATGCTTCAAATGCTTCAAATGCTTCAAATGCTTCAAATGCTTCAAAT
>NZ_JAZEVS010000014.1:0-9774 GCF_036668815.1 Acinetobacter sp. ESBL14
TCAATGACAAAGGTTATGACACGGTCGCTGATGCGATTCAAGGAGAAGCAGCGGCAGCGAAAACTGAAGTTGAAGCGGGCAAGAACATGACCGTTGCAAGTCGTACTGGTGCCGATGGACAAACCATTTATGAAGTCGCGACAGCGGATGATGTTGACTTTAACAATGTCACTGTCGGTGGTGCAGATGGTGTGCGTATTGATGGCGCGACAGGCAAGATCAGCGGTGTGACTGCGGGTGATATCAATGCCACCTCAACAGATGCAATCAATGGTAGTCAACTGCATGGTGTTGCAGACAGTGTTCGAAGCTCGATTGGTGGTGAAACGGTCTTAAATCCAAATGGTTCGGTGACCACCAGCAATGTGGGTAACACAGGTGAAGGTAACATCCATGATGCGATTGATTCTGTACGTAAAAATGCAGTAACAGCGAAAACTACGGTCACCGAAGGCGACAATATGGTGGTAACTGAATCAACCAATCCAGATGGCAGCACCAACTATGAAGTTGCGACGGCACGAGATGTGGATTTTGATTCAGTGCAAGTGGGTGATGTCAACATTGATGGCACCACAGGCAAGATCAGTGGTGTTGCAGATGGTACGGTTGCAGCAGGTTCTAAAGATGCGGTGAACGGTGGTCAGCTGAATGACAGCGTCGGCTCTACGGGCGATATTTTAGGTGGTGGCGTGACCAATGAGGGTGGTCGACTTAGCGGTCCATTTACCGTCAATGACAAAGGTTATGACACGGTCGCTGATGCGATTCAAGGAGAAGCAGCGGCAGCGAAAACTGAAGTTGAAGCGGGCAAGAACATGACTGTTGCAAGTCGTACTGGTGCCGATGGACAAACCATCTATGAAGTTGCGACAGCGGATGATGTGTCATTTGATTCAGTACAAGTGGGTGATGTCAACATTGATGGCAGCACAGGCAAGATCAGTGGTGTGGCAGACGGCACCATTGCAGCAGGTTCAAGCGAAGCGATCAATGGTGGACAACTCCACGGTGTTGCAGACAGTGTCCGAAGCGCAATTGGTGGTGAAACCGTCTTAAATCCAAATGGTTCGGTGACCACCAGCAATGTGGGTAACACAGGTGAAGGTAACATCCATGATGCGATTGATTCTGTACGTAAAAATGCAGTAACAGCGAAAACCACGGTCACCGAAGGCGACAATATGGTGGTGACTGAATCGGCCAATCCAGATGGCAGTACCAACTATGAAGTTGCGACTGCTAAAGACGTAAAATTTGACAGTGTTACGTCGACGGATGCAGATGGAAATGAAACCATTCTGGATGCCAAAGGTGTGAGCTTAAAAGATCAAGCTGGAAACACCACGATTCTTGGTCAGGATGGTCTCGGTTTCGCTGACCCGATGGGGAATAGCGTTGGACCACGTATCAGTGTAAGTGGCATCGATGCCGGTAATACCGTGATCACTGGTGTTGCGCCAGGGCGTGTTACCGCAGATTCAACCGATGCAATCAATGGCAGTCAATTAAAAGGTGTTGCGGATAGTGTATCAAGTGCAATTGGCGGTAATACCACAGTGAATCCAGATGGAACCATTATCACCAGTGATATTGGTGGAACAGGTAAAGACAACATCAACGATGCGATTGGTGCTGTGGGTAAAGCAGCGAAAGAGGCTAAAACTACAGTAAGTAAAGCGGATGGCGATGAAAACGTCACAGTGACCAGCCGTCAAAATGCAGATGGCAGTACGGATTATGAAGTTGGCCTATCGAAGGACGTTAAAGTCGATAGCGTGACGGCGGGTGATACGGTCATCAATGGCGATGGTTTAACCATTGCGGGTGGCCCAAGCGTGACTAAAGACGGCATTGATGCCGGTGATAACAAAGTCACGGGTGTTGCCGATGGTACGGTTGCCGCAGGTTCTAAAGATGCGATCAATGGTGGCCAACTCCATGGTGTCGCAGACAGTGTGAAAAACATTGTGGGTGGTAATACCAAAATCAATCCAGATGGCACGATTGTAGGTGACAATATTGGTGGGACAGGTCAAGACAACATCAATGATGCAATTGGTGCTGTAGGCAAAGCAGCACAAGCTGCCAAGTCATCGGTGAGTAACAAAGATGGCAATATTTTAGTCACACCAAGCACCAAAGCAGATGGCAGTACGGATTATGAAGTTGGTTTAGCCAAAGACATTACCGTGGATAGTGTGACGGCGAAAGATGTCAATGCGAATCAGGTCAATGTGGGAGGTGCTGGTGGAACCACGATTGCAGCAGATGGTGTGCGGATCGTAGATGGGCCAAGCATGACCAAAGAGGGCATCAATGCAGGTGGTAAGAAAGTCACAGGTGTTGCTGATGGCGCCATTGCCAGCGGATCAAAAGATGGAATCAATGGCGGCCAGTTACATCGTTCTTATGAAGATGTTGGCGCAGCGCTTGGTGGTGGTGCGGGTTATGACCCAAGCACTGGCTGGAAAGGGCCGAGCTATAATGTTGCAGGTGGCACACATGACAACGTGGGGGATGCACTCGGTGCAATTGATAACCGAGTAACCAATTTGGGTGATCAATTACAACAAGCTTTCTACGATACCAACAAACGTATGGATAAGTTGGAAGACAAAATGTCTGCGGGTATTGCAGCAACTGCGGCATTAGAAAATGCACCATTTATTCCAGGTAAGCTCACCATGGCAGCAGGTGCGGCCTATTACAACGACCAAAGTGCAATTGGTGTGACCTTCCGTAAGACTGCGGACAATGGTCGCTGGTCATTAACGACGGGTGCTGCGATGGGTAGTCAAGGCAATAGTCCATTGGTTCGTGTTGGTGTAAGTACCATCATTGATTAAGTCTTTTAGGAGAGTCGTAAGGCTCTCCTTTCCATTTACAAGAATTAAGTGAGAACAGATATGAATAAGATTCAAACTTTAATGATGATGGTGCTTACGGGTATTGCATTCAATACTCAGGCTTTACCAGAAGTTCCAGTAGCAGAAGCACAGGGCGAAGTAGAATTACAAACGACAGATGAGGTGACTTTTCCTGAGGTGAATAAAAGTTATCTTAAACTGGTGAAGCGTTATGAATATAACGATGTTGCCCGTTTAGATGTCGGTATGAACAAAGATCAATTCCGCCATATTCTCGGTAATCCTCACTTTAGTGAAGGCGTATTTGCCGTGAAAACATGGAATTATGTCTTGGATATTCGTGTACCCAATACGCAGGATTATAAGCGTTGCCAACTGCGTATTGACTATGACAAAAAATATATTGCCAATCGTTTATCTTGGAAAGGTGAAGAGTGTCAAGGTTTGATGACTTGGGGTGCCAATAATGTGGTCCCTGCTATTTTACCTGCACCGATTCAGGCTGCTCCGCAGACTGGAATTGTATTCTTTGCATTTGACCGTTCAGATGCCAATGCAATCGAACCAAGTTCAACCAATCTGGCAACGATGGTGAGTGCAATTCAACAGTCTCAAAATCCTGTGCTTGTTTCGGGTTATGCAGATCGGCTTGGTAAGTTTGCCTATAACCAAGACTTATCTTCTCGTCGTGCTAATACTGTGGCGCAATTGTTGGTACAGCAAGGAGTTGATCCTAAACGCATCCAATTACAAGTCAGTGGTGGAACAAGTCTTTATCAGGAATGTTCAGGTCAAGCACGCAATACACAACTGGTTCAGTGTTTAGCACCAAACCGTCGTGTGAATATTCAGTGGTAAGCTAAAACAATAAATAGGGCAGCTATAAATATAGCTGCTCAAACTATTTATAAAAATATTTTTATAAACATATATTTCTGTGTGGAATAGGTTAAATGGGATTGTTTTTTGGGGTTAATATTTATTTATGGGTTTGAATAAAGTTATGAAGCTAGGTTGTTCTTAATAAAAAACTTTGTTTTTTATGAAGAGATTAGCTGAGATGGTTTTATTTTAAGAGATACTTTGGTTATATTTTTATAATAAAGGTTTAGAAATGGCAAAATACGAAAGTGCTTTTTATGAAGAAGGTAAAGAAATAGTCGAGGTTCTTGCAGTTGACTTGCGAGATGCTGAGCAGAGAGCAGTATTAAGAGAGAAAAATCTTTTTAATAAAAATAGGAATATTTTACTAGGCATTCGAAACCATCCAGACACACCCCATTTTTATAGGAAAAGTTCACATCGTGGTGATATTGATAAAGGTGAGCCTAAAGATACGTCGCGACATGATGAAAAACGGGATGAATTTTTATACTTTCTTGAAAATAATGCGAACTCAACCTCAAGTGAAAATCTAAGAATTGGCATTTATGAAAAATGTAAGGAGGTCGGAAAGTATCAGCTTACCGTACTCAATTTATTGGAAAATTATCAGTGGGCAAAGGAAGTTAAGTTTTCTGTTTCTGAAGAATGTTATTTACGGTTTGATATTTTTGGACGTTCTAAAGCGTACTTTGGATGGGTCGAAAAACACCCCTATGTCGCTATAGAAATTGTAGATTCGCACTTTAGCTCTAAGGCGGCATTCAAGGCATTGTTAAAAATGTCACAGGAATTTCCAATTTTTATTGGCTATATGTTTGTATCAGAGATCCCTTATTTAAATACCAAAAAGAATGGAGATAAATCTAACTCCCCCAAACATATCCGCTTTAAGCATTACATTATGGATGGTAGCTTTTGGGATCAAGACGAAAGGGTAGATGAAGGTTTTGAGAAAATCGAAAAACATCAATCAGATGAATACTATAATTTTGTTTATGACAAAATTAAACCATTCTTAGCGTGAAATATGTCGCTTGCTTATGGATGAGTATTTGGATTTATAGCAAACACGTCGAAAATGGTTTGGCGTGCTAAATACTTGTCCTCTGTGGTCAGTTCAATTCTATTTAACGGTTTAAATAGAGTGAATTGGCGATGGCAGCATGTTTGACCATTGTCATGCTTGTGTGAACAGAATGAATGGCTATGATTGTCATCAATACGTGATCCTATCTAGCGAATAGTCAACTGATTGAAATTGATTACAAAGTTTTAGATAGGATGGCTAATATTAAAAAATTATAAAAATGTTTCAAATGTAAATATGGCCTGCCTATTCTGTTTATTAAACACTCCTATAATGTTAATGTTTGTCTATTTTTTGATTTGATTTTAAAACTTACAAAAAAAGCAACTTGATTGTTAAGTTTTTAGATTTAATTGTTAAATACCCTCTAATTTTATTCTCTAAATTAAACAGTGCTTAATTAATAATAAAGGCACTGGATCATGAATAAAATATATCGCTTAGTTTGGAATAAATATTTAGGTTTATGGACGGTCGTTTCAGAACTTGCTCGTGGTACAACGAAAAAACGTAATGTTTCGGTGGAGACTACAGCAGCACTTAGCCCTCCCTTAAATGCAAATTCTCTTTATACAAAATCTCATCTAACGCCAGTCATATTGGCAATGGTTATGGGTTCAATTTTTTATAGTGGTCATACATTTGCAGGTTATGAAGCAGGTGGTGGATCGACTTATACCAATTGCACGGGAACTAGTACAGGCAGTGGCAGTAAATCTGGGAACAGTGTTGCGATAGGCACACGGGCTTGTGCTGCAGGTAATGGCGGTATTTCGATGGGATATCAGGCCGACTCGTCTAATGCACCAGATAATATTGCTTTTGGTTCAAATGCCAAAACAGGAAATGTACGTTCTCCAACTGGTGATGGAACACCTTTAAATGGTGGTGGACAAATTGCAATTGGTAAAAATGCACAAACATCTGTGGCGGGTGCAATTGCCATCGGTAATGATACAAAAACAGGTGGTCAAAATTTTTCAATTGCAGTTGGTGGTTATGCTGAAGCCTTGGGAAATAGTGCGGTCGCTTTTGGGCGGCGTACTAATGCCAGTGGTTTTGGTGGTGTCGCAGTCGGTGCCTATGCACAATCATCTGGAAATGACTCTACCGCAGTTGGCTCGAATGCAGTTGCATCTAAACAGGCTGCGACAGCATTGGGGAATCAGGCGAATGCCGTTGAGCGAGGGTCAACAGCCGTTGGTTTTGGTGCCAATGCGGTTACGGTTGGTGCTGTAGCGGTGGGTGTAAACTCCTATGCTGCTGGACGAATCAAAGATGGTGAGGATTGGGAGTCAAGCGCATTTGGCTCTAATTCTAGAGCGGATGGTGCGGGTGCCGTAGCTTTGGGAAATTACTCAAAAGCCACTGCAGATGAAACACTCGCAGCGGGAAATGGTGCGCAAGCAACTTCTAGGTATGCTGCGGCCATTGGTACCTTAGCTGAGGCAACAGCAGAAGAATCGGTCGCGACAGGTCATCAGTCCAAAGCGCAAAGTTTTGCCGATATTGCGATTGGAAGTGATGCAGCGACAGTAGCGGGCACAGGTGGTAAGAACATCGCCATAGGAAATAAGGTGACCACAGGTGCAGTAGGTCAAAATGTTGCCATCGGTTCAGGAATCACCACAGCCAATTCATCAACTGCCGATGGTGGTGCCGTTGCGATTGGTCGAGATCAGGTTGCAACGGGTGATGGCGCAGTCGCGATTGGTGACCCAAATATTGTAAATGGTGACGGTGCGATTGTATTAGGGAAAGACAATATTGCCGCTGGGGATTCAGCAGGGACAACCGCAGCTAATGGTGCGGTTGCGATTGGGAATACCAACCAAGCTATTGGTCAGGGTTCAGTGGCTTTAGGGAGTACCTCAACAGCCGCCGCGGCAGGTGCCATTGCTTTGGGTGATACCGCTACTGCAAATGGCGGTCAATCTGTTTCAATTGGATCAAGTAGTCAGGCTGTTGAAGGCGGCGATATTGCAATTGGTGCTGGAGCGTATGCCGCAGCCAAAGTTGTAAATGGTGTGCCAGAGTCTGCCGCTGCATTTGGTCTGGGTGCGCGCGCTGATGGTGCGACAGCATTGGCAGTGGGGAATAATGCTCAAGCAACGGCTGATTATGCTGGCGCACTTGGGAATGCAGCAGAAGCCACTGCAATAGAAGCAAGTGCTGTGGGGAACAGAGCTAAAGCAACAAATGAATACGCCTCTGCGGTAGGAACGAACGCAACAGCTTCTGGTCTACAGTCAACGGCACTCGGTAATCGAAGTCGAGCCACAGGTGATTTCTCCATTTCGCAGGGGAACAATACTGAGGCCAGTGGTGTATATTCCACCGCAGTGGGGAATTTTTCTAAAGCAACAGGGGAAAGTGCGGTTGCAATTGGTGATTTAGCTGAAGCAAATGCGGATGATGCGATCGCAGTTGGCACAAGAACAATTGCGAGTGGACAAAACTCAAATGCAATTGGGATAGATTCTAAGGCAACAGGGAGTGCCGCAGTTGCTCTGGGTGCGGGAGCCGAAGCTTCTGGCAATAATGCATTGGCGTCAGGCGTTGAGGCAAGTGCAGCTGCTGCATCAGCAGTTGCATTGGGTGACAGTGCTCAAGCACAAAGTGCGAATGATATTGCGATTGGTCGTACTGCTGCGACACAAAGCGGCACAGGTGGTGACAATATTGCGATAGGAAACGCAGTCACCACAGGAGCGACAGGCAAAAATGTTGCAATTGGTTCGGATGGAACCACTGCTAATTCAGAAAGCGCAGACGGTGGCGCGGTTGCGATTGGTCGAGATCAGATTGCAAATGGTGATGGTGCGGTCGCGATCGGTGATCCAAACCGAGCAAGTGGTAGCGGTGCAGTCGCTTTAGGTAAGGACAATACTGCGGCAGGAGATACTGCTGCAAGCTCTTTGGCAAGTGGAGCAGTCGCGATTGGGAATACCAACCAAGCTATTGGTCAGGGTTCAGTGGCTTTAGGGAATACCTCAACAGCCGCTGCGGCAGGTGCCATTGCATTAGGTGATACTGCCAATGCCCAAGCGACCCGTGGTGTGGCACTCGGTTCTGGTGCAACCGCAAGCAATGCGGATGATGTTGCGCTTGGTGCAGGTTCGGTCACTTCAGCAGCCAATCCAACCGCCAATGGTACAGTCGGTGGCATCACTTATAACTATGCGGGCACAAGCCCAAACAGTGTGGTCAGTGTTGGGAGCGAGGGTAATGAACGCCAAGTGACTAATGTGGCAGCAGGCCGTGTCAGTGAAACAAGTACCGATGCAATTAATGGTTCTCAGCTTTATTCAACTCAACAAGCCTTAGGAAACCTCGCAGAATCCACAGCCAATCATTTAGGTGGTGGCTCGGTGGTGAATCCAGATGGCACAATCTCAGCACCTAGCTATATCGTCAATGAAACACCAATCAATAATGTTGGTGATGCGATTGAAGCGCTGGATCAAGGTTGGAATCTACAAAGCAATGGGGCTGGTGGTGCAGCGATCAAAGCTGGTGATACGGTTGATATTGGCACTACTGATGGGGAGGAAAATCTAACCGTCACTAAAACGGGTAATGACATTAAATATGCTCTAAATCGAAATCTGAAAGTGGATAGCGTGGCCGCAGGTGACACGGTCATCAACACGAATGGCGTTACGATTAATAATGGGCCAAGTATTACCAATTCAGGCATTGATGCGGCGGGTCATATAATTAGCAATGTCGGTGCAGGTGTTGCAGGTACAGATGCGGTCAATAAAAGCCAATTAGATGCAGCAACCGCGGCAGGTAAAAATACGGTGACGGATGGTAAAAATATCACTGTCACAGAATCAGCCAATGCGGATGGCAGTACTAACTATGAGGTCGCCACAGCAGATGATGTGGACTTTAATAATGTGACTGTGGGCGATGTCACGATTGATGGAACCACGGGCAAAATCAGCGGTGTGACTGCGGGTGATGTGACTGCCACTTCAACCGATGCGATTAATGGCAGTCAATTGGCAGGTACAGCCAAGAGCGTATCGGATGCGCTCGGTGGCGGCTCTGTTGTTAATCCAGATGGTACCGTGACAGCACCAAGCTATGACATTAACGGAACGACGGTTGGTAACGTTGGTGATGCGCTATCAGAATTAGACAAAGGCTGGAATCTACAAAGTAATGGTGCCAAAGCGGGTGCGGTGAAAGCAGGAGATACGGTTGATATCGGTACAGTTAATGGTGAAGAAAACCTGACTGTGACCAAAGATGGGAATACCATTCAATATGGTTTAAACCGTAATTTGAATGTTGATAGCGTCCGTGCTGGCGACACCTTAGTGAATGATAATGGTGTGACCATTACAAATGGCCCAAGTATCACCAAAGATGGGATCAATGCAGCAGGTAATCCAATTACCAATGTCGGTGCAGGTGTGAATGATAGCGATGCTGTCAATAAAGGTCAGTTAGACGATGCCGCTGCCGCCGCTAAAACCGAAGTGACGCAAGGTAAGAACATCACGGTTTCTAAAACCACCGGAGCAGATGGACAAGACATTTATAACGTGGCAACCGCAGATAATGTTGAGTTTAACAATGTCACAGTCGGTGATGTCACGATTGATGGAACCACCGGCAAGATCAGTGGTGTGACTGCGGGTGATGTGACTGCGACTTCGACCGATGCGATTAATGGCAGTCAATTGGCAGGTACAGCGAAAAGCGTATCGGATGCGCTCGGTGGCGGCTCTGTTGTTAATCCAGATGGGACTGTGACTGCACCAAGCTACGACATTAACGGAACCACGGTCGGTAACGTTGGTGATGCGCTATCAGAATTAGACAAAGGCTGGAATCTACAAAGTAATGGTGCCAAAGCGGGTGCGGTGAAAGCAGGAGATACGGTTGATATCGGTACAGTTAATGGTGAAGAAAACC
>NZ_JAZEVS010000015.1:0-6548 GCF_036668815.1 Acinetobacter sp. ESBL14
CAACTACAACAGGTGAGACTAAAAAAGTAGTTATTGAAGCTCTTGGACAAGCAGGCGGTGAAAAGGCAGTAAGTACCCTAACAGGGCTTCTATCAACTACAACAGGTGAGACTAAAAAAGTAGTTATAGCAGCTCTTGGACAAGCAGGACGGTTTAAATAATGTATATTGTAAAACTTACTGACATAAGTTGTCCTAAATGCTGGCATTTAAAAAATATAATTTCAAAATTATATTCAGTACAAACAGATAGTGGCAATCCACCAACTTTTGCATGTATTACATGTGAAGGACGTTTCGGTTATGAAGATGGGATTTTAAAATATTTTAAACAAGCTGATGAGGGGTTTAAATCAAGAACACCTCAAATTCCATGGAAATAATAGATTAATTTTTCTAAAATTAACATAATACGCCTTATGCGCAGCCCAGGTTAATCCTGGGCTTTTTGTTCAATCTGATCATTGGTAGCAAACAGCCCAGGATTGGTAATTTTGATGTTTTCCTGACAACTCCTACACAGCATCAGCCCAGCAAAAAGTTGTACATGTTGCGTTGATTCACAGAAGGTACATGGCTTAGGAAAAGTGATGATATTGGCTGAATTGACTAATTCTTTTGACATAAGAAGTAACCTTGGATTGTACATATTAATTTTTAATAAATTTCAATACTTTATACCTAATTTAGCCACTAAAATTTGTACATTATTGTATGATCCATGTGTACATATTATTTTTTATAATTTTCATATGCTTAGATCAAAAATAGCGTTTATTTTGTACAAACCCATGTACAGAACAATAATCATATAAATCAAACTCTTAGCATAAAAAAGTCCATGAATTTTGTACACGATTCTGGAACTTAAAAATCTAAACTTTCATCAATTTTTTCCATAATTTCAATAAATTAACCTTAATTTTAAGATATATTCTGAAAGTTGGTTTGAAAGTTATTTTTACATTATATTTCAATACTTTAAATCAAAAATTTGGATATTTTTTGAAAAAACCAATGAAAGTTTATTTTTTATTTAAAAACAAAAATTTACAGCAGTTTTTATCCATTTTTTTGAAACAGTTTCTATATGATAAAAAAAACTATAAAAACCATATCTGGCAAAGGTTTGAGGGTTATCATCTTTAGATGCGTGGTGTGTGAACTAAAAATTGTCGGTATGTACCGACTTCCAAGAAAACCAATTGACTGAAATGACCACAAAGATAGTGCTTGATTATTACTTTTACTGAAAAAGCTTAAGAAGACATTTTGATCTACTGATCAGAAGCAAAATTTAGAACAAGAGATGAAATCAGAACTAGACTTTTTAGAGGACAATTTAAAAACACCAAATTTAAACGCTGTATTTTCGCCATAGTGTGATCATTTCAAACTGAACTAGAGATCAGTACCCAAAAAACAAAAAAGTGCTTCTAAACGCAAATAGAAGCAAATGACAACAGCATCTATAAACGATAAGAACGGCTTAACAAAGCGAGTGTCTACGAGCGATATTCCCAAAATTCGCGCCTCGGCTTTCTGAAAAACCGCTTTTTTAGGTTAATCAACCTAAAAAAGTGAAGTTTAGATGCAAAAATTTGAGCCTAGACCGAGCGAAGCGAGCATAAAGCTCTATGAGCGAAGCGAATTCCTAGTTGTTTTTGTTCTTGCCTTTGCTTTTTCTCAAATTCACGAGGGAATTAACCGAAAAATTGCCCCAGAATCGAGCGAAAGCGAGATTCAATAGAGTTTGAGCGAAGCGAAAACCAAGGGCAATTTTGACCAGGCTAGGCTTTTAATTATTTTTAAATACTTTTAATGCTTTTAGCCATACTGAAAGCCTATATTCTAAAGGGATACAGCAGAGATATGACTACGTTTACCTACCAATATGACTACGTTTACCTACCAATATGACTACGTTTACCTACCAATATGACTACGTTTACCTACCTTAAATCTACAAAAAATATTTAGTAGATTTAACTACGTTTACCTTGCATAAATCTACATAATTATTAATATAGACTTATATTCACTAATAATAATGTAGATAAATAAGATGCGGGATTTAGTTGTTAAAGATAATGCCTTAATTAATGCTAGTTATAACTTGGATTTAGTAGAACAACGTTTAATCCTATTGGCTATTGTCGAAGCAAGAGGTAGTGGTAGAGGTATAAATGCAAATGACCCCTTAGAGGTTCATGCAGAGAGCTATGTAAACCAATTTAATGTTGCAAGACAAACAGCCTATCAAGCTCTAAAAGATGCGTGCAAAGACTTATTCGCCCGACAATTTAGCTATCAAGAGATCAACAAAAGAGGAAAGGTTGAGAATGTTCTAAGCCGTTGGGTTAGTGAAATTAGATACATCGATGATGAAGCAACAGTAAAGTTGATATTTGCACCAGCTATCGTTCCCTTGATTACACGTTTGGAAGAACAATTCACCAAGTACGAGCTGCAACAAATTAGCGAACTTAGTAGTGCTTATGCTGTACGTTTATACGAATTATTGATTGCCTGGCGTAGTACAGGACAAACACCTGTTATTGAATTAGCCGAATTCAGACAAAAGATAGGTGTTCTCGATGATGAATACACAAGGATGGGAAATTTTAAAGATCGGGTATTAAATCTAGCTATTGCCCAAATTAACGAGCACACAGACATTAAAGTTAAATGTGAGCAACATAAAAAAGGCCGTAACATTTCAGGGTTTTCATTCACGTTTAAACAAAAGAAAGTAGTTACAACAGATAGTAAAAGCCCTAGTCAAACTGATCTTTTCTCAAAATTGACTGATAAGCAACGTCACATCTTTGCTAATAAGCTTTCTGAGCTACCAGACATGAATAAATATTCTCAAGGTACGGAAAGCTATGCGCAATTTGCAGTTCGAATTGTAGAAATGCTGCAAGATCAGAATAAATTTCAAGAACTGTTGCCATATCTTAAAAAAGTAGGATTTAACACAAAATAAACTTCATGTTCAGGTAGGATGTTCAGGCGAACATCCTTGCACATGCACTGAGGGATTACATTGAACACAACCAAATTTAGCGTTATGGACGCTAGTAAAGCCTTTAAAAAGTCACGAACAACTATATATGAAGCTATAAAAAATGGTGAATTATCAAGGGATCATGACGGCCTTATAGACTTATCTGAACTTATCAGAGTTTATGGCAATCCTTCAGGTGTTCAGTCTAGTACACGTACTGAACACGTACTGAAGGATGTACATGTACACGTCCAATCAGAAGTCGAAACTGTATTAAAAGATCAAATTTCTTTACTCAAAAATCAGTTGGATTTAGCCAATCAAAGAGAAAAGGCTTTGATGCAGCATATCGAGGATCTGACGCATAGAATTGAGTTTAAAGGACAGCCTGAACAACCAATTACCGAAGCGAAGAAGGAAGAAGCTATCCAGCCAAGTACTGCTCCAGTACAACCAGAACCAGATACTACTGAGCCGAAAGATGCTGGATTGACTACTCCGAAGCAGACGGAAAATAAGCGCATTCCAGTGCCGCAACACGTTGAACCGGAACAGCCGAAAAGAGGGTGGTTAAGTCGGTTTTTCTTGCCAAATGGCTAAGGGTATTATTCAACTGAGCTAATCAAAAGCGTGAAACATTGATCAAAGAATAGGCGTGGAACGTGAAAGATCATGAAAAAGCCGTTCTAGTGCGCTAAACCCTAGAACGGCTTAGGCTAATACATTGATACTTATAGGAAAACTTCAAGCATTTCGCATAAGGCGTATTATGTTAATTTTAGGTAAACTGTAAAATATCTCTTAATTGTAAATCATTCAATATGTTGGATAGGAGCAAACTAAATCACTCTCCAATTCTTGAAAATACAGATAAAAAATACAGCCTATTTCAAAAAAACTGCTTTTTTTTCCAAAAAAATGATTTAAGATGGTCTTTTTTAGTGATCTTAAGTCGAAAAAATAGATGTTAGTTAATTTGACCTGCGAAAACATATTATCATTCAAAAATGCTCAATCATTTTCCATGATTGCTTCACAAAAGAAAAAAGATAATATTTTACCTAATAATATTTTTAATGCCGGAAAAGAAGCACAAGAACAATTGGTAGAAACAGCTTTAATTTTTGGTGCTAATGGAAGTGGTAAAACTAATTTTATTGCGTCACTTTCCTACCTCAAAGCATTAGTTTTGGATCAGTTACCAGAAAAAGAGTTTATTGCTCCATTCTTATTAGATGATAAATGTGCTCATGTACCATCTGAATTAGAAGTAGAATTTTATGCCGATAATTCTATTAAATACAGATATGGTGTATCTATCCATAAGGGAAAAATTTTAGAGGAATGGCTCTATTACACACCTTTAAGTAGAGAAACTATATTATTTCATAGAGAAAATGAAACAATTATTGAATATAATTCAACAGGGTTTGTAGAAGCCAAAGATTTTATTAATGAAGAAAATAGAATTGATGATAAAGTAAAATCTACAATGCCGTTTATTTTTTTATTATCAACATTCAAAGGTGAACATTCCAGCTTAATATCTAAATGGTTTTCTAAAATAATATTGCTAGATATAGAAAATAAAGAATCTAAATTAAAAGCTACTCTAGCTTATTGGAAAGATAATGCTATTTTTAAAGAATGGGCTACTCCTATTTTAAATTCATTAGGTATTTGTGATATACGATTTGATCATAAAATAAATTCTGCAGAAGAAATTATTAGGAAAATTAATGAAGATAAAGAAAATATCAAAAATTCTGAAGATGAAAATATTCAACTAAAAGATAAAGCCATACATCTTTTTGATAATCTTATAGATTATGTAAACTCATCAAAAGTTGAAAATAAAGAAGTTATTGATCTAGATAGTATCAAAGTTATTAGAAAAATAGATAATAAAGATTATCCTATTCCTTTGAAATTAGAATCAAGTGGAACAGTAAAACTCATACACCTGTTAAGTGCATTTTACAATTCATTTGAAAATGGTCACATACTTCTAATTGATGAGTTTGATGTCCAATTTCATACTCTTTTATCAAAATATATTTTTAAAAAATATCATGAAGCCAATAATAAAGGACAAATTATTGCGACTGTTCATGATACAAATTTAATGGATACAAACTATTTTAGACGAGATCAAATATGGTTTGTTGATAAAAATTTTGAAGGAGAAAGTAAGCTCTATTCTTTGGTAGAATTTAAAGAATTAGCTTCAAACATTTCGAATAAAAACTATTCTAATGAATATTTAGTCGGTTTTTTCAATGCTATTCCTTTATTTGATAATTCAACAGAAATTAGTAAATTAATGGAAGATCCAGAAAATGGCTAAATCTAGATCTCAAAGTAAAGCTACTAATAATCGAAATGATGAACATCTTGATAAAAATGATAGTAATTTAAAAACAAAGATTACCTTTGGGTTTGATTTTTTTCTTGGTGTCGATTCAAAAGGAAATGGACAAGATTGGGAGGATTGGCAGAAGGATGATCTTATTGTTCCAATGCTAAAAAAACTTGCTCATCTTAGTAATCTCACACCAGCTGAAGCAAAACAAGAAGAATCTTTGAAAATATATGGAGCTTTCCCTAGTTGCTCAGAGTTTAAATGTCCTCCACATCTTTCTCATATAGATTCATGGGGAACTATACGAAAAATGGGTACTGGATGGAAAAAAAGAATTGCAGGGTTTTATGATAAAGATTATGTATTTAGATTAGTCTTCCTAGATAAAGAACATAAGTTTTGGCCAACGGATTAAAGTTATATAAATATCTATAACTTTATCTTTAAAGCATCTTATTTAACATAAAATCTCTTATTCAAAATAAAAAAACCCCGACATCCTGTCGGGGTTTTTCGTATTTGGTACTAGGGTAAACTCCTGTCATCCCTCGCGTCCTGTCGCTGATCTTCTTATTGTTATGTGGAACATCCTGTTCTCAATGAAGCCATGATATGCAATCTGGTCGTGTCTACCTATTGGTGATTTTCTTGAATGCCTGTACGCCAGAACGTACATGCAGATATCCTCAAATTATCCCAAGAATTGTCCGCAGGAAATGGGGATAAAAGTGAGTCATTGAAGCCTTAAGAAATCAGGAAAAAATGAAATTTTGAGTATTTTTTAACCGATTTTATTGGCTAAAAGTGACAAAACTGCATAAAAAGCAGCCGACTTGTTTCCGAGTCGGCTTTTTGGTGTTTTTTGGGGTTATGTAAAATTCACAAATATTTGATTTAATTAAAATAATTAAGAATGGTTTCGCATAAGCGCCATTATGTTAAATAGAATATTCAAAACGTATTATCTATTAAGCTTGTTAATATGCTATTAATTGATTTTTATACTTTTATATGAGGAATTTTATGGCTAATTCTAGTAATGAAAGAGCGGTAAGTACCCTAACAGGGCTTCTATCAACTACAACAGGTGAGACTAAAAAAGTAGTTATTGAAGCTCTTGGACAAGCAGGCGGTGAAAAGGCAGTAAGTACCCTAACAGGGCTTCTATCAACTACAA
>NZ_JAZEVS010000016.1:0-5574 GCF_036668815.1 Acinetobacter sp. ESBL14
AAGATCATTAAGAGAATAGAAGAACAACTTGTGTGGATTTTTACTAGTTGATCAATCGAAAATATTTCATTGATTGAAGAGTAGAAATTTCTCGAAGTTTATTTGAGCGAATTTTTAGTCAGAAAATTGATGAGCCAAGATTTGTAGCCATAAGCTACTAATGATTTTAAACTGAAGAGTTTGATCATGGCTCAGATTGAACGCTGGCGGCAGGCTTAACACATGCAAGTCGAGCGGGGAAGGGTAGCTTGCTACCTAACCTAGCGGCGGACGGGTGAGTAATGCTTAGGAATCTGCCATTTAGTGGGGGACAACATTCCGAAAGGAATGCTAATACCGCATACGTCCTACGGGAGAAAGCAGGGGATCTTCGGACCTTGCGCTAAATGATGAGCCTAAGTCGGATTAGCTAGTTGGTGGGGTAAAGGCCTACCAAGGCGACGATCTGTAGCGGGTCTGAGAGGATGATCCGCCACACTGGGACTGAGACACGGCCCAGACTCCTACGGGAGGCAGCAGTGGGGAATATTGGACAATGGGCGGAAGCCTGATCCAGCCATGCCGCGTGTGTGAAGAAGGCCTTTTGGTTGTAAAGCACTTTAAGCGAGGAGGAGGCTACTAGTACTAATACTACTGGATAGTGGACGTTACTCGCAGAATAAGCACCGGCTAACTCTGTGCCAGCAGCCGCGGTAATACAGAGGGTGCGAGCGTTAATCGGATTTACTGGGCGTAAAGCGTGCGTAGGCGGCTTTTTAAGTCGGATGTGAAATCCCCGAGCTTAACTTGGGAATTGCATTCGATACTGGGAAGCTAGAGTATGGGAGAGGATGGTAGAATTCCAGGTGTAGCGGTGAAATGCGTAGAGATCTGGAGGAATACCGATGGCGAAGGCAGCCATCTGGCCTAATACTGACGCTGAGGTACGAAAGCATGGGGAGCAAACAGGATTAGATACCCTGGTAGTCCATGCCGTAAACGATGTCTACTAGCCGTTGGGGCCTTTGAGGCTTTAGTGGCGCAGCTAACGCGATAAGTAGACCGCCTGGGGAGTACGGTCGCAAGACTAAAACTCAAATGAATTGACGGGGGCCCGCACAAGCGGTGGAGCATGTGGTTTAATTCGATGCAACGCGAAGAACCTTACCTGGTCTTGACATAGTAAGAACTTTCCAGAGATGGATTGGTGCCTTCGGGAACTTACATACAGGTGCTGCATGGCTGTCGTCAGCTCGTGTCGTGAGATGTTGGGTTAAGTCCCGCAACGAGCGCAACCCTTTTCCTTATTTGCCAGCGAGTAATGTCGGGAACTTTAAGGATACTGCCAGTGACAAACTGGAGGAAGGCGGGGACGACGTCAAGTCATCATGGCCCTTACGACCAGGGCTACACACGTGCTACAATGGTCGGTACAAAGGGTTGCTACCTAGCGATAGGATGCTAATCTCAAAAAGCCGATCGTAGTCCGGATTGGAGTCTGCAACTCGACTCCATGAAGTCGGAATCGCTAGTAATCGCGGATCAGAATGCCGCGGTGAATACGTTCCCGGGCCTTGTACACACCGCCCGTCACACCATGGGAGTTTGTTGCACCAGAAGTAGGTAGTCTAACCGTAAGGAGGACGCTTACCACGGTGTGGCCGATGACTGGGGTGAAGTCGTAACAAGGTAGCCGTAGGGGAACCTGCGGCTGGATCACCTCCTTAACGAAAGATTGGTGACTGGTAAGAATCCACAACAAGTTGTTCTTCGAAGATGTATCTGAGGGTCTGTAGCTCAGTTGGTTAGAGCACACGCTTGATAAGCGTGGGGTCACAAGTTCAAGTCTTGTCAGACCCACCAAATCTGATTGCAGTAGCTTAGATTGAAAGATATGTCGTTCATTAAGTGATAAGCTGGGGACTTAGCTTAGTTGGTAGAGCGCCTGCTTTGCACGCAGGAGGTCAGGAGTTCGACTCTCCTAGTCTCCACCAAATTCGAGGATAAACAAAGCAACGCTTTGTCCGAGAATTTAAGCAAACAGCTATGCTGTGCGCAGGCACACATGGGATGGAGCTTGAAGCTAAGAAGATTATAGAGTTTAGTGAATACAGTCCAAGTTGACTGGTTTATTAATCTCTGTGATTTATCACAGTTTACTACGCACCGACGAGGTGGTAGTTAATCATTAACAGATTAGAAAATTGAGTCTGAAATAAATTGTTCACTCAATTCATTCGAAAGAATGAAATTGAGAACTAGCAAAAACACTGAATCAAGCGTTTTGGTATATGAATTTAGATTGAAGCTGTATGGTGATTAAGTTCACAGACAACAAACCAGTAGCAATTAAGTTTGCAACGATAACACTGACTTGTATGTGTTAACGACTGTTTGGGGTTGTATAGTCAAGTAATTAAGTGCATGTGGTGGATGCCTTGGCAGTCAGAGGCGATGAAAGACGTGATAGCCTGCGAAAAGCTCCGGGGAGGCGGCAAATATCCTTTGATCCGGAGATTTCTGAATGGGGGAACCCACCCGCTATAAGGCGGGTATCATAAGCTGAATACATAGGCTTATGAAGCGAACGAGGGGAAGTGAAACATCTCAGTACCCTTAGGAAAAGAAATCAATTGAGATTCCCTTAGTAGCGGCGAGCGAACGGGGAGCAGCCCATTAAGTTATGTGTGTTCTAGTGGAACGCTCTGGGAAGTGCGAACGTAGAGGGTGATATTCCCGTACACGAAAGGGCACACATAATGATGACGAGTAGGGCGAGGCACGTGAAACCTTGTCTGAATATGGGGGGACCATCCTCCAAGGCTAAATACTCCTGACTGACCGATAGTGAACCAGTACCGTGAGGGAAAGGCGAAAAGAACCCCTGTGAGGGGAGTGAAATAGATCCTGAAACCGCATGCATACAAGCAGTGGGAGCCGACTAGTTCGGTGACTGCGTACCTTTTGTATAATGGGTCAGCGACTTATATTCAGTAGCAAGGTTAACCGCATAGGGGAGCCGTAGAGAAATCGAGTCTTAATAGGGCGTTTAGTTGCTGGGTATAGACCCGAAACCAGGCGATCTATCCATGAGCAGGTTGAAGGTTGGGTAACACTAACTGGAGGACCGAACCCACTGTCGTTGAAAAGCCAGGGGATGACTTGTGGATAGGGGTGAAAGGCTAATCAAGCCTGGTGATAGCTGGTTCTCCCCGAAAGCTATTTAGGTAGCGCCTCGGACGAATACCATTGGGGGTAGAGCACTGTTTCGGCTAGGGGGTCATCCCGACTTACCAAACCGATGCAAACTCCGAATACCAATGAGTACTATCCGGGAGACAGACTGCGGGTGCTAACGTCCGTAGTCAAGAGGAAAACAATCCAGACCGCCAGCTAAGGCCCCAAAATCATAGTTAAGTGGGAAACGATGTGGGAAGGCATAGACAGCTAGGAGGTTGGCTTAGAAGCAGCCACCCTTTAAAGAAAGCGTAATAGCTCACTAGTCGAGTCGGCCTGCGCGGAAGATGTAACGGGGCTAAAACTATGTGCCGAAGCTGCGGATTTGACTTTAAGTCAAGTGGTAGGGGAGCGTTCTGTAAGCCGATGAAGGTGTATTGAGAAGTATGCTGGAGGTATCAGAAGTGCGAATGCTGACGTGAGTAACGACAAAACGGGTGAAAAACCCGTTCGCTGAAAGACCAAGGGTTCCAGTCCAACGTTAATCGGGGCTGGGTGAGTCGACCCCTAAGGCGAGGCCGAGAGGCGTAGTCGATGGGAAATTGGTTAATATTCCAATACTTCTGTGTAATGCGATGAGAGGACGGAGAAGGTTAAGTCAGCCTGGCGTTGGTTGTCCAGGTGGAAGGTTGTAGGCATGTATCTTAGGCAAATCCGGGGTACTCTATGCTGAGAACTGATAGCAAGCTGTACTTGTACAGTGAAGTGGCTGATACCATGCTTCCAGGAAAAGTCTCTAAGCTTCAGTTACACAGGAATCGTACCCGAAACCGACACAGGTGGTCAGGTCGAGTAGACCAAAGCGCTTGAGAGAACTCTGCTGAAGGAACTAGGCAAAATGGTACCGTAACTTCGGGAGAAGGTACGCTGCTGACGGTGATGGGACTTGCTCCCTGAGCTATTGGCAGCCACAGAAACCAGGCCGCTGCAACTGTTTATTAAAAACATAGCACTCTGCAAACACGAAAGTGGACGTATAGGGTGTGATGCCTGCCCGGTGCTGGAAGGTTAATTGATGGGGTTAGCGTAAGCGAAGCTCTTGATCGAAGCCCCAGTAAACGGCGGCCGTAACTATAACGGTCCTAAGGTAGCGAAATTCCTTGTCGGGTAAGTTCCGACCTGCACGAATGGCATAATGATGGCGGCGCTGTCTCCAGCAGAGGCTCAGTGAAATCGAAATCGCTGTGAAGATGCAGTGTACCCGCGGCTAGACGGAAAGACCCCGTGAACCTTTACTGCAGCTTGACATTGAACTTTGACCTTACTTGTGTAGGATAGGTGGGAGGCTTTGAAGTACGAACGCTAGTTTGTATGGAGCCGTCCTTGAAATACCACCCTGGTAATGTTGAGGTTCTAACTCTGCCCCGTAATCCGGGGCGAGGACCATGTCTGGTGGGTAGTTTGACTGGGGCGGTCTCCTCCTAAAGAGTAACGGAGGAGTACGAAGGTGCGCTCAGCGTGGTCGGAAATCACGCGTAGAGTATAAAGGCAAAAGCGCGCTTAACTGCGAGACCCACAAGTCGAGCAGGTACGAAAGTAGGTCTTAGTGATCCGGTGGTTCTGTATGGAAGGGCCATCGCTCAACGGATAAAAGGTACTCTGGGGATAACAGGCTGATACCGCCCAAGAGTTCATATCGACGGCGGTGTTTGGCACCTCGATGTCGGCTCATCTCATCCTGGGGCTGAAGCAGGTCCCAAGGGTATGGCTGTTCGCCATTTAAAGAGGTACGCGAGCTGGGTTTAGAACGTCGTGAGACAGTTCGGTCCCTATCTACCGTGGGCGCTGGAAATTTGAGAGGATCTGCTCCTAGTACGAGAGGACCAGAGTGGACGAACCTCTGGTGTACCGGTTGTGACGCCAGTCGCATCGCCGGGTAGCTATGTTCGGAAGGGATAACCGCTGAAAGCATCTAAGCGGGAAGCCTACCTCAAGATAAGATTTCCCTAGGAATTTATTCCTCTAAAGAGCCGTTCGAGACTAGGACGTTGATAGGTTGGGTGTGGAAGCACGGTGACGTGTGAAGCTGACCAATACTAATTGCTCGTGAGGCTTGACTATACAACACCCAAACAGTTGTTGTATTCAAGATAAATTCAATACATAACTTGATTTAGTGTGAAATCTAGTTACAATACCGACTCAATTAACTAATCCGTTAATTACTCATTTGGAAAAAGCCTTGGCAATCAATAAGACCAAAGCAAGTATCCATAAACAGTTTGCTGGCGACAATAGCAAGAGTGAACCACCTGATCCCTTCCCGAACTCAGAAGTGAAACCTCTTAGCGCTGATGGTAGTGTGGCACTTGCCATGTGAGAGTAAGTCATCGCCAGCTTTTAAATCTAAACACCCCC
>NZ_JAZEVS010000017.1:0-5082 GCF_036668815.1 Acinetobacter sp. ESBL14
TTTGACTACCCGCATTGATACCTGTGGTTTTATCAATAACCACACCACCAACAGTCACTTTATCTGCTGTAATACCAGCATTATTAATAACAGTATTGCCTGTTGTTACGCTGGTTAAGTTCAAGTCTTTGCTTAATGCAAATGCGACATTATTTCCTGTCTTGGTTGCAGTCAAGTTGGTATCAGATGGTGTTGCCACACCGATATCAACCGTATCACCCGCTTTGATCGCACCACTGTTCTTACCATTGCTTTGTAAGTTGAAACCACCTTTTAAGGTCGTGATATCGTTGCCTTGGTTAGTAACAGTCGTTGTCAAATTACTTACATTTTGATTGGTCGTTGTTAATTGACCAAAGTTGACTGCATCACTTGCTGCCGTTCCTGCAGTAACATTCGTAATTTTTTGACTACCCGCATTGATACCTGTGGTTTTATCAATAACCACACCACCAACAGTCACTTTATCTGCTGTAATACCAGCATTATTAATAACAGTATTGCCTGTTGTTACGCTGGTTAAGTTCAAGTCCTTACTTAATGCAAATGCAACATTATTTCCTGTCTTGGTTGCAGTCAAGTTGGTGTCTGATGGCGCTGCTACACCGATATCAACCGTATCACCCGCTTTAATCGCACCGCTGTTCTTACCATTGCTTTGTAAGTTAAAACCACCTTTTAAGGTTGTGATATCAGTGGTATTGGTTGTAATCTGATTACCTTGATTGGTGACAGTTGTTGTCAAATTACTTACATTTTGATTGGTCGTTGTTAATTGACCAAAGTTGACTGCATCACTTGCTGCTGTACCTGCTGCAACATTGGTGATTTTCTGGTTATTTAAATTTGCGCCACCATTTAAATTACTAACCCCAGTAACGCTCAGAGTTCCACCTGTTGCTAAATTTCCTGCAGTTACTGTACCTGAAAATACTGGGGCTTCTGCCATTTGAATACTAACAGTATTACCACTAACAGATGTTTTTAAATTATTGCCTGTATACGAACCTGCTGTAGAACCTGTTCCAGTAATGTTCAGAGTCGAGCCTAGCTTGTTCGCTGAAGTGCCTGTATTACCAGCAAAAGTGATGGCTTTCGTTATTTCATTATTCAAATTAGCCAATGCAGCAGGCACTGTATTTACAGCTGTATAACTAGTCCCATCGGTTTTCGTAATTGTATAGCTCGGAGGTGCAACCACGCCTGTTGTTGCATCAACTGTTGTTCCTAATGCAGTTGCCAAAGGTTTGATTTGTGAGACATTAACAGCATCATTATTTTTAAAGCCATTTGCAATATTCGCTACTCGCATAAACCGATCGGTTGTCCAAGTACCAGTCTTCGTCCCATTATTATATTTATCATCTCCAATAGCATGTCCAAAGGAAACCGTATTATCTGTTGTAACACTCGCCTCTGCACCTAATGCAAAAGAGTTTTTCCCAATTGCAACTGCATCATTCCCAATCGCAACCGCACCAGTACCATCGGCACTACTACTTGAATTCGCATATGCTCCACTACCGATAGCAATAGAACCTTGACTTAAAGCTTTTGCATTATTACCAATCGCAATTGTATAAGGCTGCGATGCACAAGGCGCTTGAGAATTACCACCAATTGAGATTGCACCTGTCTGTCCACTCGAACCAGTACTTGTACTATCACAAGTAGTATTTAAATAACCACCACCAGCAGTATACCCTCCAGCAAATGCATGCGATGGCGCAAGGACTGTAAAAATAGCAAAACTTAATGCTTTAAGATTAAAAAACTGACTGTGCTCTACTGTATGAGAGACTTGTTCTGTCTCTATACTTCCTGTGACAGCTGCACCACTATTTTTTGTTTTTCCTTTAGCAAGTTCCGAAACCGCTACCCAAGCACCCAATGAGGCGTTCCATACAACCTTATAAACCTTATTCATAATATTTTTCCAAACGCAGATAAAAGTTACAACGTGTTCACTTATGTGTACAAGTCTGTCTATTAAGTAAAGAAATGTAATTTATTACTAATAAAATAACTTTTTTAAAATGAGAAGTAAATCACACTAGTGCAAGTTGTATATCTATCAAATCACTAATATTATTTTTTATGATATTCTTATTATTTAAATTAAATAAAGTAAAATCAATAATTAATTTTTAACAAAAACAAAAAAACAAATCACATCTTTTTTATCTTATGCAAAAAGATATACAAAAAAAGTCGATACATGACAGTTATTGACAATATTTTTCTTATTTGAGCGTAAAATTTCGAATTAATATTTGTATCTGAATGTCAAAAAAATAAAAAAGCCAGCATAAATGCTGGCTTTTCCGATTTGAATAAGTTTACCAAGTGACATTGACACGTCTGTTCGGTGCTAAACAATTAACTAGTTGGCTATTTACTTTATTCCCTGCACATTGCTGATATATATCAGTTTGGCTATTGGCTTGAATTTGAATACGATTTGCATCAATACCTTCATCCACCAACAATTTCGCTACTGTATTGGCACGTTGTGAAGATAGTTGTTGGTTATAAGCAAATTTCCCTAATGGATCAGCAAAGCCTGCAACAACAACTGGACCAGTTGAAGTGCTTTGTTTGATTCGCTGTGCAATTGAGGTCACAGCACTAGAACCCTGCTCAATTGCATTTGCATTAAAACGATCAAATGCAAAGAAGATACTTCCGGAACGTACGCTATCCATATTGGCATTCGTTGGGACTTGGTTATTCGCACCCCAGGCCATTAAACCTTCACATGCTTCACCTTTCCAAGACAATCTTTCCGAAAGATATTTCTTATCGAAATCAACACGTAATTGGCAACGTAAATAGTCTTGGCTATTCGGCTGACGAATATCTAAAACATAGTTCCAAGTTTTTACAAAGAATACGCCTTCGCTAAATTGAGGATGGCCCAAAATGTGACTAATTTGATCTTTGGTTAAACCTGTATCTAGGCGAGCAACATGATCATATTCATAACGCTGAACTTGTTTTAAATAGCTTTTCTCAACCGCTGGAAATTTAATTTCTTCTTGTTGAGCAACATCGGCTTCTTGTGCAAATGTAGTGGTTGCAGTCAAACCAACTAAAGCTGCCATCATCAAAATTTGAATATTCTTGTTCATTTCTCTACTCACAATATCTGTTGAATATAAGGAGAGCTTTTGACTCCCCTTATTTAAGGCAATTAGTCGATAATTGTACTTACACCAATACGTACTAGCGGACTACCTTGGCTACCTAAAGCAGCACCTGTCGTTAATGACCAACGACCATTATCCGCGGTACGACGGAAAGTCACACCCACTGCATTTTGATCGTTGTAATATGCTGCACCGACTGCCATAGTCAATTTACCTGGAACATAAGGCGCTTGCTCAAGTGCGGCTGTTGCAGCAATCCCCGCAGACATTTTGTCTTCAAGGTTGTCAATACGTTTGTTAGTGTCGTAAAAGACCTGTTGTAACTGATCACCAAGGTTGTTGATCTTGTTACCCAATTCTTGATTAGATTGGTTCAAGGTTCCAATCGCATCATGAATATTGTCTTTACCCGTACCACCAATATTGTTGGTTTTAATCGTACCGTCTTGATTAACAGTCGTATTGCCGCCAATGCTGTTCTTAATGCTGTCAGAAATGTTATGGATTTGACCACCGTTCACGGCTTGATTAGAACCCGCTTTAATCTCACCATCCTTAACACCTTGCACGACACGGTCACCATCTTTACCAGCCATATTGATACTTGTACCACCCGTATCTTTACCAACGGTAATTTCACCGTTTGGTTTCTGCTGCTGAACTAATCCACTCTTACCATCATTGATGTTTTGGATATTGTTCTGGATGTTTTGGATATCATTTGTGTTTTTGTCAACATTTTGCTTAACATCCCACAATTGACCACCATTCACCGCATCTTTAGAACCTTGCTCGACTTTACCATCAGCAACATTCTTCAAGTTTGTGCCGTCTTCTCCACCACCTAAGGTCACAGAGTTTTTGTCAACATTGCCATTTTTGTCTTTGTCATATTGAACAGCATTATCCGAAAGATTACCGATGTCTTTACCAATCTGGTCTTTCAATTTATTCAACTGGTCAACATTGACTGCGTCTTTGCCATTAACACCATCCGCAACGTTAGTGATGTTCTTACCACCAGCATCAATACCATTTATTGTGATACTTGGACCACCTTTAATAGTTAAACCATTGTTGTTTAGTACCGTATTGCCAGTCGTGATGCTGTCGAATTTCGCATCTTTTAACAATTCGATCTTGATACCATCTTCTGTAGTACGTGTGATCACGTTCTCGCCACTGGTTTTGTCTTCTGCTGTTGCAGCATCCGCACCACCCACGATGTTTAACTTATCACCCAACTTACGATGAACATCTTTACCTGCATTGCCTGCAAAGTTTAGACCTTTGTTGGTCAAGTCATTTACACCATTGGTAACTTTGTCATCAACCGATTTGATTGCATCATTGATGTTGTCTTTTCCTGTACCACCAATGTTGTTGGTGCTGATGCTACCGTCTTTATTAACAGTCGTATTGCCACCAATACTGTTCTTGATGCTTTCAGAAATATTCTGAATCTGACCACCATTCACTGCATCTTTAGAACCTTTCGCAATTGAACCATCAGCAACATTCGTAATGACTTTATTACCCGCATCGATGCCATCTTTGGTAATACTTGGACCATCTTTAATGGTTAAACCCTTGTCGTTTAATACCGTATCACCAGTCGTGATGCTGTCTAAATTAAGGTCTTTCTTGGTTGAAACTTCGTAGTTAGTACTACCATCTTTATTGGTGGTTTCTTTAACAACGATGTTGTCGCCTTCAGTCACTGTGGTTTTTGCTTTAGTTGCGGCATCTTTCACATTACTGATTGCATCATTAATGTTGTTTTTACCTGTACCACCAATGTTGTTCGTGCTAATACTGCCATCTGGATTAACCGTTGTGTTTCCACCAATGCTGTTCTTGATGCTTTCAGAAATATTCTGAATCTGACCACCATTCACTGCATCTTTAGAACCTTTGGCAATTGAACCATCAG
>NZ_JAZEVS010000018.1:0-4316 GCF_036668815.1 Acinetobacter sp. ESBL14
CCTTACCTTTCTGATAGGCTGCTTGCTGTGCGACATCTAAGTCTTTATATTGCTGACGGCATTCCGCTCCCCAACAGGTTAAAGCATGTTTAATATCCTGTTTAACAGAGGTTTTATTATTCTCCACGGCATTCTGAGCAACCACACCAGAGATCTGCGCTTCAAATGCCGAATCTCCAACTGTTCCCCCAACCACTGCTCCAATGGCTGCAGTCAAATCTCGAATTTGTGTCTTCACATCTTCGGGTAACAGATTTGGTATAAATTCACCCTTCTCATTTTGATAAGCAGGATTATCCTTATACTGGTTTGCTAAATAGTCTGCTGCTGCTTCACTTGCAACCGCTGCACTGCCGCCTGCTGCTGGATTCCCACCATTCACATAAGCAAGCGTTGCGCCCAAGATTGCATGGGCTGCCATTTGAGCTGCTTTATTCTTGTCTTCACCATGTCCAAACTGCTGCCCGATTCCCTGTGCAACATAAGGTGCAAGTGTATTCGCTACAACCTGCATATCGGTTTGTCCACCCAATGCACCCGTCACTGCCATCGTGACCGCATTCACCGCTCGACTCTTATTACCGCCCATGCCCCAATCTTGATTGGATTGACTCGCTTTAGCATATTCAGGGGAATATTGACGTAAATATTCTTCCTGTTTAACTGGATCAAGATTTTGGTAGTATTCCAATGCCTCACTACTCTGTCCAATTTGTGACAGCACTTGTTGTTTATGCGCTGCTTTTTCAGCCTCTGCCTGTTTTTGCTGGTTTTGGTTATAAGTACGTGTTGCTGCCGCAATAGTCGAGGTCGCATCGGCTACTGTCTTTTGCTTGTCCAATATCTCTTGCAAGTTTGGCAGAGTCTCTACCGTACGGTGTGCAGTATTGGCATCATTATGGATACCCAACTCTGTCGTCGTGGTTTTTTTACCACCAATACTGATATTTCCTTCGCTTAATGTAGCTCGGGTTACACTGCTGTCCTTGTCCGACTCATGCTGTGGGAGACTTGGGCTAAAGCTGGTACTGTACGCCAATTCTCATTATTGGTTGGATTCGCAGCGTTACCATCTTTCGCAGAGCTTGTTCCACCAGATAAACTGACACTTTTCGCATCATACTGACTTTGGTTTTTAATATCGCTAAAGGTCAGGCTGTTGGCAGTCAGGTTATTGTTGTCTTTGCTTGCTGTTGAAACAATTGCACCACCTTTGAGATCTACTTGATCTGCTTTGACATGGTAACCACCATCTCCAGCAAACAAACCTGATTGCTCACTCACCGAAGCATGATAGACATTGATATTGGATTTACTAAAACTACCTGATGCAGAGGCTCCATATCCAACCGTAACCTGATCTTCTACATTCTGCTGTTTGCTCTTATAGCTTGCCTTGTTTTGCAAACTCTCGATATTCAGCTCTTTGGCATCGACTTGTACTTACTGCACACTAAAAATAAAATTTAGAGTGTTTAAAATAAAACCAACTTTTACTTTTATGTCGATGCAAAGAAATCATGTTGATTTCTCTGTATCAGGACTTATCTTAATAATAATTAATATTTTTTTGTAAAAAAAACCTCATTATCTTCAAGATTATCATCATCAATAAGAACAGGTATTGCAAATGAATTATTAAAAAACAAATAATCTCCATCGATATTTTCTATATAAACACCTCCATCCCACTTATTTTCACCAAATAATTTCTTTAATCTCTCCACCATCGTTTTTGGGCTTTGATCTTCAATTCTATAAAGATCAACAATGGTTTTAGCATCTCCATTTAGGTATCTATATGTACATAAACATTTAATTTTTTCATCAACATTCAAATACTCCCCATTGAAAAAATCATCCTGTTCAAATACTTTTATTTCAGAATTTTTTATATTAAAAACTTCATGGATAAAATTTTCAATTAAGGTTGTATCCAATTTTCTTTCGAAAAAAACACTCATTTTGAATTTTCCTTTAAAACTTTAAGTGCAGCACTTCTTGCCTGTGGTGTAATCTTCATACTCTTTAAAATAGTTTCAGCTGTATCAGTTCTACCAAATTTATTATAAACACCTAATGCATTATAAGCCCCTCTATCCAGCGCATGAACACCTGGTCCAGAATGAGGATACAATTGGCCGTTACTTTTTTCGGCATAAACCCTTCCGTTCGGAAGTTTATGTAGAAGATCACCTGAATTAGAGTCTCTACCAATATTTCTTGCACTCCCACTTTTAATCAGTTGAGTATCTTTATCCATATTTACTGACCGAGTTACTACAGTATTATTTTCTTTCGTTTGAGATCTTTGTGTAACAGATGAAGCATTATGCCTACTATTTGGTGCTCTGATATTATCTAAAGACTCATCTTGCCCATCATCAGGTTCAGGTGGCATACCTGTTGCGGAATTACCAGAAGTTGATGGTAATGGCTTTGGTGTAGACTTTTTGTCTTTATCCTCAGATTGCTCACTTAAGATTGCAACTCCTACTGCTCTTAATGCATTAACTGTCGCACTTACACAAGCTGGACTTTTTGCACATGCGCCTGCTGCCATTGCAAGCACCTCTCCAGCCCCGACAATAAGAGGATAATAGCTATCCGTTGCCTCAACTTTTTGGCTTTGTGAAAGCTCTATAATCAAGTTTCCAAATAGTAGTTGATCTTCTGGACTTAGTTTTTTATTTTCTTGCTCAATTTTATTTGCTATGGCATGTGCCTGCTTCGCCCCATCTATTGCCTGCCCTGTAGCTTCAAGTGCTTGTACAATATTACCAACTGTAATTCCAGCTTCTTGACGATTGGCATCAAACTTTTTGGTCACATCCATCTGTAGATTGATTTCTTTCTGAAGCTTGTCCTTATCAAAATTTAATAAAAAAAGCATGCCAATATGACATGCTTCTAAACTTATAAATTACCTATAAAAAACTTTATTTTTCATCATAGATGAACTTAGTATGAGCTCTACCATTTTCATCCACACTCAAAATAAACTCTTTCCAATCACCACCTGTATGAGATTTCATTACTTCATGTAATTCTCTAATTAAACTATCTACAACTCTCATTTCATTAATCCCAATACATCTATTTTCTGAGTTAATGGAATAAGATAGTTCCGCTCCTGTAGATGATGACCCGTCTTTGTGGCCATGATCATATTCAAAATTACAAACAACACTATCATATTCGCCATCGATACTATCAACCATAATATTCAATAGTTTATTCAAAATGTTTGTTTGCTTCTCTATAATATTACTCATTTAGGAGCTGCCTCATTTTTAAAGAATTTATTTTTAATTTTACCATTAATACTATACTCAATTTCAACCGAGTCAGGCCTAATATTAGCGGGATTTGATCTATCAAATTTTACTTTGACCATTCCAACTTGATCACCATCCTTTAATGCGCCACGTAACTCATTTTCCCACTTTTTATAAGCTGAGTTATTGAAATTACTATTTTGTGGAAATAAATTAAAATTATCACATGTCCCTCCTAAAGAACAGGCTTTGGCATGCCCAGCTACATCCCCCTCATCTCCTAATTTACCTAAATTTGTTTGGCGAATATCACGTTTACCTATATTACTAAAGTCAGGTTTAAAACCACCCACATAATCAAATGTTTTCTTATATTAATCAAAATTTTATAAATCATGTTTTTCTTGATAATTTTCAATAGGTTTTTTTTGTATAAAATCCAGCCAACACCTCGTTATTTTTAATAAATCTAACCTATTAACTTCATACTCTTTCTCTTCATCATAAAAACAATAAATTTTCACTATATTACCAAAAATTTCAGCCCCATAAGAGTTACTACTAATATCGGCATTAATAATTGATAAACTTTCCAATTTAAAAACATTTTCTTCTAGTAAATCAATATATGACTCCAATGATGAACCACCGTTATCAATCAAATAGGAAGCAACAACTTCCTCCTCCTCTCCTCCGAAACCATCAGATTTTATTGTAGTAATTAAATCTAATAATTCAGGGTATTTTATATAATAAAACATTAAACTCATATTAAACCTCATTTACCATATAACGGATAAACAGTTGTATTGGGCTGCGTGTAACCTTCAACAGCAACTCCTGATGGAGTTCGTCCATACCACATACCTTTTTCTGCATTTTGAGGATCTGGATGCTGAATCCTACTTTTATATGTACCTCCAACGAAAAAGGTATCTACACTTAGATACCTTTCAACTTTTTAATCTATCAAAATTATTTTATTCACAAAAACTTTAATCTCAGATCAAATTTACTCCATAATTCTTTTTCTATTTC
>NZ_JAZEVS010000019.1:0-2635 GCF_036668815.1 Acinetobacter sp. ESBL14
GAGCTTGAATTTACTGCACCCGCTTTAACGTTGGTAATCGTGGTTCCACCAGCACCTGCAAGCGTGATCTTGTCTTTAGTCGTTGCATCATCATATTTAACTGCTGCATCGTCTAATGTACCCAACTTGCCATCAACTGCTGCCAATTGATCTTCAGTCGCCGCTTGACCTGATACCGCTGTGCCGTTCCACGTCTTATTGCTTAAACCACCAATGGTATTGGTTGTTCCATCAATCTTAACTTTAGTGGCACCACTACCAACATTGATTGCATCTTTAACATTCAACGTGTCGCCTAAGCCCAGTTGGACTCCGCCTGCAACTGTCGTGCTGGTAATGTTGCTATCACCTTTAACATTGATATCACTACCCAAGGCATAGTTGTTCTTGCCTGTTGTGCCACCAAAGTTGATGCCTTTGTCTGCTGTCGCTTTAACGCTGGTGATCGCACCGTCAATTGTGTTCGAACCTGTACCACCAATGTTACTTGTGGTGATTGCACCTGTCGTTGCATCAATGGTCGTGTTGCCACCAATTGCACTCTTAACGCTATCGGCTACACCGTGTAATTGACTACCGTTGATTGCATCAGTTGAGCTTGAATTTACTGCACCCGCTTTAACGTTGGTAATCGTGGTTCCACCAGCACCTGCAAGCGTGATCTTGTCTTTAGTCGTTGCATCGTCATATTTAACTGCTGCATCGTCTAATGTACCCAACTTGCCATCAACTGCTGCCAATTGATCTTCAGTCGCTGCTTGACCTGATACCGCTGTGCCATTCCACGTCTTATTGCTTAAACCACCAATGGTATTGGTTGTTCCATCAATCTTAACTTTAGTGGCACCACTGCCCACATTGATTGCATCTTTAACATTAACGGTATCACCTAAACCAAGCTGTACACCATCTGCTGTTGTGGTACTGGTGATGCTACCATCTGTTGAACCTTTAACATTCAGCGTATCGCCCAATGCAAATTGGTTACTGCTAGTGCCATTACCAAACTTGATGCCTTTGTCCGCTGTTGCTTGTGCTGCATCTGCTGCATTTTGCGCAGTTGTTACATTCTGATTGGTTGTGAATAACTGACCACCATTCACTGCATCTGTTGATGCTGCTGAACTGATATCACCTGCTTTAACATTCGTGATCGTGGTTCCACCAGCACCTGCAAGCGTGATCTTGTCTTTAGTTGTTGCATCGTCATATTTAACTGCTGCATCGTCTAATGTACCCAACTTGCCATCAACTGCCGCCAATTGATCTTCAGTCGCTGCTTGACCTGATACCGCTGTGCCGTTCCACGTCTTATTGCTTAAACCACCAATGGTATTGGTTGTGCCATCAATCTTAACTTTAGTGGCACCACTGCCAACATTGATTGCATCTTTAACATTCAACGTGTCGCCTAAGCCAAGTTGGACTCCGCCTGCAACTGTCGTGCTGGTAATGTTGCTATCACCTTTAACATTGATATCACTACCCAAGGCATAGTTGTTCTTGCCTGTTGTGCCACCAAAGTTGATGCCTTTGTCTGCTGTCGCTTTAACGCTGGTGATCGCACCATCAATTGTGTTCGAACCTGTACCACCAATGTTACTTGTGGTGATTGCACCTGTCGTTGCATCAATGGTCGTGTTGCCACCAATTGCTGTCTTAACGCTGTCCGCTACACCGTGTAATTGACTGCCATTGATTGCATCAGTTGAACTTGAATTTACTGCACCCGCTGTGACATTGGTAATCTTCTTGCTACCGGCATTGATACCTGTCATTTTATCAATAACCACACCACCAACAGTCACTTTATCCGCTGTAACACCTGCATTGTTAATAACAGTATTGCCTGTTGTTACGCTGGTTAAGTTCAGGTCCTTGCTTAATGCAAATGCAACATTATTTCCTGTCTTGGTTGCAGTCAAGTTGGTATCAGATGGTGTTGCTACACCGATATCAACCGTATCACCCGCTTTGATCGCACCGCTGTTCTTACCATTGCTTTGTAAGTTGAAACCACCTTTTAAGGTCGTGATATCAGTGGTATTGGTTGTAATCTGATTGCCTTGATTAGTAACAGTCGTTGTCAAATTACTTACATTTTGATTGGTCGTTGTTAATTGACCAAAGTTGACTGCATCACTTGCTGCCGTTCCTGCAGTAACATTCGTGATTTTTTGACTACCCGCATTGATACCTGTGGTTTTATCAATAACCACACTACCAACAGTCACTTTATCCGCTGTAACACCTGCATTGTTAATAACAGTATTACCTGTTGTTACGCTGGTTAAGTTCAAGTCTTTGCTTAATGCAAATGCGACATTATTTCCTGTCTTGGTTGCAGTCAAGTTGGTGTCTGATGGCGTTGCTACACCAATATCAACCGTATCACCCGCTTTAATCGCACCGCTGTTCTTACCATTGCTTTGTAAGTTAAAACCACCTTTTAAGGTCGTGATATCAGTGGTATTGGTTGTAATCTGATTGCCTTGATTGGTGACAGTTGTTGTCAAATTACTTACATTTTGATTGGTCGTTGTTAATTGACCAAAGTTGACTGCATCACTTGCTGCCGTTCCTGCAGTAACATTCGTAATTTTTTGACTACCCGCATTGATACCTGTGGTTTTAT
>NZ_JAZEVS010000020.1:0-2073 GCF_036668815.1 Acinetobacter sp. ESBL14
CCAATGCAGATGGTTCAAGCAACTACCAAGTATCGACAGCGAAAGATGTGAACTTCGACAAGGTGACTGTAGGCAGTGTTGTTGTTGATAAAGCAACGAACACGATCAAAGGTCTGAGCAACACGACTTGGAACGGTACAGCGGTATCAGGTCAAGCGGCGACTGAAGATCAATTGGCAGCAGTTGATGGCAAGTTGGGTACATTAGACGATGCAGCAGTTAAATATGACGATGCAACGACCAAAGACAAGATCACGCTTGCAGGAGCTGGTGGAACCACGATTACCAACGTTAAAGCGGGTGCAGTAAATTCAAGCTCAACTGATGCGATCAACGGTAGCCAATTGCATGGCGTAGCGGACAGCGTTAAGACCGCAATTGGTGGCAACACGACCATTGATGCGACAACAGGTGCAATCACTACAAGTAACATTGGAGGTACAGGTTCGAACACAATTGACGGTGCGATCACTAGCGTTAAAGCAACAGCGGACAAAGGCATCAAGTTTGGTAATGGTACCAGCAGTAACCAATTTGGATTAGGCGATACGTTGAATGTTAAAGGTTCAACTGATGGCAGCATTATCAGTACGACGACAGCGGATGGTGTACAGCTTGGCTTGGGTAATACCATTAAAGTAGGTACCGCGAATCCAGTTACGATTGATGGTACAGCGGGTACAATCGGCGGGTTAAGCAACAAGACTTGGAATGGTACAGCGGTATCAGGTCAAGCGGCGACTGAAGATCAGTTGGCAGCCGTGGACAGCAAGTTAGGTGGTTTGGATGATGCAGCAGTTAAATATGACGATGCAACAACCAAAGACAAAATCACACTTGCAGGTGCTGGTGGTACAACGATTACCAATGTAAAAGCGGGTGATATCAGTTCAGCAACATCGACAGATGGTGTGAATGGTGGTCAGTTATTCACGACCAATCAAAACGTAACAACTGCACAAAATGCAGCGGATGCAGCACAAGCAACAGCAGATAAAGGCATCAAGTTTGGTAACGGCACAAGCAGCAACCAATTTGCTTTGGGCGATACCATTAATGTTAAAGGTTCAACTGATGGCAGCATTATCAGTACGACGACAGCGGATGGTGTACAGCTTGGCTTGGGTAATACCATTAAAGTGGGTACCGCGAATCCAGTTACAATTGATGGTACAGCGGGTACAGTCGGCGGGTTAAGTAACAAGACTTGGAACGGTACAGCGGTATCAGGTCAAGCGGCGACTGAAGACCAATTGGCAGCAGTGGACAGCAAGTTAGGTGGTTTGGATGATGCAGCAGTTAAATATGACGATGCAACAACCAAAGACAAAATCACACTTGCAGGTGCTGGTGGAACCACGATTACCAACGTTAAAGCGGGTGCTGTAAATGCAGCATCAACAGATGCAGTGAATGGCAGTCAATTATTCAATACTGCGAACAATGTGAAAAATCTTGTTGGTGGCAACACGACCATTGATGCAACGACAGGTGCAATCACCACGAATAACATTGGTGGTACAGGCTCGAATACAATTGACGGTGCGATCACTAGCGTTAAAGCAACAGCGGACAAAGGCATCAAGTTTGGTAATGGTACCAGCAGTAACCAATTTGCATTAGGCGATACGTTGAATGTTAAAGGTTCAACGGATGGTAGCATCACCAGTACTACAACAGCAGATGGCGTACAGCTGGGCTTGGGTAATACCATTAAAGTTGGTACAGCGAATCCAGTGACTATTGATGGCACAGCAGGAACGATTGGCGGCTTAAGCAATAAGACGTGGAATGGCACAGCGGTATCAGGTCAAGCGGCGACTGAAGATCAATTGGCAGCAGTTGATGGCAAGTTGGGTACATTAGACGATGCAGCAGTTAAATATGACGATGCAACGACCAAAGACAAGATCACGCTTGCAGGAGCTGGTGGAACCACGATCACGAACGTTAAAGCGGGTGCTGTAAATGCAGCATCAACAGATGCAGTGAATGGCAGTCAATTATTCAATACTGCGAACAATGTGAAAAATCTTGTTGGTGGCAACACGACCATTGATTCGACAACAGGTG
>NZ_JAZEVS010000021.1:0-1382 GCF_036668815.1 Acinetobacter sp. ESBL14
TCACGGTAACCAAGAATGGCAACACCATCCAATATGGATTAAACCGTGATTTAAATGTCGATAGCGTTCGTGCGGGCGATACCTTAATCAATGACAATGGTGTGACCATTACCAATGGCCCAAGTATCACCAAAGATGGCATCAATGCTGCGGGGAATACAATTAGCAATGTAGCAGATGGTGCAGCCCCAAGTGATGCTGTAAACAAAGGCCAGTTGGATAAAGCGGCAGCGGCATCGAAAACCGAAGTGACTGAAGGCAAGAACGTCACAGTGACTAAAACCACAGGTGCTGATGGTCAAGACATCTATAACGTAGCGACCAAAGATGATGTTGACTTTAACAATGTCACAGTAGGTGGTGCAAATGGTGTGAGCATTGATGGAACCACAGGCAAGATCAGTGGTGTGGCAGACGGCACCATTGCAGCGGGTTCAAGCGAAGCGATCAATGGTGGACAACTCCACGGTGTTGCAGACAGTGTTCGAAGCGCAATTGGTGGTGAAACCGTCTTAAATCCAAATGGTTCGGTGACCACCAGCAATGTGGGTAACACAGGTGAAGGTAACATCCATGATGCGATTGATTCTGTACGTAAAAATGCAGTAACAGCGAAAACCACGGTCACCGAAGGTGACAATATTGTTGTCACTGAATCGACCAATCCAGATGGCAGCACCAACTATGAAGTTGCCACAGCACGTGATGTTGACTTTGATTCAGTGCAAGTGGGTGATGTCAACATTGATGGTACGACAGGCAAGATCAGTGGTGTTGCAGATGGTACGGTTGCCGCAGGTTCAACTGAAGCGATCAATGGTGGTCAGCTGAATGACAGCGTCGGCTCTACAGGCGATATCTTGGGTGGTGGCGTGACCAATGAAGGTGGTCGACTTAGCGGTCCATTTACCGTCAATGACAAAGGTTATGACACGGTCGCTGATGCGATTCAAGGAGAAGCAGCGGCAGCGAAAACTGAAGTTGAAGCGGGCAAGAACATGACCGTTGCAAGTCGTACTGGTGCCGATGGACAAACCATCTATGAAGTCGCGACAGCGGATGATGTGTCATTTGATTCAGTGCAAGTGGGCGATGTCAATATTGATGGCAGCACAGGCAAGATCAGTGGTGTGGCAGACGGCACCATTGCAGCGGGTTCAAGCGAAGCGATCAATGGTAGTCAGCTGAATGACAGCGTCGGCTCTACGGGCGATATTTTAGGTGGTGGCGTGACCAATGAGGGTGGTCGACTTAACGGTCCATTTACCGTCAATGACAAAGGTTATGACACGGTCGCTGATGCGATTCAAGGAGAAGCAGCGGCAGCGAAAACTGAAGTTGAAGCGGGCAAGAACATGACCGTTGCAAGTCGTACTGGTGCC
>NZ_JAZEVS010000022.1:0-1250 GCF_036668815.1 Acinetobacter sp. ESBL14
GTAAGAACGTCACAGTGACTAAAACCACAGGCGCTGATGGTCAAGACATTTATAACGTAGCGACCAAAGATGATGTTGACTTTAACAATGTCACAGTAGGTGGTGCAAATGGGGTCAGCATTGATGGCACGACAGGCAAGATCAGTGGTGTGACTGCGGGTGAAGTCAGTGCCACGTCGGATGAAGCGATCAATGGTAGCCAGTTGGCGGGTACAGCCAAGAGCGTATCGGATGCTTTAGGCGGTGGTTCAGTGGTGAATCCAGATGGTACGGTGAGTGCACCAAGCTATACCGTGAATGGTGTAGAAAGTAACAACGTTGGTGCAGCAATTGAAGAGCTTGATAAAGGCTGGAACTTACAAAGCAATGGCGCCAATGCGGGTGCAATCAGGACAGGTGACACGGTTGATATTGGCACCGTTGCGGATGAAGACAATCTCACGGTAACCAAGAATGGCAATACCATTCAATACGGTTTAAACCGTGATTTAAATGTCGATAGCGTTCGTGCGGGCGATACCTTGATCAATGACAATGGTGTGACCATCACCAATGGCCCAAGTATTACCAAAGATGGCATCAATGCTGCGGGGAATACAATTAGCAATGTAGCAGATGGTGCAGCTCCAAGTGATGCTGTAAACAAAGGCCAGTTGGATAAAGCGGCAGCGGCATCGAAAACCGAAGTGACTGAAGGTAAGAACGTCACAGTGACTAAAACCACAGGCGCTGATGGTCAAGACATTTATAACGTAGCGACCAAAGATGATGTTGACTTTAACAATGTCACAGTAGGTGGTGCAAATGGGGTCAGCATTGATGGTACGACAGGCAAGATCAGTGGTGTGACTGCGGGTGAAGTCAGTGCCACGTCGGATGAGGCGATCAATGGTAGCCAGTTGGCAGGTACAGCCAAGAGCGTATCGGATGCTTTAGGCGGTGGTTCAGTAGTGAATCCAGATGGCACAGTGAGCGCGCCAAGCTATACCGTGAATGGTGTAGAAAGCAACAACGTTGGTGCAGCGATTGAAGCCTTGGATCAAGGTTGGAACCTACAAACGAATGGTGCTGGGGGTGCAGCGATCAAAGCAGGTGACACAGTTGATATTGGCACCGTTGCGGGTGAAGACAATCTCACGGTAACCAAGAATGGCAACACCATCCAATATGGATTAAACCGTGATTTAAATGTCGATAGCGTTCGTGCGGGCGATACCTTAATCAATGACAATGGTGTGACCATTACCAAT
>NZ_JAZEVS010000023.1:0-1231 GCF_036668815.1 Acinetobacter sp. ESBL14
GTCACAGTATGGTTGCCTTCACCCAAGGTCGGTAAAGTATTGTCCGCCAAGGTCCAAGTACCATCACCATTGTTCACCGCTGGATAGTTCACACCATCCACAGTCACCACAATCGTGGCTGTTGGATCATTCACGGTACCCGTCAATGCAGGGGTTGCATCGTTGCTCAGATCATCATCCACCGTCACAATCGGTGCAGTCACATCTGTAGAAACCGTACCTGTACTTGGTAATGAGGTGTTACCTGCTGGGTCTGTCGCTGTTGCAGTGACGGTCTCACCATTGGTCAAGCCACCTGGATTTGGTGTCGTCCACGCCCCAGTCGTTGGGTCTGTTGGTACCTGAACACTTGTACCATCTGGGAAGGTCACGGTCACAGTCGAACCAGGTTCTGCTGTACCACTGATTGGGTCGGTCGCATTGATCGGATCAAGCACTGGTGCATTCGGTGCAGTGGTGTCCACTGTATAAACTTGAGTGTCCGTTACATTGCTGCTGTTACCTGCTGCATCTGTAAACGTAACTTTTGCATCGATGGTCTTATCGCCATCTGCCAATAAACCACTGCCCGGTACACTCACACTCCACGTACCATTTACTGAGTTCACTGTTGCGGTATAAGTCACCCCATTCACAACAACGGTCACAACCGTCGTTGCAGCATCTGCAGGTACACCTGTTAATGTCCCCGTTAATGTCACATTCCCCGCCGATTCTGCCGCGTTAATAACGTTATCTGCAGTCACTGGATCAATGTTCAGTGTTGTACCAGAAACATCTGGTCCCACCGTATCCACTGTTTCAGTCCCTGGTACAGACGGGTTACCCGCCGGATCAGTTGCTACAGCTGTTACTGTACTGCCATTCGGTAAGTTACCTGGATTTGGTGTGGTCCATGCCCCAGTCGTTGGATCTGTTGGCACCTGAACACTTGTACCATCTGGGAACGTGACCGTTACTGTTGAACCAGGCTCCGCTGTTCCTGTAATCGGATCTGTACCATTGATTGGATTAATCTCTGGCGCATTCGGTGCAGTGGTATCCACTGTATAAACTTGTGTATCCGTTACATTGCTACTGTTACCTGCGGCATCTGTAAACGTAACTTTTGCATCGATGGTCTTATCGCCATCTGCCAATAAACCACTGCCCGGTACACTCACACTCCACGTACCATTTGCTGAATTTACTGTTGCGGTATAAGTCACCCCATTCACAACAACAGTTACGA
>NZ_JAZEVS010000024.1:0-1074 GCF_036668815.1 Acinetobacter sp. ESBL14
TATGTACCTCCAACGAAAAAGGTATCTACACTTAGATACCTTTCAACTTTTTAATCTATCAAAATTATTTTATTCACAAAAACTTTAATCTCAGATCAAATTTACTCCATAATTCTTTTTCTATTTCTTCAATCCAGTCAATTACCAGGTTTTCTTTGGGATTGGAGCTATACCATATTTATTAGCTCCTTTCTCCCCACCTTTAAATAAGCAATATAATCCTGATACTATGCCTACCAGAGGAACAAAACTTAATAATATAAACCATCCAGATAGACCTATATCATGCCACCTTTTCACTTGTATAACGACAGTAGAGTATAAGCAGACTAATAAACCTGCATAAATTACAGATATATTTTTTACTAAAAAAATTAAAATTAAAAAAATAGCCAAAATACTTAACAGAGCAAGGAAGTATGGAAGCCTAGCTACTCTCCCATTAAAATTAAATAGAAAATCAAACATAAAAAACCTTCAAAAATTAAAAACGGTACTTATAAAAACTTATTTTTTAAATAACTTAGACCAAAAACTTTTTGGCTTCCAGTTCGGATCTAAAAAGTCATAATGGTAGTCATAGTGATCCAATGGTTTTACTGGCATTAACTCCATGGGAACAAGCGGATTATCTATTTCAATTTCTAGACCATTCATCCACGCAAGCTTAGTAAACATGACTGGGTGATGCGACCAAATCTCACCATTAAATTCTTCAACGAGATGCTGATTTAAATATTTGTGTATTTTAGGTTGCAAAAACTCATTAATTATCTGCTTTGCAGCATTTTCATCTTTATTTTGCAAAGCATCATAGAAATCAATTTCCCATACTTCAAAGTTTTTAGGATTTTTAACTTTTTCATGAAATATTTCTTTCATTTGATTGACCATATTCCAATCTTGTCGCAAAACCGCTTGGAATCTTGCAACATTAAAACGCCCTTCCTTTGGATAATTAATTGCTTCTAACAATGATTTATGATGGTCATTATCATTTACTGTTGTCAATGTGCTATAGATTTTTATTAAATCTACATTATCAGTTAATAATGGAAATATAAAAGCATGTGG
>NZ_JAZEVS010000025.1:0-937 GCF_036668815.1 Acinetobacter sp. ESBL14
CTGCATTACCTGCAAAGTTTAGACCTTTGTTGGTCAAGTCATTTACGCCATTGGTGACTTTGTCATCAACTGATTTGATTGCATCATTGATGTTGTCTTTTCCTGTACCACCAACGTTGTTGGTGCTGATGCTACCGTCTTTATTAACAGTCGTATTGCCACCAATGCTATTCTTGATGCTTTCAGAAATGTTCTGAATCTGACCACCATTCACGGCATCTTTAGAACCTTTCGCAATTGAACCATCAGCAACATTCGTAATGACTTTATTACCCGCATCGATGCCATCTTTAGTGATGCTTGGACCATCTTTAATGGTCACACCTTTGTCATTTAATACCGTATCGCCAGTCGTGATGCTGTCGAATTTCGCATCTTTTAACAATTCGATCTTGATACCATCCTTGGTGGTACGCGTAATCACATTCTCACCGCTGGTTTTGTCTTCCGATGTCGCAGCATCCGCACCACCCACGATGTTTAACTTATCACCCAACTTACGATGCACATCTCCACCTGCATTACCTGCAAAGTTTAGACCTTTGTTTTCCAAATCAGTCTTGGTGTTATCAATCTTGGTATTGAGTTCTGTTTTGGTGTTATTGATCGTATTGTTTAACTCAGTCTTGGTATCTGTAATCTGAGTTGTTAACTGATCTTTGGTGTCATTTAACTTGTTGTTGGTGTCCGTGATTTGGTTACCTAAGTCTTTCTTAGCGTCATCTAACTTAGTATTGGTATCAGTAATCTTGCCATCTAAACCATCTTTAACTTTGGTTAACTGGTCAACATTGACTGCATCTTTACCATCTTTACCATCTGCAACATTCGTAATGACTTTATTACCCGCATCGATGCCATCTTTAGTAATGCTTGGACCATCTTTAATGGTCACACCTTTGTCATTTAATACCGTATCGCCAGTCGTGATGCTGTC
>NZ_JAZEVS010000026.1:0-900 GCF_036668815.1 Acinetobacter sp. ESBL14
CAATTGATGGCGCGATCACCAGCGTGAAAGATGCAGCAACCAAAGCGAAAACCACGGTTACAGCAGGAGATAACGTTGTAGTTACACCAACCACCAATGCAGATGGTTCAAGCAACTACCAAGTATCAACAGCGAAAGATGTGAACTTCGACAAGGTGACTGTAGGCAGTGTTGTTGTTGATAAAGCAACGAACACGATCAAAGGTCTGAGCAACACGACGTGGAACGGCACAGCGGTATCAGGTCAAGCAGCGACTGAAGATCAATTGGCAGCAGTTGATGGCAAGTTGGGTACATTAGACTATGCAGCAGTTAAATATGACGATGCAACGACCAAAGACAAGATCACGCTTGCGGGTGCTGGTGGTACAACGATTACCAACGTTAAAGCGGGTGCAGTAAATTCAAGTTCAACTGATGCAATCAACGGTAGCCAATTACACGGTGTAGCGGACAGCGTTAAGAGCGCAATTGGAGGTTCAACGACCATTGATGTAACGACAGGTGCAATCACCACAAGTAACATTGGTGGCACAGGTTCGAACACAATTGATGGTGCGATCACAAGCGTGAAAGATGCAGCAACCAAAGCGAAAACTACGGTAACTGCTGGAGACAACGTTGTTGTAACACCAACCACCAATGCAGATGGTTCAAGCAACTACCAAGTATCAACAGCGAAAGATGTGAACTTCGACAAGGTGACTGTAGGCAGTGTTGTTGTTGATAAAGCAACAAACACGATCAAAGGTCTGAGCAACACGACGTGGAATGGCACAGCGGTATCAGGTCAAGCGGCAACCGAAGATCAATTGGCAGCAGTTGATGGCAAGTTGGGTACATTAGACGATGCAGCAGTTAAATATGACGATGCAACGACTAAAGACAAGATCACGCTTG
>NZ_JAZEVS010000027.1:0-757 GCF_036668815.1 Acinetobacter sp. ESBL14
CCTTTGGATAATTAATTGCTTCTAACAATGATTTATGATGGTCATTATCATTTACTGTTGTCAATGTGCTATAGATTTTTATTAAATCTACATTATCAGTTAATAATGGAAATATAAAAGCATGTGGTGTCCACATATTCCAACCACCAGCACATTTACAACTTTCTGCTCGCAGTAAGCTAGACACATAGAACCATTGTTTTAATTCATCAATCTTCTTTATAGTAACTAAAGTACTTAAACCTTTATAACCACAATTGATAGCTAACAAGCGATACGTATATCCATTACCGCCCCCTTTTTTTAATCCTTGTTCAATAAAGTTAATATTTTCAGATTCACTATCATCATAAGATGATATTGCCATTTCTAAACGTCGTAGCAATTCCACTTTTTTCATTTTACTATAACCTTATTACCAAGATTTAAGGTAACTGCACGCCCTTCATTTACTCCAACTACAATTTTATTGATTGGCTTTCCTTTTTGTATCGCTTGGTCAATTAATGTAGATGTCTTAATTGCATTAGTATTACCAGATGTTCTTAGCTCTCCAGTCCTGCTAATAATCCATTCATCAGTCATCTGCACATCAAGTCCAGTTGATTGATTGCCTGAGTTTAATTTAATTGAACCTCTTTCTTTCAACGGCTTCACCTCTACTATATAAATTTCTCCATTCTTTGTGTAAACACCATCAAAACAGTTACTTCCACACTTACTTTCAAGTTTTGTATACCCATTGTTTTTGAAGTAA
>NZ_JAZEVS010000028.1:0-728 GCF_036668815.1 Acinetobacter sp. ESBL14
GATGCAGTGAATGGCAGTCAATTATTCAATACTGCGAACAATGTGAAAAATCTTGTTGGTGGCAACACGACCATTGATTCGACAACAGGTGCAATCACCACAAGTAACATTGGTGGCACAGGTTCGAACACAATTGATGGCGCGATCACCAGCGTGAAAGATGCAGCAACCAAAGCGAAAACCACGGTTACAGCAGGAGATAACGTTGTAGTTACACCAACCACCAATGCAGATGGTTCAAGCAACTACCAAGTATCGACAGCGAAAGATGTGAGCTTCGACAAGGTGACTGTAGGCAGTGTTGTTGTTGATAAAGCAACGAACACGATCAAAGGTCTGAGTAACACGACGTGGAATGGCACAGCGGTATCAGGTCAAGCGGCAACTGAAGACCAGTTGGCGGCTGTAGATGGCAAGTTGGGTACATTAGACGATGCAGCAGTTAAATATGACGATGCAACGACCAAAGACAAGATCACGCTTGCGGGCGCTGGTGGAACCACGATCACGAACGTTAAAGCGGGTGCTGTAAATTCAAGCTCGACTGATGCAGTGAATGGCAGTCAATTATTCAATACTGCGAACAATGTGAAAAATCTTGTTGGTGGCAACACGACCATTGATTCGACAACAGGTGCAATCACCACAAGTAACATTGGTGGCACAGGTTCGAACACAATTGATGGCGCGATCACCAGCGTGAAAGATGCAGCAACCAAAGCGAAAAC
>NZ_JAZEVS010000029.1:0-637 GCF_036668815.1 Acinetobacter sp. ESBL14
CGTCGCGAAGCTGCTGGGCCCGAAGTTCCCGGTCGTAGTGCCGGTAGCCGAGTTCCCGTGCGAGGTTCGTCGCCTTCAGGCTGATCCCTCCATTTTCCGCGAGCTTGATCACCTCTTCGCACCGCTGGCGCCATGTGCGCAGCAGTTCATAGGCGGCATAGATCCACATTGGCGTCAGCGCGGAGAGCTGCGCCATCCGGCCGCGCGGCGGTTCATCATCGAGCTGGCGTTCCAGAATCTCCTGCTCAACGCGGTTGAGCATGTTGTCGACCAGGCACAGCTGGCTCGCCTGCATGGCCAGAAATGGGTTCTCGCCAAACCCGGCGAGTGTCATCAGGGCCTCGTAGAGCTCGGCGTGGCCGATGTCCGCTACTGGACGATAGCGAGGCTCGTCCTCCATCTCATCGGGATAAGGTTCGTAGTCCACGCTCAGTCCTTTCGCGCAGGCCGCGCTAGCGACAGTGCAGATATGTGGAGCCTCACGAGACCTTCTCCCGGAGCCACGACGACAATCCTGCATCGAGGATCATCCGCGCGAGTCGCTGCGGCCCGAGCAGGATCACGCCTTCCGGCCCCCCGTTCTCCGGGATGTTGCCGGTATGCCAGACGAAAAACATCCGGTCATACGCGTCAGCTT
>NZ_JAZEVS010000030.1:0-632 GCF_036668815.1 Acinetobacter sp. ESBL14
CTTCCCGAATGGCACCACAGTTCAAGTACCAACCGATCCAATCACAGGTGCGTGGACAGTACCAAATCCAGGCAATCTGGTTGATGGTGATACCGTTACAGCAACAGCGACCGACTTGGCAGGAAACGTTTCATTGCCAGGTACAGAGATTGTTGATGGAGATGGTTTACCACCAGTTGTAACATTTACTGATGAGACCACTAATGACACCACTCCTGAGTTGACAGGTACGATCAATGATCCGAATGCGACCATTGTTGTGACTGTGAATGGTATAGATTATCCAGCGGTGAACAATGGTAATGGTACTTGGACCCTTGCAGACAATGTATTACCAGTGTTGGGTGAAGGTCCACATACCGTAACGGTAACTGCGACAGACTTGGCAGGCAATGTCGGTACAGATACAGGTGCTATTACGATAGATACCATTCCAGCTGACTTGATTGGTGCGATCACAGTTCCAGATGATCTGAACGGTGATGGCATCTTGAATGCGACTGAGTTGGGTGCAGATGGTAGCTTCGATGCACAAGTGGCACTCGGTCCAGATGCAGCAGTGGGTACAGTGGTAACCGTAAATGGTACCAACTACACAGTAACAGCAGCGGACTTGGTGAATGGCTTCATCA
>NZ_JAZEVS010000031.1:0-615 GCF_036668815.1 Acinetobacter sp. ESBL14
TACCCAAGGCATAGTTGTTCTTGCCTGTTGTGCCACCAAAGTTGATGCCTTTGTCTGCTGTCGCTTTAACGCTGGTGATCGCACCGTCAATTGTGTTCGAACCTGTACCACCAATGTTACTTGTGGTAATTGCACCTGTTGTCGCATCAATGGTCGTGTTACCACCAATTGCGCTCTTAACGCTGTCCGCTACACCGTGTAATTGGCTACCGTTGATTGCATCAGTTGAGCTTGAATTTACTGCACCCGCTTTAACGTTGGTAATCGTGGTTCCACCAGCGCCCGCTAAAGTTACTTTGTCTTTCGTTGCTGGGTCATCATATTTAACCGCTGCGTCGTCCGTTGCTTTTTGGGCATCGCTCACCGCTTGTAATTGATCTTCGGTTGCCGCTTGACCTGATACCGCTGTGCCATTCCACGTCTTATTGCTTAAACCACCAATGGTATTGGTTGTGCCATCAATCTTAACTTTTGTTGCACCACTACCAACATTGATTGCATCTTTAACATTAACGGTATCACCTAAACCAAGCTGTACACCATCTGCTGTTGTGGTACTGGTGATGCTACCATCTGTTGAACCTTTAACATTCAGCGTATCGCCCAATGCAAATT
>NZ_JAZEVS010000032.1:0-539 GCF_036668815.1 Acinetobacter sp. ESBL14
GGCACAGCGGTATCAGGTCAAGCGGCAACCGAAGATCAATTGGCAGCAGTTGATGGCAAGTTGGGTACATTAGACGATGCAGCAGTTAAATATGACGATGCAACGACTAAAGACAAGATCACGCTTGCAGGTGCTGGTGGAACCACGATTACCAACGTTAAAGCGGGTGCAGTAAATTCAAGTTCAACTGATGCAATTAACGGTAGCCAATTACACGGTGTAGCGGACAGCGTTAAGAATGCAATTGGAGGTTCAACGACCATTGATGCGACAACAGGCGCGATCACGACAAGTAATATCGGTGGCACAGGTTCGAACACAATTGATGGCGCGATCACAAGCGTGAAAGATGCAGCAACCAAAGCGAAAACCACGGTTACAGCAGGAGACAACGTTGTAGTTACACCAACCACCAATGCAGATGGTTCAAGCAACTACCAAGTATCGACAGCGAAAGATGTGAACTTCGACAAGGTGACTGTAGGCAGTGTTGTTGTTGATAAAGCAACGAACACGATCAAAGGTCTGAGCAACACGAC
>NZ_JAZEVS010000033.1:0-531 GCF_036668815.1 Acinetobacter sp. ESBL14
CACCTGTTGTCGAATCAATGGTCGTGTTGCCACCAACAAGATTTTTCACATTGTTCGCAGTATTGAATAATTGACTGCCATTCACTGCATCTGTTGATGCTGCATTTACAGCACCCGCTTTAACGTTGGTAATCGTTGTACCACCAGCACCTGCAAGCGTGATCTTGTCTTTAGTCGTTGCATCGTCATATTTAACTGCTGCATCGTCTAATGTACCCAACTTGCCATCAACTGCTGCCAACTGGTCTTCAGTCGCCGCTTGACCTGATACCGCTGTGCCATTCCACGTCTTATTGCTTAAACCACCAATGGTATTGGTTGTGCCATCAATCTTAACTTTAGTGGCACCACTGCCAACATTGATTGCATCTTTAACATTCAACGTGTCGCCTAAGCCCAGTTGAACTCCGCCTGCAACTGTCGTGCTGGTAATGTTGCTATCACCTTTAACATTGATATCACTACCCAAGGCATAGTTGTTCTTGCCTGTTGTGCCACCAAAGTTGATGCCTTTGTCTGCTGTTGCTTTAA
>NZ_JAZEVS010000034.1:0-499 GCF_036668815.1 Acinetobacter sp. ESBL14
TTGCTTTAAAGGAATAACTGCGCTCGTTGATAGGCAGATCAATTCTGCCTTAAATCCCTCATTGAGTTTATGTGTCCCATCAATACGTTGCAAAAACACCTGAGCGTTTAAATCGGGATTAGAAAATGAAATATGCAAAGCACGTTTTTGTGCAGTAAGCCCTAAACTGTCTAAGGCTTGAAATATATTGTTCAACATCTTGTTATAGGCTTTCGCTTAAATTTAACGCATTTTACAAAGTATCATGACCATCTGTCTATACAGTTCTGTCTATTTCTGACAATTTATGTCACCCCACCTATAATGATTGCCTCAAACCTCTCCTTCAAAATGATAAAGACTGTCCCAATCATTGTTATTTTTACTCACTTCTATCCTATCCCCTCTATATTTCACATCCTAGATTGCTTATCCTTTCTGAAGATTTTAACCTTCTTCAACTGATACCTTTATAATTCATGAGCAATACCCAAGTCCTCTACATTGGCGGCCCTCTTTG
>NZ_JAZEVS010000035.1:0-494 GCF_036668815.1 Acinetobacter sp. ESBL14
CGAGGGTGTCGACGTGGCAATGGTCGCCCCCAAGGGCCCCGGCCACACCGTCCGCCGCGAATACGAAGCAGGCCGCGGCGTTCCCGCCCTGGTTGCAGTCGAGAAGGACGCATCCGGCGAAGCACTCGCACTGGCACTGTCCTACGCAAAGGCACTGGGTGCAACCCGCGCAGGCGTCATTAAGACCACCTTCACCGAAGAGACCGAATCCGACCTGTTCGGTGAGCAGGCAGTCCTCTGCGGCTCCACCTCCCAGCTCGTCCAGTACGGCTTCGAGGTTCTGACCGAAGCTGGCTACCCAGCCCGAAATCGCATACTTCGAGGTCCTGCACGAGCTCAAGCTCATCGTTGACCTGATGATTGAGGGCGGCATCGCTAAGCAGCGTTGGTCCATCTCCGACACCGCAGAGTACGGCGACTACGTCTCCGGCCCCCGCGTGATCTCCCCCGAGGTCAAGGAAAACATGAAGGCTGTCCTGGCAGACATCCAGAAC
>NZ_JAZEVS010000036.1:0-488 GCF_036668815.1 Acinetobacter sp. ESBL14
CTGGATCTGTTCGCGAACAAGACGGGATACAACGAGGGTGCGCAGTACGACTTCGTGAGCCGGGACGATCCGTCCAAGCCCGCCAAGTTTCCCAGCCTGCACGATCCGCGTCATTATGCCCCCGGTCTGCTCAAGACGACTTACCACGAGCGCACGCTGGACCTGGCGCGGCAACTACTGGGCGAAGAGGCGGCGCTGTACGGCGAGCACGCCCTGCTCAAGCCCGGCCCGTTCGGCCCCGAGACGCCGTGGCACCAGGACGAGGCGTTCCGTTCGCCCGACTTTGTCTACAACGAACTGAGCATTTGGCTGGCGCTGCAACCGGCGACCGTGGAAAACGGCTGCATGCAGTTCATTCCCGGGTCGAACAAGTGGGACGTGCTGGAACACCGCTCGCCCGGCGGCGACAAGACCCTGCATCCGCTGGAATGCTGCGGCGACTTCCGCCGCGACCAGGCCGTGGCCGAACCGCTGGACCCGGGCGGCAT
>NZ_JAZEVS010000037.1:0-480 GCF_036668815.1 Acinetobacter sp. ESBL14
GGTGTAAACGGCACAGCCGGACAGCAGCGAAACCAGCAAGGCAAAACTACAGAGCATCTTCATGTCGATATACAAGGCTAGGGTTTGAAACGCTGCGAGTGTATGGGGCACGCCTGCAACCAGGGCTGCACCTTGGTAACAAGCTGTTGGCCTTGGTAGTTACCCGAATATTGGCAATTTGATGTCGAGGGATGTCGATTTGAAGGAATGCCGTTCGTCGTCCTGATACGCACCCCATCAAGGAGATTCCTCATGCGTTTCATGATCCTCGTCCGCGCCACGCCCGACAGCGAAGCGGGCATGATGCCCGACGAAAGCCTGCTGGCATCGATGCTGGCTTACCACGAAGCCCTGGCCAAGGCCGGCGTGCTGCTCGATGCCAACGGCCTGCACCCCACGTCCAAAGGTTGGCGCGTACAGTACTCGGACGGCCAGCGCCAGGTCATCGACGGGCCGTTTGCCGAGACCAAGGAACTGATT
>NZ_JAZEVS010000038.1:0-479 GCF_036668815.1 Acinetobacter sp. ESBL14
GTTCCTCGGCTGCATGTCGAGCCGCGCCGCCGATGGCATCCGCGACGAGATCGAAGCGCTGGGGCCGATGAAGATGGCCGATGTGCTCGACGCGCAGAAGGCGATGATCGCGATCGCGCGCGGCCTGGTGAAGGACGGCACGATCCAGATGCCGTCAAAGGGCGGGGACGACGACTATGTCTGATTTCTCGCCGGGATTCGCCGGGCGGATCAGCGCGGCCGGACATGTGCTGGCCCGCGCCTTTGGCGATGGTGCCGGCTTCGCGCCGTCGGATGTCGACCGGATCGGCCGCCGCGTGTTCGCGGAAGTGCCGGCCCAGCCGCGCCACTTCGCGCCGGCCAATCCGGAAGCCAATCCCACCGAGGGCTGGGATCCGTTCACTGCCGATGCCCAGCACCCCGCCGAGCATGGCGCGTTCATCGATCCGATCGCGGCCGCGCACGAGGCGGGCTTTGCCGAGGGGCATGCCGCCGCGCTC
>NZ_JAZEVS010000039.1:0-467 GCF_036668815.1 Acinetobacter sp. ESBL14
TGGTGTAGAAAGCAACAACGTTGGTGCAGCGATTGAAGAGCTGGATAAAGGCTGGAACTTACAAAGCAATGGCGCCAATGCGGGTGCAATCAGGACAGGTGACACGGTTGATATCGGTACAGTTGCGAATGAAGACAACCTGACCGTTACTAAAGAAGGCAACACCATCCAATACGGATTAAACCGTGATTTAAATGTCGATAGCGTTCGTGCGGGCGATACCTTAATCAATGACAATGGTGTGACCATTACCAATGGCCCAAGTATTACCAAAGATGGCATCAATGCTGCGGGGAATACAATTAGCAATGTAGCAGATGGTGCAGCCCCAAGTGATGCCGTAAACAAAGGCCAGTTGGATAAAGCGGCAGCGGCATCGAAAACCGAAGTGACTGAAGGTAAGAACGTCACAGTGACTAAAACCACAGGCGCTGATGGTCAAGACATTTATAACGTAGCGACCAAAG
>NZ_JAZEVS010000040.1:0-463 GCF_036668815.1 Acinetobacter sp. ESBL14
CGGCGCCCACGTCATGGAGCATCTCGCCGCCGGTCCGGCCGAGAAACAGGGGCGCATCGACGCCGAGAGCGCGCCATTGCCGCACCAGCCTTAGCGCGATGCGCTCGACGCCGCCTGGCTCGAAACTGTGCAGAAACGTCAGGACGCGCACCTATGACACTTTTTGCGATCCCATCCCGGCGGGAACGCAAATTCCCGGCAACACCTACTATAACGGCTCCATCTTCAAGGGTGGCCGCTGCTTCCCCCGAACCTCTCTCATCCGCAACCGCGGCGTGCAGGGCAAGCTGGTCGTCGGCCTCACCGACAAGATCGATTTCACCGCGATCGCCGGCTATCGCGCGCTCGATATGAACTTCTCCGGCTCCTACGACGGCACGCCGCTGTCCGAAGCCTACACCCGCCATGAGATTTATGAGCATCACGTGACCGGAGAGTTGCGCCTCACCGGACGGTTCAAGTT
>NZ_JAZEVS010000041.1:0-462 GCF_036668815.1 Acinetobacter sp. ESBL14
TCGTGTTCGTTGCTTTATCAACAACAACACTGCCTACAGTCACCTTGTCGAAGTTCACATCTTTCGCTGTTGATACTTGGTAGTTGCTTGAACCATCTGCATTGGTGGTTGGTGTAACTACAACGTTGTCTCCAGCAGTTACCGTTGTTTTCGCTTTGGTCGCTGCATCTTTCACGCTTGTGATCGCGCCATCAATTGTGTTCGAACCTGTGCCACCAATGTTACTTGTGGTGATTGCACCTGTTGTCGCATCAATGGTCGTTGAACCTCCAATTGCATTCTTAACGCTGTCTGCAACACCGTGTAATTGGCTACCGTTGATTGCATCAGTTGAGCTTGAATTTACTGCACCCGCTTTAACGTTGGTAATCGTGGTTCCACCAGCACCTGCAAGCGTGATCTTGTCTTTAGTCGTTGCATCGTCATATTTAACTGCTGCATCGTCTAATGTACCCAACTTGC
>NZ_JAZEVS010000042.1:0-445 GCF_036668815.1 Acinetobacter sp. ESBL14
CCCTGGGCCTGCAATTCACATTACGGATGGACGGTTACGCCTGGCTGTTCGCCCTGATCGTTTCCGGCATGGGCGCACTGGTCGTGCTGTATGCGCGCTACTACATGTCGCCGGAAGACCCGGTGCCGCGCTTCGTCTCGTTTTTCCTGGCGTTCATGGCGGCCATGCTGGGCGTGGTGCTGTCCGGCAACCTGATCCAGCTGGTCATGTTCTGGGAAATGACCAGCCTGGCTTCCTTCATGCTGATCGCCTATTGGCACCACCGCCTGGACGCCCGCCGCGGCGCGCGCATGGCGTTGACGGTGACGGGCGCGGGCGGCCTGTGCCTGTTGGCCGGCGTGCTGATCCTGGGCCATATCGTAGGCAGCTACGACATGGACCGCGTGCTGGCCTCCGGCGATCTGGTCCGCGCCGACCCCTGGTATCCCGCCGTGCTGGTCCTGGT
>NZ_JAZEVS010000043.1:0-433 GCF_036668815.1 Acinetobacter sp. ESBL14
GGTGCCACTCGCCAGGCACCGCGCCGAGCTCGACCGCGACAGCTATGGCGCCGGCAAGCTCGACCTTGGCGCCGCGCTGCTCACGACGCTCGGGCTCGCGGAGGCCGAGGTCGAGGCGCTCAACCGCGAAGCCGACGTCGCGCGCGACGCGGTCCGCATCACTATCACCTATGGGGAGGAGCGGCCATGACGCTCGATAAATCCGCGCTGCGCTGGGGCGCATCGATCCTGGCTGTCGCGCTGCTGGCCGGCGGCACAGGCTATTGGGCTGGCCATCGCCAGGCACCGCAATCGGAGGCGACCACGCCCGCCGGGGCAGGCAAAGTCCTTTACTGGTACGATCCGATGTTCCCCAACCAGAAGTTCGACAAGCCCGGCAAGTCGCCCTTCATGGATATGCAGCTCGTGCCGCGATACGCGGACGGAGGAAGCG
>NZ_JAZEVS010000044.1:0-432 GCF_036668815.1 Acinetobacter sp. ESBL14
ACTCCGCCTGCAACTGTCGTGCTGGTAATGTTGCTATCACCTTTAACATTGATATCACTACCCAAGGCATAGTTGTTCTTGCCTGTTGTGCCACCAAAGTTGATGCCTTTGTCTGCTGTTGCTTTAACGCTGGTGATCGCACCATCAATTGTGTTTGAACCTGTGCCACCAATGTTACTTGTGGTGATTGCACCTGTCGTTGCATCAATGGTCGTTGAACCTCCAATTGCATTCTTAACGCTGTCCGCTACTCCGTGTAATTGACTGCCATTTACTGCATCTGTTGATGCTGCATTTACAGCACTCGCTTTAACGTTGGTAATCGTGGTTCCACCAGCACCTGCAAGCGTGATCTTGTCTTTAGTCGTTGCATCGTCATATTTAACTGCTGCATCGTCTAATGTACCCAACTTGCCATCAACTGCTGCCAAT
>NZ_JAZEVS010000045.1:0-431 GCF_036668815.1 Acinetobacter sp. ESBL14
CCATTGACGAGATCTGCGGCAGTCACGGTGAAGTTGTTGCCATTTACGGTCACCACTGTACCAAGCACTGCATCTGGTCCCAATGCCACGCGTGCATCGAAGCTACCATCCGCACCTAACTCAGTCGCATTCAAGATGCCATCACCGTTTAAGTCATCTGGAACTGTGATCGCACCAATCAAGTCAGCTGCAACTGTATCCACCGTGATGGTTACATCTGCATCGGCACTGTCAATGTTACCTTGTGCATCTACCGCTTCTGCATGGATCGTGATGCTGCCATCTGCTGCAACGGCTATCGCTGCAGTGATGAAGCCATTCACCAAGTCCGCTGCTGTTACTGTGTAGTTGGTACCATTTACGGTTACCACTGTACCCACTGCTGCATCTGGACCGAGTGCCACTTGTGCATCGAAGCTACCATCTGCACC
>NZ_JAZEVS010000046.1:0-417 GCF_036668815.1 Acinetobacter sp. ESBL14
GTGCGGATGGTAGCTTCGATGCACGCGTGGCATTGGGACCAGATGCAGTGCTTGGTACAGTGGTGACCGTAAATGGCAACAACTTCACCGTGACTGCCGCAGATCTCGTCAATGGGTATATCACAGCGGCGGTTGCAGTGACAGGCGATGGCCCGATCACCATCCATGCAGAAGCGGTAGATGCTCAAGGTAACATCGATACAGCGAATGCAGATGTGACCATTACCGTGGATACATTGCCAGCTGACTTGATTGGTGCAATCACAGTGCCAGATGACTTAAACGGTGACGGCATCTTGAATGCGACTGAATTAGGTGCGGATGGTAGCTTCGATGCACGCGTGGCATTGGGACCAGATGCAGTGCTTGGTACAGTGGTGACCGTAAATGGCAACAACTTCACCGTGACTGCCGCAG
>NZ_JAZEVS010000047.1:0-412 GCF_036668815.1 Acinetobacter sp. ESBL14
ACTCCGCCTGCAACTGTCGTGCTGGTAATGTTGCTATCACCTTTAACATTGATATCACTACCCAAGGCATAGTTGTTCTTGCCTGTTGTGCCACCAAAGTTGATGCCTTTGTCTGCTGTTGCTTTAATGCTGGTGATCGCACCGTCAATTGTGTTCGAACCTGTACCACCAATGTTACTTGTGGTGATTGCACCTGTCGTTGCATCAATGGTCGTGTTACCACCAATTGCACTCTTAACGCTGTCTGCAACACCGTGTAATTGACTACCGTTGATTGCATCAGTCGAGCTTGAATTTACTGCACCCGCTTTAACGTTGGTAATCGTGGTTCCACCAGCACCTGCAAGCGTGATCTTGTCTTTAGTCGTTGCATCATCATATTTAACTGCTGCATCGTCTAATGTACCCAACT
>NZ_JAZEVS010000048.1:0-405 GCF_036668815.1 Acinetobacter sp. ESBL14
AACCATCTGCATTGGTGGTTGGTGTAACTACAACGTTGTCTCCTGCTGTAACCGTGGTTTTCGCTTTGGTTGCTGCATCTTTCACGCTTGTGATCGCACCATCAATTGTGTTCGAACCTGTGCCACCAATGTTACTTGTGGTGATTGCACCTGTCGTTGCATCAATGGTCGTTGAACCTCCAATTGCATTCTTAACGCTGTCCGCTACGCCATGCAATTGGCTACCGTTGATCGCATCTGTTGATGCTGCATTGATCACACCTGCTTTAACATTCGTGATCGTGGTTCCACCAGCACCTGCAAGCGTGATCTTGTCTTTAGTCGTTGCATCATCATATTTAACTGCTGCATCGTCTAATGTACCCAACTTGCCATCAACTGCTGCCAATTGATCTTCAGTCGCCG
>NZ_JAZEVS010000049.1:0-405 GCF_036668815.1 Acinetobacter sp. ESBL14
GTATTCGTGTCAATGATGCAATCAAATCAGTTGATGATGCCCGGGACCGCAGGTTTATTGGTGATTGATATGCCACCCGGTACAGGCGATATCCAACGCCCTGAGCTGATCGACCGTATGGTATTGATGGGGGTGATGCAGAAGACTCGTAAGAGATCGTTAAAGGAATGATCGGTATTCTTAGCACCTTCTTCGTATTTTGTTTTCCCTTACAGATCACGATTCTATGGTTTGCAACATGCGCATTACAGCATTGGCGTGGCGATTGTATGGTTGCTCTCGTACTTCTTCCTGGAATGCGTCTTCAAGAGGGATAAGGCTTTATTCTTGGTCGAATTCACCCCAGTATCAATCACCACCACGCTTGAGCCTTCTCCAGTAAAACCATTTGTGAGCGCTTGTGGC
>NZ_JAZEVS010000050.1:0-403 GCF_036668815.1 Acinetobacter sp. ESBL14
CGCCGTGTCGATCACCTGCTGGGCGCTGTCGGTGGCGTGGAGCGTGGCGAGCGCGGCCTCGCGCGTGTTGCGCTGGCCCCGCACGTCGCGGAGCCAGCCGGCGCGGTAGATGAGGAGGGCGGAGGTATCGATGTCGAGCACCATCTCGGCGAGCTTGGACTGGGTGACCGGATTGTCGGCGAGCGTGCCGTCGCCGAGCCGCCTGGTACGGGAGCGCGTGGTCGCTTCGTCGAGCGCGCGGCGGGCGAAGCCGAGCGCGGCGGCGCCCACGGTGGTGCGGAAGATGTCGAGCGTCGCCATCGCCGCCGCGAAGCCGCGCCCGGCTTCGCCGAGCAGGGCGTCCGCGGGCAGCGCCATGTCGGCGAACGCCAGCGTGGCGAGCGGGTGGGGGGCGATCACTTCG
>NZ_JAZEVS010000051.1:0-401 GCF_036668815.1 Acinetobacter sp. ESBL14
GCAACCATGGGAACAGGTGTGGTCGCGATGATTTTAGCACAGCTGCCGTTCGCTTCATCTGTCTTATTTATGCTGGCGACCAAATTAAACTTGGTTGCCAACCGCCCTGCTCTAAATAATCAGATTGCGCCAACCAAAAACCCTTTGGGTTCAGCGTATTAAGACCCAGCAAAAAATTACCAATGCACAGGGTATTCCTAAATTGACTCTGGATGATGAAGTCAGATAATCAAAACCAGCGTACACTCGTTTTAATTGGACCAGCGCCGTAAGTGCACCCATCAATCCTGGACCACGAGTATATACTTTTAAAGCTTTCGCTGTTGAAGAATTCATAGCTCATCACTGGGAGATAGCGTGCAATGAAAGCACCTAGCCCAATCGCAAGCAAAAAATAAATC
>NZ_JAZEVS010000052.1:0-390 GCF_036668815.1 Acinetobacter sp. ESBL14
AGTTGGGTACATTAGACGATGCAGCAGTTAAATATGATGATGCAACGACTAAAGACAAGATCACGCTTGCAGGTGCTGGTGGAACCACGATTACCAACGTTAAAGCGGGTGCAGTAAATTCAAGCTCAACAGATGCAATCAACGGTAGTCAATTACACGGTGTTGCAGACAGCGTTAAGACAGCAATTGGTGGCAACACGACTATTGATGCAACGACAGGTGCAATCACCACAAGTAACATTGGTGGTACAGGTTCGAACACGATTGATGGTGCGATCACCAGCGTTAAAGCGACAGCAGACAAAGGCATCAACTTTGGTGGCACAACAGGCAAGAACAACTATGCCTTGGGTAGTGATATCAATGTTAAAGGTGATAGCAACATTACCA
>NZ_JAZEVS010000053.1:0-385 GCF_036668815.1 Acinetobacter sp. ESBL14
CCTACGCGCCCGGGCGGGCCACAGTCGACCGCCACGGCGGCGCGATGCAGTATGAGCTGAGCAACGGTGGCGCCATCTTCGACTATGTTTCGCGCAGGGAGGTCGCAGAGACCATCCGATATATCCCGGAGTTGGAGAACCCGAGCGACGAGGATCTTGAGGGCTTTAGGGCCTACATGAATCCACCGGATGTCGAACCGCCGACTCTTTCAGATCACGAGTGCGCCTGCGATGTCGATGAGATGAACGGCCCACGGCAGAAGACGCTCGCGAGCTAGTCCGGGACCAGGATTTCCATCGCTGCGAGCTGAGCTACCAGCTCCGCCCTGGTGATTGGTACATTGAACCGCCATTCAAGCAGCCGCACACCGTGACGGGCCAGGAG
>NZ_JAZEVS010000054.1:0-380 GCF_036668815.1 Acinetobacter sp. ESBL14
CGGTACGATCAATGATCCGAATGCGACCATTGTTGTGACTGTGAATGGTATTGACTATCCAGCGGTGAACAATGGTGATGGTACTTGGACCCTTGCAGACAATGTATTGCCAGTGTTGGGTGAAGGTCCACATACCGTGACCGTGACTGCGACAGACTTGGCAGGCAATGTCGGTACAGATACAGGTACAGTGACAATCGATACGATTGCACCGAATGCGCCAGACATTGATCCAATCAATGCCGTTGATCCAATTACAGGAACAGCAGAACCTGGTTCGACAGTAACCGTGACCTTCCCGAATGGCACCACAGTTCAAGTACCAACCGATCCAATCACAGGTGCGTGGACAGTACCAAATCCAGGCAATCTGGTTGATG
>NZ_JAZEVS010000055.1:0-366 GCF_036668815.1 Acinetobacter sp. ESBL14
GTGCGGATGGTAGCTTCGATGCACGCGTGGCATTGGGACCAGATGCAGTGCTTGGTACAGTGGTGACCGTAAATGGCAACAACTTCACCGTGACTGCCGCAGATCTCGTCAATGGCTATATCACAGCAGCAGTTGCAGTGACAGGCGATGGCCCGATCACCATCCATGCAGAAGCGGTAGATGCTCAAGGTAACATCGATACAGCGAATGCAGATGTGACCATTACCGTGGATACATCGCCAGCTGACTTGATTGGTGCAATCACAGTGCCGGATGACTTAAACGGTGACGGCATCTTGAATGCGACTGAATTAGGTGCGGATGGTAGCTTCGATGCACGCGTGGCATTGGGACCAGATGCAGTGC
>NZ_JAZEVS010000056.1:0-355 GCF_036668815.1 Acinetobacter sp. ESBL14
CTAATACTGCCATCTGGATTAACCGTTGTGTTTCCACCAATGCTGTTCTTGATGCTTTCAGAAATATTCTGAATCTGACCACCATTCACTGCATCTTTAGAACCTTTGGCAATTGAACCATCAGCAACGTTGCTAATGACCTTATGACCCGCATCAATGCCATCTTTGGTGATGCTTGGACCATCTTTAATGGTCACACCTTTGTCGTTTAATACCGTATCGCCAGTGGTGATGCTGTCAAACTTCGCATCTTTTAACAACTCGATCTTGATACCATCTTTAGTGGTACGTGTAATCACATTCTCACCGCTGGTCTTGTCTTCAGCTGTTGTTGCATCAGCGCCACCCACGATGT
>NZ_JAZEVS010000057.1:0-354 GCF_036668815.1 Acinetobacter sp. ESBL14
CAAGCGTGATCTTGTCTTTAGTCGTTGCATCGTCATATTTAACTGCTGCATCGTCTAATGTACCCAACTTGCCATCAACTGCTGCCAATTGATCTTCGGTTGCCGCTTGACCTGATACCGCTGTGCCGTTCCACGTCGTGTTGCTCAGACCTTTGATCGTGTTTGTTGTCTTATCAACAACAACACTGCCTACAGTCACCTTGTCGAAGTTCACATCTTTCGCTGTTGATACTTGGTAGTTGCTTGAACCATCTGCATTGGTGGTTGGTGTAACTACAACGTTGTCTCCTGCTGTAACCGTGGTTTTCGCTTTGGTTGCTGCATCTTTCACGCTTGTGATCGCACCATCAATTG
>NZ_JAZEVS010000058.1:0-354 GCF_036668815.1 Acinetobacter sp. ESBL14
TGATCGTGGTTCCACCAGCACCTGCAAGCGTGATCTTGTCTTTAGTCGTTGCATCGTCATATTTAACTGCTGCATCGTCTAATGTACCCAACTTGCCATCAACTGCCGCCAATTGATCTTCAGTCGCCGCTTGACCTGATACCGCTGTGCCGTTCCACGTCTTATTGCTTAAACCACCAATGGTATTGGTTGTTCCATCAATCTTAACTTTAATGGCACCACTACCCACATTGATTGCATCTTTAACATTCAACGTGTCGCCTAAGCCCAGTTGGACTCCGCCTGCAACTGTCGTGCTGGTAATGTTGCTATCACCTTTAACATTGATATCACTACCCAAGGCATAGTTGTTCT
>NZ_JAZEVS010000059.1:0-330 GCF_036668815.1 Acinetobacter sp. ESBL14
TACCTGTATCTGTACCGACATTGCCTGCCAAGTCTGTCGCAGTCACGGTCACGGTATGTGGACCTTCACCCAACACTGGCAATACATTGTCTGCAAGGGTCCAAGTACCATCACCATTGTTCACCGCTGGATAGTCAATACCATTCACAGTCACAACAATGGTCGCATTCGGATCATTGATCGTACCGCTCAAGTCTGGTGTTGAGTCATTGGTGAATTCATCATTCAATGCAACCACTGGTGGTAAGCCATCTCCATCAACAATCTCTGTACCTGGCAATGAAATGTTTCCTGCCAAGTCGGTCGCTGTTGCTGTAACGGTATCACCAT
>NZ_JAZEVS010000060.1:0-327 GCF_036668815.1 Acinetobacter sp. ESBL14
CGTGGAGTGTGAGTGTACCAGGCAGTGGTTTATTGGCAGATGGCGATAAGACCATCGATGCAAAAGTTACGTTTACAGATGCAGCAGGTAACAGCAGCAATGTAACGGACACTCAAGTTTATACAGTTGATACCACAGCTCCAGATGTTTCAGGTACAACACTGAACGTTGATCCAGTGACTGCGGATAATGTTATTAACGCGGCAGAATCGGCGGGGAACGTAACCTTAACAGGCACATTAACAGGTGTACCAGCAGATGCAGCGACTACTGTCGTAACTGTTGTTGTGAATGGGGTGACTTATACCGCAACAGTAAATTCAGCAA
>NZ_JAZEVS010000061.1:0-318 GCF_036668815.1 Acinetobacter sp. ESBL14
TCGTAACTGTTGTTGTGAATGGGGTGACTTATACCGCAACAGTAAATTCAGCAAATGGTACGTGGAGTGTGAGTGTACCGGGCAGTGGTTTATTGGCAGATGGCGATAAGACCATCGATGCAAAAGTGACGTTTACAGATGCAGCAGGTAACAGTAGCAATGTAACGGACACTCAAGTTTATACAGTGGACACCACTGCACCGAATGCGCCAGAGATTAATCCAATCAATGGTACAGATCCGATTACAGGAACAGCGGAACCTGGTTCGACTGTGACCGTGACCTTCCCAGATGGTACAAGTGTTCAGGTCCCAACAG
>NZ_JAZEVS010000062.1:0-311 GCF_036668815.1 Acinetobacter sp. ESBL14
TGAAACATCTGGTCCCACCGTATCCACTGTTTCAGTCCCTGGTACAGACGGGTTGCCTGCAGGATCAGTTGCTACAGCTGTTACTGTACCGCCATTCGGTAAGTTACCTGGATTTGGTGTGGTCCATACCCCAGTCGTTGGATCTGTTGGTACCTGAACACTTGTACCATCTGGGAACGTGACCGTTACTGTTGAACCTGGTTCCGCTGTTCCTGTAATTGGATCTGTACCATTGATTGGATTAATCTCTGGCGCATTCGGTGCAGTGGTGTCCACTGTATAAACTTGAGTGTCCGTTACATTGCTGCTGT
>NZ_JAZEVS010000063.1:0-302 GCF_036668815.1 Acinetobacter sp. ESBL14
TTGCTGAATTTACTGTTGCGGTATAAGTCACCCCATTCACAACAACAGTTACGACAGTAGTCGCTGCATCTGCTGGTACACCTGTTAATGTGCCTGTTAAGGTTACGTTCCCCGCCGATTCTGCCGCATTAATAACGTTATCCGCAGTCACTGGATCAATGTTCAATGTTGTACCTGAAACATCTGGTCCCACCGTATCCACTGTTTCAGTCCCTGGTACAGACGGGTTGCCTGCAGGATCAGTTGCTACAGCTGTTACTGTACCGCCATTCGGTAAGTTACCTGGATTTGGTGTGGTCCAT
>NZ_JAZEVS010000064.1:0-297 GCF_036668815.1 Acinetobacter sp. ESBL14
TGCCTTTGTCTGCTGTCGCTTTAACGCTGGTGATCGCACCATCAATTGTGTTCGAACCTGTACCACCAATGTTACTTGTGGTGATTGCACCTGTCGTTGCATCAATGGTCGTGTTGCCACCAATTGCACTCTTAACGCTATCGGCTACACCGTGTAATTGGCTACCGTTGATTGCATCAGTTGAACTTGAATTTACTGCACCCGCTTTAACGTTGGTAATCGTGGTTCCACCAGCACCTGCAAGCGTGATCTTGTCTTTAGTCGTTGCATCGTCATATTTAACTGCTGCATCGTCTA
>NZ_JAZEVS010000065.1:0-293 GCF_036668815.1 Acinetobacter sp. ESBL14
TCACCGCTGGATAGTCAATACCATTCACAGTCACAACAATGGTCGCATTCGGATCATTGATCGTACCGCTCAAGTCTGGTGTTGAGTCATTGGTGAATTCATCATTCAATGCAACCACTGGTGGTAAGCCATCTCCATCAACAATCTCTGTACCTGGCAATGAAACGTTTCCTGCCAAGTCGGTCGCTGTTGCTGTAACGGTATCACCATCAACCAGATTGCCTGGGTTTGGTACTGTCCACGCACCTGTGATTGGATCGGTTGGTACTTGAACTGTGGTGCCATTCGGGAAG
>NZ_JAZEVS010000066.1:0-292 GCF_036668815.1 Acinetobacter sp. ESBL14
TACCACTGATTGGGTCGGTCGCATTGATCGGATCAAGCACTGGTGCATTTGGTGCAACGGTATCAATCGTCAATACTGCGCTATCTGTGCCCACATTGCCCGCTGCATCTGTCGCAGTCACCGTCACAGTATGGTTGCCTTCACCCAAGGTCGGTAAAGTATTGTCCGCCAAGGTCCAAGTACCATCACCATTGTTCACCGCTGGATAGTTCACACCATCCACAGTCACCACAATCGTGGCTGTTGGATCATTCACGGTACCCGTCAATGCAGGGGTTGCATCGTTGCTCAG
>NZ_JAZEVS010000067.1:0-279 GCF_036668815.1 Acinetobacter sp. ESBL14
AACCATCTGCATTGGTGGTTGGTGTAACTACAACGTTGTCTCCTGCTGTAACCGTGGTTTTCGCTTTGGTTGCTGCATCTTTCACGCTTGTGATCGCACCATCAATTGTGTTCGAACCTGTGCCACCGATATTACTTGTCGTGATCGCACCCGTCGTTGCATCAATGGTCGTGTTGCCACCAACAAGATTTTTCACATTGTTCGCAGTATTGAATAATTGACTGCCATTCACTGCATCTGTTGATGCTGCATTTACAGCACCCGCTTTAACGTTGGTAA
>NZ_JAZEVS010000068.1:0-278 GCF_036668815.1 Acinetobacter sp. ESBL14
ATGCAGCGGGCAATGTGGGCACAGATAGCGCAGTATTGACGATTGATACCGTTGCACCAAATGCACCAGTGCTTGATCCGATCAATGCGACCGACCCAATCAGTGGTACAGCAGAACCTGGTTCGACAGTAACCGTGACCTTCCCAGATGGTACAAGTGTTCAGGTCCCAACAGATCCAACGACTGGGGCGTGGACCACACCAAATCCAGGTGGCTTGACCAATGGTGAGACCGTCACTGCAACAGCGACAGACCCAGCGGGTAACACCTCATTACCA
>NZ_JAZEVS010000069.1:0-264 GCF_036668815.1 Acinetobacter sp. ESBL14
TCACCGTCACGGTCGAACCAGGTTCTGCTGTTCCTGTAATTGGATCAACGGCATTGATTGGATCAATGTCTGGCGCATTCGGTGCAATCGTATCGATTGTCACTGTACCTGTATCTGTACCGACATTACCTGCCAAGTCTGTCGCAGTCACGGTCACAGTATGGTTGCCTTCACCCAAGGTCGGTAAAGTATTGTCCGCCAAGGTCCAAGTACCATCACCATTGTTCACCGCTGGATAGTTCACACCATCCACAGTCACCACAA
>NZ_JAZEVS010000070.1:0-264 GCF_036668815.1 Acinetobacter sp. ESBL14
CCGCTTTAACGTTGGTAATCGTGGTTCCACCAGCACCTGCAAGCGTGATCTTGTCTTTAGTCGTTGCATCGTCATATTTAACTGCTGCATCGTCTAATGTACCCAACTTGCCATCTACAGCCGCCAACTGGTCTTCAGTTGCCGCTTGACCTGATACCGCTGTGCCATTCCACGTCGTGTTGCTCAGACCTTTGATCGTGTTCGTTGCTTTATCAACAACAACACTGCCTACAGTCACCTTGTCGAAGTTCACATCTTTCGCTG
>NZ_JAZEVS010000071.1:0-261 GCF_036668815.1 Acinetobacter sp. ESBL14
CTACTGTCGTAACTGTTGTTGTGAATGGGGTGACTTATACCGCAACAGTAAATTCAGCAAATGGTACGTGGAGTGTGAGTGTACCAGGCAGTGGTTTATTGGCAGATGGCGATAAGACCATCGATGCCAAAGTGACGTTTACAGATGCAGCAGGTAACAGCAGCAATGTAACGGACACTCAAGTTTATACAGTGGACACCACTGCACCGAATGCGCCAGAGATTAATCCAATCAATGGTACAGATCCAATTACAGGAACAG
>NZ_JAZEVS010000072.1:0-261 GCF_036668815.1 Acinetobacter sp. ESBL14
ACAGCAGCAATGTAACGGACACTCAAGTTTATACAGTGGACACCACTGCACCGAATGCGCCAGAGATTAATCCAATCAATGGTACAGATCCAATTACAGGAACAGCGGAACCAGGTTCAACAGTAACCGTGACTTTCCCAGATGGTACAAGTGTTCAGGTCCCAACAGATCCAACGACTGGGGCATGGACCACACCAAATCCAGGTAACTTACCGAATGGCGGTACAGTAACAGCTGTAGCAACTGATCCTGCAGGCAACC
>NZ_JAZEVS010000073.1:0-258 GCF_036668815.1 Acinetobacter sp. ESBL14
CACAAGGTAACATTGACAGTGCCGATGCAGATGTAACCATCACGGTGGATACAGTTGCAGCTGACTTGATTGGTGCGATCACAGTTCCAGATGATCTGAACGGTGACGGCATCTTGAATGCGACTGAGTTAGGTGCAGATGGTAGCTTCGATGCACAAGTGGCACTCGGTCCAGATGCAGCAGTGGGTACAGTGGTAACCGTAAATGGTACCAACTACACAGTAACAGCAGCGGACTTGGTGAATGGCTTCATCACTG
>NZ_JAZEVS010000074.1:0-255 GCF_036668815.1 Acinetobacter sp. ESBL14
AATGTCGGTACAGATACAGGTACAGTGACAATCGATACGATTGCACCGAATGCGCCAGACATTGATCCAATCAATGCCGTTGATCCAATTACAGGAACAGCAGAACCTGGTTCGACCGTGACGGTGACCTTCCCGAATGGCACCACAGTTCAAGTACCAACCGATCCAATCACAGGTGCGTGGACAGTACCAAACCCAGGCAATCTGGTTGATGGTGATACCGTTACAGCAACAGCGACCGACTTGGCAGGAAAC
>NZ_JAZEVS010000075.1:0-255 GCF_036668815.1 Acinetobacter sp. ESBL14
TCGCATTCAAGATGCCGTCACCGTTCAGATCATCTGGAACTGTGATCGCACCAATCAAGTCAGCTGCAACTGTATCCACCGTGATGGTTACATCTGCATCGGCACTGTCAATGTTACCTTGTGCATCCACCGCTTCTGCATGGATCGTGATGCTGCCATCTGCTGCAACGGCTATCGCTGCAGTGATGAAGCCATTCACCAAGTCCGCTGCTGTTACTGTGTAGTTGGTACCATTTACGGTTACCACTGTACCCA
>NZ_JAZEVS010000076.1:0-255 GCF_036668815.1 Acinetobacter sp. ESBL14
TCACAGCAGCAGTTGCAGTGACAGGCGATGGCCCGATCACCATCCATGCAGAAGCTGTAGATGCTCAAGGTAACATCGATACAGCGAATGCAGATGTGACCATTACCGTGGATACATCGCCAGCTGATTTGATTGGTGCAATCACAGTGCCAGATGACTTAAACGGTGACGGCATCTTGAATGCGACTGAATTAGGTGCGGATGGTAGCTTCGATGCACGCGTGGCATTGGGACCAGATGCAGTGCTTGGTACAG
>NZ_JAZEVS010000077.1:0-255 GCF_036668815.1 Acinetobacter sp. ESBL14
TCGATGCACAAGTGGCACTCGGTCCAGATGCAGCAGTGGGTACAGTGGTAACCGTAAATGGTACCAACTACACAGTAACAGCAGCGGACTTGGTGAATGGCTTCATCACTGCAGCGATAGCCGTTGCGGCAGATGGCAGCATCACGATCCATGCAGAAGCGGTAGATGCACAAGGTAACATTGACAGTGCAGATGCAGATGTAACCATCACGGTGGATACAGTTGCAGCTGACTTGATTGGTGCGATCACAGTTC
>NZ_JAZEVS010000078.1:0-255 GCF_036668815.1 Acinetobacter sp. ESBL14
GGAACGTAACCTTAACAGGCACATTAACAGGTGTACCAGCAGATGCAGCGACTACTGTCGTAACTGTTGTTGTGAATGGGGTGACTTATACCGCAACAGTAAATTCAGCAAATGGTACGTGGAGTGTGAGTGTACCAGGCAGTGGTTTATTGGCAGATGGCGATAAGACCATCGATGCAAAAGTTACGTTTACAGATGCAGCAGGTAACAGCAGCAATGTAACGGACACTCAAGTTTATACAGTGGACACCACTG
>NZ_JAZEVS010000079.1:0-255 GCF_036668815.1 Acinetobacter sp. ESBL14
TGACCTTCCCAGATGGTACAAGTGTTCAGGTACCAACAGACCCAACGACTGGGGCGTGGACGACACCAAATCCAGGTGGCTTGACCAATGGTGAGACCGTCACTGCAACAGCGACAGACCCAGCAGGCAACACCTCATTACCAAGTACAGGTACGGTTTCTACAGATGTGACTGCACCGATTGTGACGGTGGATGATGATCTGAGCAACGATGCAACTCCTGCATTGACGGGTACCGTGAATGATCCAACAGCCA
>NZ_JAZEVS010000080.1:0-255 GCF_036668815.1 Acinetobacter sp. ESBL14
GTATCTCCTACTGTATTCACAGTAGCTATTGTTTTACCTGTGTCTATGAGGTCTCCTGGGATTTGTTTTACCCCTTCATAGATTGCCTTCGCTGTACCTTGCGGATCATTTTTCAGAGCATCATATAACTCTTTGGGTACATTAGGTAAATTCTTCAAATCATTAACAAACTTAGTGACCGCTTGATCCTTACCTTTCTGATAGGCTGCTTGCTGTGCGACATCTAAGTCTTTATATTGCTGACGGCATTCCGCT
>NZ_JAZEVS010000081.1:0-255 GCF_036668815.1 Acinetobacter sp. ESBL14
TCGTGTTGCCACCAACAAGATTTTTCACATTGTTCGCAGTATTGAATAATTGACTGCCATTCACTGCATCTGTTGATGCTGCATTTACAGCACCCGCTTTAACGTTGGTAATCGTGGTTCCACCAGCGCCTGCAAGCGTGATCTTGTCTTTAGTCGTTGCATCGTCATATTTAACTGCTGCATCGTCTAATGTACCCAACTTGCCATCAACTGCTGCCAATTGATCTTCGGTTGCCGCTTGACCTGATACCGCTG
>NZ_JAZEVS010000082.1:0-255 GCF_036668815.1 Acinetobacter sp. ESBL14
TCGGGCCATCGCCTGTCACTGCAACTGCTGCTGTGATGTAGCCATTGACGAGATCTGCGGCAGTCACCGTGAAGTTGTTGCCATTTACGGTCACCACTGTACCAAGCACTGCATCTGGTCCCAATGCTACGCGTGCATCGAAGCTACCATCCGCACCTAATTCAGTCGCATTCAAGATGCCGTCACCGTTTAAGTCATCTGGCACTGTGATTGCACCAATCAAGTCAGCTGGCGATGTATCCACGGTAATGGTCA
>NZ_JAZEVS010000083.1:0-255 GCF_036668815.1 Acinetobacter sp. ESBL14
TTGTTTTTGAAGTAACTATCTGCAATTTCTTCACGTAATATTCCAGATTTATTGTTATCTGTATTGTTTAATAATTGTTTCTGCTTATTTAACACATCTTTCGGTGGATCAATGATCTTACCATTTTCAGATATTTGTTTAGCACTTATGTTCCCTGAAGACGACACATTCACTGAGGGTAATTTTGCTGGGTCATTTTTTAAGACACGATTGATATCTTTAGCTGCCTCGATAACAATGCCACCACCTTTTTTC
>NZ_JAZEVS010000084.1:0-255 GCF_036668815.1 Acinetobacter sp. ESBL14
CTAAAGGTTTTGGTGAAATTAAAAATATAGGTCTTTTCGATTAATCAATTGTAATGCCATCCGTTCTGCAAAACTTCTTTCAATTCCATCCGCTACGAAGAACACATGTTCGTATATTATTTTTTTTTTGTACTTGGTGGTTTGTCCTGTTTTTCGATGTGTGTAGTGAAATGTATTTTCAGTATGTTGAGTGCTTAATCCCCAAAGAGGGCCGCCAATGTAGAGGACTTGGGTATTGCTCATGAATTATAAAGG
>NZ_JAZEVS010000085.1:0-255 GCF_036668815.1 Acinetobacter sp. ESBL14
CCTTTATAATTCATGAGCAATACCCAAGTCCTCTACATTGGCGGCCCTCTTTGGGGATTAAGCACTCAACATACTGAAAATACATTTCACTACACACATCGAAAAACAGGACAAACCACCAAGTACACAAAAAAAATAATATACGAACATGTGTTCTTCGTAGCGGATGGAATTGAAAGAAGTTTTGCAGAACGGATGGCATTACAATTGATTAATCGAAAAGACCTATATTTTTAATTTCACCAAAACCTTTAG
>NZ_JAZEVS010000086.1:0-250 GCF_036668815.1 Acinetobacter sp. ESBL14
CAGGTGGCTTGACCAATGGTGAGACCGTCACTGCAACAGCGACAGACCCAGCGGGTAACACCTCATTACCAAGTACAGGTACGGTTTCTACAGATGTGACTGCACCGATTGTGACGGTGGATGATGACCTGAGCAACGATGCAACCCCTGCATTGACGGGTACCGTGAATGATCCAACAGCCACGATTGTGGTGACTGTGGATGGTGTGAACTATCCAGCGGTGAACAATGGTGATGGTACTTGGACCTT
>NZ_JAZEVS010000087.1:0-249 GCF_036668815.1 Acinetobacter sp. ESBL14
ATCCAACAGCCACGATTGTGGTGACTGTGGATGGTGTGAACTATCCAGCGGTGAACAATGGTGATGGTACTTGGACCTTGGCGGACAATACTTTACCGACCTTGGGTGAAGGCAACCATACTGTGACGGTGACTGCGACAGATGCAGCGGGCAATGTGGGCACAGATAGCGCAGTATTGACGATTGATACCGTTGCACCAAATGCACCAGTGCTTGATCCGATCAATGCGACCGACCCAATCAGTGGTA
>NZ_JAZEVS010000088.1:0-249 GCF_036668815.1 Acinetobacter sp. ESBL14
TCAATGTGGGCAGTGGTGCCACTAAAGTTAAGATTGATGGAACAACCAATACCATTGGTGGTTTAAGCAATAAGACGTGGAATGGCACAGCGGTATCAGGTCAAGCAGCGACTGAAGATCAATTGGCGGCTGTAGATGGCAAGTTGGGTACATTAGACGATGCAGCAGTTAAATATGACGATGCAACGACTAAAGACAAGATCACGCTTGCAGGTGCTGGTGGAACCACGATTACCAACGTTAAAGCGG
>NZ_JAZEVS010000089.1:0-243 GCF_036668815.1 Acinetobacter sp. ESBL14
ACATCGTGGGTGGCGCTGATGCAACAACAGCTGAAGACAAGACCAGCGGTGAGAATGTGATTACACGTACCACTAAAGATGGTATCAAGATCGAGTTGTTAAAAGATGCGAAGTTTGACAGCATCACGACTGGCGATACGGTATTAAATGACAAAGGTGTGACCATTAAAGATGGTCCAAGCATTACTAAAGATGGCATCGATGCGGGTAATAAAGTCATTACGAATGTTGCAGATGGTAAAG
>NZ_JAZEVS010000090.1:0-241 GCF_036668815.1 Acinetobacter sp. ESBL14
GTGATGCTGTCAAACTTCGCATCTTTTAACAACTCGATCTTGATACCATCTTTAGTGGTACGTGTAATCACATTCTCACCGCTGGTCTTGTCTTCAGCTGTTGTTGCATCAGCGCCACCCACGATGTTTAACTTATCACCCAACTTACGATGCACATCTCCACCTGCATTACCTGCAAAGTTTAGACCTTTGTTGGTCAAGTCATTTACGCCATTGGTGACTTTGTCATCAACTGATTTGA
>NZ_JAZEVS010000091.1:0-240 GCF_036668815.1 Acinetobacter sp. ESBL14
TTGTGGTGACTGTGGATGGTGTGAACTATCCAGCGGTGAACAATGGTGATGGTACTTGGACCTTGGCGGACAATACTTTACCGACCTTGGGTGAAGGCAACCATACTGTGACCGTGACTGCGACAGATGCAGCGGGCAATGTGGGCACAGATAGCGCAGTATTGACGATTGATACCGTTGCACCAAATGCACCAGTGCTTGATCCGATCAATGCGACCGACCCAATCAGTGGTACAGCAG
>NZ_JAZEVS010000092.1:0-240 GCF_036668815.1 Acinetobacter sp. ESBL14
TGTAGCTCAGTTGGATAGAGCATCCGCCTTCTAAGCGGATGGTCACAGGTTCGAATCCTGTCAGGCGCGCCATTTGGCAGCTTGGTATATAGAATCAAAGTTTTGATGGTGGATGTAGCTCAGTTGGATAGAGCATCCGCCTTCTAAGCGGATGGTCACAGGTTCGAATCCTGTCAGGCGCGCCATTTGGCAGCTTGGTATATAGAATCAAAGTTTTGATGGTGGATGTAGCTCAGTTGG
>NZ_JAZEVS010000093.1:0-232 GCF_036668815.1 Acinetobacter sp. ESBL14
TGATGAAGCCATTCACCAAGTCCGCTGCTGTTACTGTGTAGTTGGTACCATTTACGGTTACCACTGTACCCACTGCTGCATCTGGACCGAGTGCCACTTGTGCATCGAAGCTACCATCTGCACCCAATTCAGTCGCATTCAAGATGCCGTCACCGTTCAGATCATCTGGAACTGTGATCGCACCAATCAAGTCAGCTGCAACTGTATCCACCGTGATGGTTACATCTGCATC
>NZ_JAZEVS010000094.1:0-225 GCF_036668815.1 Acinetobacter sp. ESBL14
ACTTGGCAGGCAATGTCGGTACAGATACAGGTACAGTGACAATCGATACGATTGCACCGAATGCGCCAGACATTGATCCAATCAATGCCGTTGATCCAATTACAGGAACAGCAGAACCTGGTTCGACAGTAACCGTGACCTTCCCGAATGGCACCACAGTTCAAGTACCAACCGATCCAATCACAGGTGCGTGGACAGTACCAAATCCAGGCAATCTGGTTGATG
>NZ_JAZEVS010000095.1:0-221 GCF_036668815.1 Acinetobacter sp. ESBL14
GCGGTGAACAATGGTGATGGTACTTGGACCCTTGCAGACAATGTATTGCCAGTGTTGGGTGAAGGTCCACATACCGTGACCGTGACTGCGACAGACTTGGCAGGCAATGTCGGTACAGATACAGGTACAGTGACAATCGATACGATTGCACCGAATGCGCCAGACATTGATCCAATCAATGCCGTTGATCCAATTACAGGAACAGCAGAACCTGGTTCGAC
>NZ_JAZEVS010000096.1:0-220 GCF_036668815.1 Acinetobacter sp. ESBL14
GGTTGCCTGCAGGATCAGTTGCTACAGCTGTTACTGTACCGCCATTCGGTAAGTTACCTGGATTTGGTGTGGTCCATGCCCCAGTCGTTGGATCTGTTGGGACCTGAACACTTGTACCATCTGGGAAGGTCACGGTCACAGTCGAACCAGGTTCCGCTGTTCCTGTAATCGGATCTGTACCATTGATTGGATTAATCTCTGGCGCATTCGGTGCAGTGGT
>NZ_JAZEVS010000097.1:0-219 GCF_036668815.1 Acinetobacter sp. ESBL14
ATGCAGCGGGCAATGTGGGCACAGATAGCGCAGTATTGACGATTGATACCGTTGCACCAAATGCACCAGTGCTTGATCCGATCAATGCGACCGACCCAATCAGTGGTACAGCAGAACCTGGTTCGACTGTGACCGTGACCTTCCCAGATGGTACAAGTGTTCAGGTACCAACAGACCCAACGACTGGGGCGTGGACGACACCAAATCCAGGTGGCTTGA
>NZ_JAZEVS010000098.1:0-217 GCF_036668815.1 Acinetobacter sp. ESBL14
AGGTCGGTAAAGTATTGTCCGCCAAGGTCCAAGTACCATCACCATTGTTCACCGCTGGATAGTTCACACCATCCACAGTCACCACAATCGTGGCTGTTGGATCATTCACGGTACCCGTCAATGCAGGAGTTGCATCGTTGCTCAGATCATCATCCACCGTCACAATCGGTGCAGTCACATCTGTAGAAACCGTACCTGTACTTGGTAATGAGGTGTT
>NZ_JAZEVS010000099.1:0-214 GCF_036668815.1 Acinetobacter sp. ESBL14
ACACCAAATCCAGGTGGCTTGACCAATGGTGAGACCGTCACTGCAACAGCGACAGACCCAGCGGGTAACACCTCATTACCAGGTACCGGTACGGTTTCTACAGATGTGACTGCACCGATTGTGACGGTGGATGATGATCTGAGCAACGATGCAACCCCTGCATTGACGGGTACCGTGAATGATCCAACAGCCACGATTGTGGTGACTGTGGATG
>NZ_JAZEVS010000100.1:0-210 GCF_036668815.1 Acinetobacter sp. ESBL14
TCACCGCTGGATAGTCAATACCATTCACAGTCACAACAATGGTCGCATTCGGATCATTGATCGTACCGCTCAAGTCTGGTGTTGAGTCATTGGTGAATTCATCATTCAATGCAACCACTGGTGGTAAACCATCTCCATCAACAATCTCTGTACCTGGCAATGAAATGTTTCCTGCCAAGTCGGTCGCTGTTGCTGTAACGGTATCACCAT
>NZ_JAZEVS010000101.1:0-204 GCF_036668815.1 Acinetobacter sp. ESBL14
TATCACCTGCTTTAACATTCGTGATCGTGGTTCCACCAGCACCTGCAAGCGTGATCTTGTCTTTAGTTGTTGCATCGTCATATTTAACTGCTGCATCGTCTAATGTACCCAACTTGCCATCAACTGCTGCCAATTGATCTTCAGTCGCCGCTTGACCTGATACCGCTGTGCCGTTCCACGTCTTATTGCTTAAACCACCAATGG
>NZ_JAZEVS010000102.1:0-201 GCF_036668815.1 Acinetobacter sp. ESBL14
TGTACTTGGTGGTTTGTCCTGTTTTTCGATGTGTGTAGTGAAATGTATTTTCAGTATGTTGAGTGCTTAATCCCCAAAGAGGGCCGCCAATGTAGAGGACTTGGGTATTGCTCATGAATTATAAAGGTATCAGTTGAAGAAGGTTAAAATCTTCAGAAAGGATAAGCAATCTAGGATGTGAAATATAGAGGGGATAGGATA